>JAYVTB010000110.1:0-16131 GCA_043774805.1 Cyclobacteriaceae bacterium | reverse complement strand
TATTAGTAATTGATGACGATAAGGACATTTGTCTGACGCTGTCTAAATTCCTGACGAAGATAACTGTCAGGCAGAAGTAGCCCAACAAAGGCGAAGATGGTTTGCACACACGGCTAAATCATTGAATAAAAATGTAAAGAACTTTTTACCAGAAGTTGCGAAATATCGGCACAACCACTACGGGCATGGCAATTTGCAAGAACTAGCGAATGTGGTAAAGCGTGGGGTGTATTGACCACTGGTGATGATATGTTGGCAGATAGTGACACAGGAAATTATTCACGGTAGTACTGATGATAGCGTGATGCCTGGCGATGAGGGCAAAGGTGTTTTAAAGTCTATTGCCGGTTCTGTCGAATGGCGAGCCATTATTGAAGTGCTTGAGAAAGTGTCGTACAATAAATCGAAAGCTGCAGAACAATTGAACATAGATCGCAAAACACGTTGCAGTAAAGTTGAAGTTGTATAGCATTCCAACCTCACCTTAAATCCCTCTCCAAACGGAGAGGGACTCTTGGTGGACTATGTTGAGGTACTATTTTGAAAGATTAAAACCAATATAGACCTGAGCACATGAATTTTTTGAATCACCTATCAACGATTTGGCAGCGTTACTTTCCGCGATTTTGGCAAGTCCGTAATTATATCGAACGCCCACTGTTGTCATTCCAAAGTTTAATGCAAAGCCACCGACCAATCCATAATCCATTGACTTCAGATTGCTTTTATCAATTTTGTCTACACCACTGCCAAGATTTCCGGAGTATGAAATGTTAGCGTTCAACAAATAACCAGCATATCCACCCAACTCGATCTCGGCTGATTCCCCGATCTTAAATATCGCCAGTACAGGCAATGTCAAATAATTGAGATTATAATCTACTTCCTGATATACAATGCCATCATATATCGTTCTTGATCCTTTTGTGTCATATAGCAATTCGACTTGCAACGCGAAGGTTTTGGTGGAATACGCCTGGCCAAATACACCTGCATTAAATCCATATCGCGGATTTTCGTCATTCACGTTATCAACATACAAATTGCTCACATTCAACCCTCCTTTGATACCGGCCTTTCTAGTTTGTGCAGATGCTATTCCGGTGGTTAGTAACGATACTGCTGCCACCAGCACGCTACAAAATAAAATATTTTTACTTTTCATAGTCATTCCATTTATATTTGGTTGACTGTTACTGGATAATAATCACGCCATTGTTAAAACGAGTGAAAACGACTCCTTTTTAAAGCTATTCAGGGTCTTTTCGATAAAAAAATATACACACTTGTAGACAGAAAGCCACATTATGAGAAAGCAGTATACCAAGATTACCTTCTTCCTTATCGTGATTGTTCTGCTCACCATAAGCGTATTGACGTATCGCAATCTCAGTAAGTATATCGATGAGGTGAAGTGGATACGTCATTCCAACCAGGTGTTAAGAACATTGGAACTGACGCTCTCTTCTATCAAAGATGCGGAAACGGGACATCGTGGATATCAATTGACTCGCGATACGTCATTTCTGGTTCCCTACAATAGATCAATTAAAGAAATTCCCATTCTGATCAAGGCGCTGGATAGTCTGGTATCCAATGATACAACTCAGGCAAAACGAGTGGACAGTCTTAAATCATCTATTCAGAATCAGTTCCTGATAATTCCCCAGATCTTAGCCAATGCAAGAGAGTCTGCTCTTTACATGGATACATTTGAAAACAATCTATTGTATCGGAGCAGAGAGAATATGGACACCATTCGCTCGCAAATTGAAAGAATTATAGCGGCCGAGCTTATCATATTCAATCAGAGGGTTGAAAAGGAAAACGACTTCAGAAGTGTTGCTCCCATTTCCATTTTGATCTATACTTTATTTGCCATCGTGGCAGCTGTGATCATTTTCTTTCGAACGATTGATGTACTGAGAAAACGAGAGAAGGCCGAACAAGACCTGGCACAGCAAATTGCATTGGTTAAAGAGCGCGAACTTTTATTGAAAGAAGCGGAAGTACTAGCCAACATGGGCAGTTGGAAGTGGGCCCTTAGAGATGACACCATGGTATGGTCGGATGGTTTGCACAGGATACTCGGTCAATCTCATACTTTCGCACTTTCGTGGAATACATTTATTGAAAGTGTACACAATGATGATAGGGATATTCTGCAAAGGTTCATCGACAAGGCGATCGCCAGTAACAAAGGATTCCGCATGGAGTATCGCGCCATTGTCATGAAATCTATTCGATACTTCTACATTGCCGTGACGGCTGAGACGGAAATCGAGAGGGGAAACATTCTGGGAGTAGTGGTGGACATCACCGATCAAAAATTGAAGGAAAAGCAACTGCAACAAATTGTGCATGAATTGGATGAAAACGAGAAGAAATACAGTACGTTGTTTGAGCGGTCCATTGATCCTATATTCCTCGCCAGGTTCGATTTCGCACTGATTAACCTGAACGAATCATTTCTCGCATATTTCGGATACACGAAAGAAGAAGAAAAGAATATCACCATCCGGCAGATATTTGCAGAAGAGGCGGACTATGCTTATTTCCTTGCGACTTTAAAGGAAGTACAACAGATCAGAGACTTTGAAGTGTTGCTCATAAACAAGATGGGGCAACGGAAATGGTGTCTTTTAAACTGCGTGTTTATTCCTGATCAATCACCTGACTTTTGTTGTTACCAGGGAATTATTCATGACATCACTCTTCGGAAACAAGCTGAAAGAGAATTAGTAAACGCTGAACGAATTTCCCTCACTGGAAAAATGGCAAGAATAGTGGCGCATGAGGTAAGGAACCCGCTTACTAATTTAAACATGGCACTCGAACAGTTGAAGGATGAAATGCCCAAGGACAATGAGAATGTAATTTTGTATACCGATATCATTCAACGCAATGCCACCCGCATCGAACACCTGATTGGTGAAATGCTAAATTCTTCCAAACCAAAGGAACTTCTACTCGAACTTATCCCTGTTAACGACCTGGCAGAGGAAACCATTGCGCTTTCGCTCGATCGTCTCAATCTAAAACAAATTGCTTTAGAGCGAAGGTTTTCAGAAAATCTACCCAGGATCCTGGTGGATAAAGAAAAGGCAAAGATTGCATTATTAAACATTGTGATCAATGCTATTGAGGCCATGATCGAACATCAAGGAAAGTTAATCATGACTACGTCTCGAAATAACGACATGATTATTATTTCTATTACCGATAACGGAAAGGGAATGTCGGCAGATGAACTGGAAAAATTATATGAGCCTTTCTTTACAGGGAAACCAAGCGGGTTGGGATTAGGACTTACTTCAACAAAAAATATCCTAAGCAGTCACAGTGCAGACATCCAGGTGACCAGCGAGCCAGGTAAGGGAACAACATTTAATGTGATGTTTAAGTTGGCGGAGTAGTTAAGCCTGCTAGCCGCTAGCTACAAGCTTCTAGCCGATTAAGGTTATACTTTAATTTTAGCGTAGTAATACATTTCCAAATAGTTACTCGCAAGAAATCCATCGTCATGCGGTTTAAAGCCCTTGGCTACCAGTTATAAGCTCGTAGCCTTTTTCTGTGGCTCGAAGCCTCAACCTGTGTACACAATTCTACAAGTCTCATTCGATAAGTAGGTCTAAGACGACCAAATTCCCAGTCCTAATCATGGGATGAAAATTGTGATTCCTATTTTCTAAAACTACCCACTATGAAAAATACAGGCATTGCATTGATTGTCATCGGAATTCTGATGAGCCTCTTCACCGGATTTAATATCATCACTAAAAAAGAAGTAGTGGACCTGGGCGCTATCGAAATCAACAGAACCGAAAAGACACCTATTTATTGGTCGCCCATTACCGGGTTGATTCTAATTGGAGTTGGCGGTTTAGTATTAATTACCAATCGAAAAAAAACTAACTGATAAAAGCCATATGAAACCAGAAAAATTCTTCTATACCGATGGGCACGATGTGATTATTACCAACGGAAAACTAACCGTGAAAAATGCACAATACTTATTGAAGGGTATACTTGATTTTAATCTTACCGTACTAAATCCGCAACGGCTGCCGGGTTTATTATTAACGATACTTGGTGTTTTATTAATCACAAACGCATTCTTAAGCTTTATCCCCACTACCCTATTTCACGCGCTATTCATTCCGGTTGCTTATTATACAAACATAGTCCAGCTATTCGCAGGAACTGGTATTGCTGTAATCGGAATTTTGTACATGGTATACATGCATAAGCGCTATGCGTTGCGCATAGCCACAGCAGAAGGAGAAAAAAATGTTGTGGTTTCCAGGCAAAAAGAATATATAGACCAGATACTCACTGCCATGCGCAAAGCAAAATTAGCAGCCTTCGGCAATAATTGATAGAACAATATCAACAGAGCAAAGCTCATCACTGTGAAATACCGGAGATAGCCTTTAGCAAAGTCAAAGTCTGACTAAGTGAGTGAATGTTTGAAGTATTGGTTTAACATAACCTCACTCGCTGGTTATCACGGAAGTCTCCTTAGCGGGAGGCTTCCTTATTTGATGCCCGCATCAGTCTAGTGATTTTAATAATAACAAAATAATTATGAGTGCTATTGATGAACAACAAACGAAACAGAGAAGTGAAAAATATACTTCTAAGCAAGATCAGCAAAGCAAGGAAACTGTCAATCCCGGGGATCTTGAAAACAAAGCAAATACCGAGAGCAGACCTCGACATCCAGGAGATCGTAGACATAATCCGATGATAAGCACTGAGTCGGAGAAGGAAGCAAAAGATAAGTTAGCTCGTGTCAATGCATCAAAAACAACAGCGAAGAAGGAACGTGGTAGCAGTGACAAGTAAAGCTGACGAATCACAATATGACTTTGTAATGTCCTTCTCTTCAAAAACCAAAGGCCTTTAAGAACAGAGGCTTTTTTATTGATTTCCAAAGTCTTCAGCAGTATCCACGATAGTTAATCGGAAACTTAAAAGCAATCATGATCGGACTATAATAAAAAAGCCCACCCGATTAATTGAGCAGGCTTTAGTCGAAGGTCATCTTTACTGTTTCTTAAACAGTGATGCTCCGAATGGGATTATGAGGAAACCAGGCAAACTTTCATAAGGAATAATGTTTTGTAAGTGTGATCACTTAAGAGGAATAAACAGGCACCATCATTAGCTCTCTTTCTGTAAATACAAGGTTCTTTACTGCTTTGTTCTCGAGTGCACTGCAGTGATAAATCTTGTTCTCAAAACGATTCACCACTAATTTCTGGGCCGGGCGAATGCGTTCGCAAACAACCTCACCTATCTTATACCTATTTTCTATCATGGTTCTTTTGAATAGTAGCATACGCATTACATTTATTTGGTTAAACTAGCCACCTTGATTGCAAACATTTGCTGAAAAGTAATGAAGAACGACAGTTCTTTATCATGCGGTGAGAGAGTAACGAATTATGTGCCAAACCTCCAATGGCATACCATCATTTCAAAATTAAAACTTCCTTTTAAACTGGTGTAGAATTAAGTCACAGTCTGTAGAATTTAATTCTTCAGAGGTACTGTTCGAATCAAAGAAACATCTCTTTCATCGTTTATTTTGGGTTGGCACGTATATTTCTAAAGCACTGTCAAATCTCACATGGTGTGAGCAAAAAATTTAAATTAAACTGATATGGAAGTTAAGAATTTAATTGGCGGATTGCTGGCAGGTGCCGCAATTGGCGTTGCCATTGGTGTTTTATTGGCTCCTGAAAGTGGTGAGCAAACCAGAAAGAAAATCATAAAAGGATCAAAAAATGCTGCTAATGATTTCCAAACTACTCTTGGAGAAAGCGTTGATTCCTTAAAGAGCCAGTACAATCGTGGCATTGACAAACTCGCGAAACGCGGTAAAGATATGATCTCGCAAACGAATGACCTGGTTAAAGCTTAATCAACTTCCGGTTATGAAAAAATATGCTCAACTGACTGATGATGATTTGACCTTTCTGTAAGGAAAAGAAGATGAACTCTTGGGTCGTTTGCAAACTCGCCTTGGCAAAACCATGGAAGAAGTCACGAAAGAAATGGAAAATTATTAGATCAATAAAGGCGTCATCTAACGTGACGCTTTTTTCACACAAACAAAATACTACAGTCATGAAAAAAAACAAATTAATAAATGTCCTTGCGTTAACGATACTGATTGCCTTGCTAACACCGCTCTTGTCAGGTTGTGGAGCTTCCAATGCAACTAAAGGCGGTGCCATTGGCGCGGGTGCTGGCGGGGTAATCGGAGGGGTAATCGGTCATCAATCTGGCAATACTGCTGTGGGTGCTATCATCGGAGCAGCAGTGGGAGGCACGGCAGGTGCGCTTATTGGCAATCACATGGATAAACAAGCTGCGGAACTTCAAAAGGACCTGGAAGGTGCAACTGTTCAACGAGTTGGTGAAGGAATACTCATTACTTTTCATTCCGGCCTGCAGTTCGATTTGAACTCATCATCCTTAACATCATCAACAAAAGAAAACCTAACTGCGTTATCGTCCACCTTAAAAAAGTATGACGATACTGATATTATCATTGAGGGTCATACGGACAATACAGGTGAAGATGCTTATAATCAAAAATTATCAGAAAAAAGAGCGGTCAGCGTGGAAGATTATCTGGTAACTCAGGGTGTTGCTGACAAGAGAATCACCACAAAAGGTTATGGCGAACAACAGCCTTTGAACACAAACACAACCGATGAAGAAAGAAGGCTTAACCGCAGGGTTGAAGTGGCCATCTATGCTAACAAGGAAATGAAAAAGCTGGCGAAGCAGGGAAAGCTATAAGTGTAGCTGTTTCCCAGGAACCTCCTTCGGCATAAATGAGAGAATGACAAAATAAATCAGCTATAGAAATGGCACGACTGCAGGCTTAAACGCCTGGTCGTTGCCAAATAGTCTTTTTAATGTAGTGGAAAACTTTATTTCAAAATCAGGTGAATACAACTCTTTTCTGAAATAGTAATTTATTCCCAACGTGAATGTTGGGAGTACAAAATTTTCATTCAGCATACGAACACCACCGCCAATGGACGAGTATAAACTTTGCTTTCGGAGAAGCTCGTGATCGGTCAGTAGATTTAAGTTAATGCGGTGATAGAATGCGAACCTGAATCCATACGTATACCACGGCATGAAATATACATTCTCTATCGTAAGTACAAGGCGCTTTGATCCATAGGGTGCCAGGCCGTTTCTATCAAGCCAATTGCCTTCAACGCCCAGCGTTTTATCCAGTATACGGTTCAGTCCTTTCGTATATCTTATCGTAACAAACTGCCTGGACCGAACACGTCTGATCTTGAATAGATTGCTGAAGCAAAGCGTGTTCAAGGACAAAATGCCATCCTCTACTCTGCCTTGTTTGAAGAATGAACCCAACGTGATTCCAGCACTGACATAACCCAATCGCTCCGTGTACCTGGCTACACTACTATTCATCTCGAAATAGTTCCGGTCAAAAAATTCATTTGGTTCATGACCCATTAGTAGTGTTACCGATCCACCAATGGGCACATCCTCTGTTCTGCCAAAACCCCGAATAAAGGAGCTCTTCAAATAATTTCGCTTGATAAGTGTAACGCTACCCAACCATAAAGATCGGTCATAAAAGAAAGAGTTTGAATCGGCAGAAACAAAAGGTTTTTCAAAAAATTTGCGATTCAGAAACCTTATTGAGGTAATTAAGTTCAATCGTTTTTGAAGCTCAAAAGAACGGCCCATCCAAACATCGACACGGTTTTCCTTGTAAGGAAGCTCTAGTGTATCTGAATCTTCGAAATAGAATTTCTCTGCTGTGGTGAACAACTCTACCCCACCAGCATATTTGATTTCAGGCGTGAAGAAATCCCGGCCAATGGAAATACGACTTTGCGTGCGTTCCTGGTTGTGTGTGTACTGAATTTCACCTTGAACAAAACTTCTTCTGATATTCGGACTTCTTAATGAAACGCCATAGCCATTAATCGGTGCCATTGCACTATTTCTAAAGTAGGAAAGCTGAAGCTGCTGCGCATACCCTAATATATTAATGTCATACACATCCACACGAAATTTGTGGGGGGAACTATAGCTTCCGCTGACGCCAATTGAGCCAACATCTTGTGTAACTACGGCTACATCAACGATCTTCCTTTGTTCGTCCACCACCTTTAGTAAAATTCTGGCATCGCGCATGGTTCTAAATTGTCTTAAGACCCGCTCATTATCTGCCAGTCGATAGGGATCTACCGCATCACCCGATTTAAACAACAGGTTTGCGCTCACTACGGAAGCCCGGGTATCTTTGTGAACCTTATTGACAAACTTACCAAAGGTAGTGGTGGCCATTTGGAGCGTATCCGTGACGGAGCCTTCCAGTAGATCAACGGTCTTAAATGTTATGGTACCAATCGTATATCCAATAAATTGCTTGAATGCGGTTTCGCTCTTAATCACAGCACCATTTACTTTGGCTTTTCCACTCTTCTTCTTTTTCAGAAGAAATGAAACAGCCTTATTGGTCATTTTGGTCTTCGATGCCCTGCTTCGAATCGTATCATAAAACTGATCAGATCGTACTGAAGGGTTTTCCTTGATCTTTACTTCCCGTGTTTCCTTTTTTGACAAATACAGGATGGTATCGTGAAGGGTAATGAATGAAGTATCGCGCAGTATAACAAGTTTATTCTTAAGAATGGGAAACCCTTTCTTTTTTTCCTGCCCATAGCATGACAGTCCAGCTATCGAAAGCAAGATGAATATCACCAATATCCTCATACGTGATCGAGTGCTATCCAAAATCCGTCCTATTAAATTCATCTTTTTCTATTGATAGTTCATAGCAAGGCTGCTTGTCTTGTAGAAATATCTCTACACATGTTGGGAATTAATATTCATTGGGAATTGCAAAGACACTCCCTTGGCTGTGCCTCATTATACTTATTACTGGCATGAACTTCTCCATTGACCATTAAAACCTGTTAGTTAATGAAGTTTGGAAATGTACTATTGACAGTCGCTCTTATTGTTAAATTCATCGGTCGTTTTTTTAAAGCGGCATTCAGACCTCCCTTGGAAGGGAAAGAAATACTGAATCAGTTTTACAGCATCGGAAATAAGTCATTTCTACTGATAACATTTACCTCCTTTCTGGCTGGCATTGTATTTACGAAGCAATCTCAACCATCTCTGGCTTCGTTTGGCGCTACTTCCTGGTTACCCTCTTTAGTTTCTCAGGCCATTGTAAGATCATTAGGTCCACTCATCACCGGCCTTATTTGTGCGGGAAAGCTAGCCTCGAACATCGGTGCAGAGTTAAGCAGTATGCAAGTGACGGAGCAAATCGATGCCATGGAAGTTTCCGGTACTCGTCCGTTTAACTATTTGGTTGTTACACGAATAATGGCCACCACGCTCATGCTTCCCCTGCTGGTAATCTATTCTGATACGGTGGCACTATTGGGCTCGTTCATTATGGTGCACTCTTTCAACAGCACCGGTGCCTTGCTGTTCATCAATGAAGTATCTACCTCCATCACGTATCTGGATGTGTTCTCTTCTCTTATTAAGTCATCATTGTTTGGGTTTGCTATCGGCACTACGGCATGTTACGCTGGGTATTACTCTGATCAGGGAACGACCGGGGTTGGCAAAGCAGCTAACACAGCCGTTGTTGTTTCGATGGTCTTCATTTTCGTGATCGATCTGATTATGCTACAGTTTTTAAATCTCATCCGATGACATCAGAAACAACTATTCGCAGGCAAAAGGAATTTACCCCAAAAGGACAGAAGGTAGCAGAACTCAAGAATGTTGAGAAAAGCTTTGGAGAGCAAGTGGTGTTGAAGAACGTAAGTCTTGATTTATATGAAAAGGAGAATCTGGTCATCCTTGGTAAGTCTGGCTCAGGAAAATCAGTATTGATCAAATGCATGGTGAGCTTGCTGCAGGCCGATAAAGGCGAAATAAAAGTGCTTGGCTACGATGTTCCACGACTGACACCAGATCAGCTAAATGAGTATCGTTTGCAAATAGGATTCTCGTTTCAAGGAAGTGCTTTGTATGACTCCATGACCATTCGTGAAAACCTGGAGTTTCCGTTGAAAAGAAATCTGAAAATTTACGATAAGGATAAATTGAATGATTTGGTAGTCACCGCCCTGCAGGAAGTAGGTCTTGAAAGTGCTATCCATAAAAAACCAGCAGAACTATCGGGTGGCATGAAAAAAAGAATAGGCATTGCACGCACATTAATTCTCAAGCCAAAGATCATGCTGTACGATGAACCCACAGCCGGACTTGACCCTGTTACGTCTGCAGAAATTAATGAATTGATTTTAGAGATGAGAGATAAATACAATACTGCGTCCATCATCATCACCCATGATATCAGTTGTGCACGAACTACTTCCGACCGAATTATCGCTCTGTTTGGCGGTGAGAATAAAATGGAAGGAACATTTGACGAACTGAAAGCTAACACTGACGAAGAACTCACCAAATTTTTTAATTATTAAACTACAATTATGACTCACGAGGAATATCAGCGAAACATGAAATTAGGTGCCTTTGTAATCGGTGGCATCACCATCTTTCTTTCAACCGTATTTTACCTCGGCAGTCAAAACAACTACTTCAACAAGACATTTACAGTTTCTGCTATTTTTAAAAATATAGAAGGCTTAAAAGAAGGTGATAATGTTTGGCTATCAGGTGTCAAGATTGGAACTGTAAAGCGCGTGCAAATTGTATCGGAAGGCCAAGTGGTCATTGGTCTTTCGCTAAAAGACAAGCAAAATGAATTTATCAAACGGGATGCAACTGCTTTTATCGGATCTGATGGACTGGTAGGAAACAAGATTGTCGTAATTCGGCCAGGTGTATCCTTAAGAATTATCGAAGACATGGACACCATTAATTCTCTTTCTCCTACGGATACCCAAGAGCTTATCAATATTGCTAAGGAGATTGGTACTACTACACGGTCAATAACGCTTGATTTAAAACTCATTAGTTCCAAAATAAATAAAGGCGAGGGAGTTTTAGGCGAATTGCTTCATGAAGGCCCGATATCAAGTGATTTGCGTGGCGCCATCTCCGCGTTGAAAGCCGCTGGAGACAACACAAAAAATGCTACCGCTGAACTTAATAAAGCAATGGCGCAAATCAACAATGGAAATGGTCTTGTTACAAAGCTTTTAAAAGACACTTCTTACGTCACCACGTTTAACAACGCGCTGGTAAATGTGGCTCAGGTTAGTATAGATGCGAAGAAGATGTCAGGCGAATTGCAAAAAATTACTGCTAAAATGAACGATGGTGACAATGCGATTGGAGTATTGCTATCCGACACCGCATTTGCCGCAAAACTTCAAGGCACCTTAGACCACACTCAGTTGGCCGCTGTTAAACTGGATCAGAACATGGAAGCCATGCAACATAGCTTTCCATTGAAACACTATTTCAAAAAGCAGAAAAAAACTCAAGCTAAAAAAGCCGATTGATGAGTCCACACCTGATAGATGTGGACAAAAGTCCACACTAGTCCGTCAGCAAGGCTTTCTGGCTAATTTAAAAGCAATTATTGCGATGGCACTATAGTTGAAAAGCTCTTACTGATGGTATCATTAACCAAAGAAACCAACTAAGATTATGAAAAAGATATTGATTGCAACGATAACGATGCTGGCATTATCTGCCATGATTGCAAACGCGCAAAGTATGGGCAACACCTACAAAACTGCACTGGGTGTAAAGGTGTGGAACAATGGTGGTGGAATTTCATTAAAACATTTCATTTCGACTAACCACGCCTTGGAGGGCATTGGATATTTCTGGAACCGTGGTAGCCGCCTAACAGGTTTGTACGAATTTCACTTTGATATTGCCAATGCCGCGGGATTGAAATGGTATATCGGCCCGGGTGCCCACGTTGGTTTTTATAACGATCGATATGATGATCGTTTTGGAAACTACGGCAATGGTGGTTCATTCGTTGGCCTTGATGGCGTCTTAGGATTGGACTATAAATTTAACGGAGCACCTATCAATCTTTCATTGGATTGGCAACCTTCTGTTGAGTTTGGCTATGGAAGAGGATTCAATAGTGGCTGGGGTGGATTAGGCATACGATACACCTTTAACTAATACTTTTTTTAATCGAGAGGATTTCTATTGGGGAATAGTTGGTGTCTAAAGTCAGGCAAAGTTGCCTGACTTTTTTTCACGTGATAGTCTCTTAGGAGTCGATGCTGAATTTCAAGCTCATGAAATAAAATTGTTCGACTAATAATCGATTTATCTGGCATGATTCTTTAGTCGACATAGGTCAGATAATTAAAGCATAACAACCACTTCCTCTGTCACGCATGCACATTCCATTCAATACAAAGTCGCGCCTGAGAAAACACTACATAATTGCATTAACTGTTGGTTTTGCAGTAATCCTGGTAACCTTCTCTATACTTTCTCCGGTTGCCAAATACCTGCTGGAGAAGTATGATAAGGATCTTTTCGCGCGCGAGCTGAAAATGGATTGGGCTTATGTCAACCCGTTTACCGGGTTTATCCATTTAGAGAATTTGAAGATGTACGAAGCAACCGGTGATAGTATTTTTATTTCAACTAAGAGCGTCCATGGAAATATAAATCTGTTTAAGTTGTTTTTGCGCAGCGTGGAAATCAAGCACCTTACCTTAGAATGGCCTAAAGGGAAAATAGTCCAAACGAATAAGGTGTTCAGCATTGACGACTTGATTGAAAAATTCTCACCCAATGACTCTTCACATTCCCGCTGGAAAGTTGATCTCCTCGGTTTTAAAATTGAAGACGGAGAATTTCATTTTGTTGATAAAATCATTCCGATCAATTATTTTATAAAAAACGTAAACATGGAGTGTCTGAGCAACTTCACTCAAACGGATACACTTGCTTCAACATTTTCTTTTCTAGCTGGCATCGGAAATGGTGAAATGAAAGGTGACTTCACCATCAACACAAAAACGAAGGATTATCGTTTTGCAGTGATCGCTGATGACTTTGATATGGAGATCATTCGCCAATACATTTGGGAGCTAATTAATTACGGCATGTTTACGGCTCATGTAGATGCCGATCTTAGGGGAAGTGGAAATTTTAGTTCCAGGGAGCACATTACTGCGGAGGGTCGATTCTCTGTGAGAGATTTCCATTTGGGAAAGACTGTCGAAGACGACTATTTAGCTTTTAAGAAGTTAGTAGTAGTGATGGAGGAATTAAGTCCGGCTAATGGCATATTTCTACTTGATACCGTGCTGCTCAGCAGCCCATTCATCAAATACGAACGATACGATTCACTCGATAATGTCGAGACCTTGTTTGGCAAAGGGGGAAAAAATATTTCGGATATCACGCTCCAGCCCGGTAGATTCAACCTCGTGATTGAAATAGCGCGATATGTAAAAGTGCTATCTACCAGGTTCTTCAAGAGTAACTATAAAGTCAACACCTTAAGAGTTGATGATGGAAATTTTGAATTCAATGACTTTTCGATCAGCGAGGAGTTTTCAATGCAAGTATCGCCCCTATCCATTCATGCCGATTCTGTCAACAAACAAGAACGCGTGGAAGTATCCATTCAATCCAATATCAAACCTTATGGAACGGGGGCAGTGCAGCTAAGCATCAATCCAAAAGACAGCGGTGATTTCGATATGCACTACCGTCTTCGAAAGATACCCGCCTCCGTTTTTAATCCTTATCTTATTACCTATTCCTCCTTCCCATTGGATCGAGGGGTAATGGAGTTGACCGGTGACTGGAAAGTTAGAAATGGAATAATAGAAAGTAATAATCATCTTTTAATTGTTGATCCTCGTGTTTCAATACGGGTTCACAATAAAGATATGAAATGGCTTCCAATGCCATTCATCATGGCTCTTATACGAGAAAAAGGAAACGTTATTGATTATGACATTCCGATAACAGGGGATTTAAAAAATCCCAAATTCCATCTAGTGGACGCCATCTTTGACCTTGTCCAAAATATCTTCATTAAGCCTCCTACTATACCTTATCGGATGGAGGTTAAATACCTTGAAAGCGAAATTGAACAGTCAAACACCATTCAATGGGAAATACGACAACGTACACTGCGACCAGAGCAAATAAAATACATAAAACATATATCCAGATTTTTTAAGGATGAAGGAACCGCATCGATGTCGGTTTACCCCATCACCTTTGCTGATCGAGAAAAGGAACAAATACTTTTTTTCGAGACGAAAAAGAAGTATTTCAAATTAGTTCATCAACTGGATGATAAATCATTTAGCGAGACAGATTCTATAAAGGTCGAGAACATGTCGATAAAAGATAAAGCGCTGGTAAATCATATCAGTAAGCATCTTAGCGACACGGTCATGTTTACCCTCCAGGAGAAGTGCATTAATTTTATTGGTAATCAGTTGGTAAAGGAAAGATTCAATCAATTGCTGGCGGAAAGAGAGCGTCTGTTTCTCTCCTATTTTAAAGCGAATGGAACGGAGGGGCGGGTGTCGATCCATAAAAATAAAAATGAAATTCCGTACAATGGATTTTCCTATTTTCAGCTGGATTATGGAAAAGGTATTCCAAAATCATTACAAGAGGCTTACCAGAAAATGAATAAGTTAAACAAAGAGAGATCTAGAAAAAAGTATATCAAGTACAGGGAAGGTCAGATATAGATGATCATTTCAACGCCAGAAAATACTTGATTCAAACTAAATTTTGATTTGTCTTAGTGAATCTTCATATAAATGCACTAAAATAAATCTACATCGATACTGGGACTAATTATTTTTTAGTAATCACCGCCTCCATCAACACCCAGGAATCAGGATCAAGAATAAGTTTCTCCGGTTCAGCATCAACGGTAAACGTAAACACATTTGTCTTTTCATTCACCTGTAAAGTTTTAATTATGGGCTGCTCGTGAGTAAAATACAGACCCACTTGAAGGGGCATCCTGAAAGTGCTGCCGTCTGACTGCGACTGATTCAGCGAGATTTTGACTTCCTTCCGTTGAGCGTTGTATTGCCATGTGCCCGTTAATTTCAATGCACCTGATTTATATAACCACTGCTGAAAGAAATCATTCAAATCCTGACCAGCCGCTTCTTCCATTTCTTTTTGGAAGTCAGCCGTGGTGGCATTCAGGTTCATATACTTTTTGTAATAGGATTGAATTCCCTTCCGGAAATTCTCACCACCAACCACACCGCGTAACATATGTAAAATCCAGCTGCCCTTCTGATAGGTCTGTGAGCTGGTCACCTTGCTCATATCGGTTAAGTTGCTGTGAATGATCCGGTAGTCAGGATTTTTTGTGTAAAAATCATTCACGGCTTTCTTGCTGGCGACAAGTCCTTCTATAAAAGCATCATGACCATATTCATGCTCAATAAAAAGCAACGTAAAGTAAGTGGCGAAGCCTTCACTCAGCCAGACATCATCCCAGTCATGCTCCGTTACAGCATTGCCAAACCATTGATGGGCAATTTCATGAATCACTACATTGCGCCAGCGTTCGTTTCTATCACCCACCACCGAGTTCTCACTATACAGGATGGCCGATGCGGCTTCCATCCCACCGCTTACACTGTTCGACTGAATGTTGGCTAATTTTTCATAGACAAACGGTCCTACATAGCTGCTGTAAAATTCCAGCACTTTTTTAGTAGGCTCTGCAAAATCGTAGAATCCTGCCATGCGATCCTGAGGGTAAACCCAGGTCTCAATGGACTTATGATCAAATACATCTACGTATTGAACAGCAAACCGGGCAACACCCAATACATACAACCAGGAGGCAATGGGAACCGATTGCTTCCAGTGTGTCGTTCGATTTCCTTTCTCCACGTCCGATTCCTCCATCTTCAATCCATTGGACACCACTTGGTAATGGGCTGGTGCTGTAATTATAAATTCACACGTGGCTTTGTCATAAGGATGGTCTACGATGGCGAGCCAGTTCCTTCCCAGGTTTGGCCAATTGTCGCTGAAGAATGTGCGGTCACCATATTTGTTGTTGGCAATCTTGAGACCTGTAGCAGGTGTTCCTGAATAGGTAATCGTGTAGGTGCTGCGCTGTTGTGCCGTGGA
>JAYVTB010000109.1:0-51512 GCA_043774805.1 Cyclobacteriaceae bacterium | reverse complement strand
AATGCAGGTGTAAAAGTTAATAGAAACCGCCTTTGGTACGAAGAACGTATGCCGGGTGGTGTGGGGGGACAGCGGTGATGAGCCGCTTCCTACCCGATTTTCCATGCACCATTTCGTTGTTGAGATCATACTCCGCAAAGCGACCTTTGTATTTTCTGGTGATGGTCTCTGCCCGGTGCTGCATGGTTTGTCTCAGTTCATCGTCATTCATTTCCTTCAACCACGGTTGCACAAACTTGGGAACTCCCCAGAACAGGTTATGTCCTCGCAGTGGAATGTGATTTTTTTCTGTCCAGTTTAATATTCCATCTACCGCTGCATAATTCACTTGTCCTTTTTGTGGTTCCATGCTTCCCCACTTCACAGCATTTTCAGTTACGGCCGAGTTGAAGTTTTTCAGAAAATTTTCTTCGTATTGTTTTCTGTCGTTCTCTGACATGTTGCCAGTTCCAAACTGGTTGCTGATGGCACATCCAAACCAGAACTCATGTTGCAACTGCTCCACTTCAACTTTGTCGCCCGGTTTTGCTTTAATGATCAAAGTGCCTTTTCGGTGTTTGGCGATATCTTCGTTGATGCCATCATACTGGGCATAGACCGAAGTGATGTAAGCAAATTGAAGTATTAAAATCAGGAAGAGACCTGCAATTGTCTTTGTGAAAGATCGATTCTTATTTTTCATAAAGAATATGTTGAGATAACGGCTAATTATTTACAACGACCAATTTTCTTTTTTAAGTTGATCATCAATCAACATGAATCGCATCTAATGATGTAAAAAATCGGAGGGCTGGCGCTTACCTTTTCTCCTTCAGTGGCAAAGACTGGGAGTATGAAATTACTTTTTGTTTTTGAGTGCCAATGTTGTCGATGTGTAATTCCACCTCATCGCCTTCTTTTAAAAATACAGGAGGCTTGTGGCCTGAACCAACACCTGATGGAGTGCCTGTGGAGATAACATCTCCGGGTAACAAGGTCATATGATGACTGGTGTAGCTGATCAGTTTTGCTACTTTAAAAATCATGTCTTTGGTATTGGCTTGTTGCATGACTTGACCATTCACTTTTAACCAAAGATTCAAACTGTGAGGGTCACCTACATTTTGTGGTAAAACCAGGTAGGGCCCAAGGGGTGCAAACGTATCAGCGCTTTTGCCTTTGTCCCACTGCCCGCCATCTTTCTGCAACTGCCATTCCCGTTCGCTGTAATCATTCATAATAGAATAGCCGGCAACATAATTGAGCGCGTCTTCTTCAGTCACATAAGATGCTTTTTTACTGATCACGATGGCTAGTTCAACTTCCCAATCCATTTTTTCAGAATTTTTTGGAATGATGGCATTATCAAATGGTCCGCACAGAGCGGTGGTAGCTTTCATAAAAATGATAGGCTCTTTTGGAATGGTTGCCGATGAACCCGAACCTTCCTTGATATGATCCAGGTAGTTTAACCCAATGGCAATTATTTTTGAAGGTCTTGTCACACACGATCCGATGCGTTGACCTGTTGCAACTTTGGAACATTTGGCAGCATTTTTCCCTAACCATGTTTGGAGCCTGGCAATACCATCCTTTGCAAAAAAGGCTTCATTATAATCTTCTCCAAAAGCAGAAACATCAAGGCGTGTGCCATCTGGATATTCGACTGCTGGCTTTTCATTTTCAAAACTCCCGAACCGAAAAAGTTTTATTTGAGAATGATTGAGAGACTGAGCCGTGCCTGTCAGTGTCATGGCTAACAAAAACGTTGCAATGATTATTTTTTTCATTCTCAATTAGTGAGTTGTTGTGTATTCAGCAAGAAACATGTTGGTCCGAATCGGATTAATTTTACGCAGGCACTTCAAAGTTTTCTGCCGAAGAACGTTTCAGGTAATCTTCATAGTCAAAGGGCGCATCGCCACCTTCCAGCAGGCATCCGTTCGGTATGGTGGGATAGATTTCTTCGTAGGTTTTCACAAGATTCATAAACACCCTGCGATACACATGGGTGCGATTGATTTTATCGGGATGATCAATAGCGGAAGCTGCGAGCAATTCAACAAAGCTTTCTACGGTGTGCTTGTGATAATTAGCTACACGCTTGGTTTTGTCTTCGACCACTAATCCTTTCATAAAGTAAGGATCCTGAGTGGCTACTCCCGTAGGGCAGGTGTTCTTATTACATTCCAACGCTTGTATGCAACCCAATGCCATCATCATGGCACGGGCGCTGTTGCACGTATCCGCACCGAGCGCCATGGCACGTACGATATGAAAGCCCGTAAGAATTTTTCCTGAAGCAATCAATTTCATTTCATGACGAATGCCAAAGCCCCGAAGTGCGTTATCCGCAAAAGCGAGTGCATCGAGCATCGGCATGCCGACATAGTTACTGAACTCGGGTGGTGCCGCACCCGTGCCACCTTCACCACCATCAATCGTAATAAAATCAGGATAGGTGTTTAGTTGCACCATGGCTTTGCATATAGAGAGAAACTCACTCTTGCGACCTACGCAAAGTTTAAAACCGATGGGCTTGCCTCCGGATAGTTCGCGCAAGCGTTTTATAAAATTGATTAGTTCAACAGGTGTGGAGAACGCACTGTGAAATGGTGGAGAGAATACAGTAGTGCCAGGTTCCACCAACCGTATGGCTGCAATCTCCGGTGTATTTTTTTTCGCTGGCAAGATGCCACCATGGCCTGGCTTGGCGCCTTGCGAAAGCTTGATTTCAATCATCTTCACATTGGGAAGTGTAGCGTTTTTCTGAAATGCGTCATCCGAAAAATTTCCGTCTTTCGTGCGCGCGCCAAAATAGCCTGTTCCAATTTGCCATATAATATCTCCTCCTGGTTGTAGATGATATGGGCTGAGTCCACCTTCGCCTGTGTTGTGCGCAAAGCCGCCTTTCCTGGCTCCGCCATTTAAAGCAAGAATCGCATTTTGACTGAGCGAACCAAAGCTCATAGCGCTTACATTCAACACGCTCATATCATAGGGTTGCTTACAACCCTTACCGCCAAAGCGCACTCGTGGGTTGTGATCCATCTTATTAAAATCACGGGGAACGATGGAGTGTGTCATCCACTCATAGCCTTCAGCATACACATCCAGTTGTGTTCCAAAGGGCACCGTGTCAACTTGCTTTTTTGCTCGTTGATAAATAACAGACCGCTCATTGCGATTGATGGGTGCGCCATCCGTATCATTCTCTACAAAGTATTGCTGAATTTTGGGACGAAGGTCTTCAAATACATATCGCAACCGGCCAAGCACCGGGAAGTTTCTTCGTATCGATTGTTTTTTTTGAGTGACGTCCTGAATACCCATAAAAATGATTGGAGCTACCAGAATGAATAGAAACAAAGCGTCTGTCCAGAAATAACTCCACACTAATAACGCACCGGTAACAACAACCGAGAGTACAACAAATAGCTGACGAGGGGTCATAGCAAAAGGATTAAGTTGAATAGTCGGATAAATTAGTGATTTAGGTTGAGCAATTCAAACCATTAGTTTCAAATGGTAATCACTTTGATCAAACCACCTTAAGCAACCTTCATTTGCACGATGCCACGACTTTTATGAAACTTTACCTCAAAGTGTTTGAGTATAAAATGATTCATGCGGCTTTCAGCCAGATGTGCATGTCGGTTTTCAGGCAAGAAAACGGTGAGGTCCAAAATGGCTTGCAGAAACAATTCATGTTTGCAGAAATCGTTGGTCCATGTTTCAAAAGCCGAGGTCCATTCGGATTGATAGATCTCCTGGTGATCACGCCCATCCCATGAAAAGGCCAGCTGGTTATCGCCATACTTATAGCGATAAACGGCAGCCAGGTTTTGATAAAAATTATAGAGAGGCTTGAAATTTCGCGTTTCAAAATTTTTGATTTGCCGGCTAAAGGAATCATCCAACCCCAGCGGATTGTGAATGAGCTGGTAATCCTCTTTTACTTTTTCCAAAAGCTGGGTGAGCAAAGCATCCTGAAGCGTCAATTGGGCTTCCTTGAGCAGGTAGTTTTTGTCTAGCGGAAAAAATTTTTGAATCACGCTGAGGCAGAGGGTTTTGCAAAAGTATAAATAATATTTAATAAAGTAGGCAGATACATCATGAACGCGATGAAAATCATTCGGGCGTCAGTTTGTTCATGAAAGTCTAAGCCCTCGAGGGCATAATTTTTTATGGATTGTAAACTGTAGCGGGAGCCGTCACTAACTGTGTTGGATATTTCAATCGTAAGTTTATTTTAAACTCTGCTCTCCAGTTGTCAATACCTTCTACCGTTTTGGGATAGTAATAAACTCGTGCTTCCACGGTATTAAAGATCAGGTTTTCATTTCGTGCGCGTAGCGCTGCCGCAAAGCCAGAATAAAAATTATTTTTTTGAATTAGCTTTTGATACTCCTTCCCAAGGAAAGCCAGATCAATATTGGCAACCGGAGCCAGGTGAAAGCCCAATTGAGTCCATGGGTAAACCAGAATGTTTCTGTTCTGAATCAGAGTCGTTTTGATCCCAATAAACTATCCGGCTTAAAGCCAAGTAAACCATTCACATCATTAATATCCAAACCCCGTTTCATCGTTTGATTTAGTTGAGAGGCATATGAACCTTCTGCAAAATTCCTTAGTTTACTTTTGCCTATGATATGAAGGCGACTAAAGCGGCTCACACTCACTTGCGTCAACGCATCTTCAATAAGATCATCACGTAAATAGTTTCCGAGCTTCAGGGTGTAGGTATAAAATGTTCCTTTATTGCTGACGGTACTCACTATGACCCCGGCACCGGTATAGGCGCGTTGGATGCCCGCTCTTTTTCCCAGCCGCCAGTAAATGACATACGGTATCCATAAGGAATATCTTCCGTGCGACACGGCAACGTAAAATTCTTAATGCCTATCGACTTGCGTCAGCACTGATCATTGGGCCATAGAAAATCGCATTCATAAGCATTTTGTTAGTGCCAAACCAAAACGCCCGGAACGCGATGTTCTCTGTGAATCCAATTACCCTGCCCTTGCCTATCACGGCAGTTCCCATCACAGAGGAATTTTTTAGTTTATCATAATTCGGCTTGGTGATATAACCACTCAGCTTAGGATTGTCGCCATATACCAATGGGTTGGCGTAAGCGCCTGTTGCTTTTTGTATAAAGAGATTGTTGGCTTTAAACATCGCCACTTTAGGAGAAGTATAGCCATAAAGAAAAGGATGGGTGAGGTCTGCATCTGCTTCAAAGATGGCTCCGCTGGTTTCCTGCGCACGTTGATTTTCATCCAGGTCTGCGTAAGGTTTTGGTTTAGCGGGATCTTTCTTTTCCTCTTCCTTTTTCACATCAAATTTTCCAAGGCCGGCTGCCGTGAAAAAGTTCAATGCACGCTCAAAGCCAATGAGAATACCACCTGACTGCACCCAGCTTTTTAACTTTTCTTTCGCTGCATCAGTAATCGCGGAGTGAGTTCCTTCAGGCATCAAAATCGTATTATAGTTTTGAAGTGATGTCGTATTGAAGATACTGATTGGAATCATAGTAACCGGAATCTGAAACCGTGTATCCAGCAGATGCCAGAGTTCACCAGCATCAGTGGGGGAAATGCCACCTTCCACCAGGATAGCAATTTCAGGTTTACGCAATACATAAAACGAACTGCTGCCGAGACTCACTCCCCGGTAATCCAATCCGGTGCTTAAAGCATAAACATCTACACCATCTTTTTCGGTAATCTCTTTTACGAGCGCGTTTATCTGATCAGGAGTTTTGTCTTGATTTTCTATAGGAATTAAAATCGCACCACGTTCGAATTTCTTCCCCTCGCCATAAAAAGTTTCATTCGATACTTTGATGCGAACACCTTTGTCCATCAAGCGATACATGGCACGGGGAACATAATATCCATAGGGTTCGATGACATAGGCATAATTTCCCTGGCCGATCATCTGACCTTGTGGCAATTTTACTTCGGTAATTTTTTCGCCTAAGGCAGGTGCTGCTTTTATTTCTTCATAGTCGAGGCCAAAAGCGAGCGGCATTGTCCAGCTCGAGATATCATAGAAGATGCTGTCTTTGAATTTGGTTTGTTTGAAGAACAGGCTTTGCAATAACTTATACTGTGCCTGGTTAGTGGGCAACACATAGCTGGATGAAACATCAAAAGTTTTTCCATTAATGGTTTGGCTGGCGGGCAATTTGTACACGTCAATTTTTTGTCGTATCGCCAACTCAGCAAACATAGCAACACGAGCTTTATCAGTTGATCCAACGATGTAGGCTTTCACGGGATCTTTTGCTGCATCGCTCATTGCATTTTTATAGAAGTCGCGGTGATAGTTGAGTAAGTCTTCACGGATTTCGTTGATGGCTTTCAATGAACTGAGCATGGTCACAAACTGGTTGCGAATGGTGAATGGAAATTTCAGTACACCGTTCACGCTTTCCTGCGCATGACCCCGCGAACTGGCTTGCTCAAACAAAATACCGATGGAACCCTGAACATCCGGGAAGGTTGATCCTTTTCCATAATAGAAGTCGTCATACCCTTCCTGTGTAAAATATAACGAGCCGATCTGATCCAATGCCTTAGCGTGATACTCGCCCATCTTGCGCGTCAGCTCCTGGTTTTTGTCTGGTGTAAGCGGGTGCACACGCGAGGGCACACCGGGCATGAAGAAGAAGGTAGCATTCGTTCCTTGCTCATGATGATCAGTCAATACATTGGGTCTCCACTCCTGAAATTTTTTCGCGCGCGCCCTTGACTCCGGATGCTGGGCCACGAGCCAATCGCGATTCAGGTCAAACCAATAATGGTTGAATCTGCCACCGGGCCAGGCTTCGTTGTGTTCCATGTCATTGGCATCATTGGCAATCTGCATGCTCTTGCGTGAGTTTACCCACCCGGAGAAACGCTGAAGGCCATCTGGATTAAAACTGGGATCAAAAAGTATGACAGTGTTTTCAAGATATTTTTCTATTTCGGGTCCCTTGGCAGCTGCGAGGTGATAAGCCATCAGCAAACCAGCATTGGCACCACTCGCCTCGTTACCATGGATGCTACAGCCGAGATAAAAAACAGCAGGCATATTTTTTACATCAAGAGAGGCAGATTTAGTGGCATCACTTAATTGAAGATGCTGAGTTCGAATCGTTTCAATGTTCTGATGGTTTTTAGGAGAAGTGATTGTTAATAATAAAAGAGGTCGTGCCTCATAGGTGAGACCAGTTTGTTCGAGTGTAATACGATCAGAGGACTGATCCAGCGCCTTCATATAATTTACAAGCCTGTCGTGAGTCACGTGCCACTCACCCACGTCATGCCCGATTATCTGGGCAGGGGTAGGTATGGCCGGATCGTATTGCGTGCCCGGGGGTAAATAATAGGAGAGGTTTGTTTGAGCATTTATAACAAGTGAGGAAGCAAAGATCAAAGTCAGTAAAAAGGTATTTTTCATAATAAAATTCTGAATTTTTAAATGAGACGTGGTAAGTAATTGCTTTTTCAATCAAAGTGCAAACGATATAGATATAAGTGGCATTGGTCATTATATAATTGTTAACAAAATGTTCGAAAGATTTTAAAATGATGACAGGGCTATTTACTAGGCAAAAGGATATTTTTGCGCGTGCATTTTTTAAACCTAAACCAAGCTATATGAGGAAAATTCTACTCACACTTAGCCTTGCCCTTATTGCCACTTTCGGCCTTCAGGCACAGGTGACAACGTCATCCCTTTCGGGGCTCGTAACCGATTCCAAAGGTGAGCCGTTGGTTGGTGCTACGGTAGTAGTCACCCATACTCCTTCGGGAACAACGTATGGATCCGCCACAAGAGTGGATGGCCGCTATGTCATTCCCGGTATGCGTATCGGTGGACCCTACACGGTTAAAGTCAGCTTTGTTGGCTATAAAGAGCAAGAAACTCAAGATGTTTATCTCAGCCTTGGTGTCGGTGCAAACATAAATGCCAGGTTAGAAGATGAGAGCACACAATTGAATGAAATTATTGTTTCCGGAGTGACAAACGATATCTTCAGTACGGATAGAACAGGTGCCGCATCTTCTTATGGTAGAAGAACCATCAACAGTTTACCTACCATTGGAAGAACAGTAAACGACATCGTCAAGTATAATGCCTATGGCAATGGTCGTTCATTTGCTGGTCAGGACAGCCGTTTTAACAACTTCACCATTGACGGAGCGGTATTCAATAACGGATTTGGATTGGGAACGTCAGCTCAGGCAGGTGGACGCACAGGTACCACAGCAGTGTCTTTGGATGCATTGGAGGAAGTACAATTAAACATTGCTCCTTATGATGTAACACAGGCTGGCTTTTCAGGTGCTGCGATTAATGCAGTTACCCGTTCTGGAACAAACGATGTATCGGGCTCAGTTTATTACCTGTTCAGAAATAGCAAAAAGAATATGGTAGGAGAAAAAGCAAATGGTTTACCATTGCCTCCTATTAATATCAATGAAAAAACAACTGGTTTTAGAATTGGAGCACCGATCATCAAGAACAAGTTGTTCCTCTTCCTTAATGCAGAACAATTTACCAGTAGTGTTCCCGCATTGGACTGGGTGGCCAATACACCAGGAGCTGCCGGTAACGTTTCAAGAACTACACTGGCCGACCTGGAAGATCTGAGCCAGTTCATGTCAACTAATTTTTCGAGAGATTTAGGAGCACTGACCAATTATAATAATGAACTGACCAGCAAGAAAGCGTTGCTTCGCCTGGATTATAATATCAATAGAAATCACAAGCTTTCCATCCGCTACTCGCAACACGATTCACAATCTGATCAGAACATCAACAACAGTAACAGTAGCAATACGGCTGGTAATGGAGCTCGTCAGAACTTGCCATTGGCAGTTTCTCCTCAGGGAACAGGATTTAAAATTGCCGATAACACCCGTTCATATGCATTTGAATTGAACTCCAGTTTTAACGGAAAATTCGCCAACAAATTAATTGCCACGTATAATCACCAGAATGAGGACAGAGAATATCGCAATGAGTTATTCCCTACCATCGATATATTAAATGCAGGAACAACTTATACGTCTGTTGGGTTTGATCCCTTTACACCCAGCAACAAGTTGCGGTATTCTACTTTAAACATCACTGACCACGTTACCTATTTTGCAGGCAAGCACACGATCACCGGAGGTCTTTCTTACGAGAAATTCAATTCTGATAATCTCTTCTTCCCTACATCCAACGGAGTTTATGTGTATAACTCGATTGCTGATTTTAAGACAGCCGCTCTGGCATCGATCAGCAATCCAGGTGCCACTACATCACCAGTTTCTTTGAATCGCTATAACCTCCGTTACTCCTTGTTACCGGGTGGGGTTGAACCTTGGCAGTATCTGAAAGTTACCACCTACAGCTTCTATGCTCAGGATGAATTTCAGGTAAATGAAAAACTGAAACTGACGGGAGGTATTCGTGGAGATTTATTTGTCTATGATAATTCAACTGCGAAGGATTTCTACAACCCCGTTGTTGGTGCGCTAACCTTCAGAGATGGATATGGTGATGCCTACTATGTAAATACAGGCGCGTTCCCTAACAAAAGTTTACAGATATCACCACGCCTTGGTTTTAACTATGACGTAACGGGTGATCGCAGAACTCAGATCCGCGGAGGTTCAGGTATTTTCGTTTCGAGAATTCCCCAGGTCCTGGTATCAAATCAGTTAGGAAACAACGGTGTTAACTCTGCGGTGATTAACGTAACCAATACAACAGCTTATCCTTTCACTACTGACCCAACTAAATTCATTCCTCCAAGCACTGACATCACCAAGTTGCCTCCTTATGTGGTGAATGCCACCGATACTAACCTAAAGTATCCTAAAATCTGGAAGACAAGTTTAGCGGTTGACCAGAAGTTGCCATTCGGATTGATCGGAACGTTGGAAGTAATTTATAATAAGACCATTCAAGGGTTGAGATACATTGATGCTAACCTTAAAGGTCCGGATAGAACATTTACCGGTACTGATACGCGCGATCGTTTTCCTGCTTCTGCAGTTGCCAGTACAGGATCAGGTGCTAACAATTCGGTTAACATAGCACGTTTTTATAACACTGCTGTGTCGAACGTTTTTGCTTTGACCAATACATCAAAGGGTTATGCGTACACATTCACAGCTAAGTTGGAGAAGCCAATTGAAAAGGGTTTCAGTGGAATGGTAGGGTACACCTATGGTCAAGCGTGGGATATTCAGTCAGTAGGAAGCACAGTGCAGGCAAACATGCCAACGGTATATGGTCAAAATTACCTGGCTACCAGCTATGCCGACAATGATTTAAGACATCGTATTGTTGGTTATGCAAACTATCGCTTTGAGTACGGTGGTGATTTTGGAGGCGCCACGATGTTCACATTAGGCAGTGTTGCCGCCAGTGGTGGTAAAGTTTCTTACACCTATGGTAATGATATGAATGGTGACGGTCAGACCAATGATTTGATTTATGTTCCAGCCAATGCATCAGAAGTTAGCTTTGCTCCTCTTACAGTAGGTTCAAAAGTGTATACACCGGAAGAACAACAAGCTGCATTTGACTCGTATATCAGCAACCACCCTTATTTGAAAGACAGAAGAGGAAATTACGCGGAAAGAAACGGTGGTGCATTCCCATGGTTAACTCGGTTTGACTTATCGGTGGTGCAGGAATTCTATATTAAATCTGGGAAGAGCGGCAAGAAAAATACGATTCAATTCAGATGTGATATTCTTAACTTCGGAAACATGATGAGCAACAAATGGGGTGTAGGTTATCAAAGTACTACCACCAACCCATTGAGCTTAGCAACTGGTTCAGGCGTAACTGGCAGTGTGAATAACTCTGGTATTGATGCCAATGGCAAGCCAATCTACCGTATGGCCACGCAGAGTATAAGATTAGCGGATGGATCTTCACAGACGGTGTTGCTAAGAGACGCTTTTATCAAAAGCATTACGTTAGACAACGTATGGCAAGCACAAATTGGCTTACGATACATTTTCAACTAAGATAGAAATCGTATATAATTAGTGGAGAGAGGCCCGCAAAGGTCTCTTTTTATTTTATATGGGAAGGTGTATCTTCCATATCATGAAGTGGAGTAATAAGCCTGGTATATTCTGTTTTTTTTTGCTCTTCTTCCTTTTTGGCTGTATTTCCAAAATAGATCCAGATTCTTTTGTCAAAGAACCTGAGGTAGAACTTGATCTGGATGCCATTCGTGAACGGGGTTATCTCACCGCCTTGGTGGATAATACCTCGATCAGCTATTTTATTTACAAAGGCCGAACGATGGGTTTCGAATATGAACTGCTTAGGCGTTTGGCCGACAATTTAAAGGTGAGTCTTAAAGTAAGATTAGTAACTGGCATAGAGCAGGCCATCGATTTACTTAACAAAGGCGAAGGTGATATCCTCGCTTTTCCGCTTACCGTCACGAAAGCCCGCATGGAATACATGTCGTTTACTATTCCGCATTTCAATACGCACCAGGTCTTGATCCAAAAAAAGCCAGCTAACTGGCGCATGCAACCGCCATCGTTGGTTGAAAAGAAGTTGGTTCGTGATACCACACAATTGATCGGAAAAGAGGTGCATGTGATGAAAGGATCTTCTTATAGGGATCGCATTTCAGAAATATCACAACATCTGGGAGGACGAATTAACATCAAAGAAGACAGCGCCTCTGCGGAAACGGAATCGCTGATCCGCAAAGTTGCCACCGGTGAAATAAAATACACCGTTTCTGATCAGACGATTGCTATGATCAACACTTCCTACTATCCTAATCTTGATATTAATACGGTGTTGAGTGATGAACAGCAGATTGCCTGGGGAATTCGCAAGAACTCTCCCCAGTTGCTGGAAGAAGTGAATGGATGGTTAAAAAATGCCAAGCGTAAAGGAGTGTTTAAGGTTATTTATGATAAATATTTTAATAACCCTCGTTCACTGCTGGCGCGTACCACCAGTGATTACTCTTCCTTATCCGGGAATAAACTTTCGCCATTTGATGATCAGCTTAAAAAAGGTGCGAAGGAGATCGGGTGGGACTGGCGTTTGATTGCGTCTATGGTATACCAGGAATCTAATTTCAATCCGAGGGTTGAATCATGGGCGGGGGCAATTGGCCTGATGCAAATTATGCCCGAGACCGGGTCATATTTTGGGGTTAAAAATCTTTGGGATCCGTCACAAAATATTCGGGTAGGAATCCGGTTTTTAAAATTTCTGGACAAGCAATGGGCAAAAACAGTTACAGATCCGCAAGAGCGTATGAAGTTTGTACTGGCTTCGTATAACGTTGGACTGTCGCATGTGATTGATGCACAAAAGCTCACTAAAAAATATGGTAAAGATCCTGCCCGGTGGGAGGCCAATGTGGAGGATTTTCTATTGAAAAAATCTGATCCAAAATATTATCGCGATCCTGTAGTCGTGGTTGGCTATTGTCGTTGTGTCGGGCCAGTGAGTTATGTTAAGCAAGTGTTGCAGCGATACGATGAATATAAACTTCGGATTGAGGCTTAACTCCAATTAATCGTTATGGAGTGATTCAACAATGGCTTTAAAATCCAATGATTCCCAATTTATTTCAATGCCATTTCTTTTCATCACCTCATCCATGATTTTCTTTTGCTTCTGACCTGTTTCATATGCAATAGCATATGGCATGGAATCGTGAAAGGTCACCATGGAATAGAGCGGTATCCATTGTGCGGGATAAAGTTGATGCAGCCTGGCTTCTATTTTTTTTCGGAGCAGAAAATCAGCATCGGCCACGAGGTCGCGCATTTCGATAAAATTATTGAGGGCAAGTTGTGCAATGGCATCGGTGTCTTTTTTTCTGGATTGTTGAAACCGGGCAGATGCCTGTTGCCAGTCATCATCATGCTCGTTGAGCAAGTCATTTAAAATCCTGCAATCTTCAAAACCAGCATTCATGCCTTGACCAAAGAAAGGCACGATAGCGTGTGCGGCATCACCAATCAACAGCGTATTATTTTTAACCCACGGATAACAACGCACCGTCACCAATGATGAAGTTGGATTAGCATTATAATCTTCCAGCAGGGAAGGCATCTTTTCCACCACATCGGGGAATGTGCTTTCAAAAAACATACTCACTTCGGCATCCGTCTTAAGTTGATTGAAAGAAGGGCTTCCTTCGAAAGGGAAGAACAGGGTGCAGGTAAAGCTTCCATCCGGATTTGGAAGGGCAATCATCATAAAGCTTTCGCGAGGCCAGATGTGCAATGCATTTTTTTCCAGATGAAATGAGCCTGCAAGGCCTGGTGGAATATGAAGTTCTTTATAGCCATGCTCGATGTAATCCTGTGAATAATCAAATCGATCAGTAATCTGTAACGCACCCCGCACTGCCGAGAAAGCACCATCGGCTCCAATGATTAAATCAAAACTATGGTCGCTTGAGGATGATCCGTGTTCGATGGTCATCATCGTTTTTTCAAGATCAACTTTGGTAATGCGTTGTTCAAAATGAAAATTAACGCCCAGTTCTTCAGCCTTGTTCATCAACACGATGTTGAGTGCGCTCCTTGAAACAGAATTGATGAATTGGCCTTCTTTGCCGTAGGGTAGAAAAGAAAGCATACCTTCACGGTCATGCATGATTCTCCCGTGCATGGGTATAGCTACCTCCTTAATTTTTTCTGCCAGTCCAACTTCCTCCAATGCACGAAGGCCCCGGTTGCTCAGTGCCAGGTTGATGGACCGCCCACCAACGTAGCCACTTTTGCGCATATCACCTCTGCGCTCAAACACGCTCACTTTATAACCCCGTTTAATCAGATAGACAGAAAGTAACGCGCCCACTAGCCCAGCTCCGCAGATGGCGATATGTTTAGATGAGTTCATCATAATTTTCTTAAAGCGCTTTTGAATATCTCAACCAATTGAAATACATCTTCAAAACTATTGTATAGCGGCACCGGGGCTACCCGAATGACACCTGCCTTGCCGGTAGGCAGGTCGGGCTCACGCCAGTCACCGATTACTCCTTTTTTTGTGAGTGCATTAAATATCTTTTTTCCATCTCTCTTCATGAGGATAGAAAGTTGGCATCCGCGTTCGGCAGGATTTGAATTGGTAATGATGGTAAAATGGTCATCATGACGTTCAATCGAATTCAAAAGATATTCCAGGTATCCGGTGAGTAGTACGCTTTTATTTCTCAGATTTTTTATCCCGGCTTCTTCAAATAGTTCCAGTGAGGCAAGCAGTGCAGCGCTGGATAATATCGGCACATTGGAGAGTTGCCATCCATCTACTCCCGGCATAGGAATAAATCCTTTCTTCATTTGAAATCGTTCTTTTTCATAATGACCCCACCAGCCTGCCAATCTTATAAGGTTGGGATTGTTGGCATGTTTTTCATGAACGAATGCTCCGGCAATTCCTCCCGGACTTGCATTCAAATATTTATAACTACACCATACAGCAAAATCTACTTCGTGTTTGTGCAAGGACATTGGCACGTTGCCGATCGCGTGGGCAAGATCAAAACCAACATAGGCGCCAGCACGATGGCCAGCCTCCGTGATTGCCTTGATATTAAAAAGCTGTCCGGAATAATATTGCACAGCACCCAATATCACTACGGCTAATTGATCACGATGTTCTGCAATAGCTTTCAGAATATCTTCGGTGCGCAAGGCGGCCTCACCTTGTCGTGGTGTTAGTTCAATCCATCCAACTTTCGGATCGATATTGTGAATTTTCAACTGCGATTCAAAGGCATATTGATCGGAGGGGAAAGCACCTGCTTCGGTGAGTATTTTATAACGGGATGACGTAGGCTGGTAAAAACTCATCATCATCAAGTGCAAGTTCACCGTCAGTTGGTTCATAGCCACCACTTCAATGGGTTTTGCGCCCACCAAGGCAGCCAGCGCCTTCTTGCTGAATTTATGATAATATAACCACGGTCGTTTTGCGTGGAAGTGACCCTCCACACCTAATGTTGCCCAATCAGAAAGTTCTTGTTTGAGAAATGATTGGGTGGATTTTGGCTGCAACCCCAATGAGTTTCCCGTAAAGTAAAGTGCCGTTTTACCATTCACCTTGGGTAAGTGAAACTTTTTATGAAAGGATTTTAATGGATCAGTTCTGTCGAGCCTCTTTGCAAAGCTCAGTGAGTTTTCAAAATTCATTCAGCAAGTTAGTCAGTGAGAAAGCGTAGACTTCAAAGCGTTTAAACAAAACGAGCATCGGCTTCCATCACCGTTCCGCATTTCTTGCAGGTTCGCAGTTCTTTTGAACCATAGAATTCGCGGAAGCGTGGAAGAAAATCTTTTTCGATGTTATCAAGATGAAAACGATATTCATGCAATTTGTTATTACAACTGTCGCAATACCATTGCAATCCATCTAGAACCGTTTGCTCGGCTCGTTTACATTCGATGACTAACCCGACCGTTCCTGCCGGACGTTCAGGGCGGTGAGGAACATTGGCGGGCAACAAAAACATGTCTCCCTCTTTAATGGATATGTCCACCGGTTTGCCATCTTCCTGAATGCGTACATTAATATCGCCCTCGAGTTGATAAAAGAGCTCTTCGGTTTCGTTGAAGTGAAAATCTTTGCGCGCGTTGGGTCCGCCTACGATCATGACAATGTAGTCGCCAGCATCGGCATATAAATTTTTATTTCCAACAGGAGGCTTGAGTAAATCCCTGTTTTCTGTGATCCAGTTTTTTAAATTGAAAGGTTTGCGAATAGCCATGCGAAAAAATTATTTAATAGGTTACAAGTTAATGAACGTGATGTTTCCAGCGGGCAAGCTTGGGAATGTTTCGGGTAAACACTCCTGTAAGAAGGCCGGGTATTCCAAATTCTTTTAGTTTCCCTTTTACAAGCAATTTCATTTCATCGAGCGTGATGTTGGGCTGAATAAACTGCCCGTCTTTATAACAATGACTGCAATACATAAGTGATCGCGTTCCATCAGCGTGGGTGCCACCACCGGCTACGTCACGCCTCAAGGGCATGCCACAACTTTGACAATTTTTGTAAACCGCTTCCATAAGTTGTTTTCATTTAAGTGGATAGGTTACAGACCAGGAGACACCTGAAATGACCTTGTTAACTCCCAATACTCAGAAATGTCAATCCAATTTGTTCATTAAAAAGCAATTATTAGCACATGAAATGCCTTAAACAAACCAGACCGAATGGAATAATACTCCGGTACTGGGTATTCCATGTGACCATTAAAAATAAATATTATCACATGAAAGTTAACCTTCTTTTATATTTACTAAAAACATTTTCATGAATCTCGATTTAAGTGGAAAAAGAGCGATTGTTTGCGGTAGCACACAAGGAATAGGTAAGGCTTCTGCTATTGAATTAGCCTTATTAGGTGCAGAAATTACATTAGTTGCCCGCGATGAGGTGTCATTAAAAAAAGCATTAAGTGAATTGCCTGCATCGGCCGGGCAAAAGCACGAATACCTTGTTGCCGATTTCAGTTTCCCCGATCAATTGAAGGCGGTGATTGGTCAATATACAAAGGATAAAAAAGCTCAGATCCTTATCAATAATACAGGCGGTCCTCCAGCCGGGCAGGCCATAGATGCATCACCGGAAGAATTTATAAAGGCTTTTTCAAGTCACCTGATCTGCAATCAGATTATGGTGCAAGCCTTAGTGCCCGGTATGAAAGAGGCGCACTATGGCAGAATCATTAATATTATATCGACATCCGTGAAAGCGCCATTGCGGGGACTGGGTGTTTCAAATACTACCCGTGGTGCTGTAGCCAACTGGGCAAAGACATTATCGTTCGAGTTAGGTCCATTCGGTATAACGGTGAACAATGTTTTACCGGGAACAACCATGACAGGCAGGCTGGACTCCATCATTCGAAGCAAAGCAGAAAAATCCGGCAAGTCCTATGAAGATGTAAAAAAGGAAATGATTGCGGAAGTCCCTGTTGGAAGAATTTCTGAGCCTTACGAAGTGGCTGCCGCTGTAGCTTTTTTAGCAAGTCCTGCAGCCGGTTATATCAATGGCATTAACGTGCCAGTGGATGGAGGTCGTACAGGAAGTTTATAAAATCCGTGCTGGCACGGATTTTAAATATAGGAGCAATGGTATTTTTTTGATATCCGTTTTGGGTAAAGCTAATTTCTTATGAATCTTTGATTATGAGACTTCTGATTTTTTTGTGTGTTTATTTTTCGTTGAGCTCAGTCAATGCCCAGTTGCCGGTAATGATAAAAGATGAATTTAATGATAACAGGAATGTATGGTGGACGGGCTCCATGGAAAATTACTCCATGAAGATACAGAACGGAAAATTTGTAATTACCACACTAGTGGAAGCCGATGGCCGATACGTAACCCTCACTCCTTATTGGGATAAACAAAAGGATTTTTCATTAGAAGCCTCGTTTGTTCAGAAATCAGGCAGCGTTAACAATGGTCTTGGACTGATTTGGGCGGATAATGGAAGTGGTAAGTACCAGGAATTCATTATTGCATTGACTGGCTATTATAAAATCAAAAGTCCTGAAACGCGGGATGATATTAATAAATGGGTGGAGTATAAAGTAAAACCACTCGGATCGGAGAATAAGTTGAAGATAGAACAGAAGAAGTCGCAATGGTACTACTATATCAATGATGAGCAAGTGGCCGTGATTGATCCATTACCTCTTTATGGCCCCCGGATTGGCTTCATTAATTATACCAATATGGTACTGGAGATTGATAATTTTGTTTTCAGGCATGACGTAAAAATCAATCTTCCTCCCAGTTTAAGTACCGGACTGGTAAAAGAAAATCTGGGTGCCCTAGTGAACACGCCCTATGATGATTTAGGGCCTCACATTTCAGCAGATGGTCGTACAATCATTTATGGAATAGAAAACTCGCCTGAAAATAGTGGTGGATCAACGGATGGTGAAGATATCTGGATCACGACAAGTAAAGATGGAAAGACGTGGTCAAAGAAGGTTAACATGGGAAGCCCGCTCAATGATAGTGAAGTCAATAATCTCGCAGCGGTGAGTGCTGATAATAATATGTTACTGTTTTGCCGGATGGACGGATTTCAGATTAGGAAACGCACCAAAGAGGGGGGATGGTCGCAACCCGAATACCTGAATGTGAAATTCAAAAATGAGTCGAAGACAATGGAAGGCAATCTTTCATCTGACGGCAAGGCAATCCTGTTTACTTCCAGGTTGGCTCAGAATCTATTTTATCGTGCCGATGTGGACGAAAAGGATATCTATGTTACCCTTCAGGATAATAACGGTGCATGGTTGACTCCGATTAATTTAGGTAAACAAATCAACACGCAAGAAGATGAGTTATCTCCCTTTCTTGCTTCTGATGGACGCACTCTTTATTTCTCCACCAACGGAAGACCAGGCTATGGAAGTCATGATATTTACATGAGCAAACGACAAGGGAATGGATGGACAACATGGACTGAGCCGGTGAATCTCGGGCCCGAAATAAACGGACCAGGGTTTGATGCCTATTACACGCTTCCTGCTTCTGCAGATTATGCCTACATGGTCAGTAATGTTAATTCTTATGGCGCTTCCGATTTGGTACGCGTAAAATTACCTGAGGTTATAAAACCGGAACCCGTGGTACTTGTTTTGGGACGAACCCTGAATGCAAAAACAAAAGATCCGGTAAGTGCTGATATCTTGTTTGAAGATCTTATAGCGAATAAAGAAGTTGGGGAGGCAATCTCTGATCCTAAAACCGGCTCGTATAGAATCACCTTGTCCAAAGGAAAAAATTATGGCATTCGTGCTGCGGCCAAGGGATTTTTGTCGGTGAATGAAAACCTTGAGTTGATGTCGATTAATCAGTACACTGAAATAGAGAAAGATTTATTTCTCGCTCCGATTGAAGTGGGAGAAACCATTCAGTTGAACAATGTTTTCTTTGAACAGGGAAGGCCGATGTTGAAATCACAATCATTTCCGGAGTTGGATCGACTGGTAGAGATCATGCAGGAGAACCCTTCCATTAAAATAGAGCTGGCAGGACACACGGATAATGTTGGCAATAAAGATGCGCTGATGAAGCTATCGCAAGACCGGGTGATTGCTGTGAAAGCCTACCTGGAAAAAAAAGGAATCAAGAAAGATCGCATAGACGGTAAAGGCTATGGTCCCACGCAGCCCATCTTACCAAATAATTCTGAGGTAAACCGACAGCGCAACAGGAGGGTGGAGGTTAGAATTACGAGGAAGTAATTCATAACCATTCATTTTGGTAACTTAGCCTTGAATTTATTCACTCATGGAAAAAATATACAATTATATTAATGGTGCCTTGATTGAGCCAGCTGCAAATAATTATTTATCCAACGTTAACCCTGCCATTGGAGCGGCTTATTCGTTAGTTCCTGACTCCGATGCTCAGGACGTAAACGATGCAGTAAAGTCAGCGGAATTAGCTTTTCCATCATGGTCATCAATGCCGCTGGGCAAGCGATCATCGATCCTAAGTAAGATAGCAGATCTGATTGACCGCGACCTTGATCTATTGGCGCTTGCAGAAAGTGTTGATCAGGGCAAGCCATTGAAACTTGCGAAAGCGGTTGATATTCCACGTGCATCAGCCAACATGCGATTTTATGCAACCGCTGCTATGCACTTTGCTTCTGAATCACATCTCATGGAAGGTGAGGCAATCAATTATACAACACGAACTCCGGTTGGTGTTGTGGGATGTATTTCTCCATGGAATCTTCCATTGTATTTATTTACCTGGAAAATAGCGCCCGCGCTCGCTGCCGGCTGCACTGTGGTAGCGAAACCGTCTGAACTCACACCGATGACGGCATTTCTTTTTTCTAAACTTTGTATCGAAGCGGGTTTGCCTGCAGGTGTTTTAAATATTGTTCACGGACTTGGTCATAAAGCAGGCCAGGCCATTGTGGAGCATCCGGATGTTACAGCAATTTCATTTACGGGAGGAACGGTAACGGGAAAAACAATTGCGGCTACCGCAGCACCGATGTTTAAAAAACTTTCCCTGGAGTTGGGGGGAAAAAATCCCAATATCATTTTTGCGGATTGCGATTTTGAACAAGCAATAAGTACCTCCATCCATTCTTCATTTTCTAATCAAGGAGAAATTTGTTTGTGCGGCTCGCGGATATTGGTAGAGAGAAGCATGTATGAAAAATTCGTGAGTGAATTTGTAAAGCGCACGAAAGAATTGGTGGTGGGTGATCCACTGGAAGAAAAAACAAGAATAGGAGCATTGATATCCGAAACCCACATGAATAAAGTAATAGGCTATATTAACCTGGCAAAAAATGAAGGAGGTCAGATTCTTTGTGGCGGAAACAGAGTGGCACCATCAGGCCGATGTGCGAATGGATATTTCATTGAACCTACTGTGATCGTTGGCCTCGATCAATATTGCCGCACCAACCATGAGGAAATTTTTGGCCCTGTGGTTACGATCATGCCGTTTGATAAGGAAGAGGAGGCGATCGCTTATGCAAACTCAAATGCTTACGGCTTGAGTGCTACGCTCTGGACGGAAAACTTGAAACGCGCACATCGGGTGGCGCATCAAATTAAAAGTGGAATAATTTGGGTTAACTGCTGGCTGTTACGTGATTTACGCACACCCTTTGGAGGAATGAAGCAATCCGGTGTGGGCCGCGAAGGAGGATGGGAGGCGTTGCGTTTCTTTACAGAAGCAAAGAATGTTTGTATCAGGTTTTAGAAAGTATTTCGATAGCAGCCAGGATAATCGGAATAATCAACGCGGTGACCAATTGCCATATCGAGTTGAGGTCGAAAGGCCATTCATTCATTGCCTTTAAATGATTCTGCAATTCAAACAATTCCTTTAGCCGTTGTATATTTTCTGCGGAAGGATCTTTTAATGTGCTATCCATCGTGGCCTCCAGGTGGTCCATAAAACTAGCCATACGATTGGTCTTCTCGCTAGCCATTACGCGATGAACGCCAACTTGTGGCAAAAGGAAAAAAGAAAAGATGAGTACTGCCGCCAAGACGAGCCAAATCAATACGATCATATTATTTTCGAAGGGGGCAGCAATGGCAGTTAGCACAATTAAAATGAAGCTTACTGATATTGCCATCGACATTTTTAAGTACGATGAACCTAATGCCTGCAATCCGTTACCGGCAAACTGATTGATACTCACTTTTAATTTCATACGGGTGAGCTCAATGGGCATATACGTCACCTGAATCTGAGCCCATAAGGCAGCACCCATAAAGAAGAACCCTAAAGAGAGATAAGCAAGCCGGTAATAGAGTATGGAAGTAACATCAGGGGTTAATTGATCGATCAAGGGGAAGATGGAAATAATCACCAATACAGTAACCACTAATCCTGAAATCAAAGGCCAGATTCCTTCATAGCATAGTGTTAGTTTACGACTGTACCAGGAGAATAGTGATTTCTTGTCTCCTTCGATGAACTGGGTAAGATGAGGGAATAATCTCTCCAGAATCCTCGAGCAGTAAATCATGATTACACTGAGTGATGAAAAAAACAGAATAATGCAGGCAAATACTCCTGAATAGGCGGAACCATCTGCTATGGACCAGGTAAGAAGATAATCGATCAGAAATAGAATTTGCCAAAAAATTACCCAGGCCAGCCATGGAGGCAAAGGCACAAAACGAATCAGTTTTTCCGGATAGGACATCACCAGTATGGCGTCATTGGTTTTCGGTTCATTCATGTAACAACTGATTGGTTATCCTAAAAGTAGAAATTCCGTGAAAGAAAAGTCAAGAAATAAATAAGTGGTATTTTGCGCGCTTAATTTGGCCATGGATTTTTTTGATATCAATCACATCTTCTTCAACGTTCTGGGTTACCCGATGAGTTATCTGGAATTTTTTGCTGTTATCTTCGGCCTTATTGCTGTAGCATTATCGGCAATTGCCAATATCTGGAGTTGGCCAATCGGAATCATTAACGTTATTCTTTCCGCATTCTTTTATTATCAGATTCAACTTTATCCGGATATGTTTCTCATGGTATTTTTTTTCGTAACCAATATGCTGGGTTGGTGGCGGTGGGCTCACCCAAAACCCGGAGAGGAAGACAGGAAACATGAATTGAAAGTGAGTTTTATGAAAAGAACGCATTTTATTTTATTACTGGCAGCGGGTATAGCCGGCACTTATCTTATCGGATCGCTGGCTGCTAATCTGCACGAGTGGTTCCCTTTTCTTTTTAATCTACCGAGTGCCTATCCTTTCATTGATTCATTTATCCTGGTGATGAGTGTTATCACCACATTTCTAATGGTGCAGAAAAAAATTGAATGTTGGATCATTTGGATTATTATTGATGTAGTGGCGACCTACCTGTACTTTTTAAAGGAAGCTAAATTCTTTGGAGTGGAGTATCTCATTTTTACAATCATAGCTGCATTTGCTTTGTGGAACTGGTCGCGCGAGTATAAATCATATTCCAGGTAATGAGGCAAGGGTTGGTGATTGGGAAATTTATGCCGGTGCACGAAGGGCACGTGGCATTGATTCGCTTTGCGGCTCAACAGTGTGATGAATTGATTGTTTCCATGAGTTATCAGGAGACCGATCCGATCCCCGGGCCGCTGCGATTCTCCTGGATAAAGGAAATTTTTCAAGATGAACATTTTATAAGACCTGAACTGGTAGTCGATGATTTTGATGACGATTCACTTCCCTGGTTAGAGCGAACAAAAGTATGGGCAAATTTTTTACGCAGGCGTTATGGCAAAATTGATGTCATTGTAAGCTCGGAAGAATATGGCCCTTGGTTGGCAGCTCATCTTAATGCCACCTCAATATCATTTGACCCCGAAAGAAAAAATGTACCAGTATCGGCAACCGCTATCCGACTAACCCCTTTCCGTCATTGGCAGTTTATTCCGAAAGTGGTACATCCCTATTTTGTAAAGAAGATCTGTTTTTATGGATCGGAGAGCACGGGCAAATCAATGATGGCTCGCCAAATGGCTGAGATGTATCATACGGAGTACGTGCCTGAAGTAGCACGCGAGAAAGTTACCTCCAATGATTTTACAATGGATGATATTATCAAAATCGGGCATGCTCAAACCGAGCGTGTGCTACAGAAAATCAAGTCGGCCAATAAGATTTTGTTTTGCGATACCGATCTGATCACTACTCAAATTTATTGCCGACACTACCTGGGAGTTATCCCCGAAATCTTATATGAATTGGAAAAGCAGATTACCTATGATCAGTATTACCTTTTTGACATAGATGTGCCTTGGGTAGCAGATGGTTTGAGGGATTTGCAAAGTCATAGGGAAGAAATGTTTGGCGTATTTCGAAGTGAATTGGAGAAACGAAATATCAGGTACAAACTGGTGTCGGGGTCCTATAAAAGTCGTGAAGACTTCCTTCGTTCCGAAATCAATAACATCTTGTCGTAAGTTTTCTGTTTTGAAACTTAGTTAAGCGTAAGTAAATATTCAGCAATATCAGCAAGTTGTTGAGTTCCCAGCCCGAGATCTCCCGGTTCTGGCATTAAACTATTCTCTTGCTTTTTTCTGGAAGTGATAAGTTTGGTGTCGAGTGTCCATTTTTTGCCAGAGATATCTTTAAGGACGATGGCATCACTACCATCGGCCACTAAAAATCCAAAATGAGAATCACCATCTTTCATGGTGATCAGCCACGGTTCATATCCAAATACAATTCCAGCGCTGGGATTGATGATGGCGTCAAGCAAGGTTGTCTTATCAAATTTTTTGCGGATCAAGGTAAGATCAGGACCAATGTCCATACCGGTACTTTTGACTTTATGACAGGTGCTACAGTTTTTTTCGAAATGTATTTTTCCGTTTTTTGAATCACCCTTCAGGGCTGCGATCTTATTGATGTCCAATAATTCCGCATTGCCATTTTTCTTAAAATAGGAGGAAGCCTGTATTCTCACCGATAGATCAGGGTTCTTAAAAATAGCTGCTTCTACCACAGGGATTAAATCTTTGGGCAATTGATTGTTGACCATCAGGTTCATTAACATCTGACCACCCAATTTATCGTTGGCCATCTTCTGCGCATTCCACTTACGCTCGTCAAAAGATTGCTGGGTTTCCAGCATTTTACTTTCCTTCACTTTCATCTCAGCAATGTTTCTTTCTCTTTCAGGATCTAAGCCTGTGTTCTTCCAATCCAATAACCTGAACCAATCATTACTTTGCCGGAACGCGAGCCAATAGGTTGCCTTTTCTGATAGAGTTTTATCACCGATTTTGGACAGGGCAAGCATTGCCTTTGCCGATTCTGTAGTATTGATAAAGGCAAGCGCTGTTAGTGCTTCTTCTTTTTCTTCCTTCGAAAGTGATGTGGATAATGTGCGTTCCTTTAAATCCAGAACAGCAGATGAGGGATGTAATCGCCAGATTAATTTTGCCAACTGGTTATTCCATTGCTGGGCGTTGATATTTTCAGCGCCAAAAAGTTTCTTTAATTCCGGATAGAGTTCGTCTTCATGACCTTCACAGATGGTGCCGAGGGTTTCCAGCATCCATTTATCCGTTGGATCGCTTTGCTTTATCAGTTCAATAATAAACGGTTGGGTTTGCGAAAATGGTAAGTCCCTCAAGGTTACGGCTACCTCGCGTCTCACAAAGGGAGACGGATCATGCACCAGTTGAGTTGCAATAGATAAAATGTCAACATCTGTTTGTCTTAATGCCCGGAATGCGACTATTCTTCGAAACTCATTTTTGTCTTTCAAAAGGTTCAGCACTTCGTTTCTTCCCTGCTCTCCGAGTTGAGCCATCAGAAAAATGGCCCGTGATTGAACATAGGTGTTGGCGTCAGATAATAACGTCAACACATCTTTGGTTACCTCATCGCCTTTTGCTTTTAACTTGGTGAATGCGGCATACCGCACATTAATGGCAGGGTTTTTTAAGGCCTGAAGCTGTCCTTCCGTGGTACTGAAATCGATAACTGGTTTTTTAAGATTCTTATTGGCAGGAGTTATTCTGTATATCCTGCCATAGCCAATGCTATCTTTCATTTGATGACCGCCAACAACCGGATCATACCAATCGGCAACATAGATCGCACCATCGGTTCCAACGGCCACATCACTTGGGCGAAACCATTTTTCTTTATGGTGAACATAAGAAGTGTCGTTCCATACGTAAGAAATTGAGTCGATTGCTAATGAAGAAATAAGATTTGTTCTTGCTCCAAGATCATATCCTGATTGATTTATTTTCGGGAGATAGCTGAAAATCACATTTCGTCCGGCATCGGCACTAAGCAAAAGGCCTTTGTACTTTTCTCCCAATGCGTCACTTTCATAAAAGACCACACCGGTAGGTGATCCAGCTCCGGTCTTGTCACCGGCCGGCATTACGCCCGGATCTTCCTGATGCCAGTGTGCGGTGTAGGTATCCTGACCGGGTCGCTGATCGGCTTGCCAGTAGCGTGTGCCATCTGTGCTAAAGTAACCGGCATTGCCAGACTCCATGATCCAGGTAGTGCGGCAAGCAACCACCTGATCATCATTATCATTTTGCCAAAGATTACCATGAGAATCAACAGCCACTTCATAGGAGTTACGAAAGTTGTGCGCCATCACTTTTAGTCCTGTGCCATCAGGACTTATTCGTAATGCCAATCCGCCCACCCACACGCGGTGGTCATCGCTCTTCATATTGCCTTGGTTAGTTTTACTATAAGGCGTGCCTCCGGTATAAATACTTCCTGAGCGAAGCGTCCATCCGGATTTATCGGTAACTACATGAGGGCCTGCATTACCGGTATTGAAATAAAAATTTCCATCCGGACCAGCCACTAATGAGTGAAGAGAATGATCGTGGTCCAATCCACCAAAACCTTTAAGAAAAATTTCTTTGGTATCCGGAACATCATCATAGTTTGTATCCGTGTAAACGATGAGATGTGGCGAACAAGACACATAGACTTTATTATCAAGCACGGCAATGCCCAGGGGTGAAACTAAATCTTTATCCTGCACAAATACTTTTGAAGCATCAGCAATGCCATCATTATTGGTGTCTTCCAGGATCATCACCCGATCGCCTTTGCTGTGATGCAGGTTGTGAGTGGAGTCGTTATTGAAGTTTCTATAATTGACTGCCTCCGTTACCCAGATTCTTCCCCTCGCATCCACATCGATATTGGTAGGATTGTAAAAGAGCGGTGTCTCTGCCCAGAGCGTAGCTTCCAGATCATCCGGAAGAAAGAGTGCTGGTTTTTCTTTTTTTGGTGAACAGGCGAGGAGAAAAACTCCAGCGATCGCAAAGGCAAATAATTTTCTGGTGGTAGACATATTCTTATTTTATTCCAAATGATTTTTTCAGGTAGTGAAGGTTATGTTGGTATCCCTCTATCACGTTAGCTTTTTCGGGTAGCGACCACTCGATTTGCATCCAGCCATCTCCTTGGTAATCCAGGGATGCCAATGTCTCTCCGATTTTATACCAATCCAGTGTGCCATCGCCCAGCAGTTTTCCGTTCTCTTTGATGTGCAACTCGCAAATGGTATCGCGACCAAGTAATTTTATTTCTTTAATGACATCGTACCCCGCATCGGCAGAGTTTCTGAAATCATAGTACACCTTGATGCTCTTGGACCCAACGCGGTCAATAATCTCCAGATGTTCTTGCGCACTGAGATAGGATTCAATGCCGAGAGTGATGCCTAACCGCTCCGCTTTAGGCGCTACTTTCTTGAGCCGTTTGATGACTTCCTCTTTTCCTGCGTGATCGTTCCTTAAATCATTTTTGCTGAAGAAGGCCAATAAAATCACATTCACACCCAACGCGCTGGCAACATCGATGCTATCATCAACCCATTGTTCAGTTCGGGGATCAGATTTGTAGGGCACATTATTAAGTTCACCAATGGCGAGACTTGAAATTTTGATTTTTGATTTAATGGCTTCTGCCAGGTAGGCTTGCTGCAAGGAAGTCTGACGCAAATGAAGGTCATTTTTTTCAGAGCCCATGTTCACCTGTATTCCTTCCAGACCAATTTGACGGGCGATTTCAAAAGCCCCGAGGTCACTGCTCTTTCCGAGTGACCAATCGCAAGCACTGATTCGCAATGAATATTTGCTCAGGGAATAAACGTCCTGAATGCCGATGCCACTCAGCAGGACCAGTAAAGCGGATTGTTTCAGATATTCCCTTCGGTTCATGATCAGATATTTTCTTACTTATGTTGAAAGATTATTTTTTTGAGTTTGGAAATGACTTGATAAAATCCCCAATGATTTCAGCCTTCTTAAAGTTTTCCCAGACTTTAATCTTATGCGGATTGCCCGGACGTTCCACCCACGCCCCATTAGTAAACAATGGAGCAGGATGTTCATCCACATTTGCCCAGGTTGGATTTTTCACAATCGCAACCGCAGCCATATCGAAAAGTGGACGTGATTTTGAATCGCTATGCATCGTATAGTGCTCAAATAAATTCACAGAATAATCACCAAAGCAAGTAAACTCTCCACCATGTCTCCCAATAATGGGTTTGGTAATATGAGGTCCTAAACCAGGCATAACTTGATTTATTTCATCTTTGGTAATGGTTACTGCATCCGTACCACTTGGTTTGCCATAACGAACAGTCACCATTTCAAAATCGATGTTATGGTTCAACAGGTAATTCATGGCAATGGTGTCATTGTTCTGATTGTGTTCACCGGGTTCAGGATAGTTCGATCCCAACCAGACTAATCGTATGTGCTCGGCTATGGAAGGATCTTTCGCAACCGCGAGGGCTATGTTGGAAAGTTTGCCAACGGCAAGCACGATGAGTTTTTCATCGGCCGGTTTGTGTGCTTCCTCAATAATGACATCAACGGCATCCTTTGCTTCATATCCAGAAGAATCAATAGAGGGGAGGATGTCCTGAAAGGATCGATCTGCTCCTCTTAATACGGGGAGTGTATCCGCATCGCATAATTGAAGAACTCTCCTTGCTTCTGCATATTGCAAGTCCATATTGCCACCGCTGGAAGTGGTGTTAATCGTGATGCCTTCAATTTTAAATACAGATTGATTAAATAATAAGTAAGCCAATGCATGCTGATCGTCTAATTCATTATTGGTATCCGTATCGAAGATGACACGCATCTTTTTGGTCGCTGGTGCTTTCTCTTTTGGCTGACAGTTGATGAGGATGATGCTGACGACCAAAAGCAATAGGTAAGCAATTTGTTTCATAATAATATTAGCGGGATAGGATGATGATCATTAAACCGATGGCATAAAGGACTAGCATAGCTTGTAGTATCCGATGCGTGGTGGAAGAAGCATTTTTAAATTCTTTCCACACATAAATTCCCCAAATGGCGGCAATTACAGTAGCGCCTTGTCCTAATCCATATGAAATGGCGGGTCCTGCTTTTTCGGAGGCAAGAATGCTGAACGACATGCCCAGGCTCCAGATGCTACCGCCCAAAATACCCACGAGGTGATTGCGAAAATTCCCATTGAAATAAGAAGAAATAGAGACGCGATCTCCGCGGAAGGGAAATCGCATCAACAAAGAGTTAAAAATGAAATTGCTGGCGAAGATTCCAATAGAGAAGAGAAACAACGCAGTGTAAGGTGTAAGCTTCAATGCTTCGGGATTTGTAAAATCGGTGGCCATCGAGTTCGCCACGTATTTGTAAAAGAGTCCCATCATACTCCCGCTGATGATAGAGAGAACTAATCCGGTAGAAGAAGTTTTCGTTGTGCCGGATGATTGCTTTTGAAAAGCATAGGCATTCAGAAGGATAGCCAAAGCAATACAGGCAACACCAGAGAATAACACGATAGGATTACCAACCGGTGCATCGAGGTAATTCACAATCACACCAATCACCAACGCCAGTCCAATGCCAACCGGAAATGCTACAGACATACCAGCTATCGCGATGGCTGCGCTCAATAAAATATTTGCAGCGTTAAAAATAACTCCACCAATAAATGCTGATTGAATATTTTCCATGGAGCCTTGTTGAAGATCTTCAAAAAAAGCTCGCCCGTTTTCTCCCATGCTACCAAGCGTAACCGCGAAGAGAAAGGTGAACAGCACAATGCCGGTCACGTAGTCCCAATAGAACAATTCAAAGCGCCAGTTGCCGGCAGAGAGCTTTTGCGTATTCGCCCAGGAGCCCCAACAGATCATGGTGATGAAACAAAACAACACCGCGGTAGAATAGCTTTCAATGATGAACATACCTATGAGTTATGGATTCAAGTGTGCAACATATCATTCACTTCTCTTCGTGATGGCATCGATGCCTGTGCGCCCATGCGCGTTACTGAAATGGAGGCCGCAGCACAAGCAAATTTCACAGCAACGGCCAACGATTCTTTTTCAGCCAATGCAACTGCAAGTGCTCCGCTAAAACAATCTCCAGCTGCCGTGGTATCTATAGAAGTAACAGCAGGAGCAGCGATGAAGCCTTCACCAGATTCATCTGACCAATAAGCTCCGCGTTTTCCCAATGTCAATACCACCTTTTTTATTCCTTTCTGATGAAGCAGGCCTGCAGCTTGCTTTGCAGCGCGATCATCGGTAATTGAAATCCTTGTTAATAATTCTGCTTCAGATTCGTTGGGCGTGATGATGGACACGTGTTTCCATGTTTCATCACGGATGAAGTTGGCCGGAGCTGGATTTACCATGATCGGAATAGATCGCGTATTACATTGTTCAATGATGAATTCAACAGTAGGAATTGGAATCTCTAACTGAACCAATACAAAGGCGGGCATTGTGAGTGTAGAAAAAAAGGAGTTGAGCAGCGCTGGAGTCAGATTGCCATTGGCACCTGGTGCCACAGCAATACAATTTTCTCCCAGCTCATCAACATTAATCAACGCTACACCGGATGGATGATCAGCGTCAAACGTAATAAAATCCGTGTTTATATTTTCTGATTTGAATTGCGCTAAGGCTTGCCGGCCGAAGAGGTCGCTGCCGAGATTGGCAATCAGTGAAACTCGTCCGCCTAAGCGTGCTGCGGCTACTGCTTGATTGGCGCCTTTGCCTCCGGCATTCATCAGGAAGGTACCTCCCAAAATAGTTTCTCCTGGTAGTGGAAGTCGTTTGGCTTTCACTACCATATCGGTATTGGAACTTCCAATTATATAAATAGGAATCGACATCTATTAAAGCGAAAAACTGATTGATGAAAAAGAGAAAGGTGTAATTAAAATTTTCTACCTGCTATTTCACTATCGAATTCTTCCACACACTTTCTGTCTTGCAGAGTAACGTAACATGTTTTCCCTTCGGGCCCACCAAAAACAATGTTGCTGGTAGACTTGCCTTTCATTTGCACTTCACGGATCAGTTTTCCTTCTGATGATAGAATGGCGATCGTACCTTTTCCGTGCCGTGTTACATATAAGTTACCTAGCTTATCGCACTTCATCCCATCCATGCCAAAATCATTGAACTCATAGAAGAGTCGTTTATTGGCAATGTTACCTTTAGCATCTACATCAAAGAGCCAGATTTTTTTCTGCACACTTTCGTTAACATACAGCTTCTTTTCATCCGGACTGAGTTCAATACCATTAGTGGTGCCCATTTTATCATCCAATAGTATACCTTTACCGGGGCCATCAATACGCCAGATTTTTCCTGTGCCATTTGCCCAGCTAGGATCCGAAGCGAAGAGTTGCCCTTTTTTATTGACACATAAATCGTTAGGCTGATTGAACTGATCAGAATGAAAATACACGGATACCGCCTTTGTTTTTTTATCTACCTTCAGCACATTATGTCCTACCCAATCAGCCAGTAACATGTTCCCTTTTTTGTCAAACATGATGGCATTGGCAATACTGTTTCCTGGCAGGGTTACATATAATTCTACTTCACCATTGGGTCGCACCAGGCCAATCGTTCCGTCTTTTTGAAAATTAACTACGTAAAGATTTCCAGCCTTATCCACATTGGGGCCTTCGATGTTATTCGAAAAAATATTTTCAGCAGTAAGATCGCGGGCCTCATAATATTGGGCCGATGCCGCAGCAAATAAGATAGAAGTTATTATGGTGAGTATGATTCTCATGCGGTCCTTCCGACTCTATGGCCTTTCATGGCAAAATACATGATGTATAAATAACAAGGCACCATCATAAGGTAAGCATCTTTAGAGTTCCACAATTCCGAAAGCTGACCATATATCAAAGGAAGAATGGCTCCCCCGGCAATAGACATGATCAGAATGGCGGATCCTATTTTAGTGAACTTCCCAACTCCATCAATAGCCAATGGAAAAATGGCCGGCCACATCAGCGAATTCGCCAATCCCAATAGGGCGATGAATGCCACTGAGGTATAGCCGGTGGTAGCCACTGCTCCGATCGTAAAGATCACTCCCAGCCAGGTGCATATCTTCAAGGCAGTGGATTGCGACATGTATTTTGGAATCGCAACAATACCTACGATATATCCGATGAGCATGCAGGCAAGTGTTCCCTGGGTGAAAAATTTCGCGGTCGACAACTTAATGCCCAACGACTTTCCATAACTGATAATCGTGTCTCCGGCAAGTACCTCAACACCTACATATAAGAATATAGCAACGGCACCTAATATCAGGTGAGGGTATTGAAAAACACTGGTCTTTTCACGATGAGAAGCAGATGCCTCACCGCTATCGCCACTATCATCAATGTCTGGCAAGGCCGAGAATAGAATTGCGATAGCAACGACCACCAACACTGCAGCAATGATCATATAGGGTATCACCACGCGACTGGCAAGCTCATCCAGAGCAGCATTTCTGGCCGCTGCATCCATTGTTTTTAAGCTGGCTTCCAGACCATCGACATCATTCAGAGCGATATATCCAAAAATCAATCCCGCCAGAATTCCGGCAAACTTATTACAGATCCCCATAATACTGATACGCGTAGCAGCGCTTTCAATAGGGCCAATGATGGTGGCGTACGGGTTGGAGGCAGTTTGTAACAGAGCCATCCCAGTCCCAATTATAAACAGGCCGACCAGAAACAAATCGAAATTACGAGCCTCTGCGGCTGGTGCAAAAAGGACAGCACCAATAGCCATGATGAACAAACCCAGCGACATACCTTTTTTATAACCGGTTTTTCTCAATACATACGAGGAAGGTATAGCCATAACCGTGTAAGCAATAAAGAAGGCAGTAGCAACGAGGTAAGACTGAAAGTCAGTTTTTAATTCACAGGCGATTTTAAGATAAGGGATAAGAGTGCCGTTAATCCAAGTAACAAATCCAAAAATGAAGAACAAAATTCCAATAATAGTAATGGACATCAAATAACTGGAGGGACGCGGTTGGCTCATAAGTGAACAGGTTAGGCTTTATGAAGTAAACTTCTATTTTTGCAAAGTATAAATTTAAGGTAATTACTCATTTTTAATTTACGGAAACAAGTTGAAAAAGGATCAAAAACTATCATTGTTAGTAATGGCAGCCGGAATGGGTAGCCGGTATGGGGGTATCAAGCAAATTGACGGCTTTGGGCCCAATGGTGAAACCATCATGGATTATTCACTTTACGATGCGGTGCACAGTGGTTTTGAAAAAATTGTGTTCATCGTGCGTGATGAAATTAAGGATACAGTGAAAGAAATTTTCGCGCCCAAGCTGGAAGGCAAGGCAGAAGTGCATTATATAGTTCAGTCCCTGGAAAAATTCGTGCCTTCAAAATTCCTCCCGATTGATAGAAAGAAACCATGGGGAACCACCCACGCCATGTTATGTGGTAAAGAAGTGATTGATGGACCCTTTGCCGTAATTAATGCCGATGATTTTTATGGTAGAGAAGCCTTTGAATCGCTGGCAAATTTTTTTGCTGCGGCACCACCTCACCATCATGCTATGGTGGGCTACACATTGAAAAATGTTTTGTCTGAATATGGTAGCGTATCGCGAGGTGTGGCTGCACGTGATGCAGATGGTTTTTTGAAGGACATGAAAGAGCATACGGTGATTGCGCGCGAGGGGGATAAGATCATTTCTAAAAATGAAGGCAACATGGAGTTGGATGCAGAGATACCGGTATCCATGAACTGCTGGGGCTTTCAGGCCGATGCTTTTGACCTCACCGAAAAAATGTTTATTGAGTTTGTCGAAAAAAATTATCAGAACCCTTCCAGTGAGTTTTATATCGCATTAATGGTGACAGAACTAATTAAGCGTGGTTTGGGTAAAGTACATATTCTTCCCGGAGGCAAAACCTGGTTTGGAGTAACCTATAAAGAAGATAAGGAAGAGGTGTCGCAAAAAATAAAAGACCTGGTTAACCAAGGAGTTTATCCTTCTAGGCTTTGGTAAAAAGATATGAAGAGGCAAGAATACAATGAGCCAATGTTGACTGCTCTTAAATAGATTTGACAACTTCTGGTTATTCCAGATAAGACGCCTATACAAACTTATGGTTTTCAAACAGTGGCATGTTACTTTCACTCTTGGCTGCCTACAAATGGTTTTCATCGGTTATCGGTAGTAGAAATGTGCCACAATCAATCTTGACTTCCTCAAACACCGGATGTACCATTATCTTTTCACAACCGTGCAGACCACCTGCTTGTAACCCAATAATATCCATAGAGTAATTATTTCATGATTTAAGTCTGTCATCAGTCGTTTTGTTAACCATTGCCTGGCTTATCTTTGTTTTAATCCACCTTTACCATCTTCAGATCTGTGTTGGCATTCACGACAGGTAAATACATGAGCGAAACCTGGGCTGGATTGATCAAGAATCTTCCTGTAAAGCGCGGAAGCAAATTGACCACGAAATTATACTTGCCCTGTTTCATTTTCTCGCAAAATATTACAGTTCGATCCTTGAAATATTCTCTATGTGTTTCAACATGACTGTTTGACTGTGCTTTATCACCATAACTACACGCCCCAGGTATCGGAACTTCAATCATTACATATTCATGGTTCGCATCCTTCTTAACGGTTACTTCAACAGTAAGCTGAACGGGCGTTCCTGCTTTTAGCATAGGCTGATTATTGGCTAATGTTGTTTTTATTTCAAAGCCCTCAACTCCTGTCTTTGCTTCAATTATTCGTTCCTGCTCATACTGCATCAAATATACCGGCAAACCTGTCTCCTTTCGGATGTGCAATTCCTCCTGCGGAAGAAGTTCTAAACGATAAGGGAATGTGTTAATCGTTGAGTTCACTTTGCCGGAAAGGTTCACATTCGTGCCTTGCCGCTTTGTCACCCCTTCATTAATCAGGTCAGGTAGTACTGTGGTTAAAATAGTCGATGAATGATACGTATTCCATTCACCTTTATTCCGCTCTTTTATAAAATACATTTGCATCGGGTTCACTAACTCTTTCAACAGGGAATCACGCCTTGCTATTCTATAGGCAATCACATTTGCAGATAGCTCATCATCGTACCAATTCCTGGGAGCCTTGTCGTCAGAGAAATGAATCTCACCTAAGATACCATCCCTCCTATAGCGGAGCAATGTGTCCCGTTCATATGGCAAATGAGCCAGTTGCTTTATCTCCTGAAGTAGGAATTTTTCCTTCAGTAGAGAATAATGAAGGACATCATTTCTCGGCTTAGTTGCCTTCTGGCTTCGAAGCAATAAACTGTCAAGCTTTTTAACGTATTTGTCATACGCAAGATTTGCGCCCCACCATGCAAGTGCGTGCAGCAAATCCGTATCGGACAAAGCATACTGATTTAGAATATCAAATTTATATTCAGCTTTTCGTTTAATGTTGTCAATGTTAAGACCCACCTTATACCCGGCATCAGCCGCTGCTTTTAAAGCACGAAGAATATGTGAAGACATCCAATAAGAAGTCGCAGGAGAAACGTCCCACCATGACCATAGAAATTCTTCATTTTGATTTTTCAGCAATCTCCCTATAATCCTGTTCACATCTTTATCATACCTGAATGGTTTACCTTCATAGACCATCAACATCCTGTATTGGATTAGTCCCAATAATTTGGACGCAAGTTGTTCATTGCAATCATACCGGTAGTTTAGAAGATACTTAGCCTCTCCGGTATAAATGTCAAGTTGGTTTGAAAGGATTTCAACGATGACACGCTCTTTAGATGATGCCTTCACGTGAAATTCTTCTTTGTTGGATAGGATTGTCAACGTTCCATCCGACCTAACTATGCCTTGCTCTACTACCGGAACCTTCCGCTCCTCCCCATCAAAGTAGCCGTCATTGCGGTTGAAGATATAGCTTGAAGTTATAGAGTCGGTTGTGGTAGCATATATCGGAAGCCAATCAGTATGAAATTCGGAGAACCGGATATCCTTTTCAAAACCTGTTAAGGGACTGCTCCATTTTACTTTACCCGTGATGTCCTGTTCTTGCGTGTAGTTTAGAACCCTTCCAATAAAGAAGGCTGAGTCGCCCCTGGTCAGGAACTGAGGCACGTTCAATTCTGCCATAATCGGTTTGTAAGACCTTATACTTTTACGTGCCGTTCCAGTTTGAAGGTAGCGGTTCATTGCATATACGGTTGTCTCCCATCGGGTAATGTCATCTGGAAACGTGATACTGAATTTCGATTCACCTCGGTTGTCTGTGTACAATTTGGGTTCCCAAAAACCTACGTCTGTAAAATGAGATCGAATTGTACTTAACGTAAGTAGTTCACCGTACAATTTCTCTTCTGCTTGCTTTTTTTCTACTTCCGTTACATCGTCCTCTTTCAAATCCGGAGGTGAAATTTGTACTCCGCTGACCATTCCACTTAGTGCATAGGCAAGACTCTCCTGGCTCCTTTGCATACCGTAGCCGGTAACCACTATCTCCTGAAGTTGCTGCACATCCGGTATCATATAAATGGACAGTTCAGAACCAACCTCAACTTCAACCTCCTTTGTTACGAATCCGATAAAACTCACTACCAGTGTAACCACAGCGTCATCACTGTCCAATGCAAACTCACCTTCCGCATCGGTTACTGTTCCATTTACTGTTCCTTTAATTACTACGTTAGTTCCTGGTAATGGCAAATTACTCTCATCATAAACTATCCCTTTGATATTACCGTATATGGGAACAGACCGTCTCATAGAAATAACCCTCGGTTCCGCAGCGCGATAACAATTACTGATGGCTCTTTCCAACCATTTTCGCGAAAGTGAATCAGGTGATTGAAATGCTTTTTTATTTAAATCGATAATAACCTTGCTATAGGGTATTAAATCGATGCTATCCATTTTCACATATTTGCCGCTATTGTAAAGGATAATCACATTCTGTAGTCCGTACGGAATTGTATAATAATCAGATTTCACATTGACCCTATTTTCGCAGGGAGAAATGATTTGTCTTGTCTTGACATTTTCAAACAATAAAGCCGCGAAGCCAGAGGCATCTTTCTCTTCAGGCAATAATACATTCAGGTGCATTGCCTTGTCGAATAGGTTTATTGACCGGGTATGGAATCGGTTATCCGTATCTATCGATTCCAAAAATGTCGTTCGGGTCATTACCAAATCATTGACCCTGGTCATGGGTTTGTATGCGCTCTTATTAAGTATTTCGGGAATCAGTCTCTCAGCCGATAACTTATAGACAATATTGTCCTCAAAGGCATAGTTGAATCCACCTGTATGCTGATAAGATGTAGTGACCTTATTTCCGGTAAATGTTTGTTTTCCTGGCTTGATCGGACCAACTATGATGGATCCACTACGAGTAGAATATCGCGCATTGAACAGTGGGGTAAACAATCTTCCTGATTCGAGATAGGCATTACCTTCTACGGTCTTAAAAGAGGAAAGAAATGTTAGGTGTCGGTTTATCTCTGTTTCGGTAAAGGAAGAATAATTCCTTGCTTTTTTCCGCTTCTTACCGGACGTAGGTTCAATTTTTTGTATTTTAACACCCTCAGGCAGGTGATCCAGATCAATACTTAGTATCGTCTTCTTCCCTGCCGGAAAAGAAAGCGAATCCAGAATAAGAACACGATCAAACATTCGTAACGTAATAGCGACATTTTTATCTGCGGACACATAGAACGAATACTCCCTTGGTTGGTCCACCCACGAGTAATACACAGGTTTACGATTAACCTCAATCACGTGAACTTGCCTGGCAACTCCATCCTGCATAACAAATGGGGCGAACTGCGTGCTATCAGTGATTTCTGTAGAGTAGGTAAACATTTTTGAATACGGGTAAGTAAACTGAAAGTACATCATGGTATCTAGGCTGGCACGTTCTTCCCATTTCTTGAAATCAAGATCTAAAATTGCAAGTCGTTTATTAACATCGCTTTTACTATAGTGCGCTTTCATTGAACGGGACTGAGAACTTCTACCATAATAAGGAAGGTCAGGAAGGCGGTAGTTCAGTTTACCCGTGACCGCCAATGCAGTGAGATCCACTCCATTTACCGGATTACCTAATTGATCAATGACTTTGATGGTTGCATCAGCTTGCTGCCCAGGAAAAACACGATCAGGAACATCGAGCGAAACATTCAATACATCCTCCCTAAATTCATAGTCCCAGCGCTTGATATGCTCTTGACTGCCAAAGGAATATAGTAATTCCACATAATAGGTCTGGTCACGATCTGTAATCATCGATTTATAATCCAGTCCAATACCGAAGCCTTTCTGTAGTAATTCCGAGCCTTGGTAGATGAACCAGGAAACTTCAATTTTTTGTGCATTGTGCAGAGAAATATTAAAGCTGTCTTTCTCAATTCCTCCTACCAATTCCAATTCAGGAATAAGATTCCTCATAGAAATTTCCTTTGACAAGGAATCTCCTTGCAAACGGACTGACGAAATCACTGGGTTAATTTTTTCTTTGTAAGGAAGAATAATATCTGTTGAGTCGCTGTCGCCATTATGCATCAACCTGAATGAGATATTCTTTATCGGTATACCATTTTTAAGCATTTCATAAATGATGGAATCATTTGAAAAGCGTGCCGTTATTTCATATTGTGAATAAAAGTGAGTGGCCGCCACAGTATGATCCATAATCTGATTTTGCCCATCAGTCACCCTTACGTGCACCTCATACGCTGTATTCGTTTTCTCAAACAATCGAGATGGTATATCTACGATAGTGGCTTCCCTCGTCTCAAGATCCACTTCTCTATACATCAAGGTATCTTTCAGAATGGCAACTGGCTGAAAGGTTTCGCGGATGGAAAGTGCCTCCACAACAATGGCGGCTCTGGCATCCTTTAAAATCAGTCCATTGAGATCAGTCGCCAGTATTGATAATTCATTTTTTGCAGGCAGATACTGTTTATTAGTGGCAAGGTGGACCTCCAGTTTATTTCCATTTAATTCGTAGTCTTCATATTTAAAGTTGCAATTCGATACGATACGGCCACCCCTTTCACGTAACTGCAAATTGTAGTTTCTATCCAGCGTAAGTTTTAGCGAATCATGCAAAACAAATTCACCTGAATAGCTGCCTGGCCGGTGTGGTTCAACCTTCCCCACTTTTGTAGATGTACCGCCATAACTCATCCACACCTCCAGAGGTTTATGCAAAGGAGAGCGAGATTGAGATAAGGCAAAGCTCTTAAAACGGACTCTTTCTTTTGGCTTGTACTTATTCTTGTCCGTGATCAGGTAACTGTAAAAAGAAGGGCCATCCTCATCGTAAGAATTATTGTTCCACGTTGGAACGTCATGCCTTTCGACATTGAATACAGAACGGAAACCATCCAGTTCCACAGTTACAAACTTGTTGGCATCATTGAACCAAGCATTTTCAATCCGGTATGCTTTACTTTCGGGATCGATTCTTAACCGTTTTAATTTTAGCTTGACTAAAGCATCTTCCCGGATATTACCGTCAAGATCTAATACTTGAAGGGCCAGGGCATCGTACTCTTTCAACAAAAACACCTGATAGGGGAAGACACTCGTATATTCACAATGAAGCTTATTCTCAATAATCTTTGCTGTAATAAAGTGTCCTTTAGAAGGGCGATTGACCCATCCTTTACGTACATCAAACGTATCGATCTGAGTATGCAAAAGTCTATTAAAAATAGTATCTGGTGAAGAGTTTGTAAGTAGTCGTTGTGCTTCTTTATTGCTAATCTGAAACACGAAGCCTTTATCAGGTGAGGTGTTCCAGTTTATTTCCTGAGCGAATGAAGATAAATGAAAAATGACTAAAAAGACGGACCCTGAGAAGCGAAACAATGACTTCATCTTCTAAATAAATTTATTAGCACGGCATTCATATTAAATTACAATATCGAAATAAATAATATTGTTCTGAGCATGCACGGCAAGCATACTTAGGGTGAATCGCTGTAAGTGAAGCAAGAATTCGGTTAAAAAAAGATACAGTACTCTTAATTCTATTCTTACTTCTTACTCCTGATCAGAAAGCAACATGTACATGTCGCTCGGCATGATAGCTGGAGCGAACCAGCGGACCTGATTCAACATATTTCAATCCGCGCTTCAGGCCTTCTTCTTTATACATTGCAAAGGTATCCGGATGAATAAACTCGGCTACTTCCAAATGCATTTTGGTAGGTTGAAGGTATTGACCGAGTGTAAGAATCATTAATCCATGCTGCACCAGGTCATCCATGGCTTTGTATACTTCATCTTTCGTTTCGCCAACCCCCAACATGATACCAGACTTTGTTCTCATTCCTGCTTCGCGTATTCTCTTGATTTGTTCAAGGCTGCGCTCATATCTGGCTTGCGGGCGCACCATTCTATAAAGACGGCCTACGGTTTCCATATTATGAGAAACGACTTCTTGTCCACCTTCAATCATTCTATACAATGCATCCCAGTTTCCTTTTGTATCCGGGATCAATGTTTCAATTGTCGTTTCAGGACTTAGTGATTTTGTTTGCACCACGGTTTGGTACCAGATTTCAGCCCCACGATCTTTTAATTCATCGCGATTTACCGAAGTGATCACCGCATGTTTTACGCCCATTTTTTTAATAGCTTCGGCAACACGAGTTGGTTCTTCAACATCATATTCTGTGGGCCTTCCCGTAGCTACTGCGCAAAATGTACAACTGCGCGTGCACACATTGCCGAGAATCATAAACGTGGCGGTTCCGGCTCCCCAACATTCACCCATGTTCGGGCAATTGCCACTTTCACAAATCGTATGAAGTTTATTTTCGTCTACCAGCTTGCGCACCTTCGCATACTCGGGTCCTGTTGGCAACTTGACACGAAGCCAATCCGGTTTGCGTTTTCTTGTTTCTTCTTTTGATATGACGGGTAGCTCAATCATGATAGTATATTGTTATTCGAACAACGAACAACCACCAACTAATAACCAATTACTTTCCAATAAGTTCATTATACTGATCGGCTGAAAGAAGGTCATTCACTTCACTTGCATTAGTGATCGAAACTTTAACCATCCATCCTTCGCCATACGGATCGCTATTCACTTTTTCCGGGCCGCTCTCCAGCGATTTATTAAACTCGGTTACTTTTCCACTCACGGGCATGTATAAATCCGATACCGTCTTCACCGCTTCCACCGTGCCAAATACATCATGTTGATTTACATCCTGGCCTACGGATGAGATATCCACATAAACAATATCGCCCAATTCGCCTTGAGCGAAATCAGTAATGCCAATCGTAGCGATTGTTCCTTCAATTTTAATCCATTCGTGATCTTTGGTGTACTTTAAGTCCTGTGGGATATTCATAGTGGTGAAAAGTTTTAAGGCCCAAAAATAGTGAAAGCGCAGTTCTATTGAGCCAAATTAAACAGGATTTTTACCCCTCCACGCGTGGTAGATCTGCGGAATGAGTTGGTTACCAGGGGTTCGTTTACCGTTCTTTCCAAATAACCTTGAATTCTTAATTTCTGATTGATCAGGTAGCTCACGTTAGGACGAAGCTGGAAATTAATATTACCGTTGGTGATCGTGTTTACCTCTTCTATTTTTCGTTGGATGGTCCGGTTATTTGAAATGCTCATGTTCAATTGAAAGGTGATATCATTCTTCAACGTGATCACACGGCCATTGTCTTTAAAAGGCATCTTCATATTGGCTTTGGTGTAACCGACATCTACCGACCAGTCTTTACTGTTTAATTCAGTGATCTGTGAGTTGGAAATATTGAGTGACAAGTCACGCTTCGTCTTGTATTCAAAACGCACATTGAGTTTACTTTTCGTACGGAAGTTGACCCCAACCAGTGGCGCAAATTGTTCACTGATCATCACCTGGCTGATCACATAGATCGGAATCAGCTCGCCTTTGGCATTTGTCTCTGATGCAAAGTGGCCATTGTTATAATCTTCTACCGGATTGCTTATGCCAACATTAGTATACTCTAATGAATTCGTATAGTTCACTACCGAAAATGAGGAAGAGTAGGCATGGTTAAGTGTAATGGACTGGAAAATATCTTTAAATGCTTCTATCTTATTTAATCCAGAATAATCAATTCTCCAGTTAGGAAATGGAAAGGCCGGAAAGGGAGAGAGGTTTACTGTTTCAGCAGACTTGCCCGTGTAGGCTGCAAGGAATGCAGGTATTAATACATCCTGGGAGCGAGTCTCGTATGAGTTACCCGTAAGTCCGGTGAAGCGGTCCTGCACGGTGCCAATGTTCTGCGTAAATTGACTGAACACCGAAGAGTTTACACTGCCATTATTTTTAAAAGCAGTATTGATGGAGAGGATTGAAATTTTATAAGAACCCATTCTGCTTGGGCTAAGAGATTCATAGGCACTGCCGGTAGAATCTACTCTAAATATTTCCTGAAATGAAGTGTTCGAGTTCTTTTTTATATCCAATTGAATTTTTAATGATGCAGAGGGTTCGATGCTGGCTCGCATACTTAGATCTTTTGTCTGCAACTGACTAAATGGTGTTGTTAGTTTATTACTCGTAGTAAGCCAGCCGTTCGCTGCCGCCTTCTTCTGAAAATCGGGTTCTTGCTGTCCCAGTATAAATCCCCAGCCTGGAGCATTCCATCCCTTATCCATACCAAACAGATAAGGGGTTGGTGTAAACCCGGGAAGAATGGTTCCTTGAGAAACGGTATAGGTTCCGGTGATATTTCTTACCGACATAATCAGGCGCAACAATGACTTAACCGCTTTCAATTCGGGCGGCCGTTTTACGGTATCGGGTTGAGTGGTCTTTTGTGTGGCCAATGAGCTGCTCGGTCGTGGAGGTGTGTTTATCCTTTTTAGGAAACCTAGTTTGTTGTACAACTTCACCATATCCACTTTACCATTCAATCCTTGCTCCTGTGTATTTTGAATAATATTACCCAGCTTCAGGGTGTCCACTTTTTCTAATGGACCAGCGCGCCAGCCATAAGCTACGCTATAACGATACTCTGCTCCCAACCAGTCGACCAGCGGAATCTTGTCAAAGGGAAGTGTATAATTGGCGGTAATGTTTTGAGTAAAATTTTTCATGCGGCCAAATTTCTTCAAGTTCTCCTTCACAATTTTGATTGAATCTTCATTGTCAAGATCGCCATCGGGTTCATCAATTATGGCGTTCACCTGCGAACTGTAATCCAGGGTAAGGGCCTTGCTTAAACTCCATCGCACATTATACGCCCTGTTGAATACAAAGAACTTTTGGAAGTTGGGTTGTGAGCTTAATGCATCTTTGGAGTCATTTCGATAAATCATTTTACTAAACGAACGATCCAAATCGCCCCGCACCGAAATATTGGATGGAAGCGGATTGAAGTTAAAATCCTTAATCAGTTTCCAGGCTGGTGATGAAAGTGCTTTCGAATCTTTGAAGGGTTCAAATCCTTTGAACTTAGGAGAATATTGCCAGGCTACAGCACCTTTATAATTTCGCCTGGTGTTCTCTTGTAAATTGAAATTGGTTTGGGTGGCTTCACTATACGCATAGGTAAAAGCAAAATTCTCGATGTCGTAAATATGTGATTTAGCATCTTTATTTGTTTTCACTTTTCGCACATTGGTGAAGTTTAAACTTCGCCTAACCGATTGATCTTGAATTTTTTTCAAATAGGCATCCCGCTCTGCATCAGAGTTAAAAGATTTTAACGCGGCCTCGAGCCGCAAGTCCGGGTTGGCCGGATCGTAGTTGGGATTTATCGTGGTGTTCTCGTAACTGATGAACATCGGTATTTTCAACCCCGTCCATTGTGGTAATAGTTTGTCAACATTAATATTGGCGGAGATATCATAGGAAGTAGTTTCACCACGGGCGCGCTCGGAAATTTTTGATTGAACTCCTCCATACCCAAAGCTGATATGTCTCAAAGAGCCAGTTACCGTTCCCAGATCGGCAAGCTTTGTATTTAAAACGACATTGGTGGCCCAGCCGGCTGTACGATCAAAATCCGTGAGTCGTAATTCATTAGCCCAGATACAGACATCAAATGCTTTTGCATCGTCACTGCGTGGGTTGCGAACGCCAATCATCATCATGCGCACCTGACTCAGATCAGGTCTTCCTAAAATTCTGATGCCATGTTTACCGACCTGCTTGGGCCCTTGCTGTGGGAATAGGACTCCGAGATTATAACCTTCTCTGTCGCGCTGTCCTTTCAATGCATAAAGTTCATTCAGATCTAAATCAATTTGATTTTCATCCGGCCAGATAATAGTTACATCTCGGCCTTCACCCGGAGGAGTAATCTTTAGCGGTAGTTCAATTTCATAATAGTTTTGATCAAAGTCAGTTCCTAAGCGCAGGAAGGCAGTGAGTTGATTGTCCTGCAAGTTGATTGCTGGATTTTTGTTGTACGCACTCAAAAACATTTTGATACGACCATAATTGAAAAAGTCCATCGACACGTTTTTGAAAATAGAGCGGGCATCGCCATCAGGTAATTCGTTTACACAGAGTTGTACAGATTGTTCATTTAATCTTCGTTGTGTAACGGATGTATTATCACGGTCGCGTTTCAAAGGCTCAACGTAGGCAGGTTTAACATTATTGCCCGTTCCGTTTTCTTCTACGTTTACTACCGACACAGCAAAGTTATCGAGGTTAGGTTCGATGGGTTCGCCAAATCGTGATTCCTGCAGGTTGCCGGTGTATCGTCTCCATCGATTGCCCACCGCACGGAACTTTGCCATACGCAGAACGACAGGTTGTGTGAAACCAGTGAGGTACATACGGGCATAGCGAATCGATTTGAAGCCTTCCAGGTTCCCGACTTTTTCATCAAAGCCCCTTACTGGAATCCTGAATAAATACCAGCTTACCTCATCACCATTAATCACGTTGGTAACTTTATCTACGATGAATTTATTACCTACTTTCAGCCCGTTCGGTTTCAATTCAAAATTGTACGAATAGTATTCCTCTAAATCACTGAGCGTATTGTCCTGGTTAAGATCTTCATTCTCCGGAATAGTAGTGCCGGATTTCGCAAATTCGTCACTACCTGAAGACACCGGTGTATTGTTTTCATGGCCGTTGTAATTTTTATAACGCTCGAGAATTTTGGCGTTATTGGCGTCAAACTCAGGACTTAAAAAATACAGGAAGTCATCGGCTGATGGATCTTGAAGTGCAATCGTATGTGCGTTGGCATCCACAATTTTGTCCAGGAAGTCATCTTTGAATTTATCGGTTTCTTTCGTGCTTCCAATGCCATCCAGCCCCACATCCTGGTTGGGCCTTGAGCTGGCATTATTATCAAATGCATTATTAAGGTATTGCTGGTTGGTTACAAAACCCCAATTGTTTTCAGTTACATTACCCGATGAAAGATCGCCATCCGTGGGGAGGCCATTTTCAAAGGCATGTTTACCATCTCTCATTAAGTCTTCCGATAAACTTCCGAGGTGAAACACGACCTTACCACCCGTGGTGTTGGGTTGAGCATTTCTCCCATCATTAATGACGCCATATTTAGAATTGATAAATGGATCCATAAGCCAAAATTCCAAATACTCTATGTTGGCTTTATCAAAGTCCACTTCCGTACGTATGGCAGTAGTGACACCACCCCAATTGCTGGCCGGATCTTTTAAGGTTCCATCGGAGTTGAGGTCAAAATTGTAATTGTAGGGTCCACGCTCTGACGGGTAATAGGCCAAATCAAAAATCTGTTCATAAAAATTACCTACATAGGGATCGAAGTAGCGAAAGATCTCCTTTGGTTCAACAGGTCTTACATAATGATTCTTCAGATCTTCATCAGATATATTCTTTGGCTTATATCGGCCACCAGTTCGATAGAAAAGATTATCAATCGTATACCATGCCAGCTTGGCTCTTTTATAACCCGCCCGAATATCGTTGGGGGAGCCAATGCTTAGATCGAATTGATTGTCAATCGTTTTGGGAGTGGTAGAAAGTTTCCATGAGGCAGGTGTAATCAAGCTGTATGGAGTTGCTGTATTTTCAAAGTCATCGATGAAGGAGGTGCCCTCACCGTTTACAATATTTGAAGTGCCAGGAAGAAGTTGTGCAAACTCCGCATTGAGCGTGACGGTAGATTGTTCTTTCGTTTGTAAAAAAGGAAGAGCATCCACGGCTTTGGTCAGTATTCTTGAATTTTTTCTCAGGTTAAGATCCAATCCATATTGAAGATTTCGTGCGGGCTCTGTTCCTATTAAGTTACGACTGATGAGTGGGCGCTCGTTGTAATACAGTATCGTGGAGCCAATGTTGATATCTTCACTGAGTTTATAATCCAATCGGGTTCCCAACAGCGATCTCGTTTGAAAAGCGAATGGATCCTGTTGCTCATAGGTAATTTCAATGTCTTTACCCGAGCTGAGAATGCCCTCGTTTAAGATGGTTACTTTTCCAAACGTATAATCTACGGTATAGTCGGTTCCTTCACGCAGCGGTGAACCCCCGGCATATACTTTAACAGAACCTTGTGAGATATTGAATCCCTGAATAATAATATCTTTTCCCGAACCGGCCTTAAAAGAACCCGTCAGGAAGAATTTATTTTTTGTGGCGAATAATTCCGCTTCAGCTTTAGTGGTGCGGTAAAGTGTGTCATACACATACTTATTTACAAGCTGGTCGCGAATGGTTGGATTGGGTTCTTTAGCAAAAAGATTCCGCAATGCCTTATTGAACGGCTCTAGAAAAGGAAAAATGATTAATCCAGTCTCCGTGTTCACCGTAATTTTTTCGACAAAGTCGAAGTTACCATCGGGTTGAGGGTCGTTATAGGGATTAAGTCGATCGAGACCAAATACTTGTATGAGTTGCTGCGTGCGGGCGTATTCTCCTTCCTGCAATTGTGGGTTATCAATACCGGTTCGGTCGTCACGATAGATGACGCGAAGTTGAAAGCCTTCACGGGTAAGCTGGCTGACATTCAGGTTATAAATGTTTTTCATCATCAGGTTCCAGGTGGGATAGATTTTCCCTTGCGGATCTTTGATGCTGATTTTGCGAGGGCGAAGCATTTTTAAATACACGACTTCATTTTCTGGCTTGTTGATATAGTCTTCAGTGAGTTCGCCCACTTTATACACTCTTCCATTGTAGGTGTACTCAAAGGCAATGGCCAGTGCCTCGTCATTTTGCAACTTCCGTTGAAGGGTGAGGTATCCGAGTTCTTTGTGGAATGTAAATTCGGTGGGTGATAATTTTCTCGCACTGGTGATTTTTTCAAAGTCAGTGCCATTCACAAATCCTAATCCTTCCAGTGCCTGGTTAATTCCATCGGAGCCCGCGGAGATAGTTCCCAATTTATCAAACAGGTTATTGGCGGTATTCGCTGTGGGCGAACGAGGCGCAACATTAGAGGTCAAAATATTTTTGCGATAAATCTTATCCGATTCACCCATATCCATAAAGCCAACTACGTTGCGCAGCGTTTGTGTGTCGTTCTGCCGATTGAGCAAATAAACTTCTATACGAGTAATGTTTATACCAGAGGTAATCTGAGGTAAGGTGCCCAGCCACGCCTCGAAATTATCACGGAAGAATTGCCCAATAAAGAAGTGGCGGTTTTCATCATAATTGGAGCCAACAATTTCAAAGGGTCTTCCTTGGGCAGCACCATTGGTGCTACCGGCTACCTTAATAGACGATTGCTTGCCACGTTGAGTGGTCGCAATGGTGGTGACAAATAATTTTCCAAACTGCATCTGTGCTTTGATACCAAACAGATTTTGTGAGCCGGTAATCAAACTGTTGTTTAAGGGTAAACTCACGTTACCGATTTCCAGTTTTTTCAGAATGTCTTCTTTGAAACCGGTGTATTCCACTTTCATATTATTTTGAAAATCGAATGAGTTGTTATTATCAAAGTTGGTGGTAACGGATAATTTCTCACCCACTTTACCCACCACACTCAGGTTGATCTGTTGATCAAACTCAAAACCTCCGTTTCGTTGTTGACGAATGGGTATCGCAGGATTTTCAATTTTTTGGAACTGGGCTCCGAAGTCAAGATTCACAAACCCTCGTGGAATCAATTCCACATAACTACCTCCAAAGATTCTATCAAGCACCGGGCTCACATAAATTTTCGGGATCAGGTTCCTGCTGCTTACGGCACTCTCTCCATCCAGCGCTTTGCTGCGGGTTTGCCAATAGCTTCGCTTTATGATGCGGTCTTGCTGTTGACTAAACTCTTCGAACGACATGCTCGAGTTGGGACGGTAATAAACTCCCCCCAACTTTTCTTTAATCGTATAATTTCTACCGGTATCAATTGTGATTTCAGTGGAAATGTTTTTTGGGTCTTTCAGGTATAAGGGTGAGTAGGTCGAGTAGTTCGAGAAGGGATCTCCATAGCGATCGCGCAAGCGGAATGAAGGTCGATAAGGGCTTGTGATAGAAGTTTTAGTTGTGTCCACCTTCGCACGCAGCGAATCACTCTGCTGCCCGAAGGCTGCAGGCGCGGACCAGCCTGATAACAGGCAAATAATTAGTCCGAGGATGAAATTAATCTTCCGGGTAGAAGTACTCAATCTTGGTTCAGGCGTTTTTTAGTGCTTGCTTTACCAGCTCTTCCAAACTTATTGATGTACCCATTCTTTTCAGAATGGTGTCTATGCTCTTCTCCGCAGCCTGTTTGGTTATGCCAAGCGTCACCAAGGCAGTTAACGCCTCGTGGCGCATGGTATTGTGCACCAATCCAGGTTTTCCGGGTTCTTCAATACCGTCCCTTTTCAGCTTGTCTTTTAATTCAAGTATCAGCCTCAGTGCTGTTTTTCCCCCAATGCCTTTAACTGCCTGCAAGGCTGCGGCATCCTCACGTACAATGGCAGCTCTCAAATCCGCAGGGGGAAGGTAAGAGAGCACAATCAGTGCGGTATTAGGACCTACTCCATTCACCGAAATCAATTGTAAAAACATTTGTTTTTCAGACTCGCTCGAAAAACCATAAAGCACATGAGCATCTTCGCGCACATGCATATAGGTGAATAATTTGAGGTCTTCGCGGTCTTTGATTTCAGAAAATGTATGAAGAGAAATGCTCACCTGGTAGCCAACACCATTCACTTCTAGCTGAACAAATGTTGGCTCTTTATGGGCGAGCTTTCCTTTTAAATAGGCGATCATTAATAGCTTAAAAAATTAAATGCAGTTTACGAGGATTTGAGCACGGAAACAAGGGGTTTGCCAGGCTGAATAAGGCCCCTCAAACTACCCGGTTAACAAGCCTGCCTGTCTTAAGTTTACGGTCCAGATATGAATACTATTTTTATGGAAACTTTAATTCCAATATATACTTCGACCAGGCATCTTGTGAAAAATTAATGCTGACATGTAGGGGTTGACATCTTCAGCGTTAATCTGCGAAATCTGCGGGAAACAATTGGTTGCGCGAAAGCACAGTTAAGTAAGAGACGTTATTGATTTCGATAATCCCGTATGATGCAATAGTTCCGACCTTCAGACCGTTGGGTTGTTTGACCCGTTCTTTTTTAAGTAACTAATGTTACTCAACCTAAAATACATTCCGGCAGGTTACGGGAATTTTCGCAGAGTTGGATTGAGCATCTTCAGCGTTAATCTGCGAAATCTGCGGCAAACAATTGGTTGCGCGAAAGCACTAACGCATAATTTGAGATAATCTGAATGATAGACATTCCTATAAGTGATCATTCTTTTCGTGTAATTGAGCATCCACCACGGCAATCGCTGCCATGTTGATAATTTCGCGAATAGAACTGCCGAGCTGAAGAATGTGTACGGGTTTTTTCATGCCTAATAAAATCGGCCCGATTGCTTCCGCTCCTCCAATTTCCATCAGCAATTTATAGGAGATATTGGCCGAAGCCAGATTAGGGAAGATCAATGTATTGGCACCTTTTTCAGCCAAGGCACTGAAGGGATAAATTTCTCTTTGCAGCTCAACATCAAAGGCTACGTTAGCCTGGATCTCTCCATCTAAAATCAAATCCTGATATTTTGCTTTGGCCAACTTCACCGCATCACTGGTTTTGGTGGGTATATCGCCTTTGCTGGATCCAAAGTTGGAATAGGAAAGTACCGCCACGCGTGGTTCCATATCAAAAAACTTAACGCCACGTGCGGCAAGCCCAATGATTTCTACCAATTCTTCTGTGTTAGGATCTCTGTTAACAGTGCAATCTGCAAAGAAGAAAACTCCTTTTTTATTCATGATGATATACATGCCCGCCACGCGGTTCACGCCATCAGCCATACCAATGATTTGCAAGGAAGGCAGAATGGTCTTGGGATAATCCTTGGTAAGGCCGGAGACCAGGGCATCGGCTTCACCAAATTCAACCATCATAGCACCAAAGGCATTGCGATCGCGCATGAATCTTTCCGCGTCTTTAATGGTAATGCCCTTGCGTTGTCTTTTCTTATAATAAGCCTCCGCGTAACGTTTGGTCAACTCTATTTCTTCGCGCGGATCAACAATTTTGCATTCAGTTAACTCAAGGCTGTGTTCACCGCAAAGCCTTTCAATTTCCTGTCGGTTTCCTAATAGAACCGGGTACGCAATTTTTTCATCCTGCAATACCTGAGCCGCTTTCAATATTTTTATATGATCAGCTTCAGCAAATACAATATGCTTTGGTTTTTGTTTCGCCAGATCAATGAGGCGTGAGGTAAGTTTTTGATCAATACCAATTCGCTTGAGTAGTTGTTGATGATAAGCGTTCCAATCGGTAATGGGATTTTTTGCCATGCCTGAATCCATGGCTGCTTTGGCTACAGCCGGAGAAACAGTAGTGATGAGGCGTGGGTCCAATGGTTTTGGAATCAGGTAATCTCTTCCAAATTCAATACGATCGATGCCGTAGGCTTGAAAGACAACATCGGGAACAGGCTCTTTCGCTAACGCTGCCAATGCGTGTACGGCAGCCAGTTTCATTTCTTCATTGATTTCAGTGGCACGCACATCCAATGCACCTCTGAAAATATATGGGAACCCTAACACATTGTTGATCTGGTTAGGATGATCCGAGCGACCCGTGCCCATGATAATATCAGGCCTTGTCTTCTTGGCCAGATCGTAAGCAATTTCCGGATTGGGGTTGGCGAGCGCAAATACAATCGGATCTTTGGCCATAGCAAGAACATCGTCAGGTGTTAAACTATCAGCCACCGAAAGCCCAACAAACACATCAGCCCCTTTAACAGCTTCCTGCAATGTTTTTATTTTTCGTGTGGTAGCAAATTGTTTTTTACTCTCGTCCAGATTTTCACGCTCCATGTTGATCACGCCTTTGCTATCGCACATGATCAGGTTTTCTTTTTTTAAACCAAGAGCGAAGTAAAGTTTTGTACAGGATACAGCGGCTGCACCCGCACCATTTACAACCAATATTATTTCTTCAATTTTTTTCCCAACAATTTCAAGGGCGCCTAACAATGCGGCACTCGAAATGATGGCAGTGCCATGTTGATCATCATGCATGACCGGAATGTTCATCTTCTCACGCAATTCAGTTTCGATTTTAAAGCACTCCGGAGCTTTAATGTCCTCGAGGTTGATACCTCCAAATGTGGGTTCGAGTGATTTTACGATTTTGATAAACGCATCAGGATCTTTTTCATCGATCTCAATGTCGAAGCTATCGATGCCCGCATATTTTTTGAATAATACAGCCTTACCTTCCATGACCGGCTTTGAAGCTTCCGGCCCAATGTCGCCCAATCCTAACACAGCAGTACCATTTGTGATTACGGCAACGAGATTGCCTTTGGAAGTATATTTATAAACGTCTTCTTTATTGATAGCAATCTCTTTGCAAGGCTCAGCCACACCAGGTGAGTAAGCCAACGCTAAATCGTGTTGTGTGCTTAGCATTTTAGTGGGCACAACTTCGATCTTGCCAGGTTGACCTTGCGTGTGATAATTAAGTGCGTCCTGCTTACGAATTTTGGTAGACATGCGAAAAGTGATTTAGATGATTGGGATGAAAGCAAGATACAATCTAACCAATAGGATTGCGAATTTTAACAAGGAAATGTACCTCGGAAAAAAATGACTTTAATTAGTTTTTCATACTCATCCGAACCTTTCGTATGAGTTGAACAATAACGCATTATTCTTGATTGCTTGTGATATTTTGCTTTGAAAGTAAGGAATATAAGTAGGCC
>JAYVTB010000108.1:0-45320 GCA_043774805.1 Cyclobacteriaceae bacterium | reverse complement strand
GCTTTACGAAGCGAAAATCCCTGGCGACTTTCTGTAAACTTGCCCTTCACAATCATCGCTGGACTGAAAGACGAGATTGTCCAGGCAGGGTACCATCCTGCAACGACTATTCCCGTGAGAAACAGAAAAAGTGTTGATAGACTAAATATTGAAACTTCGGGTAGAGATAATTCATTAAGTGAATACGGCAACCCTGTTATTCGGTAAAATGGGTCCGCTAAAATTGATACCAATACGATTGCAAAAAGAATACTTAGCCCGTTGATGATCAATGTTTCAACTATTAGTTGTGATATAAGCTGTGTTCGGCTTGCTCCTGAAATCTTTCGTATTCCTGCTTCGCGTATTCTTGTAGCCGATCTGGCAGTTACCAAATTAATATGATTAATCCAGGCTATGAATAAAATGAGCCCTGCAATTGACATGAGAAAATAAATGGTTACCACATTGCCACCAGGTTTTATCTCATCACTAAGAGCTGAGTGAAGATGAATGTCCGTGATAGGTTGCGCGGATATTTGAACTTTTGATTTATCAAGGTTAAGTTCAGTAGCATGCTTAGATATGAAATCGTCAATCCTTTCTTGAATAACATTGTGCTCTACTGTTGGTGCAGTCTCTATATAGGTATAGGTAGTGAAATTTTGAAAAAATTGATTATGTTCAAGTGAGTTGAGAGAAAGTAATATTGTAAAATCAAAGTGAGTATCAGATGGCAGATCAGCTATTACACCGGTTACGGTATAATCATTTTCTTCAAAACTGCCTTTCAAGTGCAAAACTTTCCCAACAGGGTCGCTGGTGCCGAAATATCTGCTAGCAACCGAACTAGTTAGAACTGCAGTAAATGGTTTATCGAGTGCGGAATTATTTCCCGTTTCCCACTTGAGCGAGAACATAGATAAAAAAGAAGGATCGGCATAGTATAGGTTGTGCTCATTAAGGAGCGACTCATCATATTTGAGCGTACAATCAAACCAATAGCGGGTCGACATTAAACGTGCTGCTTGAGCAACTTCAGGTAGTTTTTCTTTCAAAACGGTCGCAGTAAAGTGAGGAGTCTCAGCGCTTTCATTTACTTTCAGTTTCTCACGGTACGTTGATGTTGTTATCCTATAAATCTGATCAGTATTTTCTAAAAAACGGTCAAAGCGTAGTTCATGAATTGAGTATTGAAAAATCAAAATACCCAATGCAATACTTACCGATAAACCTAGAATACTGATCGATGAATAACTTCTATTTTTAATCAAATTTCGCCACCCGATTTTAAAATAACTTTTGTACATACCGTAATGATTTAAATTTTTATATCCTTCCATTGGTTTTACTATTGCGGGTCTGCACAGCAACAGTACATCGATGATAAATCGTATATCAGCTTTTGTTTTTCCATTTTCTTTTATCCGCCTTTCATACACTTCCATCAAATCTCCTTCAATGTAGTCCTGCATCTTCGGGTGGCAGTACCAGCGGAAGAAGCGGAGGGGCAGGCTTGGCGGATGTGTTCGTTCTTTTTTCAATTATCGATATTATTAAAGTAGGCAGTTGGCAAGGAGCAGTTGGCAATTAGTGAACTACAATTGCCTATTGAGTTTTGCCTATTGTCAACTAAATTTAGCTTCCAACACCGCTTTCGGTATCGCTTTCCACAATTCATCGCGGGTTGATTTTGCATATTGCATCGCCTTCTTACCCATGGCAGTGATTTCAAAATATCGCTTGGGCCGGCCTGCTCTTTCTTCGGTGGATTCACCAGAATACGATTTCAAATAGCCTTTGTCTTCAAGACGTTTAAGTGCTGTGTGAAGAGCACCCATGCTCACGGTTCGAGATAGACGTGATTCGATTTCGTCTTTAATGGCTACGCTATAAGCTTCGTTATTAAGTATCCCAACCGTAAGAATAACGAGCTCTTCAAATTCGCCTAGATGATAGTTTTTCATATTACTGTATAATAATATCTAAATGTAGGAATAACAATTGTGCCAATCTGGTGATGGGGTTTTTTGAGGTGATTCTGGAAGTTTTGAAAACCACACTGTTCGCATGCGCACAGATTTGAGCGTGAACGCACAACTCAAAGTAGTGTTGGCAGTAGGCTGGGTTGTCGTGATTGCCAACTGCCACCCACTTACAACCTACTGAATTTATTCGCTTCCTTGTCAAGTATCGTCTCCCGTTCCGGGGACGATACGCAAGGTGAATTTGAAAATGAACTCTTAGATTTAAGCAATGTCAATAAAACGATCTCAAACAGAACACGACACGAAGGCCAACTTTGTAATTGAGCGCGTGTTTGAGCGTGGTGATGTAGACGACATACGGAACTGCCGCAGGTACTATGGCGATGAAAAAGTTACTACAGCTTTGTTGAATGCAAAGTTTTTACCAGAAACAAGAATGTACCTAGCCAGTGCTGTTATCGACAAACCCCTAAAAGATTTCGGATGCTACACCTTAAGACAGTCGAACCCCGCACTTTTTCCATATTAAATGAGTTAATGCAACTGCCCGAGTTAAAGGGCTTTTCATTGGTGGGGGGCACCGCTCTGTCACTTTTATATGGTCATAGAAAATCAGTTGATCTGGATTTATTTTCAGCGAATCCATTTGATAACATTCAGGTTATTGATGTATTAAAGAAATAATTCGGCCATAAATTCATTATGGAAGAAAAGCCTCCCAATTCGGTATTTTCTGTTTTATCGATGATGTTAAGGTTGACTTGGTCCGTCATCCGCACCCGTTGATTAGACCTGACCAAGAACGGGAAGGCATACGAATGTTTTCTACAGAGGATATTATTGCCATGAAAGCGCAGGCAATAAGGTAGAGGGAAAAAGAAGGATTTTTGGGACATAGCTGAACTCCTCAACTATTTTTCTGTTACCGACTTCATAAAATTTCACAAAGAAAAATACACTACCCAAAATTTAATTATCACGGTGCCACAAGCCATCATCTATTTTGCCGATGCCGAAGAAAGCGAGGACTCGATCAGTTTGAAAAAACAAACGTGGACAAGTGCAAAAATCTATCAGTGCTAAAGTACGGGAGTACTTAACTTAAGAAATTCTTTTCGGGGACATTTCCAAATCAACGTTTAGCTTATTCACTTCTCAAACTATTTACAGGGTTCATCAAGGCCGCTTTAATGGCCTGAAAACTTACCGTAAGCAAAGTGATGATGATGGCACCTAATGCAGCCGAAGCAAATATCCACCATGAAATTTCCATGCGATAAGCATATTGTTGTAGCCATTCATTCAGAAAATAGTAGGCCGTTGGAATGGCAATCACACATGCGATAATGACCAGTATTACAAAATCCACAGAAAGCATTTGCCAGAGTTTAAATACGGACGCGCCCATTACTTTGCGTATGCCAATCTCTTTTGTACGTTGTTCTGCAATGAAGGAGGAAAGCCCAAACAAACCCGCACAGCTGATCAGGATAGCCAGCGAACTAAAGAAAGTTGCCAGGGTGCCTACTCGTTCCTCCGAACGGAACTTTGCGGTGTATTCGTCATCTGCAAATTTGTAATCGAAGGGAGCAGACGTGATCACTCCTGCAAATGCTTTTTCGATGGCGGGTAAGGCTTCATGTGAGCTGACATTCGGTTTGATCCGGATGTAAATCCACTCCTCATCTTTATCAGCAAGAAAATACAAACATGGATCGGTTGGCTCGTAGGGTGACCCTTTTACCATGTCGTGGATGACAGCGAGAATCGTAAATTCTTCACGTTGTTCATTCCGAACGCGAGTGAGTATTTCACCTTCAGGATGATCCAATCCCATAAGCTGACGTGCAGACTCATTGATCACTACACCCGAAACATCAGTGCCAAATTCTCTTGAGAAATCTCTTCCTTCAATAAACTCCCAACCTATTGTTTTTCCATATTCATGTGTGACCCGATTGATATTAAAAGTGGGATCAACCATATCAGCTACTTTTCCCTTCCATTCAAATCCTCCATTCCATCCCAGTGTACTTGTAATCGAGTAGTTGGATTCAGCCATCGCCTCCACAAAACCTGTCTTCTTGAATTCATTTTGTAGCACGTCATACTTTCCTTTGAACTCTGGTGATCGTGAATGAAGTGAGATTAAACCTGCACGGGAATATCCAACCGGTCGGTTTTTAGCAAACTGTATTTGTTGATAAACCACAATAGTTGCTACAATCAAACTAATAGATACGGTGAATTGAACTACAACCAAGATGCGTCTGGGTGCTGAAGCGAATCGTCCTGCCTTAAAAGTTCCTTTCAATACCTTGACAGGATTGAATGAAGAAAGGTATAATGCGGGATAGCTGCCAGCCAGCAAACCAGTCAATAAAGAAAATGAAACGCTAGCAGCCCAAAACAAAGGATTTGTCCAGGGCATAATCATACTCTTGTCGGCTATGTTGTTAAATAATGGTAAGAAAATGGACACTAAGCCGAGCGAGATGATGAAGGAGATCATTGCTACCAGTAACGACTCGCTAAAGAATTGATAAATTAATTGACTGCGATTAGAACCAATTGATTTGCGTATGCCAACTTCTTTCGCTCTCTTCTCCGAACGAGCGGTGCTAAGATTCATAAAATTGATGCAAGCCAACAGTAATACGAATGTACCAATCAAGCCATAGAGCCAAACAAATTTCATGCGCTCGCTTGTTACTTCTACTCCTTCTTTAAACTGCGAGAATAAATGCCACTTACTCATTGGCCACACAAAAAGTTCGGGATTTGTTTTTTTTGCTTCGTCATCGATGTGTGACAGCATTGCATCTTTTATCAGGGCAGAGATTCTTTCAGGTGAATCTCCAGTTTGTAGCTGAACATAGATATTCATATTGTAATTGTCCCATGTATTCAGATTGCCCCAACCATTCAGGTATAAATCAAGTGGAGCAAAATAGGATGCTTCATTGAACTCTGAATTTTTAGGAAGGTCCTCATAAACGCCTGTAACGGTCAAATCCCACTTGGCATCCATGCTCAGTACCTGATTGATTGGATCATGGCCTCCGAATATCTTCTTTGCCAATGATTCTGACAGAAGTATGGACTGCATATCTTTTAAGCCATTCCTGGTTCCTCGTTTCATATTTAAACTAAATAGTTCACTTCCTTCAGGCTGCATGAAATAGCCTCGTTGCGTGAACTTGTTGTCGTCAAGTGCCAGCACTCGCTCCTCGATTCGGGACCGCACTAACACTACCTTCTCAAAATGTGGCGCATACTCGGATTGAAGAAGAGTGGCTAGCCCTGTTGGATGAACTGGATTAGAGATAAGCCCTTGTTCTCTCGCAATATGATTGCGATAAACTTTGGCAATCGTTGAATAATTCTGATAGTATTTATTGAACGACAATTCATCATAAATCCATAATCCAATAAGAATGGCCACCGACATACCCAACGCTAACCCACCAATATTGATAAAAGAGTACCCTTTGTTCTTCAGAAGACTCCTCCATCCAATTTTAAAATAGCTTTTCAACATACCATAGTTATTTAAATTTCTATAGCCTTCTGTTGGTTTTATAATGCCTGGGCGGAAGAGCAGCAGCACATCAACTATAAATTTCAAACCTGCTTTCCACTTTCCGCTACTAATTTTCTGTTCTTCGTACAACTCCATCAAATCCCCTTCTATATATTTCAACAACTTCGGATGGCAGAACCAGCGAAAGAAGCGGAGGAACAGTTTTGGAGGTTCATTGTTATTCATAAATACTTCTTGTCGTCACGCTCTAATTGATTGATTCACTTTGATCTTAAACTATTCATTTCGTTTTGTTCACTCTGTTCGCAAAGACTCAACAGGATTTGCCCGTGCAGCCCTGATTGATTGATAACTCACGGTGATCAATGTAATTAATAATGCTCCTGCTCCAGAGACAACAAAAACCCACCAGGCAATTTCAGTCCGGTACTCATACTTCTGAAGCCACGTATTCATGGAGACATAGGAAATGGGAATGGCAATGATCAGTGAGATCATCACCAGAATAACAAAATCTTTTGACAACATTCTCCACAGGCTTAAAACAGATGCACCCATCACTTTGCGCACACCAATTTCTTTTGTGCGCTGCTCGGCCATGAAAGAGGCTAAGCCAAATATTCCCAGGCAGCTGATAAAGATGGCGAGCCCGGCAAAAATGCCACTTAGCTCACCGATGCGTTTTTCGTCACCGAATTTCTTTTCATACTCCTGATCTACAAATTGATATTCGAAGGGGGATAGCGTATTGTGCTTTTTAAATACAGTCTCCACGTTGGCCAATGCTTCCGATGTATTCATATATGGGTTCAGTCGTAGGAAGACCACATTGCTGGCATCGCGGGTTAACCGGAACAGAGACGGCCGCACAGGTTGATAAGGCGATTCCATCACCACGTCATCGACTACGCCAATTATTTTATAAGGATTTCCATTCCATATTAAAGTTTCACCGATGGACTCTTTAAATCCGATGTATTTGGCAGCTGCCTCATTGATAATAAAGGCGGAAGAATCACTCTTAAATTCTGGGGAAAAATCACGACCGTTTTTGATTTTCCAACTTACCGTTTTTCCAAAGTCAAGAGAAACATCAGTATTGGCAAACTCAACGGCTAGTCCCGGATCTTTTCCATTCCAATCGAAGCCGCTATTGTTATTGTTGACGGAAGTGAGTGCACTGCCGGATTCTGCCATTTCTACGATGGAACCCGATTCGATGAGTTCACTTCGCACTGCTTCAAAATGCTTATGGATTTCATTGTTATACATATCCACCATTACAAGCCCGGACTTGTCATACCCAATCGAGCGATCCTTTGCAAACTGCACCTGCTGATAAACGATGATGGTTCCGATGATCAACATGGTAGAAATACTGAATTGGAGAACGACTAATATTTTTCTTGGTAGGGATGCACCTGACCCGCTGTGAAAGGTTCCCTTCAACACTTTCACTGGTTGGAAAGAAGAAAGGAAAAGGGCCGGATAGCTGCCCGCAATAAATCCGGTAACCAGCGTGAAGCCAACGGCTGCAAGCCAAAAGAACGGATTACCCCAAAGCAATTCCAGTTTCTTACCGGCCACTTCATTGAAGAATGGAAGTAACACCTGAGCCAATATCAACGCCAGAATAAATGCAGCCATGGCCAACAGCAATGATTCACTAAAAAATTGTGTAACTAATTGCACTTTAAGGGATCCCATTGACTTGCGGATACCCACTTCTTTTGCACGTTTCTCCGAACGTGCTGTACTCAAATTCATAAAATTGATGCAGGCCAGAAGCAACACAAAGACTCCGATGGTTCCGAACAACCAGATGAATTGTATTCTTCCTCCTGTATTCTTGCCATTCTTAAATTCGGAATACAAGTGCCATTTGCTCATGGGGTGAAGGAAAACTTCCGGCTTTTGATTTCGATCGCTGGCGTCTTTCACCTTGTTAAGTTTCATGTCTTTAATTTTTTCTGAAACCACATTGAAATTGGCTTGATCCGTTAGCTGTACAAAAGTCTGTGTAAAATTTCCGCTCCATGGATCTTCCATTTGCTTCAGCCAGGGATTGATCGAGACCCATAATTCCCAGGGCAGCATGTACTCAACATTTTTGAAGCTGGCGTTGGAAGGCAAATCTTCGTAGACACCCGTTACCTTCACGTCTGTTTTCCTTCCAACTCTCAGCATTTGATTCAGCGGATCACCATCACCAAAAAATACCTTCGCAGTAGATGCCGATAAGAGAATGGAGTGTGGATCTTTTAAGCCATCGCGTGAGCCTTTCAGCATTTTCAGCGATAGCATTTCCGTTGCCTGGGGTTCAATGAAATTGCCTCGCTTATTAAATTTTATTTCTCCATAAGTGAGCGTGTTGCTTTCCGTCCATGTTGACTGAACCACATATTTAAAGTCACTCCCAAAATTATTTCTAAGCTCTTCGCTGGTCACCCAGGGCATAGAAATGTCAGAGGACACCGTCCCGTTGGCGGTATTGTGTTGCCAAACCTGGCCGATGCGATCGAAGTTTTCATGGTATTTATCAAATGATAGCTCGTCCCAAATCCAAAGCCCAATGAGAATAGCCACGGACATACCTGAAGTTAAGCCCGCAATGTTTATAAAGGAGTAACCTTTATTTCTGATGAGGTTTCTCCAACCGATTTTAAAATAACTTTTATACATACCGTAGGTGTTTAAATTATTATATCCTTCTGTGGGCCTGATGATGCCAGGCCTGAATAACAATAAGACCTCGACTATAAACTTCAAGTCCGCTTTCCACTTTCCGCTTTTATCTTTCTGCTCTCCATACAGCTCCAACAAATCTCCTTCGATATACTTCAACAACTTCGGATGGCAGAACCAGCGGAAGAAGCGAAGTGGAATGTTTGGAGGACCGCCTTGTTTCATTTTTTCTATAATAAAGTGACCACTGTCGACTGTCGTCCGTTGACGATGGTCCGATGTCAAAACTTCGAACAACTATCAGCCAACAACAACCTTCATATCCCAAGCCACATTGGGTATTGCACTCCACAATTCATCGCGTGTACTCTTGGTGTATTCCATGGCTTTCTTACCGTAGGCAGTGATTTGAAAATATTTTTTTGGTCGGCCCGCTCTTTCTTCAGTGGCTTCTCCATCAAAGGATTTCAGATACCCTTTGTCTTCCAGTCTTTTCAAAGCAGTTTGTAAGGCGCCCACACTTACACTTCGTTTAAGGCGCGATTCAATTTCTCTTTTAATAGATACCCCATACGCGTCTTTGTAAAGAACGCCCACCGTGAGCATCACGATTTCTTCAAATTCGCCCAATTGATATTTCTTCATAGATCAGTGAATAATTAATTCCTATTTGTAGTAATAATAATTGTGCCAAGAGAAAAACCTTTTAAACGAAGGTGAAAATCAACTTGCCTGAATGTGAGGTGTACACTTGCGAACAATAAATCGCATCACCGGACATGTAATGATAGAATAGATGCAGAATAGGCAACGATCCAAAAATATCGTTACTCAACAAATGGAGTCAATGGCCTGCGCGAAAAAATGTATTTGTAACGGATTGCGCTGCATGACTAGCACAGGTAATCAAAGGCCGTCTATTTCATATATGGCACTTACGCACGAGCAGCGAATTATGCTGTTGGGGAGATGAAGAAGAGAAACCTCTAAGCTTTCATTAAAGTAGACACGGTTCAATTACTTTGCGGCAACTCCACAGTAAAAGTAGAGCCGTATCCATATTTACTTTCCAATGAAATGTTACCACCTTGGGCTTCTACGAATTCTTTTGATATCGCTAACCCCAACCCGGTGCCATGTGTGGTGCCAGGCACTTGAAAAAACTTATCGAATATTCGTGTTAAATATTTCTCTTCAATACCCTGACCAAAGTCCTGCACTGAAAAATCGACTTTATCATTATTTTTTTCTACTCTGATTTCGATTTTCCCGTTGGAAGGAGTATACCGCAGCGCATTTGTAAGCAGATTCACTAACACCCAAGTCGTTTTTTCCGGATCCACTTTTACATTGGGTAATTGCTTTGAGGCAGTAACATGCAGCTCAATCTTTTTTCTTTCCGCCTGAAACTTGACTGACTCAAGGGCTTGCTCGATGAGCAGCGTAGGTGAAACAGAATTCAGTGTAAGTCTTACATTTCCGGTCTCAACCTGAGAGAGATCCAGCAACTCATTTACCAATTTTGACAGTCGGTTAGTTTCATTGGTCAGTGTCTGAGCAATCTTTTGCTGTTCATTATTAAGGTCACCAACGCGCTGATCACTTATTAATTGTGCACACATTTGCAGGGAAGCTATGGGTGTTTTTAACTCATGTGAAATAGTGGCTATGAAATTGGTTTTGGCCAGATCAAGTTCTTTATAATGTGTAATGTTTCGTAATAGTATCACCTGGCCCACAGAAATGTTGTCCGTTTCCCCGGTAGGCGTGTAGTTGATATTAATAATTTCTTTACTGAAGAAATTCTCTTTTCCGTTGACAACGATTTTCAAGAGAATGCCAGCCTGGTTATTTTCTTCCTGACGAATTAGCCTACGCAACAGATCGTTATCAACAGCAACATCCGGTGCATAGCGGCCAATAATGTTTTCCTCTATAAGATTCAATAAGTTAAGAGCCTGCTCATTTGCAAAGAGAACATATTTTTTTTCGTCCAGCCCAATCACAGGATCGGTCATTCTGCTGATAATTGTTTCAATTCGCTTCTTTTCAAATAATATATTGGCAAGGTTGCTATGTTCATATTCATCCAGCTTTTCGGCCATCTGGTTAAACGCAATAGCGAGTTCTTCAAATTCATCGTTCCGTGAAAAATGCAAGCGCTCTTCATAGTCTTTATTGGCAATTGCTTTAATGCTGTTGGTGAGTTGCATAATGGGATTAGCCACATAACCCGGAAAGTTGACAATAATGATGAATGCCAAAATGCCCACAATGGAGGAAACAATCACCAGGTAATTGGTCGCCTTTGAGGCTGCCTGAATGGCTCTTTCACTCTTATGCCTGATGGCATTCATGTTCAGTTGCTGAATTTTTCCTGCCAATATTCGAAGATTAATCAAGGCAAGACTATCGGTGGGATTACGTTGCAACTTTTCAACCTCTGAAATTAGAATTATCGTTAACTCTTGTTCGCCCGGCTCGGTGATATTGCGTTCCTGCGCTTTTAAATTCTGAAGTAAATGATTGAGGGCTTGAGGATCGAAGGATAAACTATCACTGGTCTGTATGATACGGTTTGTATATTGAAGTGATTCGTAATTATTACTGAGTATGTTACTGGTATAATGATTTAGTCGGTTAATATTGAAAAGTCCAATACCGCCTAGCACCAATATGAAGGCAAACAACGCAAGTACGCCAAGGCTGACTTTATATTTTATTTTCATGTGCTAATAGTTGCTCTTTTTGTGGCCACATGCATGCATGCCGTAGTTCGGCATTATGGCACGCAGGCATGGAATTGCCAGATAAGTTATCATGCCTTTGCGTGAACGAAGTGCATAGTGATTTCATGATAGGATAATCAGGTCAGTGTCTAAATGGGAGAGTTTATGAAGCAGTTGATTAAACGAATTGGTTTTTAATAAAACTTGCCAAAAACTGATATGCGGTGTGCCTACACAAATTGTCGTGATTTGTTTTTCTTCAGCAATCTGCACAATTGACTTTGCGATGTTTTTACTTTTTATCTGAATCACGTCTCCTCCCAGTTCAGTGGCCATTTTAAAATTGTTAATCAGATGTCGTTGCGCGGCCAGTGCAATCCGGCTGGTGTCTTCTTTTGGTGTTTGTACATAGAGCAAATACCACTTTGAATTATAGTAGCTGGCCAATCGGGCGGTTTTACGGATGATCATCTTACTTTTCACATGATTGCTGCTAATGCAGGCCAGAAATCTTTCGTGGCGTAACTTAGTGTAATTGGTAACTTCCGTATCCACTTTGCGTTCCACCTGGGCAGCGGTTTCTTTTAACGCTAGTTCGCGTAGCTGAAGTATTTTTTCTGATTGAAAGAAATTTCGGAGTGCAGTTTCGATTTTATCTGCTTTATAAATTTTTCCTTCTTTCAAGCGAAGGATCAATTCATCGGCAGTAAGGTCAATATTCACCACTTCATCGGCTTGCTGAATCACACGATTAGGCACACGCTCTTTTACATCAATTCCGGTGATTTGCTGGATTTCAGCGTTTAAACTTTCAATGTGTTGGATGTTCATAGCGCTGATTACATTAATGCCGGCATCCAATATTTCCAGCACATCCTGCCATCGCTTTTCATTTTTGCTACCTTCAATATTGGTGTGAGCCAATTCATCCACCAGCACCACTTCGGGGTGAATAGTGAGAATTTCCTGCACATCCATTTCTTCAAGTTCTTTGCCCTTGTAAAAAGATTTTCGTCTCGAAATGATCGGGAGTCCTTCTAACAGGGCTTCGGTCTCTTCGCGGCCGTGCGTTTCGATGTAGCCAATCTGCACATCTACTCCATTTTTCAAAAGGCTTTTGGCTTCCTGCAGCATGCGGAATGATTTACCTACGCCTGCACTCATACCAATATAAATTTTGAACTTGCCCCGCTTCGATTTTTTAATCAGGTCTAAAAAGTGTTCTACGGTTTGTTCCTTGCTGGTCATGATTAAAACCAAATCGTAAGGTTTGATATGAGCAGGTTACTGCTGTTCACTGGTGAATCGTTTCGTTGATATACTTCATCCCGCGAGAAAAAGGTGCGGCCTTCAAAACGGGCTAAAATATTCGATGCAATTTGTACATTCAGACACAAGCCTGTACTGTAGCTTGTAAAACCGGGCAGAGTATTGATCGAGGTGATTTGTACACTTTCCGGATCATTGAAATATTCTACCCTTCCAGATAAAGAGAGTTTTTCAGTGAAGACATATTTGCCGATCAGATTTGCCTGCCACCAGTGAGCCGATGACGTTCCGTTTCCAATGTCTCTATTTTGAATGCCATAATATGCACAACCCGTGGCCGACCATTTACCCCGGACGTAAATAAAAAAGATATCAGAAAAATAACGTGTTCTGTTTTGCGGAGCAGTTTCAGTTTGTTCATTGCCCACATATGTATTCCAGTTTAACAACCAATAATTATTAGGCCGATATTCCAGTTGTGTGCCCAGCGACTTGCCTTCATTCTGATCCATAATTTGTTGCCAGCCATTGAGTAAATAGAGATATGCCGTTAATTTTTCATGCAATGGCACGGTGAGTTTTAACCCACAGAGATAGTAAGGCACATACTCAGGTGCAAAGGAGCGTGTGTACATTAAATGGTCTTTTGAAATAGCGCTTTCGTTGGTATAGGGCGATCCCAGCACACCCACATCCAGCCAGATGTTTTTATCAGGTAACAGTTTGATGCCGATACTGCCTTCCACAATATTTTTCAATACACCGGGTTCATGGGAGTAGTTGGAATTAATATAAGTGCCAAAGCCAGGAACAAAGCGCGCACGCAAGCGGGAAGAACTATACTTTACATCGATATAAGCCAGATTGATATTGAATTCATTATGACGGGCCATGGAAACAAAATAGGGCCGATCTTTTGATTTGGGTTTGTTAAAATCGTAACCGTAGTAGGTATCGATGTAACCATTCACCGTTATTTTCCCCTGGTAGTCAAAACTACTGGTGTCCATCGTAGCGGTATTTACTACCTGTCCGTAGATGATTGCACTTGATCCAGAAAACATCAGTATAAGAAGGAGCTTCTTCATTTAAGTTAAATATTGTCCAATGCCAGGTTCAAGTTAAGCACATGCACGGTTTTAGTCCCCATGATTCCAAAAATTGATGCAGAGGTATTTTGTTCCACGATGCTTCTAAGTTGCGACTCTGCGATTCCACGAACTTTTGCTATTCGGTGAATCTGTATCAATGCGGCCTGAACGGAAATGTGCGGATCGATACCGCTGCCGGAAGCGGTAACTAAATCCACAGGAAGGTCTTCCTTTTTTACATCCGGATTTTGTTGTAAAAACTTTTCAATACGCAATGCTACTGACGAAAGATACTCAGGATTGGCTGGTGCCTTGTTCGAACCTCCGGTAGATGCAGCATTATATGCTACTGCCGAAGGCCTGCTCTGGAAGTATTTGGGTTCATCAAATTTTTGCCCAATCAGCGCAAAACCAATGACGCTTCCATGGCGGGTGATTACTTCACCCATGCCCTTGTTAGGTGCAACAAGTAATGCAATGCCGGTGATAGTTAATGGGTATACTACTCCATACAATATCGCGGTGATAAGTGTAAGCCTGATGGCAATGAGCCAGTAATTTTTCATACTAAAAATTAAGTAAAGGTGAAATGATAACATCAATGAGCTTAATACCAATGAAGGGAACGATTATGCCACCCAGTCCGTACACCATCAAATTGCTGGTAAGCAATGCTCCGGCTCCGATTGGTTTATAGGCCACTCCGCGCAAAGCCAGTGGAATGAGCATGGGTATAATCAAAGCATTGAAAATAATCGCGGAGAGGATGGCACTTTCTGAGCTGCTTAAATGCATGATATTTAATGCCTGCAGGCCTGGAATGGAAGCCATAAACAATGCTGGCACAATGGCGAAATATTTTGCAACATCATTGGCAATAGAGAAAGTCGTGAGCGTGCCGCGCGTAATCAATAACTGTTTTCCGATTTCAACCACTTCAATCAACTTAGTGGGATCGTTATCAAGGTCAACCATGTTGCCTGCTTCTTTCGCTGCCTGGGTTCCACTGTTCATGGCCACACCTACATCTGCCTGTGCAAGTGCAGGAGCGTCATTGGTGCCATCACCCATCATGGCCACCAGTTTGCCAGATTGTTGTTCCTTCCGGATGTATTCCAGTTTATCTTCCGGCTTGGCTTCTGCGATGTAATCGTCCACGCCTGCTTTTTCAGCAATGTATTTTGCAGTAAGCGGATTGTCACCAGTAACCATCACGGTTTTCACTCCCATTTTACGCAAGCGTTCGAAGCGTTCGGTGATGCCAGGTTTAATGATGTCCTGCAATTCGATAACTCCAATAACTCTTCCATCTTCAGCTACCACCAGTGGTGTGCCGCCATTCTTTGAAATAGTATTTACAATTGCCTCAGCGCCCTCTGGAAAATCATTGCCTTGAGTCAACACTATTCTTTTTATGGAGTCAAAAGCACCTTTGCGGATTTTTCGTCCATCAGGCAAATCAATGCCGGAACTTCTGGTTTCTGCGGTGAATTTTGCTATCCTCGATGGAGATAGGTGAAAATCATTTCCAAGTGTGGAGGGATGTATATATCCTTTGTTCGCAGCGAGTTCCACGATTGATTTTCCCTCCGGAGTTTCATCCGCCAAAGAAGCCAATACAGCAATTTCCAGAAAATAATCTTCATGAACATTGATCGGATAAAACGTGGTGGCTTTGCGATTGCCAATAGTGATGGTGCCGGTTTTATCGAGCAACAATACATCTACATCACCGGCTGTTTCAACTGCTTTGCCAGATTTTGAAATCACATTTGCCTGTAGTGCCCTATCCATTCCTGCAATCCCAATGGCTGAAAGTAGTCCACCAATAGTAGTAGGTATCAGGCAAACAAATAGTGAAATCAAAGCACCAATTGTAATAGGTGTGTTTGCATAATCACCAAATGGTTTCAGTGTAACTGTTACTAATAAAAAGACAATGGTAAATCCCGATAACAAAAGAGTAAGTGCAATTTCATTGGGAGTTTTCTGACGACTGGCACCTTCCACCAACGCAATCATTTTATCCAGAAAACTTTCACCCGCTTCGGTAGTTACTAATACGGTGATTTTGTCGCTCAACACTTTTGTGCCACCGGTCACACTTGATTTATCGCCACCGGCTTCCCGAATCACGGGAGCTGATTCACCGGTGATTGCACTCTCATCCACCGTGGCAATGCCTTTAATTATTTCGCCATCGGAAGGGATGAAATCTCCGGCTTCACACACGAAGGTATCGCCCTTTACCAGCGTGGCGGAACTCTTGATGATTATTTTTCCGTCAACTAAAACTTTCGCAGGTGTGTCCTCGCGTGTTTTACGAAGTGAGTCTGCCTGAGCTTTGCCGCGCGCTTCCGCAATGGCTTCTGCAAAATTGGCAAACAGGAGTGTGAAAAGCAGAATAACGAAAATGGAGATATTATAAATCGCTGATCCTTGTTCAGTACTTACGAAGGAGTATAGGCAGACAAAAAACATAATGATTGTTCCCACCTCCACGCAAAACATGACAGGGTTCTTGATCATGATACGCGGATCAAGCTTTACAAAGGCTTGTCTGATGGATGCCCCCACCAGTGCGGGTTCAAATAAGCGGATAGATTTTTTTGTGCTCATAGTGTAAACTATAGAATGAGAATTATTTTACAGGGTGAAATATTCTGCCAACGGACCTAGTGCCAAGGCAGGGAAAAATGACAGGGCAGCAATAATGATGATTACCGATAGCAACACTGCGGTGAATGCGAGGCTATCTACTTTCAACGTTCCCGCACTTTCAGGAATGTATTTCTTATTCGCCAAAGAACCGGCAATGGCAATTGGTCCGATGATCGGAATAAAGCGGGCCAATATCATAATCACTCCGCACGAGATATTCCAGAATGGGGTGGCATCACCTAAGCCCTCGAAACCTGAGCCGTTATTAGCAGAGGCAGAGGTGAACTCATAAAGCATTTCGCTGAAGCCATGAAAGGAAGGATTTGCCAGCCAACCCTGTGATGGATTTTTTGTGATCAGATAAGAAGAAATAGCCGTGCCCACTAATATGAACAGTGGATGTGCAATGGCCACTATGGCAGCAATCTTTACTTCTTTTGCTTCAATTTTCTTTCCGAACAGTTCGGGTGTGCGACCTACCATTAAACCTGAGATGAACACAGCGATGACAACAAAGACAAAGAAGTTGATGAACCCAACACCCACACCACCATAGATAGCATTGATCATCATATCCAATAAAAAGATTCCGCCTGACAATGGAGTATGGCTATCGTGCATGGAGTTTACAGATCCATTGGAAGTGGACGTGGTGGATACACCCCAAAACGAACTGGCAGCCGTACCGATGCGTACTTCTTTTCCTTCCATATTGCCGAGCGAATTGTCGATGCCCATGGAAGTGAGTTGTGGATTTCCACTCATTTCAAAATGAGTGGAGATAATGACGAACGTTAAAAACAGGATGGTCATGGCACCGAAAAAATAGTAACCCACTCTTGGCTTGTTGATATAAAAGCCAAATGCAAAAACCAGTGCCATTGGAATCAAAAGGATCAATCCATTTTCAATCAGGTTAGTGATGTAAGATGGATTTTCAAAAGGGTGTGCCGAATTAGGTCCGAAATATCCACCACCGTTAGTGCCTAGTTGTTTTATACTCACCATTGGTGCTACTGGCCCGCGAGCTATATGTACCGTGTCTCCTTGCAGCGTAGTAATTTCAGCTGCACCCTGGAAAGTGGAAGGTGTTCCTTGAAGCGCTAGAATAATAGCGGCTATCGTGGCAATAGGTAGCAGAATCCTTGTTGAACTTTTTATAAACAGGACATAAAAATTTCCGATGTGATCAGTTTGTTTTTGTATCAATGCATTAAAAAGTAGGGCTGCGGCTGCTATACCGGTTGCCGCACTTACAAACTGCAGAAAGCAAAAAACGAGTAGCTGCGTAAGGTAACTGGCGCCAGTCTCTCCACTGTAATGTTGCAGATTGGTATTAGTCATGAAACTGATTGCCGTATTGAATGCAGTGGTTGCTTCCATCGAGCTTATCCTGTCCGGATTCCAGAATGGATGGACGGATTGCGTAAGTAAAATCATCATCGCCCATAGAAAGAAAATGAGGTTGAGTATAAGCATGGCCTTCATATTTTCCTTCCAGTCCATTTCTTCGTCAGGTTTGATGCCGGCTATTTTATAAATGAAATTTTCAATGGGAGAAAGAAAATCAAGCCAGTTGGATTCACCTTTAAAAACCCTGACAATATATTTTCCTAATAGAAGTGACAACAGAACTGTTGATAAGAATAGAAAAACGACTCCGGTTATTTCTGTGTTCATAAAGCAATCAATTAGAATTTTTCTGGTTTCAATAGCGCATATACCAGGTATGCAAATACAAGTATGGAAATGATCAACAATGCAATCATGATTTTACAGTTTATCGAAGAATTTGATAGAAGCATACAAAAGTGCAAAACACAAAAGGCCCAGAGCAATCACCAGGAATACAGTCATACGTGAATTTATTTGACCTTGGTTAGGCCAAATGCAAGCCAGTGTTGCTAATTCATTGATAATAAATCAGGTGACAGAGATGACTCAATGACTACCCTTCAGAAATAGAAGGTATTATTTCGGAAACGGAAGGCTTATAGACTATAGTCTTTTATTTTTTGATAGAGCGTGGTTAACCCGATATCCAGCAGTTTGGCCGCTTTGGTTTTATTGCCTTGCGCCAAGGCTAAAACTCTTAGAATATGTTGCTTCTCTGCATCCGCTAATGTAAGAGGCTGTCCGGTTGCTTCATGAAGATTAAAATCTAGCGGTAGGAGATTGGCCGTCAATTCTGTTTCATCCGAAAGGATTACGCATCGTTCGATCACATTTTTTAACTCACGAATGTTACCTTTCCAAAAGTGTTTTTCGAGGAGCTGTATAAACTGATGTTCAAATACTTCGATTCGCTTATTGTTTTTGGCAGAAGCCTTCTGGAGAAAATATTTTGCAAGTGGGGAAATGTCTTCCTTTCGGTCTCGCAATGGTGGTAGTGTCAGCTGAAAGACTGACAAGCGATAATATAAATCACTTCGAAAGTGTCCGGCTTCGATTTCTTTTTCCAACTGAATGTTGGTGGCTGCAATGAAACGTACATCTGCCTGACGTACTTTAGGATCGCCCACACGATAATATTCACCACTTTCTACCGCACGAAGAATTTTAGCCTGAAGTGACAAATCCAATTCTCCGATTTCATCCAGGAAGAGTGTTCCACCTTGTGCTTCTTCCAAAAGTCCACGCTTATCTTTTATCGCTTGGGTGAATGCTCCGGCAGCATATCCAAATAGTTCACTTTCTAATAGTTCTTTCGAAAAGGCGCTGCAATTAAAGGCGACAAAAGGTTTTGACTTTCGTTTGCTTTCAAAATGAATCGCGTGAGCAAAAACTTCTTTACCTGTACCTGTTTCACCGGTCAATAGCACAGTGCTTTCTGTAGGGGCAACTTTTTTTGCATGATCGATGGCATGCAAGATGGCTGGCGATTTTCCAATAATTTGCTCGAAACCATATTGCTTAATCAATCGCGCTTCAAGGTGCTTTATTTTTTGCTGAAGACTCGCTTTTTCAAATGCCTTATGAAGAAGTGGGATGAGTTTATGCTGATGATCTCCCTTGGTTAAATAATCAAATGCACCATTTTTAATGGCCATCACTCCATCTTCTATTGTGCCATAAGCAGTAAGTACGATCACTTCTACTGCGTAATCTTTTTCTTTGATTTTTTTTGTGAGGTCAACACCATTTGCATCGGGCAACCTTACATCAGTAATGACTACCTGTATGTTCTCTTGCTCCAATAACTTTAACCCTTGCTTCGCATCTTTTGCCTGCCATACTTTAAATCCTTCCAATTCGATAATCCGCGCCATTAAAGAGCGAAGACTATCTTCATCGTCAATTAGCAATATTTGATGGGAATGGAAATTCACATGCATATTTACATACTCGGCTAATGAAATGAAAATCAAATAATCTTCTTCTGATCAACTTCTCCTGTTTCATCATTTTTCAGGCGAAGAAATTAGACGAGGTAATTTGCTTCTTTGAATTATGATTCTGCCTTTATTCCTAGCGTTAACAGCGCCCCAAGTATTAATTGAACACCTATTATTTCTACCGGCAAATTGTAATCACCTGTCCACGAAATAAGATAACCGATTCCCAGCGAGGCAACGGTGCCACCCAATAATCCTGCGGTGTTCATGGCACCGGTAATAGCGCCTGCATGATTTTTTCCAAGTCCGGTGGCCACCGCCCATGCCACGGGTGCGGTTACATCCATGAATGCCAGGCCTAATGCAAGCATAATAATAGTAACAGAAAGATTATCCGTATAGGTTGCGAATAACATGGCAAATCCAGAAAGACTTAATCCAACCAGCGGAACGATTCTTCTCCCCCAAACGATGCCCATTTTCTTTACGAGAAAATCGCTGAGTGATCCGCCAAACAAACATCCAATGGCGGCAAGAATAAACGGAAGAGAAGTAGAGTAGGTCAACTCTTCTTGAGGAATGCCACGGCCTTGATGTAAATATTTAGGAAGCCACGAAATAAAAAAGAAGACACCACAGGCATAGCAATAGTACACCAACATTAAAAACCAAAAGTTTTTGGTGTGAGCAATTTGCTGCCAGGACGATTCTGTCTTTTCAATCGAGGCATCTTCTCGGGATTTATAGAACAACATCCACACGATCACCCACAAAATTCCAATCACACCCAACATGAAGAACGTATTCCGCCAGCCAAATTGCATTTGCATGGGAATGACTATGAACGGGGTAATTGCACCTCCAATACGACTCGACATCCAGATGACGGCTTGTGCGCGTCCGCGTTCTTCTACGTTGAACCACTTTCTTACCGCGATGGATGCATTCGGATAAGCGCCTGCCTCGCCTGCGCCAAATAAAAAGCGAACAACAAATAAGGAGGCAAAGCCCCCCACCAGTCCGGTGAACGTTGTAAACAAGGACCACCAGACAACTACCCGCGCTAGCGTTTTCTTTTCGCCAAAGCGATCTCCCCACAACCCGGTTGGTATTTCAAACAGTCCGTAGGAAATTGTAAAGGCAGCGAGTATCCACCCAAATTGACTTTCACTCAAACCAAGCTCTCGCGTGATTTCAATGCCGGCAAATGAAATGGCGTTACGATCAAGAAAGGTAATAATGGAGAGCAGTGCGAGTAGTGCGAGGAACCAGTGCTTTCGTTGCATAAGGAGTTGAGGCCTAATTATGGCGATTTATAAATGAGATTGGCCTTAGTGAATTATACAAGTGTATTGTATGCGAATATTATAAGTGTGCTTGAAGAAAATTTTTGAGTGGATCTAGTTCTGGAGTAGCTAAATTCCAAATATTGATATCATTATAATCTCTATTTTCTTCTCTTGCCTTTTTTTTATCGGCAATTGGAAGCAGTGCATCAACGTAAGAATAAACTTTTGATTTCAAATCAGGCTGATGGTATTTATTAAGACAATTATAATAGTTGTCAAAACACTCCATGATTGATGAGTGTGCTGGATTAGTACAATTGAGAAGTAAATTTTCCAGGTTCCCATTTGCACCGTTGTTTGGAAGAATGAAATATGGGATTCCACCTAAGCCTGCTTTAAGAAGTTGAGAATCTATTTCATCTTTTCTATTTCCATAGTTTCCGTTTGCATCCAAAATCAAAACGGGTTTAAAGTTCTCTGCTTGGGCTTTTTTTATATTTGAACTATTCAACTCGACCCAATTACTACAGTAACCCCCAGTAACTACGAAATTATCCTTTGTCAAAACAGTTCCTAAAGATGCTGAGAGATCTAACAGAAATTTGAAATCAGCTTTTCCTTCAACTATTATTTTAATTAGAGACACAACTATACGGGATAGATTATCTTATTTCAATTTCGTTCTCGATTGCGTTTTCGAATTGTGAAAAACTATATTGTATTGCTATCATACTTTTATCCAGTTTCTTAATTAAGGAATAGACGGACACATCTCCCTGATAATCTTTAAGTTCAGGGTCTTCAAGCGATAATTTTAATTGCTGAAGCAACTCGATATTATGAGTTGAAATGAACAGTTGAACATTAAATAATTTAGCGGCTTTAACTATCGCTTTCCAAATTGGGGCAAAAACCTTGTAATGGAATGCGTTTTCAATTTCATCAATTATCACAATTCCATTCTTATTAGAGTATATAGTAGTGATATAAGATAATAGTCTATTGAGACCCTCCCCTTCAATGTTGGAAGGTATATAGGATTTAAGCCCTATATCAAGGTATATCATGCTTTTTGTGCCAATTACAATATCACGAATATTTTTGTCCACTATTTGAAGAACTTCTATGATATCACCTTTTTTCTTATCAAGAATTACTTTTTCAAGTCTTGGAGCTGTTTCATTTTGGAACCCACTGCCTGTTGCAAGGAACACACCAAACAAACTTTCTTTATAGTTTTTGGCTGCAGTAATGCGATGTAAATTATTTTCTAGGAAGATGCTTGCCTTTTGAGAGTTTTTCGGTGAATGATAACCTTTTGTTGAAAAATCAAAAGTAATTCCATCTGCCCTCAATTGATCTTCCATCTTTGTTGAAGCTGATAACCTCTGACCTTCAATAGTTTTGTCTTCGGCCCCTGATTTTAAAGTAGGTTTAATATTTAAGGTTCGTATTTCTTTATTTTGAAGAGTTGCTTCAAAAAGAGGTGAATTGTTATAATCCATTTCAAAAAAAATGAATTTAAAATCATCAACGTCATCATGTTTTAGACTTCTTAACAAATCGATTGTAATAGCCAATTGAGGATTTGATAAACCTGTTGTTAAAAATATAGCCTCCAAAACTGATGTTTTTCCTGAATTATTTTTACCGACAAACAGGTTAACATTGCTTAAATTCTTAATAGCAAGTTTCTTGATACCTCTAAAGTTTTGTATTTCTATTTCTGTATAAATCATCGATGTCGCAGCTTAAGAAGTGCCATTAAGCAGTTCAGTTCATTTATTAAAAATGAAATTTAAGAAAATAGTTGATTTTTAAGGATTTCCATTACAACTAAAGAGAAAGGAAAGCCATAATCGGGCTTTCCTTTGATCAAATGTACCCGGGACGGGAGTTGAACCCGTACAACCTTTAAGGGTCACAGGATTTTAAGTCCTGCGTGTCTACCAGTTCCACCACCCGGGCGGACCCGAACAAAAAAAGATGCCGCATTGTCTGCGGCAAAATCTTTTATCCGTTTGAGCGGGAAACGAGACTCGAACTCGCGACCCCGACCTTGGCAAGGTCGTGCTCTACCAACTGAGCTACTCCCGCTTTTAGCCTTCCATTTCTGAAAGGGACTGCAAATTTAATATCCCATATCAAATATGCAATACCACCTAATCTTTTTAGGAAAATTAATCACTCCACCTTGCAGTGATTACAGTATTAGACTGATTTAAAGCGTTCTACTGAAAATAAATCTATTGTCGATTCAGCCGATTGCACGTTGCGGTATTCCTTTGATAGCCGAAGGAATGATTTTGCATCTTCTAAATAAACTCTGGCAAATGCCTCGTCAGGAGGATGTTGATTGAGCCTGAGGACATGAGTTTTAAAATCGGGTTCAAATTGAAAAGTGGAATGCTGCTTGAAGTGCTTATCAAAATCGTTCATGATGGAAATCTGAGTGTTGCAACTTACTTCTTTCTCCAATAGCAATGCCTTGGCCGTACTTACAAAGGCATTGTAACTGTGATAGATACTATCAGCAAAATGATTTTTGCTGAACGCTTCAATAGCCCAGCCAAGTTTTTCGTCAGATTCATAGAGGAGCGTGGCAATCAGGTCAATTTTTACTCCGGCACATTCGCCAATGCCAATCGCTGTTTCAAATTTTACATCTTGGTCCCAGTCTACAAAATCATCATTGACAAGTGTAGTAAGGTCGGTCAACGGCTTTAATAAATGGTAGAAATATTTCTCTCCCTTTCTTAGGTAATAATTGCTGAAGTACTCACCCTCTTCACGATGATCACTAAAGTCGTTCAGCAATATACGCATCGACTGAGGACCGCGCTTGCTTGGTATTTTGATTATTTTATCAGCTACTCTTCCCTCACCATCTCCTAATGGTCCACCACCTAACATGACCTGCAAAGCCGGCAAAACATTGGTTCCCGCCTTCGATGAGCTTCCATGAAATCCGATGTCGGCAATTCCATGTTGAGCACAGGCATTCATGCATCCACTGATTTTTATTTTAATATCTGAATCAATAACAAGTTCCGGATACTCCTCTTCCAACATGCGTTCGAGTTCACGGGCAATGCCGAGACTGCTGGAGATGCCGAGGTTACAGGTATCTGTTCCAGGGCAAGCGGTAATGTCAGCAATTCCACCATAGCCAGGCTCTGCCAGGCCAAGGGCATCTAAAGATTCAAACAAGTAGGGGAAATATTCCTTTCTTACAAATTTCAGGATCAGTCCCTGTTCCATGGTTACCCTGATCTCATCAGCAGCAAACTTTTTAACCACTTCCGCCAATAAGCGCGCTTTATCTGTCTTTAAATCTCCCGTTTGGATTTTTAAGTAGACCGCAAAGTAGCCAGGTTGCTTTTGCGCGAAGGTGTTCGTCTTTAACCATTTTTCAAATTTGCTCTCATTGGAAATTTTTACAGAAGATAAATTGATTTTTTCTGGTACAATCGCATCGGGAACACCCGAACGATCCACCTTATAGGTGTTAACCTTCAATGCTTTTTGTTCTTCGTTTACAAGCCTGCTCAGCTCGTCAAACCCGATGCTGTTAAGTAAGTACTTAAGTCGCGCTTTGTTTCGGCTGGTTCGTTCTCCATAACGATCAAACACGCGCAACACCGATTCGGAATAGGGAATGATGTAATCTTCATGTAAAAACTCGTGAGCTACTTTCGCAAGAAAAGGTTGAGCGCCCAATCCTCCGGCAATCATGACCTTAAACCCGCGAACCTCTTTTCCATTTTCAACTTTTATTTTAGGAATGAACCCAAGGTCATGCATGCAGGTAAGTGCCGAATCTTTTTCACTGGAGGAAAAGGCAATTTTAAATTTGCGGCCCATGTCCTGGCAAATCGGATTTCTTAAAAAATATTTGAAGACCGCATGGGCATAAGGACTCACATCAAACGGCTCGTCAGGATCAATACCTGCCGTGGGGGAAGCGGTAACATTTCTTACTGTATTACCGCACGCTTCACGCAAAGTAACATCATCTTTTTCGAGTTTGGCCCATAACTCAGGGGTGCGATCAAGGCTCACATAATGAATTTGTATATCCTGTCTTGTGGTCAGATGTAGATTTCCGGTAGCATATTCATCGCAGACATCGGAAATGGTTAAAAGTTGTTTTACCGACATTTTACCAAACGGAAGTTTGATGCGAATCATTTGTACTCCCTGTTGACGTTGTCCATAGACACCACGTGCTAAACGCAGGCTTCGAAATTTTTCTTCATCAATTTTACCTTCCCGGAATAACCGGATTTTCTTTTCCAGATCAAGAATGTCTTGTTCTACTACTGGATTTTCTAATTCTGTCCTGAAGCTTTGCATGAGGGATAAGTTAAGTGAGAAACGTCCTTACTTAATGCAGAAAGATAGAGATGAAAACACCTGATATCCAAGCATTTTACCAAATAAAATATAAAACCTATAGACTAACTTAAAATTAATGTGAAAGAAGCCATTTTCAATCGATAAAGGTTCTTTTTAGGGCAGATTATCCCCATTTTGTTTTTATCAATGAGACTATGTTATTGGATAGAAATCGCTCAATTTGTAAGTCTAAATAAACAACTGAATGAAAAAGATAATTGTATTATTGGTTTTTGGCCTTATCATGGTTAGCCACAAAGGTTTTAGCCAGACCGTTTATTCCTCGGCCAAGGGAGAAAAATACCACACTGCTGATTGCAAACTTTCAGGCGATGCAGATAATATCAAATTGGATGCTGCCAGGAAAGCAGGTAAGAAACCATGCGGTGTCTGCAAACCTGATGAACATCTTAAAGATAAGGTTGCTCAATGCACAGGCAAAACAGCGGATGGCACACGTTGCAAGCGTATGACCTCCAGCAAATCCGGCAAGTGTTATCAGCACTCTACTAAATAGGTCTCTTGCACGCTGGAAGCAAAGAATTAGTTGAAGCTACCCGTTATCTGCGGGCGTTACACATTCACCCTGAAATTGGTGTTGTCCTAGGTACAGGCTTAGGCGAAGAATTCGTTAGCCGGATTAAAAACCCGGTCACCATTCCTTATAACTCGATTCCGTTTTTTCCAATATCCACAGAGAGTGGCCACAGAGGTCAGTTTGTATTTGGTGAAGTAGCCAATAAAAAAGTGCTGACGATGCAGGGGCGTATTCATTACTATGAAGGGTACGATATGCAGAAAGTGACCTTCCCCGTTCGTGTGATGAAGATGCTCGGAGTAGGATCATTATTGATTTCGAATGCTGCCGGGAATCTAAATCCACAATGGAAACACGGGGAACTGATGTTGATCGAGGATCATATCAATTTAATGCCGGAGAGTCCGCTCAGGGGTTTAGGCCGTTTGGAAAAAGGTAATCTTTTTGTCGATCAAAGTGAGCCATACTCACGTGTTATGAATACGATTCTTAAATCGGTAGCTCGTTCAAAAAAAATCCGTTTATGCGAAGGTGTTTATGTGGCGAATATGGGGCCGGCTCTGGAAACAAAAGCAGAGTACAAATATCTACGGATGATTGGCGGAGATGCCGTTGGAATGTCCACCGTGCCGGAAGTATTAATGGCCAATTACCTGGGCATGAAGTGTGCTGCGGTTTCCGTGCTGACCAACGATGCTAGTGAAGAGAGGTCAACGCCTGTTTTGTTAAGTGATGTCATTGATGCAGCATCCAAATCCGCCAAAAAGTTGACAGAATTATTTATAGGTTTGATTAAAGAATCATAACATATGCAATACAAGCTCATTCATCCCAAGGGACCTGAATTTTCGCGCGTCATAGCCGGTGCATGGCGGTGGCATACCGTATCACAGGATACGGTGGACCGATTGATTCATACATCGCTGAATGAAGGAATCACCACGTTCGATCATGCTGATATTTATGGAGATCATGCCAACGAAGAAATTTTTGGGAATGTGATACGAAAGAATTCTTCACTGCGTGAAAAAATGCAATTAGTCTCCAAGTGCGGAATAAAATTCAAATCAGAAAAACGTCCGTCTTCGTTGGTGAAACATTACGACACCTCCAAAGAACACATCATTTGGTCAGTAGAAAATTCGCTTACGATGCTGGGCACCGACCGGCTGGATTTACTACTCATTCATCGGCCCGACCCGTTGCTCAATCCCACGGAAGTGGCGGAAGCATTTACGCAGCTTAAAAAGCAAGGCAAAGTATTGCATGCTGGTGTGTCTAACTTCACTCCGAGCCAGTATAGAATGTTGCAACATTACCTTGACTTTCCACTGGTCACCAATCAAATTGAAATTTCGCTTTCGCGGACCCTGCCGTTCTTCAATGGCGATCTGGATCTGTTGCTGGAACATGAAGCATCGGCCATGGCATGGTCACCATTGGGTGGAGGCAACCTCATGATTGGTGATCGTGAGTGGTTTGGCAAGGCTTCAAAATACAATGCCACCTATGCTCAGTTATCGCTGGCGTGGCTAATGAAACATCCAGCAATTTTTCCTGTGATCGGCACAACAAAACCCGATAGGATAACGGAGTCAGCAAAGGCTGTTGCAATTGATCTGGATCGGCAGGATTGGTTTGAGATGCTGCAGTGGGTAAGAGGCGAAGAGATGCCATAGACTTTCTTTCAGGCGATTAATGCTAAGACTTAGCATATAGATATTAATTGGATTTTTTTAGCTGTGCTGCAACCATACTCCCCTCATTTTTGTATTCCTTTGACTGAATTAAGAAAGAATGTCCAAATCTGCTGCTCTTAAAAAGAACACCGACCTTTCCGGTCATGAATATATCGAGATTGTAGGTGCACGTGAGCACAACCTGAAAAACATCAGCATCTCATTTCCACGCAATAAATTAGTGGTGCTCACGGGTATCAGTGGCAGTGGAAAATCTTCATTGGCTTTTGATACCATCTATGCCGAGGGTCAACGCAGGTACATGGAAAGTTTCTCGGCTTATGCACGCAGTTTCATTGGAAATCTGGAACGTCCGGATGTAGATAAAATCAATGGATTGAGTCCGGTAATTTCCATTGAACAAAAGACTACGTCAAGAAATCCAAGATCAACAGTAGGAACCGTCACGGAGATATACGATTTCTTGCGATTGTTATACGCGCGTGCCGGTGAAGCCTTTTCTTACCTGAGTGGTGAAAGAATGGTGCGCCAGTCCGATGATCAGATATTGGACTCGATTATCAGCAATTACAAAGGAAAAAAACTTACCGTATTGGCTCCCGTGGTGAAAGGAAGAAAAGGTCACTATCGCGAGTTGTTTGTGCAGATCCGAAAGCAAGGCTATACCAAAGTGCGTGTAGATGGTGATGTGATGGAAATCACAGCCAAGATGCAGTTGGATCGTTTTAAGATTCACGATATTGAAGTGGTGATTGATCGCATTGTGCCAGATGAAAAAGATCGTCATCGTATTGGTCAGTCGATCAACACAGCCATGAAGGAAGGGAAAGGCGTGATCATGATCATGGATGAAAACGGAAAGGTGAATCATTTTTCACGCTTTCTAATGGATCCAAAAACGGGCTTATCGTATGACGAGCCCGCTCCGAATAACTTCTCGTTCAACTCTCCCTATGGCGCATGTCCTACCTGTACTGGCCTGGGCGCCATTGAAGAGATTACAGAGGACTCCATCATTCCAGATAAAAAATTAAGCATCAGTCGCGGAGGTATATTACCATTAGGCGAGTATCGCGACATCTGGATCTTTAAAAAGATTGAAGCGATTCTAAAGAAATATAAGCTTACCCTAACCACACCCATTAAAGATCTTCCGAAAGAGGCATTGAAGGTGTTATTGTATGGCGATGATGAACCGGTGGCAGTGCCCTCTGTAAAATATCCTGGCACTGAGTGGAATACGAAGTTTGAAGGCATCATTAACTTCCTGCAAAAGCAAAAAGACGAAGGCTCTGAAGCGATCCGTAAATGGGTAGAGGATTTTACCGTGATAAAAGTTTGTCCTGATTGTGACGGGGCCCGACTTAAAAAGGAGTCGTTACACTTCAGGATTGATGATAAAAATATATCGCAATTAGCAGAGCTAAACATTACTGACTTAAAGAAATGGTTTGAGGGATTGGAAAGCCGACTCGATGAAAAGCAAAATGTGATTGCCAAAGAAGTATTGAAAGAAATTCGCAAGCGCATCGGATTTTTATTAGATGTTGGTTTAGATTATCTGCACCTCAACCGACCATTGCGCACGTTGAGCGGTGGTGAAGCGCAACGTATACGCCTGGCAACCCAGATAGGAACCCAGTTAGTGGGTGTACTATATATTCTGGATGAGCCCAGCATCGGCTTGCATGCCCGCGATAATGCGAAGCTGATAAAAGCATTGAAAGACTTACGTGATTTAGGCAACTCGGTGATCGTGGTTGAGCATGACAAAGAGATGATGCTTGAATCGGATTATATCATTGATATAGGTCCTGGAGCAGGAAGACATGGTGGGGCCATTGTAGCCCAGGGCGATCCGGAAACGTTTTTGAAAATTGATAGCACAACCGCTAATTATCTGAATGGCAAACTCACCATTCCTTATTTAAAGGAACGGAGAAAAGGGAGTGGCGAAAAACTATCGCTGACGGGTGCAACGGGTAACAATCTTAAAAATGTTGATCTGGAGATTCCACTGGGAACATTTACTTCCATAACAGGCGTTTCGGGCAGCGGCAAGTCAACACTGATTCATGAAACTCTTTTTCCAATTTTAAATCAATACTTTTTCAATTCACGCACAGAGCCATTACCGTATAAAAAAATTGATGGACTTAATTTAATTGACAAAGTAATCGAGGTGGATCAATCTCCCATTGGGCGCACACCCCGATCCAACCCCGCCACCTACACAGGTGTGTTCACTGATATCCGTGACTTGTTCTCACAAATGCCTGAAGCAAAAATCCGGGGTTATAAAACCGGCCGGTTTTCATTCAACGTAAAAGGTGGGCGATGTGAGACCTGTGAAGGAGCCGGCCTCCGGCTAATTGAAATGGAATTTTTACCTGACGTATACGTGCCTTGCGAAACTTGTAAAGGCAAACGCTATAATCGTGAAACGCTTGAAGTAAGATTCAAAGGCAAGTCGATTTCAGATGTGCTTGATATGACGGTGGAGGAAGCAGTTAATTTCTTTGAAAATCAACCCCGCATCTTAAGAAAAATTCAAACCCTTAGTGAAGTAGGCTTAGGCTATATATCATTGGGTCAGCATGCCACAACGTTATCCGGGGGTGAAGCACAACGTGTGAAGTTGGCCACCGAACTTTCCAAGAGAGATACCGGCAAGACACTTTATATATTGGACGAACCAACCACGGGGTTGCACTTTCAGGACATCAGCCATTTACTCGATGTGCTTCAGAAACTGGTTGATAAAGGCAATACTGTCTTGGTGATTGAGCATAATATGGATGTAATTAAATCTGCGGATTATGTTGTTGATCTTGGTCCTGAGGGTGGTGCGGGCGGAGGTCGTATTATTGCCCGAGGCACACCGGAAGAAATAACAAAGAACCCTGCCAGTTTCACAGGAAAATTTTTAAAAGCTGAGCTAAACTAAGCCGTTTTAGTCCGCCCGGTCCGTCTATGTAAGAAAATTAAAAACGGTTTTGTGATTTGTTACCTTTGCTACAGGTATGCTTAGAAACAAACAACGACTTTATTGGACTTTGCAGCTGGGAGGATGGACACTTTATGGAGTGGTTCAGATTTCGGCTAGTGTAATTGCATCGTCAAGCAGTTCCATAAGTTTGCAGCGAATATTGTTTCTGGTCTATGAGGCCTTCTTTTGCCTTCTTATTTCACATGGTTATCGCAATTTTATTAACCGTTGGAGGTGGCTCAGTTTAGGAATGCCTCGTCTTATCCCCCGGGTTTTGCTCAGTTCAATGGTGTTGGGTTTATTGATGTACTTTTTGAGAATCCCACCCTCTATTCCGTTAGGATTATTTAACAAGGGAAAAGCATTGGACTTGTTCAATTTAGTAGGGCAGTCCTTTTATTACGGCATCATATTCTTTCTCTGGTCTGTATTTTACTTCATCTACAACTATTTCGAGCGATATAACACTTCCTTGAAATTGGAGGCTTCAGTAAAAGAGATTGAACTGAATAATCTAAAGTCACAGCTGAATCCTCATTTTATCTTTAATGCACTCAATAGTATCCGTGCACTGGTGGACGAAAATCCGGAGAAGTCAAAATTGGCAATCAATCAGCTTTCCAACATTCTTCGAAGCTCGTTGATTGCGGATAAAAAAGGACTTACCAAATTTGGGGATGAACTTAAAATGGTAAAAGATTATTTGGGTCTGGAAACTATACGCTTTGAAGAACGATTGAAAACCGAGTTTGATATTGATCCAAATTCAAAGGGATTTTTAGTTCCTCCATTAATGGTTCAGACGTTGGTAGAAAACGGAGTGAAGCACGGTATCTCCAAACTAACCAAGGGTGGAACCATACAGGTGAAGGCGAAAGTTGAAAACGATTATCTACGTATCAGCATTCGCAACAGCGGCCAGTATCATCTCAACGGGAGCAAGAAAAGAGGAGGTCTTGGACTGAGTAACACCACCCAACGGTTAAAATTGTTGTATGGCAAGGATGCGCACTTCGCGATTAGTAACGAAAACGATAATTTTGTACTTACTGAATTAATTATACCACATTTAACAAATACATGAGAGCATTAATCATTGATGATGAGCGCCTGGCGCGGAAAGAATTGATCAAACTTTTGGAAGAGCATCCTTCTATAGAAATTGTAGGTGAGGCGATGAATGCCGATGAAGCAGAACAGATGATCAATGAGTTAAATCCGGATTTGTTATTCCTGGATATTCAAATGCCGGGCCGGACCGGGTTTCAATTGTTGGAGTCTCTGGATTCTGCGCCATTAGTTGTTTTTACAACTGCCTATGATGAGTTTGCGATCAAAGCTTTTGAAGTAAATGCACTCGATTATTTGCTTAAACCGATTCAAACCGATCGCCTGAGTGAAGCCGTTCACAAGATCATGGAAAAAGAGCGGGCAAAAGCCGGACGCGGAGCAGGAAAGAAACTGGGCCTCGAAGACCAGGTGTTTGTAAAAGATGGTGAACGTTGTTGGTTTGTGAGCCTGGCCAATATCCGTTTCTTCGAGTCAGATGGTAACTACATCAAAGTCTATTTTGACACTAACCGCCCGATGATTCATAAATCATTGAATGCATTGGATGATCGCCTGGATGAGCGTGCATTTTTCAGGGCGAGCCGCAAGCACATTATTAACCTAAGCTGGGTGGAAGGAATTGAACCGTGGTTTAACGGTGGACTGATGGTGAAACTAAGAGGTGGAGACAAAGTAGAAGTGAGCCGAAGACAGGCTGCCAAATTTAAGGATATGATGTCTCTTTAAAGGTTCCGGTTATCGCAAAACCAATTCAATTAATTCTTGCGCTACATTCCAGTCTTTGGCTAGTTTAAGCATGGCCGTGGCCTCCATTTCAGTTACATAGCCTTTTAGGTTATTGGATAGCCACACCATATTAATGAGATCGACTCGCTTGGGCTTGGTGTAATCGCCAATAATATTATTTAGGTATGCTCTTGCCCGGTCAAAGGCAGTAATGTAATCTTCAGCCACAAAGTCAAGGGCCCACGCCAATTCATCTTTTGCTTCAAAGTCGGTCGACACCTGTTCGATATCTCGTTTTTCTGTTTCATCAAGACCGTGGTAGTGATAAATCACGACCTTCAGGAGCATGTATACTTTTTTTTCTTCCGGGGTCATTCTAAAGAGAGCATGATAGTTGGCGATTGTCCAAGTTATAAATTATTCCAACGTTGCAAAAAGGTCCGAAGCAATCTTATCGGCCAGGAGTTTGCCCTCGCGGGTGAGAATAAGCAGGTCGTTGAAGAGCGTTACATAGCCCTTGTCGAGCAATGTTTGAAGATAGGCCGAATTAATCTTTTTTAAATCATAATCAAGAGTGTTGGTGAGGTAGGCCAGGTTGCACCCTTGGCTCGTGCGTAAGGTGGTGAAGAGGTACTCATTAATTTTATTTTCCCTGGTTAAAACTTCTTTTTCAAACGGAATTTTTCCTTCGCGAAGGGCTTTCATGTAGACGTGATTGCTACTCACATTAAATTGACGGGTATCTCCATCAAATGAATGAGCGCTAGGACCTACTCCAAGGTATTTCTTTTGCTGCCAATAGCTGCTATTGTGTTTCGAGGCAAAACCAGGTAGGCAGAAATTAGAAATTTCATAATGCTGATAGCCATTTTCTGTTAAGGTGTCCATCACCAGTTCAAATTGACTGGCTGATTGAGTTTCCTCAACAGGTTTGATTTGTCCTCGTGAAGCCCACTTTCCAAATACCGTCTTTTCTTCAATGGTGAGTGAGTAAACAGAAACATGCTGAGGCGACAGGCGTACCACCTTTTCCAGGTTCTGCATAAGCAAATGATCATCCTGATCGGGTATAGAATGAATCAGATCTATGCTTAAATTATTAATTCCGGATTCTCTTAGATGGATTGCGCACATTGTTGCCTCCTCACTGTTATGGGCTCGGTTAAGGAATTTCAGAACGGCATCATCAAAAGATTGAATCCCCAGGCTGACGCGATTTATTCCAGTCTCCTTCAGAATATGTATTTTCTCTTTCGTTAAATCGTCAGGATTTGCTTCAAGGGTTATTTCAGGCGATGCAGTAATAGAATAATATTTATAAATGGAATTGAAGATCAGATCCAATTCCCGCCTGGATAATAAGGAGGGTGTGCCGCCACCAAAATAAATGGTCTCAATTTCTTCTCCCGGCAAATAACTTTTTTGGTAATCCAACTCAATGGCCATGGCCTCTATTAACTCTTGCCTGAACGACTGATTTGTTGAAAAATGGAAATCACAGTAATAGCAAGCTTGTTTACAAAATGGGATATGAATATAAATGCCGGCCATTCAGCTTCAAAGATACGAAGGGTCATGCCGTGAAAACTTCGTTTGACTAAACTATTATGATATTTTTGCACAGCATGAGAATTGGCGTTTTACTAATCCTGTTTTTTTTGATGGTAACCTCCGGGTGGTCACAACCGACCCAGATTGTCAAGGACCTGAGAGATCAATGGAAAATATCGAAGGGAGATCATCTTGAAGATTACCAGGGAGAGGCTGCTCATACCATTCATTTATATATCACTGATCAATTTAAAGGGGGTATCATTTCGATAAAGGCCCCTGATGAGTTTGCCGTTTTTGTTAACGGCCGGCTGTACATTCGTGGTCAAGCGGAGTTTAACCTAAACGTTGACAGCCTGTTGACTAAAAAGGGAGGCATGCCACTTCTTTCCATATTTCAAGCACGGGATGTTAAGTCTTTAAAGACAGAGATGATTCGCACCGGCTATCTCGAAAACAACAATGAGGTTCGTCCACCCACTCATTTTAATGACTTTGTTATTCTAAGTGCGCTGTTGCTCTTCGGCTTCTTTGTCGTACTCTTCAGGTTTAATACGCGGCTCACCGTTGATTACCTAAACCTGATGAAAGTCTTTTCCGTCCAGGAACGCGAAGATGCTATTATGACAGGAAGAATAGGATCTAGTGTAAACATTCTCTTCTTTGTGTTTATCAGTTTGTTTTGTGGTTTACTCTTGCTCATCATCTTTAATAATGGCCCGCTGGTTTTGCAAAAAATCTCATTCAAGTCTACGACAGGGGCATTTGGTTGGTGGCTGCTTCTTTCTCTTTTTGTATTGATTTTTTTGGTTCTAAAGCTGGTATTAGTTTATATCATGAGTGGCCTGTTTGGATTTAAAGGATTGGTGCGATTTCAATTCTTCAACTTTATAAGAAGCTTATATGTTGTCTCAGCACTGATGGGTATAGCATTACTAGGTTATTTTATTCTGGAATTGGAAAACCCCAATTTTTTTTATTTTCTACTTGCCTCAGCGTGCGGTTTCATGATCCTAAGCGCTTTCTTTTTTTATTTAAAATTAATGACAAGGACATCTTCCGCTGTTTTTCATTTATTTTCCTACCTTTGCGGCTCAGAGATCATTTCGATGATGATTCTGATGAAGGTGTTATTGAATTAAGCCGAACTCGATACGTGTTGTTATGACTGAAACTGCTAATGACAGAGTGCGAAAAGTAAAAAGCATTTTGGTCACTCAGGAGGCTCCTACCGATGCAAACTCACCCTATTTGAAGCTCGCTGAAAAATTCAATCTTAAGATTGAATTTCGCCCGTTTATTCAGGTTGACGCGGTTCCTGTAAAAGAGTTCAGAAAGCAAAAAATTGAAATTCTTCAGTACTCGGCCGTCATATTTACCAGCAGGCATGCCGTTGATCATTTCTTCTCCATTTGCCAGGAACTGAAGCTGGAGATGCCCCCAGAGATGAAATATTTTTGTATTTCTGACCAGACCTCCAATTATCTCCAGAAGTACATCGTCATCCGCAAACGAAAAATTTTCTCGGGGTTAAAGGACACAAAAGACCTTCTGGAAATCATCAAGAAACATAAAAACGAGAAGTTCCTCTTCCCTTGTTCTGATATCAGAAAAAATGACATACCCGATTTTTTACGGGAGAATGGATATCACTTTACGGAGGCCATCATGTATCATACGGTGGCTGCCGACTTGAGTGATTTGAAGAATGTTTATTATGATATACTGGCGTTCTTCAGTCCTTCAGGAATTAATTCACTGTTTGTAAACTTTCCGGAATTTAAGCAAAACAATACGCGCATTGCTGCCTTTGGTCCTACCACAGCCAAGGCGGTTAAAGAGGCAAGCCTGATCTTGGATATTGAAGCTCCCCTGCCCAATGCTCCATCCATGACCGGAGCATTGGAACTGTATATTAAAATTGCTAACGGAATAAAATAACTTCCACGTTGACCTTTTTTCCGGTTCTACTTACCCGTCTACGTGTATTCTTTAGAAATTATTATTTGAAAGTGTATTCTGAATTCGCTTATCTTTAAGTCCAGTTGACCAAAGAGAACGTGAAAAAGATTCTTCTACTCTTATTAATATCAGCATCGCTCCAAACCGATTTGTTTGGTCAGCAAGACCCTCAGTTTACTCATTACATGTTTAATACATTGTATTATAATCCAGCATATGCAGGCGTGGAGGGGTTTACTAAATTGACGGCCATTCATAGAAGTCAATGGTTGGGGTATCAACCTACCTATGGAGGTGGGGGCGCGCCAACCACTCAGATCATAAGTTTTAACACGCCAGTCTATAAGTTAAAAGGTGGCTTTGGTGCATATATCGTTAATGATCGTTTAGGACCTCAAAATAATCTGGAAGCCCAGACCTCTTATGCCTATCATCTTCCCGTGAAAAAAGGGAAGCTGAGTTTCGGGATGAAGGCGGGCATATATTCTCAAACGATCAACTTCAGCCTCTATCGCCCAATAGATCAAAACGATCCCGTCCTTAAAAGCTCTGGCAAAGAATCACAGATCAGACCTGATCTGGCAGTGGGTGCTTTCTTGCAACGAGAGAAGTATTATGTCGGGTTGAGCTTTAACCACCTTATAAAATCAACTTTTGATTTCGGTATGAGTCAACGCAACGCGCTGGAGACCCACGTCTACCTTACAGGAGGTTACTTCTACGAAGTTAATTTTGACTTAAGGTTGCAATTTTGCACCCTGATTAAATCTGACTTTACCAAAACCACCTTCGATGTTGGTGGAATTGCGTACTATAAAGATACGATGTGGGGCGGCTTATCGTTTAGACAATCTGAAGCCGCTATTTTAATGTTGGGATATAGTTTATTGAAGGACAAGTCGTTGAAGTTGGGATATGGTCTGGATTATGTAATCAAAGATCAGGCGGCTAAGCAGCCAACGTCACATGAATTTTTGCTGACATACCAATTGCCAATAAATCCGGCAAGCGGGAAAAAGGTTGTTAGAACGCCCCGTTATAGGCACTAAATCGATAATTTATTTTGGTTTTTTTAATATTTTAATGAATTTGGTACTTCCTATATTTAATTAAAAGACGAAAAAGAATAACTTTCGGGTCTCGAGCGTTTGCTTTAGTAAACCGAAAGACTGATCTAATAAAAAAAGTATGAGCAAAATTTTTTCTCCGAAGGTCGCTAGTTACGGACTAATTGTAATAGCAGGCTCCATCTTAGGAAGCTGCGGCCTTCTAGGTATTGGAGGCAAAGGTGGTGGTGGTGAAGCTAATGGTGATTTAGTTGGCCAGTCTGCCATTGAGAGAAGACCCGACTGGGGTGTCATTATTCCTTTCGGAATGGTGCCAATCCCTGCTGGTACTTTTCATATGGGTCAAGCCGATGAAGATCCGGCTTCTACTCAAATCAACTTTAATAAGCAGATCACGATTGGTGGCTTCTTCATGGATGAAACAGAAATCACCAACGATGAGTATCTTCAGTTTACTACGTATTTTTTAGACCCCAACGGACCCAACATGGCAGCCGGGGCTGAGGGGTTAGTTAACTTCCCTCAGGTTTCAAAAGAAGATTTCATGAAAAAATATAATCCCGACACAACGGTCTGGATGAAAGACTTCTCTCATCATATGGGCGATCCATTGGTTAATTACTACTGGCAACATCCGGGCTATCAGGAATATCCTGTAGTAGGGGTAAGCTGGGAGGCCGCAAGTTTCTTCGGTAGGTGGAGAACAGCATTCCTGAACCAATGGAGAAAAAATGATGGCGACAAACCTCCTATGCCTGCATTCAGATTGCCTTCAGAGGCAGAATGGGAATATGCAGCCCGCGGAGGAAGAGATATGGCTAAGTATCCCTGGGGTAACCCTTACATCCGCAATTCAAAAGGATGCATGCTGGCGAACTTCAAACCTGGTCGTGGTAATTTCTATGATGATGGTTTTGCTTACACTTCACCGGTTGGGATATACTTTCCCAATGATTATGGATTGGTGGATATGGCAGGGAATGCTTCTGAGTGGTGTTTAGATGATTTTAATCCGGCTTCCGTTCCTACCGTGTGGGATCTTAACCCACAGTTCATCGATGAGAATGCGTATGATAAGGCCGGGAACTCAAAGGAGAAATATAATGCGCGGAAAGTGATTCGTGGAGGTTCTTGGAAGGACGTTGCGTATTACTTAGAGACAGGAACCAGGACTTATGAATATAAAGATTCTACCAGAGCATATATTGGTTTTCGCTGTGCGATGACTAGTTTAGGTCGCTCTTCAGGCACAGAATTTAAAATTGAATAATTAAAACTCTGGTTATATTTATAAAAAAAACGGACTAAACTTAAATTTTAAGAACCATGGCAAAGAAAAAAGGCGGATTTGTTTCGTTATTCTTCGCAACTATAATGCCCAAAGTATATGGAATTGGCGCAGCGGTTGTAATTATTGGAGCACTCTTTAAAATTCTCCACTTAGAAGGAGCCAATGCGATGTTGATGATAGGGTTGAGCGTGGAAGCAGGTATATTCTTCTTGAGTGCTTTTGAACCTAAACATGAAGAACCAGATTGGTCAAAAGTATATCCTGAATTAGCTGAGGATTATGAAGGTCCGGTTAATCCTACGGCTACCAGAATCAGCAATCGCCCTGGAGGAGGAGAATCCCCTCTGTTGAAAATTGATGAAATGTTGAAGACCGCCAAGGTAGATCAGAATCTATTGGATAATCTCGGCAAGGGATTAACCAACTTAGCCACGTCAGCCTCTCAGATGAACAACCTTTCAAATGCTGCGGTTGCCACCAATGAATATGCTAAAAATGTTCAGTCAGCTTCTTCTGCATTGCAGGAAATGAATAAATCATACGGTACGGCTATGAAAGCAGTTTCTGCCATGGCCGATGCTTCAAAAGATACCAGCGAGTATCATAGCCAGGTTCAGAAAGTAACTAAAAACTTGGCTGCCCTAAATACCATTTATGAAATGGAGCTAAAGGATGCTGACTCTCATGTTAAAAATATGAATAAGTTCTATGAGAGCTTGACCGGTGCTATGCAAGGTCTTTCTAAAGTAGGGGAGAATACTACCAAGTTTACCTCTGAATTGGGAAGCCTTACTTCTAATATCACGGCCCTGAATAAGGTATATGGTGGAATGCTTACAGCCATGAAAGGCTCAGCTAGTTAACATTAACATTAGAGCAATTAATTTGTATTCTATTTATTCCGATTTCTAACCAACTAAATATAAGAAACCATGGCAGGTGGTAAGGAAACACCCAGGCAGAAAATGATTGGCATGATGTACTTGGTACTTACTGCGCTTCTTGCGCTAAACGTAAGTAACGCTGTACTTGAAAAATTTGCCATCATTGACAATACGCTCGTTAAAATGATCGAGGAGAATGGGGTTACCAACAATACTAAGTTGGAAGCAATTCTTCAATCAACCAGTCAAGATCCTCAAGCGCTAGCAGCAAAGGAAAAAGCAAAACAAGTAAGGGAACTTGCCAAAGCGATGCTGGTCTATTTGGAAGATCTTAAGAAAAAAATGAGCTCTGAACCGGATGGTACAGCCATTGAAGGTGAATCACTTGTTACCGATACTCACCGTGCAGAGGAGTTAATGCTTGACAGCAATAAGCCGGAGGTTGGTATTGAGTATGAAAAGAAGTTAACGGGTTACGTCACTGATTTGAATAAAATCATGGCCTTAAAAGCCCCATTTGAGAAGTTGACCAAAAAGGCGGAGGATTATAAGGAATTCAAGGATAACACCAATCAATTAGATAAAAGCTTCCTCCAGTTTTCATTTGAGTTGACACCTACCATGGCAGCAATTGCCACTGTTAGCCAAATGCAAACAAAAGTGCTCGAGTATGAGATGGCAGCCTTAGATACTCTTTATAATAAGACGGAGGCCTCACAGATTAAATTCAGTAAAGTTGTGCCTATGGTAAGAGCGGAGTCCAATACGCTGGTAGCCGGCCAGGAATACACCGCTGATTTATTCATTGCAGCAGCATCCGATGAGGAACCTGAAATGTTCTTTAATGGAGCTCCTGTTCAGGTTGCAAAAGACCCAATTACTGGAATTAAGATGGGTAAGATTAAATTCAAGACATCAGGTGGCACGTATGATAAGAATGGTATCGCAGAAGCTTCTTATAAAGTAAAGATCAACGTAAAGGGAAAACCTTATGATGACGTTATCAGATATAAGGTAGCAAGACCAGTAGCTAAGTTTGAATCAGAGAGTGCAAGCACCTTGTATTTAGAGTGCGGAAACGAAATGTCAGTTAGCGTACAGGGCTTAACCGAATCTTCAGGGATTTCTCTCAGTGTTCCAGCCGATCAGGGAAAGGTAGTGACGCAAGGCCCTGGTAAATTTGTTCTGATTCCTACAAGGCCTCAGATGGATGTACGGGTAAGTGTTAATGGTTCTCAAATTGAAGTGAAGCAGTTTAAGGCGAAAACAGTACCTATGCCATCCGCAAAATTAATGGTTGGAAATGGCGCCTATAATGTAAAGAGTGGGATTCCTCCTGGTACTAGCGTAGTGCGTTTTGTGCCTGAAATTACGGATGAAACATTTAGCAGACAGAATATTAAGGATGCCGGTTATCGGATTGTAAGTATGACATTGCAAATAACCGGAAAAACACCAGTTACACTCAACTCGGGTAATATTGAATTGGCTAAATATGGTTTGCGCGCAGGCGACAGCTTCTCCATATATAACGTGCAGGTGGTGCGTTCAACATGGGATCCAGGAGATGATGACAGAAAGCCTGTAAACGCAAAACTTGAAGGCGTTTTTGTAATGGGTAAATAATAAAATAATAGAATGAAATTTTTAAGCTTCCTTTTGGTCTTTGTTGGTTTGGCAGCAGCTTCGTTTGCTCAACAGGATACGATTGTCAATCCGAATTCAACGGAAAAGATCCCCTATTACGAGCAACTTTATCGCTTCCGTGTGTGGCGTACGATCGATATGAAGGAGAAGCAAAATGAAGGTTTTAAATCTGCCAAATCTGACTTGTCGCAATTCTTACTCGCGAGTATTCAAAGCGGTGCTATTCCAGTGTATAATGATGAATTAAGCACGGTATTGAAACCCGAGGAGGTTGTGATAAGTAATAAGGCCAACATGGAGCCTCCTTTTGATGCTAAAAAATCATATTTTATAAATGAGACGTCTAGCTATAATGGAAAGAACTATGAGTCGACAAGAAATGATAACAAGGGTCACTTGCCTACTGAGGCTGACTGGTGGCAAGTTTCAATTAACCAGACTGAGTTTTTTACCAAGGATAACGTAATAGGCGTAGAGTTGGTGGAAGATGTCATCTTTGATAAGAGAAGATCAAGGCTGTATTACGATCCGCAGGCACTTGGATTATTAGCTCAAAAGAGCGGATCAACAGAAATAAATCCAATCGGGTATGTTAAATACAAGGACTTCTACGACCTCGTTGAAAAAGTATCTCATAGTAAAAGCATGACTGACAGAGATCAGGTATTGTGGAGGAACAGATATAACCCCTCAGAAAACAGATCATTCGTTGACGCTTTTAAACTAAGACTTTTCCATGGAGTAATCCTTAAGGTAGAAAACCCTGGGGATTACAGTATTCAGCGAATTTATGAAATGAATGGAAGATCCTATGGCGAGTCAGTATTTGCACGCTGGGAAGAGGAGATGAAGATGATGGAGAAAGAGCATAATCTTTGGGAATATTAAAATTCAAATAGCATCAGAAAAGGCCTCTTCGCGAGGCCTTTTTTATTTATAGTAATTTATGATTGTAATAAGAGAAGGCGAAAAAAAGGATCTGCCCAGAGTATTGGAACTGATCAAGGAGCTTGCTGAGTATGAAAGAGCATTGAACGAAGTTACCAACAGCGTGAACAGATTGGAAGAAGATGGATTTGGAGCTAATCCAGTTTTTGGATTTTTTGTTGCTGAGGAGGAACAGGAGATTCATGGTCTTGCGCTCTATTATTATCGCTATTCCACCTGGAAGGGAAAGCGCCTTTACCTTGAAGATATAGTGGTTACCCAAAGCGAACGAGGAAAGGGAATTGGTAAATGGCTATTTGAAGCTACGATGAAAAAAGTATTGGAAGAGAACTGCACCGGTATGATGTGGCAAGTGTTGGATTGGAATACCCCCGCCATAGAATTTTATAAACGATACAACACCCGGTTTGATGAGGAGTGGATAAATTGTCACCTCGAATCAGAACAGATCAGGACTTTTCTTCAACCTTCTTAGACCTCGTCCAGAAGGGTGTTGAAGGCTACATGTTTGTCTTTGAATTTTTCGCGATGAAGTTCGGTAAGTTGAGGTGCGAATTCATGAAGATACTTTAACACCTCTTTAATGCTGTTTGCAAAGCACTGCACACTATAAGAAACAGAAGTTTCATCATCATGGGTAAGCACTTTATACATCTTATACTCCACAAAAAGCCCAGTGCCCATTAACGATGGTATGTAATTGGATTTCATCCATACAATCCATTCGGTTTCTATGGCTTTATCAATGCCAAAAGTAACGTTATATAGAAGCATACTTTTTTAGTCAGTTTGATTCGCGTAATCGTTAAGATAATTGAACTCTTTAGTAAGTGAGCTCTTTTCTGTAACGGTTCCCCTTTTAATAATTCCTTCCTTGTCGCTAACCAATAGTGGTTTTAGTATCCGGTCAATTAAATCCCGGCCAAATTCTTCTGATGCACTTCTTGGAAGTTCGCACGGCAGGTTATCTACGGCCATAGTTGTAATATATGACTCATTACTAAGCGCTGGCATGACAACATCAGTGATGGGATCATAGTCATACAATGGATCAGGAATAGTACTGGCACGCTTTGTACTTGGGACAGATCCATTGATATCACAGGTAATATCAGCAATGACTTTGATTTTAAAGTGAGATGATTTCATTTCCTCCTTCGTGAAAAGTACCGGAGCCTTAGGGTTCCAATAGGCACCTGCCAATAAAATATCGGCCACCTGCGAAAAGGACGAAAATAAGGATTTGTATTTTTCTGGATGCCGATAAAACTCCTCGCGGTTAAAATGCCCGCCTTCTATGCGTTCATGATAATCAGCGCTGCTCAGTTGTACGTATATCGGCTCAGTGAAATTCCTCAGTAAAAAATCGGAAGGACTTACCTTTCTTATTCCGGCTGTGTCTAATGTTTCCATGGCCCCTTTAGCCACTCTGCCCGCCCCCGTAAGAATAATCTTGATGGGCGGAAGTTTTACATTCCTGATTTCGAGTTTAAGGTCATTGATATCAAAGCAGTCAAAAGCTCTTCGCAAATCAAATAAACGATAACGCCTCCCATAGGCCCATAATCCATTGTAAGCGCCAACAATTCCGGCAAATCTTCCGAATGCTACCAACCTGTTGCCCTGCGTATCTTTCAACCCTTCATAGTCGATCAACCGGATGTTCTTTTTAAGAATAGCCTGAAGGAGTTTGCGATTGTAGGGTTGTTTCTTAATGGTATGAGAAAAGAAAAAATAAGTCTTATCATTCACCAACTTATCAATGGGAACTTCTTTGATGCCCATAAGAATATCACAATCGCTTATATCGCTAACGATATCAATGCCTAACGCTTTAAATTCTGAATCTTTGAAACAACGAAATTCGCTTTCCTGGCAAACAACTTTCACTTGTGGATAGCGCTGTTGAATTTCTTCCACCTGAAGAGGTGTAAAGGCTACTCTTTTATCAGGTGGATTTTTTCCCTCTCTTATTAATCCGATTTTAATCACAAAGTGCAGTAGATGTTGTACTTCGAAGTTAAGTAGTTTTAATCTTTTTACTAAAAGAAGGGTTTATTTTATTCAGGGCGATTACATTTAACGCATCATGGCTTATATCATACTTTCAACACTCTGGATTTTATATTTCGCCCTTCACAGTGTTTTAGCTGCTGATCGCGTGAAGTATTTTTTTGAAAGAGTGCTTCGGAAAGGTTATCGGTTCTACCGTATTATTTATTCGTTGATTTCAACGATTGGACTGTTGGCACTTTTATTTGGTAATGCATCGATTTCAACAATTATACTTTTTGAACGTAATGGATTGATTCGTTATCTGAGCCTGATGCTGGCAACTTTTGGAGTCATAGTAATTAGTCAGGCCTTTCGCGAATATCGGTTGGCATCTTTTATCGGATTAAAAGAGGAGGCCACAGAATTCAGACGTACCGGTGTTTTGCAACATGTCCGTCATCCGATTTACAGCGGCACCATATTAATTGTAACAGGTTTTTTTCTTTTCAATCCAACACTGGCTACGTTGATTTCAGTGGGTTGCATTTTGGTCTATCTTCCGATCGGCATTTACCTGGAAGAACGAAAGCTCATCAAACAATTTGGAGGACTGTACCTCTCCTATAAAAGAGAAGTACCGTCTGTTTTTCCGCGATTGAAAAAATAATTATTCCAGGAAATTTCCTAACAAAGAACTGGCCTCTTTGCCGCGATTAGCGCCATAAGGGGAAAGTGCCTGAACTAACTTCCTGATTGGCATTGACTGTAACCAAACTTTCCCGCTGCCTTTTAGCGTGGCTATAAAAATACCCTCACCGCCAAATACCATAGAGCGTAGACTTCCGGACTTCTCTACATCAAAATCGATTTGAGATTCAAACGCAACAACACAACCCGTATCGACACGAAGAGTTTCGTTATTTAATGTGCGCTCGATAACCGTGCCACCGGCATGCACAAACGCTTTTCCATCCCCCTGAAGTTTTTGTAAAATGAATCCTTCACCGCCCACGAGACCAGAACCGATTTTTCTATTAAATACAATGGAGAGTTTAGTACCATAGGCAGCGCAAAGAAATCCATCCTTCTGCACGATCAGCTCGTTGTTCCTACTGGTGGCGAGATCAACCGGAATTACCGTGCCGGGATAAGGAGCCGAGAAACCTGCTTTTGCTTTTTTATGACCACGGTTAGTAAAGTGAGTCATGAATAGTGATTCACCAGTAAGCAAACGGCTTCCGGCAGAGAGTAATTTATCAAACAGCCCTTGGCTCGGATTTGAACCATCGCCCATCTTCGTTTCAAACTGAATCCCTTCTTCCATGAAGAGCATGGCTCCTGCTTCCGCAATCACGGTCTCCCCGGGATCCAATTCAACTTCAACAATTTGTATACTCTCTCCTTTTATCTGGTAATCGATTTCGTGTGATGAGGCCATAATGGTGATTTTATTTATAAGCTGAAACGTGATTCCCTACCGGTTGGTTGTTGATACTTGCAGTTAAGAAAATTCCATGAAGCGAGGTAAGCTGAACAGAGGATCACAACGTTAATAAACCTAAGGCTCAAGAGTTCAATAGCGTGATCCTATTTCTTTTTTCTTTTGGACTTTTTCATATCCTCGTAATCGTTGCGCTCTGCGAGTTTCTTATCATCGACATTTTCATTAAGAAAATCATTCAGTTTTTCGATGGGCATATTCGATTTCAATTCGCCAAACTGATCAATGGTTACTTCAAAGCCACTAAGCTCTTTATGAACACGAGGTTTGCCTTGCTTCTTGCTCGGTTTATCAGATCGTTTAGTCATGATGCATGTATTTTTAAATTTGTTAGCGCATAATTAATCCTGCTGGTCACTTCTTCCTGGCCAATAATTTCCATCGTCATCATTAGGTCAGGACCAGAAGCGCCTCCGGTTATGGATACGCGCAAAGCTTGTAATATTTTCCCGGTGCCAATGCCAAGGCTTGTCGTAACTTTT
>JAYVTB010000107.1:0-40424 GCA_043774805.1 Cyclobacteriaceae bacterium | reverse complement strand
GATAGGATTAATGGTTAGGGTAACAGCCAGACGCGCTCCTGAACTTTCGCAACCCGTAGTTGAATTAAGACTGGTGATGTAATAGATGGTGGTAGTGGTGGGAGCTGGTGAAGTCGGATTGGTCAGCAATAGGGACCCTCCGGTCAACGCACTATACCAGTTGATCGTATTACCATTTGCTCCAGGGGTAGCGGTGATTGTTCCAGACCCACAAAAAGTTGTGTTGCTCGCAGTGGGCGAGGAAGGTCCCGAATCAACGGATACGTAAACACTGCCGGTCATTGTTGAAGTTCCGCAAGAACTAGTTGCCACAATGGTATACGTTCCAACTGGCGTGTTATTAGTCCACGTAAGCATCCCACCCGTTCCTGCAAGCGGACTATTCTTGTTCACCCCGTTAACAAGGATATCATATGAAGTACCTGTTTGTGAACCGCTCAGCGTGACACTTACTCCACTGTGTACGGAACAGTAGCTACCCCCGCCACCCACCGTAAAAAGGGTGGGAAAAGCACATGCGGTTACGTTAAGGGTGGATATGATAGTGGATCTGCTTTTAAAACTTAACGTGCCTGATCCCGGTGCTGTCCAGTTCACCAATACTGTATACGCGGTGCCCGAGGATGAAGATGATACAATCGAGCCATTCGTTATAATCCAGCTGTCCACTTGATATATCACTCCATTGTCATAGGAATAATATGTGTTTATACCATAGGGTGTCGTGGTTGGCCCCGACCACTGTGCAAATGCCGAAATAGAAAGTACCATGAAGAGTGGAACGATCCGGACTGTTTTCACCAATTGACTCATACTAATACCCGTAACTTCTTATCTCCCATTGAAAATCATTTTTTACTCACCTGACTAACTGTAAATCGATACTTTATATGGGCCGCGTTGGTTTGTGATACATCAAGCGTTATAAAAGTACCCACAGGTGTCTTCTCAAATATCAACGTCCCCGGATCACCCTCCATCCTTATCTCATAAGTGACTTTCCCAGTCTCAACTACATTAACCCACGTTCCTGTGATGTTTACCACTGCCAGATTAGTGTTATAATTAGCTTTTTGATTCCACTCAATTGCAGTTGTTCCATCCGTCACAAAAGTACACTGGTAGTCCATGGATGAATTCGCATTAAAATCCTCGAGCTTCGATACTTGCCATATTAAAGGAGTCACTGTAATGTCCTGACCGTTGACAAAGTTTGAGACTACCAGAAAAAGTAACATAGGGTAAATTGATTTCATGGACATGGTTGATTATTAATAAATGTGATATTGGTATAACTAGATCCTGTTACACTAGGGACATAACCACAAGTCTTGTCCACCAAACCACATTGGACGATTACATCACATCTCATCGAATAAGAATAGCTGGGTGAATCATAAGTTATGGAAGCCGTATTAGCCAGATATACCCAGTAACCATTGATATCTGTAACGTACCATGAATAGGCTGTTTGAGAGGCAGCGCAACCAGCCGTTTGATTCATGGTAAATACTTTTACACGGTCTCCATTTACAGAACAATAGTGAACTGTATTGGTTGGTGAAACACTAACATTGAAGGCTGCGTCAGGCACGTCTACACAGACACTGGTGACAAATGACTTTGAACCATAAGTAGGGTGAGTAGTAACCATCTCTATGTTATGCAACCCGTATATAAATGATTTTACCAAGGTAGAACTGGTGGACGCTTGTAGTATGCCATCCACTTTCCATTGATAGGTAACAGGCACACATATTGCGTTGGCGCCAAACGTGATGGACTGCCCGGATTTAATCACGGAAGTTGAATAGGTAAAACCGGTGTTGATCACAGGAAATGGTTGTTTTTGAGTCAGGTACTCATTAACACCAACAAGGTTTCTTTTGGCATCCCAGGTGTACTGTTTGCGGCCATATGGATCGTAACTAAATTTCACAGATCGTCCACGGTCATCGGTTTGTGAGGTAGTTCCTATCAAGGGCTTCACCGTTTGACTTGAAACACTTGCGTTCTTATTAACAACAACTATTTCATCGATTGTTATCGTATTGTTACTGGTAACTTCAACTGTAAAAGTGGACGGTTGACTTGATAATGTTAAAATGCCTTCTAACTGATTCCAATTATTAACATATCCAGCAGTATAGTAAAGCGTTAGTGTTCCCAGGGTTGTAGCTCCGTTCTTAGCTGTAAAGATCAGGTTAGTTGCTTGCGATGCTTTGGTCCAGCAGGAAACCCGGTAACTAGTTCCCGAAACATTAGCAGCATAACTTGTTATCTTTCCGGAAGACGGTAATTGAAAGGCTCTTTCGCCTGTCCATCCTGTGACCAGGCTTCCACCAGTTGTGGTCATTCCTCTGCCCGTGGTGAATTCAAAATCTTCAAAAATGCTTTCCTGTGCTTTGGCATTAAAGAAGGTGGCCACTGAGATACCTTGGTTGAAGGCATAGTGAGTTGATGTCCTGTTTTTATTATTGTCAATCTGGTTGACTAACCTGCCATAATCATCGTATTCTTCAAATGTTGCTCCCGTCAAATAATCCTGGTCATAATCGAAAGTTTGCGGAGTTCCTGCGCTCACAACCGATTCAGTGAACGTTGCACCCTGGGGGAATTTTTTTGTTTGATAGGGTAATACTTTGCCATTTAAATCTTTAAATAGTAGCAGGTCAGCACTGATCACTGTTTCTGTCCCTGCAATTGGAGTGTAACTTCCAATTGTTTCAATTACTTCACCGTGCCTGTTTTGGGCGTTTAACTTTTTAATCGCGTCAGCAGATAAATCAGAAGAAGCAGGATTCGTAATGGAGTAATCGTAAGCATATTTCACTTTCTGCTTGACCACAGAATTATCATCATTGGTTTTTGTAATCAGCGTAGTCATGTTTTTGCTATTGTACTGGTACGCAGTGGTGGTTTGGCTAAATTCAGCAGGCGTCTCCTCAGAATATTGCTTGGTAACTTCTGAAGTTAGTAAGTATGCCTGCCCTGTTATAATGGAGTAATTACCGAATGCAATATCATCTCCGAGCGGCTCGTACCGCAGTCCCTTGATTGTTGTTGCCGTTCCTTGCGGGGAATAAGTGTATACTGTTTCACTGACTAATGTTCCTCCAGTTTCAGAATAGACGGATTGCTTTGACAAAAATCCCCGCGCAAATGAAAACTCGGTATTTGGGGCATATGGAAAGGTGTAATATCCATTGTTATAATTAGAAGCGGAGCAGGTATTTCTGGCAATCTTGTTCTTTGTTGCTGTCCAACTTCCATCCGTGGTTTGTGGATATGTTCCTGGTACCGCAAACTCATAAACATTGCTTCCTCGTCCTTCAATCTTTTCTTGCACTCTGGAATACATCATTCCATCCTCTTCCGCCAGGGTGTTAATAGTTCGTATTATCTCATATCCAAAAAGCTGGCTTCCAGTGGCAAAGGAAAATACTGGAGTATACAATAGCTTGCCACTGGTAATGGACGAACCGCTTTGTAGATAGTCATAAGATCGCGAATAGATTTGTTTTCCAACTGTTATGGGAGCACTTCCTTTGGCGTAGAGAACTTCCCCACCCGAACTTACGATTGTCTTAACTCTTACCCCAGGACCTAATAATTCTTCATTAGTTGAAGAATCAAAATAACGGTTCGCTTCATAGGTATAATAGGTCTTGCCACCGGTAGGATAGTTGATACTCTCCACTGCACCAAATAGTACATTATTCACATCCACGTTTCGATTACTACCATCCAGTATCTGTGTCGCAGCCATGCCAGGTATCGGAGTTACTCTAAATCTTCGTGCACCTGTTTCATTTTGATAATAATAAATCTTAGGGATGTTCTTGTTTGCGGAGACTCCATTGAAGAAGCCAAAATGATCCTGCATATAATTTGTCTTCCCAGGTACCTGATTGGACCCTGATAAAACGAAGTAATAAGAAAATGTAAAGGAGGGAATAGGTACGCAGGAATTTATCTGCTTGATTTCAGAGAGAAAGGGCCTTTCTAGTTTCGGAAAAGTATAATCTAAGGCAGATTCAGCCGTGAAATACTCCAAGGCAAATTCCTGTTTACTACCGCTCACCGTCTCCGAAGTAACAATTTTAGATATCAGATCGTCACTCCATGTGATATCAATTTGCTTAGTTGATACATTCGTTGCAGTCATCAATTTAACAGAAGTCAGATTAGAGTCCTGGCGCCTATCGCTGATATAATATAAGGAGTCCGCTTGTGTTGTAGAATTGGAAAGGATTCGGGTCCTGTAATCAACAGAGATCGTTTCATCAGACATTTGATAGAAAAATGTTGCCTTAACACCTGTCGTGCCTGATTCTATTTGGCTCAATAGCCATGATGGACGGTAAGTAAGTTCTTTTGAATACGAATAGTATTCTCTCATGAAATAGTTGGGTTCAATCCAACTCTTATATTTCTCTGCTTTTCTTGTAGCCACGCTGGCCAAAGTGAATGTATAAATGATTCCTCTATTCGTCTTTATTGTAAAACTTAATATCCCTCCTGAATCCGAAGTATAACTTATCGCAAGGTCTTGCTGTCCAACTAAACGAGGAGTTCCGTCAGGGCCTAAAACAAATTGTCCTGAAAGGCCAGGAGCGCTAATGTAAAACACATCAGGTTCCGTGTCCTTATCATACAGTAAAGTCTGCAAAAATGCCCTATCGGTTGCTTCATCTGTACAGATACTTAGGTTATCGTCTGAGGTAGAAGTAAATGTTTGAATATTCTGACCATTGCCATTATATAGCCATCCTTTCCGGTTATCATTGGCAACGTTGTAATCATCCGGATAACCTCTAACAACGCGAGAGACGGCTCCACCAATTGAAACATTGAATCCCATTCCAGCATTGCCTGGTCCTTCTGCAACACGCAATGAATTTCCATGATGCCATAGGGTAACCGGTATGGAAATATCACTTTCGCTTATTCCTCCCAAGGGGATTGAAATTTTTGCTCTTCCTGTTAAAGGATCAATTTCCTGAGCTTGAGATGGGTAGCATGATATGAATAGAAATAGAAAGGAAATGAGAGATCGTAAATAATTATGCATAGGCTGAAAATTATATTGGCAGCTCAAGTTAGGTCGTCTTGAGCAATCGCATTTAATAAAAGTAAAAAATCAAATTACAACTAAAACAACAATCTTATGAAAAATCATACATGAAAGACACTACCGCATATATACGGTAGGTGCCTTGTACAATATGCAATATCACGATGAAAAAATTACTGATTTAATTAAATACATAGATAAACCTTACATCGTACAATCTAACTTTGACACTAGAATTCAGTTAAGGGGTTATCAACTTCCTTTAACTTTAATCGAACAATATTCAACTAAATTTTAAAGTAGCCCAACCGACACGTCTTATTCAAATCATTAAAAATCGTTAATAATATTTCATATTCCTTAAAAAGCTTTAAGGTAGACTTCCACTTGATCTGATATTGCTCAAAAAGGAAAAGAAATGAAAGTGAAGGAGGTAAGCGGGACGATGAAAGAAGAGGTTTTTGTTTTGAAACCTCTTACACACAAACAACTAGCACTGATGTATGGCGTAAGCTGGTTGACCTTTCAAAATTGGATTAAGAAGGTAGAAAAGGAAGTGGGTAAAAAGACAGGACATTTTTACCACGTACCCCAAGTGCGTAAAATCTTTCACCTATTCGGAATACCAAAGCAGATTAACGTTGCTGTTAATGATGTTGAAGAATTATTTAGGGTGTGAAATTGATTAGTCTGAATTATCCTTGAGGTGCTTTCCTAAGTTGCTCCTTTAGAAGAACCATTTCACCTTCCAATGAATTAATCCTCTCGTACAACCCCGATGGTTCGGGTGCCTGACGAGTCAGCTTGATTTTAAATTTCCAAACCTCCTTAATATTCTCAACGGGTAGAGGGAACGTTGGATACTGAGGATCTTTGTTGTCGGACTTACAAATAATCAAACCTCCTTTATCAAGGTAATTAAGGCAACGTTTCAATACTATGTTATCCACTTCTTGAGCATTGTTTACCAGGATGTATACAAAGCCGTCTTTAATATCTTCCAGTCGTTCCACATATTCACCCACTACAATATCTCCAGGATAAAATCCGGCACGGTCGGCAAGCATGCTATAACCGCTCACTTCAAAAGCGCGAAATGTTCCGTGATTAAGTCCAGGAAGCCAAAAGGTTGGTAGATGTTCAATGTATTCAGGTTGTTGTGCTCCTTGAAGATAACCAGCTTGTGCTTTAATGGGAACAAGGACAATATTATCCCTGCCAGTTTTATCCACAGTAGTAACCAAAGTTCTTACCGGAGACGTCACGATTTCTGATGGCTTTTTGCTCTTTGGATGACCAACCAGATTGTCCCAACTTGTTGAGTAATACTTAACTATCTTATCAATTGACTCCAGGGAAGGGTACATTTGACCGCTTTCAATCTGAGATACGGCTGAACGGCTCAAATCTACAGGAGCTCCAAATTCCTCCTGAGAGAGCCCCCTTTCCAACCTTAAGCCCTTAATTTGGTTTCCTAAAACGCTCTTTGTCAGCATAAATTTATTTGTTTAGTAAAACTTGACAATATTAGTAAGCATTACTTAACATTGCAAACGAGCTGAGAAAATTATAATGACTATGTGTATGAAGCGTGAAATGACAAAAACCGAGGAAACCGGAAACAAACCAGAAATTTTCGTCTTGAGACCCTACAATCACAAGCAACTGGCGGACTTCTACGGAGTATGTTGGTTGACGTTTCAGCGATGGGTGAAAAAGAATGAAGACCAAATCGGAAAGAAGACGGGGCACTTTTATAGTATTAACCAGGTACTTATTATCTTCAAGGTGTTTGGAATGCCTAAACGATTCAGAGTTTCGATGTCTGAAGTGGAGGAGATGTTTAAGGCAGCATAATATTTTACTTTTGGGACAAAGTTGGATTTAGAAATAAAGCATTGGACGGGATGAAAAGACATGGCCGACCCTTCGGATTTTTAAGAAGTGTCTTCTTGAACTTGCCACTTGCATTTGGCTCAAACCTAACTATAAGCATCTGATAAGACACAACATTTTTAACTAATGAGTCAAGAGAGCATACAACTTAATTTTTTAGAACTGACACCAAGAGAATTTGAATTTAACGTTTATAGAAAGCTATACGTTGAAGAAGGCCTAACAGACCAAATTCACAAATATCGCCTACCAAAATCTCTAGGTGATCAAGAATTTATTGACTATTGCGTTTCGTTTGACGAAATGGATGGCTTTGAGTCTTTTGTTTGTCGAGATCGTACAAACAGAGATTTGACGTTGAAAATAATTCATCACTATTTGACAAAATCATTAGATCAAAAAGGAATAGAATTTTCATTAGGAAAGAAATTTTACGACAGACATATTGACTTTACGTTAAAAAATTATTCAAGAGGAAAAGAGAAAATCAGTCTAAATTCTTATTTCCTAAGACAAGAAAATAAGTATGGGTTCCTTATTGACTTCTTCTTCAAATCTAACGAGGGTGAGATTTTAGATAGGGAAATTTTAAAATTGAGTTTGGCACTTGGTAATGATGGACGTTCAAATAAGAATTTTTATTCAGACCACTTTCATAAAATTCAATCCTTTATTAAAGGGACATTTAAGGAATTAGAGACCTTCAAAATAGGGCAAACTGAATTCAAAATTTCAGAAAAGTTGATTCCAATGAAGTCTGGATCACTTGAAAAGAAAGTCTTTAGATTTAAGGCGGGTCAAACAGATTTAAATCAATTTAACGGGGTTAGAAAGTACGGGGCATTTCTAGAAATTTCGCAACCAGTCAAATACGCTTTCATTTTTGAAGACAAATACAAATCTTTTGCGAACAATTTGTTTTTCAGTTTAATAGGAAAAAGTAACCCAGGAACATTTTCTGGAATGCAACAATTTTTCAACCTACCATTTTCGAATAATCTTGTTAAAAGAATTGGTCTATTAAGCTATAGAAAGGACGATGTTAAAAAGGCAATTGATGAGGTCATTACTTTCCGTAATGATAACCCTGACTATAAGGTGATCGCAATATTTTTGGAACCAAACAGATTTGAAGGTGTTCCAGAGATTGATTCACCTTATTACAATTTCAAGTTTTATTTGACCAAGGAAAATATTCCCGTGCAGGTTGTAAGAGACGATCAGACAAATAATGCTAATGCTTTGAAATGGAGCACTTCGAATATTGGCTTACAAATTTTTTCTAAGTTGGGTGGTATTCCTTGGATACTTAAACCTTCTCAAAATGAGTGTCTGATTTTAGGTATCGGTTCAGCCAATGAAAAAACCGATGATGGTATTGTTAAAAAGTTTTTTGCCTATTCCGTTTGTTTGGATTCCGCTGGCCTTTACAAAAAGTTAGATGTACTGGCGGAAGAATCGACAAAGGAAAAATATCTGAAGCAGCTTTCTGAAAATCTGATAGCATTATTTAAGACGCCAGAATTCAATAAGTACAAAAAATGCGCTCTTCATATATCCGAGTCTGTTACTATGGACGCCATCGAATCAATTCAATCTGCTTTGGCTAAAATTGCCAATGTGGAATTTAAAGTTCTCAAAATTAATTCACATCACAAGTTCTTCGGATATAGTGATCACAATACATATGTCCCTTATGAGAGTACTTATATAAAATTAGCAAAAAGTGAATACCTTGTTTGGTTTGATGGGTTAGTTAGAGGAAAGGAAAATATTTATCAAAAGGTTGGCAATCCAATTCATATCAAATTTTTGCATTCTGAAAACGTAACTACGGAAAATGATTTGGAATATCTGCAAGATGCAATCAATCTATCGGGTGCAAACTGGAGAGGTTTCAATGCAAGGCAGACGCCCATTTCAATCTACTACGCAAAAATTGTAGCCGATTACACAGCTGCATTTTCACATTTTGAGGGCTTTGACAAAACTCACTTCTCAAACAATTTACCTTGGTTTCTATAAAAGATTAGTATGGAGATTAAAGAAAACAACCTAATATTCTTGCTGGGTGCAGGCTGTAGCAAAGAAGCTGAAATTCCAATTTCAAACGAAATGGTGAATAGAGTTGAGGGCAAACTTTTAGGCGAGACCGACTGGAAGCCATATACTGACTTATATTTTTATTTACGAAGCAGTATCGATTATTCACAAGGGATTTTCGGAAACTTTGGAAATGCTTTCAATATCGAGAAACTGTTGATCGTTATGGGGCAGATCGAACAGAGGGATAAAAACATTATTTACCCCTTTATTGGAAGTTGGAATATTCGACTGCCCGAAGTAGCAGGAAAGAATTTTGAAAGAATAACCGAACTTAAACAACTAATCAACAAGGAACTTTACGAATGGGTGACACCAAAGGACCTATCGATAAAGGCCAAATATTATGAGGGATTTAAAAGGTTTTCAAATGAGCTAGGCAAAACGATTAGGGTATTCTCTCTTAACTACGACCAATGCTTTGAAAAAGTAATCGGAGAAGATGATGTTGAGCAAGGCTTTGATCCAAAAACATTTGAGTGGCAACAAACCAATTTTGAGGAAGATAGAGGCAAACTTTTTAAGCTTTACAAATTACATGGTTCAATAAATTGGTTTACTGACAAGCACACCGGTAAATTGATGCATAGTAATCATCCGATTTCAACAGACCCTAAACTCATATTTGGTATCGATACCAAACTTAGTTCAAGTGATCCATTTTTCTATTATACATCTGAGTTTAGGCGTTTGCTTCTCTCCCCAGATTGTAAACTGATTGTAACGATAGGATACAGTTATGCCGATCAATACATCAATAACTTGATTGCACAAGCAATTATTAATAATCCATCAAGACAGGTATTGAACATCACTTATCTTGATAGTAAAGATTCAAACTTAGAGAGTAACAAAAAGAAACTAATTGATGATATAACACAAGATAAACTTGAATTAAAATACCCGTATAACGAACATGGAGTGGATCAATTTTTCTTACATATAAATGGAGCAAAGGATTTTTTGAACAATGAAATTTCGGCTGATTTTTTTTCCAAGTACATTAAAGAAGAGACCGAAGCACCTTTCAATGAGATTTGAAAGGGAAGGACTTTCACATAATCAATGACGGGGGTTAGTATGGGTTTAAATCTTTTATCTTCTCTCAAGTCAAGTAACACTTGAAAGATGCGACTTCGAGCATCCGCCACTGTTGTTAGCTTAGGCTGTCCTTAAAAACATATCTATAACATGAAAGAGAAAAACGAAAGCAAGTTAGAAATAGTAAAACCGGCCAGTTACGATGTGCAGCTTAGGGATTTCGAGGGCGGGCTAATTAATTTCCTTCAACAACATAATCTGCCTTCAGAGAATATTTTTGTTGGAGTTCCAGAGCGACTCAATGTTTTCAAGAATATTGAGGGTGTAATGGCTCAAATACAGCCAAAGGAAAAGGAACAGTCACTATACCTTTCGAAATTCATCGCTGGTGTTGCTTCTGGACTATTTGATGCCGCACTTAATTACTTATGGGACGAAACAATCCTACAGATTAGGAAAAGGGTTGTACAGTATGATTTAGAATATTTTTACGACAATGCCGTTTCTGGCGACAAGAGGAAGAGGGTAAGGGACGAAAGTGACCTAACTAAGATTGATGACTATGACTTAATCAAAGGAGCAAAAGAGATAGGACTCATTTCAGAACTTGGATTCAAACATTTGGAGTACATAAATTATATGAGAAATTGGGCAAGCGCTGCTCATCCAAATCAAAATGAGATTACAGGGTTACAGCTAATTTCTTGGCTTGAGACATGTGTTAAAGAAGTCATCTCACTTCCAATATCAAATATTACAATTCAAATCAAGCAGCTTCTTGCTGGTGTTAAGACCTCAAGCATTTCTGAGAAAGAGTCCCAAGAAATAGCAGTGTTCTTCATGAATCTAACACAGGAACAGGTGAATAATCTCGTGTCTGGATTTTTTGGTATTTATACAAAGCCTGAAACTGACAGCCAAACACTACAGAATATAAATAGATTACTTCCAAAAATTTGGGATAGAGTTGATGAAGATACAAAGAACAATTTTGGCTTAAAGTATGGGAACTTTGTTGCTAATAATTTTCAGCATGAGAAAAAGCTATCAAGAGAATTTTTACAATTGGTCGATTCCGAAAGTTATATCCCAGATGACTTAAGAATAGTTGAAATTGAAACTGCAATAGACAACTTGCTGTCAGCACATAGAGGCTTTAATAATTTCTATAACGAGCCATCATTTGCGAGACAGCTCCAGCGAATTGTAGGAGTGCCACCTAAAGTTCCAAAGACATTAAGTAAAAAATATGTACTTGGTGTTGTGGAGGCATTTCTCACAAATGGTAACGGAGTAACGGCTGCTGCTCAACCTGTATACACTGAGTTATTATCCAATTTGGACTCACATCAAGCCAATATTGCAGTATTGTCTTTTACTGACGATAAGATTTCCAGCAAGCTACAATTCTCTTTATGCGAACGGAAATTCAAGGAATTGATTGAATTGGTAAAACCAATTGTTACAAATCCCCCAGTTAAGGACATGATTATCAAGGTAGAAAAATTTAAAGGGAGACTGGACGGACTTAAAAACGATAAGGTGATAAAGACAAGCCTTGACAGTTTAAAAGTCTTATTAAAGTAGTTAAGGCAGCCGTATACTATGAAAGTCAGTGGTAGAAGAAGTTCAGGTATGCATCTTCGTTCAATTTCTATTGACAGAACAAATTCGACATCCAATGCCCCACCGTTTCGTCTGCTTATCCTCATTGCTAATTTGGGTCAAATCACTCAGAATCTTTAATACTAGTATGAAATCCTTCATAATAGTTAACTATCATTAACAATCCTTAACCTGTCCTTAGTCCTTATTCTATTTTCGAACAGAATATCAGGGGATGGAGAGCAAAGTCATTATAAAAGCACAATTTCTTCAGCACGTTCGAAAAGAGCTGGATGCAAAGAATAAGCACAATAGGAAATCTATTGAGCGCATCGCCTCATCTTATGGAATTACTGATAAATCAGAGGTAAAGGAATACACCGAACTTGCTATCGTTCTTAAAGCTAGAAGTATTTCACTTTCTCCATTATCTATTGAGAAAAAATATTGGAGCATCGTTGAGCTGTACAAAAGCCAGGTTAATATTTCTCATCGAACAAGTCAGAGTATGTTATTGCAACAATACAGTACTCCGGCACCCATTTCATTTATGGCAGGAGTTTTCATCAATGCAGAACAGAACATTTCGGTCTTTGAACCTTCCGCAGGGAACGGTCTTCTTACCATTGTTGCCAATCCTTCCAGAGTCATCGTCAATGAAATTGATGATCTAAGAAGATTGAACTTATCTGACCAGGGATATAGACAAGTATTAAATCAAGATGCCACAAATCCATTTAAGGGTTTTGAAAAGAAGTTTGATTCAGTCATAACGAATCCTCCCTTTGGATTATTAGACACGGAAGTGAAATACGAGAACTTTAGTATTAAAGTGCTCGATCACTTGATGGCCTTACGTTCGTTGGATTGCATGAAGGATAATGGTAAAGCCGCTATCATTATAGGAGGACATACACGCTATGATAAGAAAGGAAGAGTTCAGAAGGGTAAAAACCGCTTCTTCTTTAATTATCTTTTTAGCCGATACAATGTAGTTGACATCATTCCCATTGATGGTAAAAAACTCTACTCCCGGCAAGGAACTTCTTTTGATACACGGTTGATGCTTATTGATGGACGGAAGTCACAACCTTCTGGAGCAGCTCCCTTAAAAGACGAAGAACGAGATAAGGTTGTGGATTCCTTTGAAGAACTGTATGAACGCATCATGAGTGTAACCTCACCAAGACAAGAATTTACAATGACAAGACTAGAATTGGAAGCCCAGGCTCTTGCCCTTGAGCTTGAATTAATGAGCTATGATGAACTCGGTATGCCCTACGTACCGGCATCAAGTAGTTGTTTTGTACTGAATACCGTAGTGCCCGATTCGATGGGCTTTGAAACTCACAGTGCCTTACAAAGAATTAAGGAGGCTGTTGGCGGAGATATTGACGAGTACGTTCGAATCAAGCTCAACTACAGAACCAATGTTGAATTATGTAAAGCATTATCAGCTGAGCAGATTGATGCAGTAGCCATGTCAATCTACAACATCGAAGAAAGAGGCGTTGGTATGATTATCGGAGACCAGACCGGAATTGGTAAAGGTCGAATCGCTGCCTCTATTATACGTTATGCGGTTGAGCAAGGAGTACAGCCAGTCTTCATTACTGAAAAGTCAAACCTGTTTTCTGACATCTATCGAGATTTGTCCGCTATAGGCTCTTCACATCTAGTTCCTTTTATCGTCAATGGTCGTGAGAGTAAGACCGACATCAAGGATGAAGATGGAAATATTATTTACCAGGCACTTCCACCAACGGACCAAAACAGAATCTTTGAAGGACAACGCATACCCCGAAACTTTCATTTTGTGGTGGCCACTTATTCACAATTCAATTCTCCTGAGAAGAAGCCAACAAAACCTGCCTTCTTAAATGCGATAGCAGAAGATAACATTGTCATCATGGATGAAGCTCACAATTCATCCGGCTCGGGCAACACCGGAAACTTCATGCAGTCTGCATTATCTAAATCGAGAGGTGTAGTCTTTTTGTCCGCAACCTTCGCCAAGCGTCCTGATAACATGCCCATCTACGCCATGAAGACTTCAATTCGCGATGCAAGCATGACCAGGGATGCGCTGATTGAAGCGATTACAAAAGGTGGAGTGGCTTTGCAAGAAATCCTAGCGAGTCAGCTTGTAGCCGAAGGTCAGATGGTTCGCAGAGAGCGTTCTTTCGAAGGTGTTGAAGTGAATTACATTACACTCGAACAAAAAGAGCAAGAGCACAGAGCGATTGCGGATAATGTCACCTCGATCATTCGCGACATCATCAAATTTCAAACTACCTATGTGGATGAGATTGTCGATGAACTAGATGACATCGCAGTGGCTGAAGGAAGGCAAGTGGAGATTCGGGAAGGCACTTCACAAGCTGGAGTCGATAATCTCCCGTATTTCTCCAAGGTCTTTAATGTGATTAACCAAATGCTTTTCAGCATTAAAGCGCAAGCTGTTGCGGAACGAGCCATTGCACGGTTAAAGGAAGGCAGGAAACCCGTTATCGCTTTCGCGAGCACCATGGGAAGTTTCATAGAACAAATGGAGTCCGATGCCGGACTGGCAGTTACCGATGGTGATACAATCAATGCAGACTTTTCAGTAGTGCTTCAAAAAGGACTTGACGGAGTTCTGCGCTATACGGAAACAGATACCGATGGACAGAAGATTTTCAAAAAATTTGAAATCTCGGATTTCTCCCTGGAAGCACAAGCAGAGTATTTAAGAATCAGTAATCGGATTAGAGAGGCATCGACTGGCATTACCATTTCTCCCATTGATGTGATTGTCCGAATGATAACGGAAGCAGGATACAAAGTGGCTGAGGTCACAGGTCGTAAATACGAACTTCAAATCAATCCCAAAACCAATACGGCATTGATCATGACTCGTAAGCGGGTGAATACCAATGATGCCTTTCGTCAGTTCAACAATAACGAGGTGGACGTTTTACTCATTAATCAGTCAGGAAGTACCGGAGCCTCGGCACATGCTATCATAACGCCCAAGGTTGCCAAGGAAAAAGTGAAGCAACGGGTCATGATTGTATTGCAAGCTGAGCTCGACATTAACACAGAGGTTCAGAAACGAGGCCGGATAAACCGCACCGGACAGATTTACAAACCGATCTACGATTATGTCAATTCTGCGATTCCCGCTGAGAAGCGATTGATGATGATGCTCCAAAAGAAGCTGAAATCCCTGGACGCGAACACCACCTCCAATCAAAAGTCATCAACAAAGATTCTGGATGTACCTGACTTCCTGAATAAGTACGGAGACAAGATAGTAGCCGAATATCTAAAGGAGAATCTAGAGGTGAATCTGCTACTTGATGATCCATTGGGCTTAGCCACACGCGAAGTAGATGGAGCAGAGTTAGAAGATGCCGCGCATAGAGTTTCCGGAAGAGTAGCCGTGCTTTCAACAGCCATGCAGCAAGATTTTTACAACGAGATTTCCAATCGATACAATGAGTATGTAGAGTATCTCAAACAGATTGGTGAGTATGACCTTGAAGTAGAAGCCATGGATCTCCAGACAGAAACCCAATCGTCCAGAGCCGTTATCGTGGGTAAAGGTGGAACAAGTGAGTTTGGAGATGACAGCATCCTGGAAACGGTCATGGCAAATGTTTTGAAGAAACCATTCTCACGCGAGGAGTTAAACAATCTCCTGGTTGAGTCACTTCAAGGAAAAGAAGGACGAGAATTGCAGAAGGAAGTGACGTTGGAGTATGAAGGTTACATGGAGGAACAGCTTAATCGTGAAATCGCTGGTAATGTAGCCTACTATGAAGACCTGATTCAAAAGGTTCCACAAGAGAAGAAGCTTCAAAAGCTTCTTGAAAACGGTAATTCAGCCGAGGCACAAGAAGTCATTAAAGCCAGGACGAATGAGTTACATAAAGCGATGGCTGATTCCGAAGAAAAGATTAAACGCTCCTTCAACAACCGGAAGCAATACCTGGAATCCATTTTTGAATCTTTCTATGTAGGTCGAAATCTTAACTATCCGGTCAATAGCTATGATGGTGGTCAGGAGTTAGCCCCTGCCGTCTTCCTGGGATTTATCATCGACAAGAAAAAGAAAAATCCCTATGCCCCCAGCGCGATGCGATTACGATTTGCCATTGCCAGCAGTAACAAGTACATCGCTATTCCAGCGAGCTATGCACAGGATGTTCGGGCCATTATTGGAGCCAGTGTTGGATTACCATACCTGGACAAGGAATCACTATTAGCCAAGTGGGAAGCCTCGATCAAAGAGAGTACGGTAGACAGAAAGATTCGCCACATCATTACCGGAAATGTGCTTCAGGCATTCAGCACCTTTAAAGGAAAGCTGGTGAGCTACACCACCATTGATGGAGGAATCAAGAAAGGCATTCTTATGCCGGAGTATTGGGAGCCTAAAAATGATGTTCAGCAAAAAACTGTGGTTCCCATTTCCAGGGCGATGAAAATCATTCGCTCATTAACGATTGGATCAAGCATCACCACAAAAAATGGAGTCTCCATTTTCAGGCAACCTGAGAAATTCAAATTAGTGGTCTCCGCTGCCCGGTCAAAAGGAGGTGACACCTACTTGGACCCCGATCTTCTGAACATTGTTGATCGAAACAACTTTGAAAAGATTTCGGATCGGATGACCGCTTCCGTGGATGAAAACGGAATAGACGAGTTTGTCCAGGTATTGCAGGAGAAATTCAATGACAGTGTTTCATTGAGTCCCCAACAGTACGAATTGATCAAAGCTGAAATTCCTAAGCGGGAACCCAGAACAAAGCCCATCATGGTCGTACTTCCCAAACAATCACAATCTCAAACGGAGCAATTGGAGCTTGAAGCCCTTGCCCTGGAACTCGAATTAGAACTATTAAACTTTGCAGCATAATGATAACGACTGGGATAACGGCTAGTAATTATTTTATTGAAGTGGAGCGAATCGGTGTAAACACCTTGCCGGAAACGCTAAAGAAAGGACATGACCTGGTGGTGAAGAGTACATCCAATGGATCTAATTGGGCTACGTACCAAAGCAGTGAAGGCATCAAAAAGGTCATTGATTTGTACTTTCAAAAATTGAGCGATTATGCTTCAACGTTGAAGCCTGATACCCCTCCAGCCAAATCTTCACCGGAACCAAAGAAGAAACCGGCAACCGAGAAAAGCAAGGAGCGCAAAGCGTCTCCAAAAAAGGTAAAGGAGAAGAAAGAGCCAAAGAATGTAAAGCATGTTGAGCATATCCGTGAGGAGGTGAAGTACATCAAAAGGTATGTTGGATTGCACAACAAGGTAAAATCTCCAAATACGATCCTTTCCTTCATCAAATCCTTACAGCGGTCCATCGTTCAAAAGCTTATCCGCAAGACCTCGCCATTGTCCGAAGAAATTGAAATGATTCAGAACAAGCTTGTTCAGGCGTACAACAAGATGAAGGGGGAAGAATCATTCGCCATTAATGATAAAGACCTGAATCGTCTGGTTGCCATTGCGGGTGGTGAAAAGGTTTATCGCTCCATTATGGTCATCAAGCGGTTTATTGGATTGCAGGGGCAAGAGGATGAGAAAAAGATTAACGGCTTTCTTAAACAACTGGAGAACCTGGTGGCAAAAAAGGAAATCTTGAAGGATGATCCCTACGCAGATAAAGTCAATGCTATCTACAAGAGCCTGAAACAAAGGACAAGTAGTAAGATTTCAATTTCCAAAGCCGAGTTAAACGGACTGGAAGGAATTGTAAAGGCATGTGGATGCAAGGATGGCATAGGAAGAATTTACAATACCGGAGGGAAGAAACTTAGGGCATGTAAAAGGAAGACGTATTCGGATGCAAGTCGCGGGGCTTGCTCACACAACAAGGGATTGAGCGGAGTACTTACTGCCGAGGAAATGGCAAATCGCAAACTTGACCTGCTAAGCTTCTTTTCGTTTTGGCATTCCCTTTTTGGAAATCCGGCTAAGAACTTCACCATGATGTTTCATGGAGAACCCCATAACGGAAAAACCATTTTCCTATTGAAGCTCGCTCAATACCTGGCTGAGAATTTTGGCGATGTTCTTTATGTATCATCGGAAGAGTTTGCTTCCCCAACGATGACCAAAAAGGTAAATGAATTTTTAAATCCATTGCCAGCGAGATTGCACTTCGCTGAGAACCTGCAAGACCCCAATCTTTCGGATTATCAGTTCATCATCCTTGATTCGGTGAATGATCTGGGTTTAAAAATCAATGAGTACAAAGAAATGCGAAAGGAGCATCCGGATACAGCTTTCATCTTTATACTTCAACACACAAAAGCGGGAGATTTCAAAGGTGGAAAAGATTGGGAGCACATTGCCGAGATAGCTGGGGAAGTTCATAAAGGAGTGGTGACGGTAACTAAAAACCGATATGCACCCAAAAGCACAATGGATTTCTTCAGACAATTTGGAATCCAATGGCTGGAACCGCAGACCAAGAGATAAAAACAATCAGAATGAATTAATAACAATTTAAACATACACATATGGAGGCAAGTGAAGTTGGAAAGAGGGCAGGGATTGGTGGATTTTTGGCTAAAATTCTCGGAGCTGGCGTGAAAGAGACAGTCGATTCCATAGGAAACGCAATCGACAAAATTGACAAGTCGGATGAGAAACTAGAACTTCAATTGAAGTACAAAGAACTTCTTCTGAATATGGAGGGCGCTTGTATTGATTATGAAAGCAAGCTCCTGGAGACGAAATCAAAAATCATTGAATCAGAAACAAAGGGCGAGAGTTGGCTTCAGAGGAACTGGCGACCGATACTCATGTGCATCTGCATGTTTATCATCTTTTCAAATTATGTACTTGTTCCGTTTTTCAAAATACCATTTGTTGTTCTTGACGAACATATCTGGAACCTTATGGAGCTTGGTACCGGTGGGTATATTGCAGGTCGTTCGCTGGAGAAAATCAGCGAAAACCTTGGGCCTGTTCTCTTTAATGTGAGAAAAAGGAAAAAATAATTTTTAGAAGAGTTTGTAAGTATATATTTAAGGAGCGTCGGGACAGGTAGATTGGTCAGTTCTTTTTGGCACATATTATGATAAGTAGACACTGACCAATTAGCCAAACTTACGTTCCTGTTAACCTTATTGAAGAATGGTGACGTTGGAGAGGTGCAGGGAACTAGCTAAAAAATATGGCTATAATTACACTGATGATGAGGTGCTAAAGATTAGAGATTTTCTTTACCAATTAGCAGAGATACAGTACAACATTTATCAAAGAGAAAAGGATGAAAGAGAGAAGAGCGATAATCTACACGAGGGTATCATCAGACGAGCAAGCTGAGAAGGGTTATAGTTTACAATATCAAGAGGAACAATTGCGCAAATATTGTGCGAACTGGAATATCAGTATTGTTGCACATTACAAAGAAGACTATTCAGCTAAAACTTTTGATCGACCTGAATTTAACAAGTTGATGAACTTTTGTAAGAAAAATCCAGGCGAAGTCGATTTACTTTTATTTATAAACTGGAGTCGTTTTGGCCGCAATGCCGGTGATTCCTATGGCATCATAAAACAACTTAATAAACTGGAAATAGATCCACAGGCCATTGAGCAGCCTTTGGATTTAAAAGTGCCAGAAAACAAGATGATGCTGGCGTTTTACCTGGCTTCACCGGAGGTTGAAAATGATAGGAGATCAATTAATGTCAAGTCAGGAATTTATCGAGCTAAAAAAGAAGGAAGATGGACTACTCTTGCTCCAATTGGATACAAGAATATTCGAACTGAAGATGGTAGAGCAATGATTATCCCAAGCAAGCAAGCTGACATTGTACGAGATGCATTTAAGAAATTTGCGAGCGGTGCTTTTGCCATGGAGGAGCTAAGACATAAGTTAGTTGAAAGGGGTTTAAAGATTGAACGTTCGCGATTTCCTAAAATGCTTCGGAATAGAGCATACATTGGAAAAATTTTTGTTGCGGCTTATAAGGATGAACCCGCCTATTATGCGAAGGCCCTGCATGAACCATTAATCAGCGATGAGCTATTTTTTCAAGTGCAGGATATATTGGAGGGTAGAACTCCCAGTAGGCCAACCAAGAACACGATGAAGGAACAGCTTCCTTTGCGTGGCTTCCTGGAATGTCGTTTGTGCGGGAAAAATATTTCTGGCAGTGCTTCTCGCGGAAATGGTGGTCGGTATTTCTACTATCACTGTACATGTGGTTGTAATGAAAGATTTAGGGCTGAGGAAGCTAATGAGAGCTTTCTGCAATACCTAAAAATGATTAAGCCCAATCCAATGACGCTTGAACTGAACTACGCTGTTCTTTTGGATAATTTCAACACCAAGACGAAGAATGACCGAAATGAACTTCTGAAAATAGACGAGGAAATTGGACGTAATAATCAAAGGTTACAGAATGCTCAACATTTGATGTTAGATGCAGAGATTACGGCAAACGATTACAAGGAGATAAAGGCAAAAATCATAATGGCTAATGATGAACTAATGAGGAAGAAGGCTAATCTTTCATCCGATCATGAAGATTACAGAGAGTATTTAAAGCTAAGTGCGGCCTTCATTAAGGATATGGACTTCCTATATGAAAAGGCCTCATTAAATGAAAAGCAATTAATTATTGGTTCGGTGTTTCCTGAAAAATTGATTTTTGAGAAAAATCAATTTCGAACCAAAAGGCTCAATGAAGCAATCGTTTTAATGAGCCTGAATAACAATGATTTACATCAAAAAAAAAGCGGTAGCAGTAAAAAAAATTTACTTGCTACCACTCAGGTCGAGATGAGAGGATTCGAACCTCCGGCCTCCACGTCCCTAACGTGATGCGCTAACCGGGCTGCGCTACATCTCGAAAATACTTTTATCTAACCGGCCCCGACTTGTCGGGGTACATCTCAATTCTTTCCAAAATTTGAGGACGCAATATTAATAAAATTCAATGAATCAAAAATGATAAAGGAAGGATCCTGCCTATTTCTTATTCGCCTTCAAATCCCTAACAAATTTTGCCCAGTTAAAAGGATTCAGGAAGGGGTTTGTACGAGGCATAAATTTATCCTGAGCGGAGGTAGACCATTGATCCATATAATATTTATAGTTCGCGGCTCCATCCATCGGTGTCGTTTTTAACATTAGCGCCAATAATTCTGCATTAAGGTTTCTGGGGTCATAACCACGTTCGTCCATGGGCACATTCAGGGCCAGTATGGCTTCTTTAAAAACTTCCTCTGTAGGGAAAGGCATAATCTGAACCTCTTTCAAGTAAGTTACATCACTCACCATTTCAACCAGGATTGTTAAAAAATCATTGGAATTATGAGGCACAATATAATGCTGGCGCTTATACCCAACCGAGCTGATTACAATGCTATCTCCTTCAAGAACAGGCATAGAAAAGAAACCTGCCGGATTGGTGCTGGTGCCCCGCCCCGCCTTAGGCACATAAACGTGTACCCCCGGTAATACCTGTACACTGTCGCTGATAATACCTGACAATTGTATGATCCGCATTCTTCTCTGGGCCTGCGTGGTAGTAGCAGTGAACACCAAAAGCGCGGCAATACACAATAACAGACCCGTAACTTTCCTCACAAATGCAAAATTTTCGCCCAAAGATAGAGATTCAACTGATTTATGCCTAATACAGAATAGCTTACTCCACCAGCGGTTTTACTATCTTGCACAGCCCATAAAACGGTGGTTTCAAGTCCTTTGTATGCGATTAAAACACTTTAATATTGATTTAGGTGCACAAATTTTTCTGGCTTGCTCCGATACTTCGCGGCTGCGTATTTTAAACCTCATCCTTATCAATGGAGAAATGTGCATCACCGACCTGGAGCATATTCTTGAGTTCACTCAAACCAAGACGTCCAGGCACTTGCTGTATCTTAAAAATTCAGGCATTCTCACCTCACGCAAAATAAATCAATGGGTCTTTTATCAACTTAAGGATGAAGTATTTGACATCACCAGGCAAATCTTTCAATTCCTGCGAAAGGATCCGATGCTGCAAAAAGACCAACAAGTATTCGAAACTCTTTACAGCAATCGCGAGTTATCACTCAACAAACTGCAAATAAAACCACTTAGTCATCTTTAATGAAATCATATCGTTGCATTCTCTTTGATCTTGATCATACACTCTGGGATTTTGAAACCAACTCACACCAAACGCTTCAGGAACTATATCATCATTATGAAATAGAGAATCGTGGTGTTGAATCTTTTAACGCTTTCTATAGCACGTTCGTGGAAATCAATACAAAACTGTGGGAACTCTATGACCTAGGAAAAATCACCCGGGAAAAAATCCGGTTTGAACGCTTTCATGGAATTCTTGAACGGTTAGGTGTGAATGACAACGAACTGTCTCTTACTCTTTCGGATGAATACGTAGCCCGGTCTCCAAAAAAATCAGCGCTCATTCCCAATACTATTGAAGTGCTTGACTATTTATACCCACACTACCCGATGACCATAGTAACCAATGGCTTTGAAGAAATTCAATACACCAAAATGGAGTCGTCTGGCATCACCTCCTATTTTAAAAATGTAGTTACTTCCGCGCGGGCCGGGCACAAAAAACCGGCAAAAGAAATTTTTGAATTCGCACTGACCGAAGGTGGATTTGAAGCGCACGAGGCGGTGATGATTGGTGATAACTTGTTAACTGATATTGGTGGAGCACACGGTGCTTCGGTAGACACAATATTTTTCAATCCCAATAAAATCAGTCACCAGGAAAAACCACATTATGAAATTCATGATCTGAAACAATTGATGGATATTCTTTAAACCTTACTTAATACTTAATTTTGACCTCGTTTAGATTCACAAAAAAATAATCATATGTCCACTGGATTCTTTCACATACCTGTACCTAAAAACGAACCTGTATTATCTTATGCTCCCGGCAGCAAAGAGCGCACTGCATTAAAGAAGGCACTAGCCGAGGCCCGCGCCACGGTATTGGATATCCCTATGTATATCGGAGCAGATGAGATTCGCACTGATAGTAAGAAGAAACTCTCTCCTCCTCATGATCACCAACATGTGCTGGCCTACTTTCATGAAGGAGACAAAAGTCATGTTGAACAAGCAATTAACGCGGCATTGGCCGCGAAGGAATTGTGGGCTAACCTGAGTTGGGAGAATCGCGCCAGCATATTTTTGAAGGCTGCCGATTTATTGGCCGGACCTTATCGCTATAAGATCAACGCGGCTACCATGTTGGGTCAATCTAAAAATGCGTATCAGGCGGAGATTGATTCCGCGTGTGAGTTGATTGATTTCCTTCGCTTCAATGTACACTTCATGGGTGAGATTTATCGCGACCAACCTGAATCATCACCCGGTGTTTGGAACAGGATTGAATACAGACCGCTCGAAGGTTTTGTATTCGCACTGACTCCATTCAACTTCACCGCTATTGCAGGAAACCTGCCAACTAGTGCTGCCTTAATGGGAAACACTGTGGTGTGGAAACCAGCCAACACACAGATCTATGCCGCTAATGTAATCATGCAAGTGTTGAAAGAAGCAGGTTTGCCCGATGGAGTCATTAACCTGGTCTATGTTACAGGGCCTGACGCAGGAGAGGTAATTTTCAATCACCGTGATTTTGCTGGCATTCATTTTACTGGTAGCACTGGTGTATTCCAGGGCATGTGGAAAACGATTGGCAGCAACATTCATAAGTATCGCTCCTATCCGCGCATTGTAGGTGAAACAGGTGGAAAAGATTTCATTATGGTGCACAAGAGTGCCAATGCAAAAGAAGTTTCTACCGCTATCGCACGAGGTGCCTTTGAATACCAGGGACAAAAATGTTCAGCTGCATCACGCTGTTATGTACCGTCTAATCTTTGGAGTGATGTGAAGAAATACCTGATTGAAGATTTGAAAAGCTTTAAGATGGGACCGACTGAAGATTTCGGGAACTTCATTAACGCAGTCATTGACGAGAAGGCATTCAATTCCATCACCGGATATATTGAGAAAGCCCGTCAGAATCCGATGAATGAAATCATTGCCGGTGGCAAGTATGACAAATCAAAAGGATATTTTATCGAGCCGACAGTAATTGTAACCAAAGATGGATCATCATTAACAATGTGTGAAGAAATTTTTGGACCTGTGATGACGGTGTATGTTTATCATGAAGAGAATTTCGAGCAAACACTTGAACTGGTGGATAGTACTTCACCTTATGCTCTTACGGGTTCTATCATGGCAAAAGATCGGTATGCGGTAGAACTGGCAACAAAGAAACTGGTGAATGCGGCTGGTAACTTCTACATCAATGATAAACCAACGGGTGCAGTGGTAGGTCAACAGCCATTTGGTGGTGCGAGGGGATCAGGCACGAATGATAAAGCGGGAGCGAAAGTGAATTTATTGCGTTGGGTTTCTATGAGAACTATCAAAGAAACCTTTGTTACACCAACTGATTATCGCTATCCATTTTTGAGCAACGATTAATAGCCTACATTTCGTTGAACCACGAAGACACAAAGACTCAAAGTATCACGAAGTTCTTTGTGTTCCTTAGTGCTCTTTGTGCCTTAGTGGTTCAATTTCTCTAGCCTGATAATTACATCACCGAAATGTTATTCTCGCCTGGCTTTAATTCAATCACTTTTCCATTCCACTCTAATCTTCCTGTAATCTCTTTTGGAAGAATTATTTTACCCGTAAGTTGATTACCCTTCTTTACAAAATCAACCGAAAGGTCACCCGCCCAATGCGGGATATTGCCCTGAACCTTATCAAGTGATTGCATGAGCGGTCGGATCAACACCATCTTGAAACCGGGGGCTGCTGATTGCACTCCGGCAAATGTAGCAAGCATTTCATAATTCGGACTGGCACTCCATGCATGACATTCGCTGCGGTCTACTCCTTCCGGAAACGTAGTAAGGCCCAGCGACAAAAGATCTTTCCATTTCGAAAGAAGACTCATATACATATCACCAGCCTGCGCCTTGTTCATAGCGCGGGCCAAATAAAAATCAAAATACAATGTTGTTGGTGTGATGTCCTTTGTCTCTACGATTCTCTTTACAAATGCACGCTGATCCGATTTCGGAACCATACCACACAACACTGCCATGATATTACTATGCATACTGAAATGCTTTTTATCCGGAGTATCCCCATAAAGCTGACGATTAACATCCCACGCCTGCTTCTTCACACTGGCTTTCAATTTCTGACTGAGTGTAACATATTTTTGTGCCAGTGGCAGGTCATTATAATAGTTAACTAGTTCAGCAGCCATATCTAATGTGTAGGCATAAAACAATGTATTCGTTGTAAGTCGCTTGGAAGTGCTTTCCTGTACAATTTTATGTGTGGGGAATGTATGATCGAAAAAATCCCAATACGGTTGTTCTGTCATCATATTATCTTGTGCTACATACTGTTCAAAATATTCCAGCACGCGCTTGATCCCGGGAAGAAACGATTTTACAAATGCAGCGTCATTGCGATACATAAAATAATCATGCACCATAGTTACCCATACCAAAGAGTAATTTGGAATGTATTGCGCCAACGATGATGGGTAGCGACTGTATGTCAATCCATCATAGGTAGTCGACCAATAAAATTGTTCTATTGCGTTGCGGGCCAACCGATCATCGCCCGAAACAAAATACGACACCAGTGCTTGAATACGTGTGTCTCCGATGTATTGCAGTCGTTCCCAATAAGGACAATCCACATAAGTTTCATAAGCACATAACCGTGCCGTGTGCCAGCCGATATCAAACACTTTTGAAAGACCAGGGTCGCTGGATGCAAACGAAGCTTTCTTCTCAAACGGGTATCCTGTAAACCAACTGGCAAATTGTTCGATGGTCAACGGCTCTGCTCCCGTGGTGATATCCAATTGCACATAGCGGAATGTGCGAAATGCTAGTGTTGTAAATTTTCTTTCTGCTGCTCCATCTGGTTGAAAGATGTCATACACACCATGAATGGATTTTGCCCTGATGGAATCGCGATGCCCTTTATTTTTAATATCGTTATACAGTGCCTCGGCATAGATCATTTTAATCTGACCTCCATTTCCTTTTGATACGATCAATTCAGGATAGGCCGTTGTTAATTGTTGTTGATCAATCAACACCGAACAAGTAGTGCCCGCAGGTATTGTAATCGGAAATTTCTTTGATGATAATGAAATACCCTCACTCCTTCTGATTATGCCACCAGGTTGATAGCGATATTCCATTAGTGGAATAGACCTTGGCACCAAATCCCATGTAGCATCACCATAGCCTGTTACGCCAAAGGGCGCACCCGTCTCGGTAGCAATTGACTCTTTCCATTCACTGTCATTGAATGACGGAGACTCCCATCCCCAGGGATACTCAAGTCCATTTACTTTTTCCATTGGACCCGCTGCATAATATTGAAAAAATATAGAAGGGTCTCCCGGCTTAAACACAATCGGTGTGACCGCTGTATTAGCAACGTGCTTCCATGACCTGTCCGTATTCACAATAGATGATGTCGCATCATCGCCCTGTACGATCAGCCCCGTGCGTTTTCCCATAATATATACGGGAGCAACATCTGCCCAATTAACCACCTGCGCAGCAATAACATTCGGTCCCTCTTTCAAAAACTGGGCAATATCAAGCGACTCAAATCGCCAATGATGAGTGTCACTGATTTGCGGACCATCGGTGATATAATTGCCGTTGACAAAAAGGCGGTATCGATTATCAGCAGACACATGTACGACAAACTTTGTTGGCTTCTGTGATAAAGAAAAAGTCTTTCGAAAATGATATACTCCGAAGTGATATGGATTTTCCTTCGCAGTAATCCATTGAGCCTGCCAGCGAGTGGTGGCAATGGGAGCATCCGGTGTAACTAATTGCTGAGCCCGGCTATAAAAAACCGAAAGAATCAGCCCCATCAAAATGAAAACAACTATCTTTTTCATAATGAAAGATAGATAACATTGCCAAGGGATAAAACATGATTTATTGCTGAAGATGCAAAAACTAATCTAAGGGAATGTATTGATGGTCAATGATTCACTTCCAGTCGCTTATCTTTTTCTCTTGCTTTCTGGATTTCCTCCGGATCATCCAGCTTAGGAGAATCTTTTAAAGCCTTCCAGTCAAATTTTTCATCAAAGGGGTCGAGCGCTTTTTGCGGATCGAAGACACGAGGATCAACCGGCACGGCCTGATAGGGAGTGAAATCCGGTTTACCTGTAAAACAATCCCCAAGGTCGTTAACTCCAAAATCATACTGGTTGAGATAGGGTAACCCCAATACATTCCAGAAGGTTTTAAATATCGATCCGAAACTAAGATGCTGATGGCTGTTGAAGTTTCTTTTCGCATAAGGTGAAATGATCATTAATAAACTTCGATGCGCATCAACATGATCACGCCCTCCCTGGGCATCATCTTCAGTAACTACAATCATCATATTTTTCCATTGTGGAAGGTGGCTCAGGTATTCTACTACTCGGCCCAGAGCAAGATCATTGTCGGCCATGTAACTTTCAGTGAAAGGGAAGCCGGCAAAAGCACGCTCACCTGCACCATGATCATTCAATAACTGAAGTGTAAGTACGGAGGGCAAATCCTTTTTCTGATCAATATACTTCTCATTGATTTCTTTAATAAATAAATCCGTGCGATACTGATCGGGTATAGCCATGTTAAAAGTTGGAAATATTCTGGAAGTGCGATCATATAAAGGTCCTGGCAACGGATAGTTAACAAGGTATCGTACTCCGCCCTGCTTGAAAGTAGAGTCGGCAAAACTTCCTGCATCGAACTCAACACCAAATCCAAAGTTGAAAAACTCTATACCATTCCTTTCCATGTGCTCCCACATGCTGCCATGCTGATTGTAATCTTCCGGATAGATGGCACCTGAGGCACCGGTCATTCCAAATTTTCCAGGTGCGTTGGACTCTTCTTTTAATTTTCTTCCGCCACCGTAGGCAGCAGCCGTATGTGTCTCCATCCATTCGTTGGGATAAGTATTCGTTAGCCAGCGATGTCCATCGGCCGATACATCGGCATCTACATAAAAATTATCGCTGAATGTAAATTGATTTGCCAGGGCAAGATGGTTGGGCATAATCGTTGCGTTTTCCACGCGTTTGGTCTTATTGCGATTCGAGAACGTTACGTTCGCACCAAAACGGCTCAGGGTAGCATCCCCCCGGCCATTTTTCATTTGCCCAAACACTTCATCATAGGTACGATTCTCCTTAGAGATGAATACGATGTATTTGATAGGCGATTCCTTTTCTTTTCGAAAAACAGGAATGGGATTTTCATGGTCCGATACTGATACTTCTCGAAATGCAAAATTGTTCGCCAATACTTTTTCAGTAAGGGATTTCAATTCTTCTGTAGTGGGCATATCAATAACGGACACGGTTCCCAGCATGAGTGACCCAATGTAATCTGAACCTTTTCCCTGGTGCGATGCTTTAAAATCTTTGCCACCATTTGGTCCGCTACCATATCCTTTCGCATTAGCAACAATGAGTTGCTTGCCATCGGGTGTAACTTTTACCTTGGAAGGAAACCAGCCTGCAGGAATGTGACCCAATACTTTCTGCGATGCCACATCGATCACACCCACTGCATTAATACCTGCCTCTGCAACAAACAATCTTTTCTGATCCGGTGAAAGTGCAAGGCCAAAAGGAATCACTCCTTTCAGATTACCTAATCGTTCATCCAACTTCAACTCGATGCTGTTGATCACCTTTCCTTGCTTCGGATCGATCACGGATATATTGTCGTTATTTCCATTCGTTACAAATACAAATTGGTCCGTAGCGACCATCGAGTTAGGACTGGATCCTCCAACAGCAACAATTCCTTCTTTCTCTTCACCCACGAGAACACCGGTTTTTATTTTAGCAATCACTTCCGGATTTTGCTTTCCTACATCGATGGCCCATACCGAAAAAGATTCTGGTGCATTGGGATCACCCAGGCCTGCTGCCTCGATTGAATCATTTTTAATTCCTTCTTTCATCTCCTTTGATCCAAAGGCTGACACTGGAAACTTAGGAGCGGTTTCTTTCAATCGCTTTTTATCCAGCGACTCGATGTAACTGTATTCAAACATGCCCACATTGGCAACATAAACAGTCTTTTCATCTGACGACAATTCTATTCCATAAGGATAGCGACCTGTTCTTACATTTTGGATGACCTGATTTGTCTTGGTGTCAATCACCATCATTCGAAAACCAATCTGATCTACGGCATACAAGCGAGTGCCGTCCTTGTTCAACACCATATCACCGATGTAACCGTCACTATAATCTGTGCCATCAAATGACTTATTGCAATTGATCTCATCCAGTTTTTTATAGGTATTGATATCGAACACGTAAATTTTACTTTGCTGGCCTCCTGCTACATACACTTTCTTTCCATCGAGTGAAATCGCGAGGCCCATAAACACTCCTTTCAATGACTCCTCTTCTTCCTCCTCATCATCTTCTTCTTCCTGATCTTCATTCGAATCCGGAATCTGACGAATCACTGGATTCAATGATTTAAAATCGGTAATAATAGAAATTGAAAATGGTCCTGTGCCAGAGTTTGAAGTGATGATGGTTTTACCATCTTGGCTTATGGTAAGTCCAAATGGATGCGGGGCCACCGTAAATTGTTTTCCTGTTGGAGTAAGTAAGCGGCCGTTTGGAATAACCGTAGATCCTTCGCGGTTGATGTGTGTGTATTGATCACCTGCCGGTGCGGTAGCTATCCATTGAGTAGTGGTTTGCTTCTCCGAAGTTTGACAGGAACTTAGCAGAAGAATGAAAATGAATAGTGTGTATCGCATAGCTTAATTTTATACCGCAAAATAACAGAGTAATGTTAACGGATTGCTACCGTAAAAATAAGTTAATCAGCATGTAGCAAAAAAACGCCCGACTGTAGCGAGCAGTCAGGGATAGAGCGTGTTAGTATTGCGGCTCTGTCATCTCCTTATACCATTTAATGTTCCTGGAAAAATACATCAGCAAGCTGATGATCACGAATAACCCAACACTTCCGATCAGGAGTGAGAAATCCTGTGCCTGAATAATGACAAAGATGAAAATATAAAAAAATGTCATCAGGCCTGAAAATAATAATACGATTTGCCTTCGCTGGAGGAAAGTGGCCGCATAGAAACTCACTAACAAAATAGTGGCTGCCGAAGCAATGGTGTAGGCCATGTTATAGCCAACATGTTCAGTTAAGGAAAGCAAAAGGGTATAATATACAATCAATGCTACACCAATCAGAATATATTGGAATGGATGAATCTTAATTTTGCTGGTAATTTCCACGAGGAATAATGCAGTAAATGCCAACAAGATAATGAGCTCATTATATTTAGCCGTGCGCATACTTTTTTGGTATTGATCAGCGGGAATCAATAACCGTACACCAAACTCAGAGCCTCCCAATGATTGTTCCTGATCAAGCCACTTTTGTGAAAATGGCCGATTGAATGAGAGCACTTTCCATACGGCTGAGAATCCTCCATCATCTACTGTGCGATCGGCCGGCAACAATTTTCCTTCGAAACTGGGAGAACTCCAGGGTCCTGACAATTTCACCTGGGTAGATTTTCCAACAGGTAAAAAATAAAGACTTTCACTGCCTTTCAAACTTAATGTCATGGTGAAACGGCCATTAAAATCTTCACGGGTTCTCCAACTCATGGGCACAACAATTCCATTCGTTAACGGAACATTTTCAGGCGCAATAGTTTGATCTTGACTTATGGTCGGGGTAGCAACAAATTGATTGATTTGAATGCCAATGTTACTGGATGGTTCTGCAACGAATTTCTTTCCACCGCTTTCGATGATGGGATCAGAATCAATACCTCGCAAATCTGAAATGCCATTTACCAGCGTAGCTTCACTCCAATGCACTTGTGTATCCGGAATACTCCAGCCAGTAAAGTCAGGAGTCACAAATTGTGCATCCAGCGATACCTCCGATTCATAAACCGCCACATCGAAAATGCCGCGATGCAGTACTTGTGGTTTCACTTTGCCGGTAACGTTGTAATTTTCTGGCAAAAAATAGGCCTTGTGTTTCGTTTCAATTACATCTTCAATTTGCTTACCTCCATCCCACCGCTTGAGGATTTCAATTTTTGTAAATGGAATTACCAGCACCGGACCAGAAAGCGTTTGCCCTCCCGACCATTTATCGGAAACTTCACGAACTACATCAGCGGCACGGGTTTGTCGTTCGCGAATCAAACTTTCAATCCAGGAAGCCGGAATCATTAAAATGAGCATGAGGATGCCGATAGAAAATAATTTAATCATGACTGATTCGGTGAGCCATTGGTTAAACCGTTCAATTAAGTTGTGTGTGGTGTTTGTCTCCATAATCTGTTTTATTAAAAGTACTTTGTATTTAAAAGTGTGAGGGTAAAAAAATTATTTTTTTTGCTGTTTGATTAATTCTTCCAAGGCGTCCAGGTGTCTTTTAAAAGCGCTTCTTCCTCGCTCGGTAATTTTATATCGGGTGTTGGGTTTTCTGTCTACGAATGATTTAGATACAGAAATATACTTCTCGCGTTCCAATGCTTTGAGATGCGTGGCTAAATTGCCATCGGTGGTTTCCAGCAATTCCTTGAGTGCGTTGAAATCATAAAATTCATTTGCCACGAGCACCGAGACAATCTGGAGACGCAACCGATGCTCCAATGTTTTATCGAGGTTCTCAAACGGATTTTTCATGTGTTAGTCGATTGATTTTTTAATGATCGCATAGAATAGCCATTCATGCATCATATTTCTTATACATCAACGTGCCATACACAATATGCAACACACCAAATCCGATTGACCAGAAGAGCAAACCAAATCCGGGAAAGAAAGAGGAAACAATTCCCAAAACAATTTCACAATAACCAAGGTATCTGACCTCATCATAAAGGTTTGGACTGGCATTGATTAGGGCAAGTCCATAGAAAATGAGTGACGCTGGTGCCGCTACACCATAATGCCCGCTTACCAACAAGGCCACAATAAAAATTCCACCAGTTATCAATGGAATGGAAAGGTTGATCATGAGTCGCCTGGTAGTGCTGTCCCAGATTTTTACACCTAATTGACCAGCTTTTCTTGCCGCTAAAACATAACCGGTCACCAATGATGCAATGAGAACCGCAAGAGCGATAGAAATCAATAATGGAATTGAATTTTGAATAGATTCATAACGATACTGCCATGGTGCTTGCGGATACTGAAAGAGCACATAAACAATGGATGAACCCATTAATGCGTAAACACCCGCCAATATGCCCGACAAACCGCTGAGCGATAAGAATTTTACAGACCGCTCCATCAACTGGCGAATGGATTCGATGTCTTTTTCGAAGGACTGATTTTGACTCATATCAAAGTACTTTGTATTTCAAAGTTAATAAAGAGACGTCATTATCCAAGTGTTTTGACTCACTCTTAGATTTTTTTTACCTCAATTTGGATATTTAAGGGTCGAACTTGTATTATTGCAGTCCGAAATTCTCCCTTAGCTCAGCTGGTTAGAGCATCTGACTGTTAATCAGAGGGTCCTTGGTTCAAGTCCAAGAGGGAGAGCTTGATAATTAAGCAGTTACGAAAGTAGCTGCTTTTTTTATAGGCCAAGGGGCTATAGGCGTTTTTCAAATGAATAATTAACCCTTGATAACTTCTCTTCAAAAAGCGCTAAGTACCGAACCTTCATTTCATCATTTAAGAACGACCTGATCACAAGATCTTTTACTTCAACTTTACTGACTAAAAATAACTGAACTTCTTTTTTTACCACCTCCTCTGGTAATCCTGCCCTTATACCCAGGTGAAGAAAATCATCATAAGCATAATAACCGTTGGCCGCGAAACTTTCGGTGGTGAAATCATCTGCAAACAAGCCATTCTTAAGCGCAACATCCGGGTCGTTTACATGTAATCGTGAACAGATAAGATCGTAGGCAGGGCTGAGCAGGTAATCACCGCTGATCGTTTCCAATAAAGAGAAATTCTTCAGGTGAGCATCTCCATTTGAAAACACATAATTGAATAAAACCAGTCTGAACAATCGCTGGCTTTCAATTCGATATGGTCCTACATACTCCTTAACCATGTTGAACAGATCTTCATAGCTGGCTGCATATTTAAAATCATCGCCATCGGTTTGCCTTGTTTTTTTTGCCAGTGATGCAAAGTCTTCCATGCCATACTTGGTTCCCTCAAGGGTGCGGTCAAACCGTCTGGTTACATAAGCCGGTTGGCCATCCAGAAAAAAGATCAATCCATTGGCTGCCGTTTGAATCTTATAAACTTGTTCAGCTATCTGCATGGTTACATGCTCATTCGCGGGCACCTGATCGGCTTTCAAGAGTTCATCCGGTATGGGTTTCAGTATGTAAAGCCCGTGTTGGGTTGGCTCGGTAAGGGTTAACTTATTCTTCACCAGAAAAAGAGACAACTTCTTCTGCACACCAGAAATACTAATTCTGCTTCTGTTGGCCATGAACATTTCCTGCACCTTCTCATCTTTCTCAGGCGGAAGAAAGGGAAGTATATGGCTTACTTTCTTTGCGAAAAAAAGCTTCTTCAGTGCAGCAGGACTATATGTGGTGAATCCCTTTTTTAAAGTGGATGGGCAGCGATCTACATTCATAACACTGCTTCCTTGAGCGTGATCGACCCGATGCTGTCTTCACCCGAAGTCTTTATTAATAGTGAGAAGTAATCATTCTCGTCTATTTGCAAATGGCGGCATTGAATCTGTTTGTTTACCCCTTCTGCCAACATGTTGAAGAAAAAGGGAAACAGATTTTTACTTTTGTATTCTTGCTGGGACTTCGGTAGTGTTAAGCTTATTGCCTTTTTGGTTTGATCGATAAAGTATGTGTATTCATATCGGAATACATATTCACTCCCCATCTCAATTAGCCTTCCTGCCAAATCATGATTCCGATACACAAGTGCCGAACGCATGCCTTACTGCTTTTTCAATTTTATGCTAAGCTCAAGACCCAACACATCCAGCACCCTATCTATAGTGCTAACGGAAGGGTTGCCAATCCCCTGCTCGAGCTTGTAAATGGTTTTCATTCCTACGTGTGAAAGGTTAGAAAGCTGTTCTTGAGTAATTCCCAGCACACCTCTACGTGTCACAATCGTCTTAGCTATCACATTAATTGTATTCATAAATCCGTGTTATAGTACTGATTACCACAAATACTAATACGAATATAGTATAAAACAAGTCAATTAAAGTACTATAGTACTTGTTTTAATACATTTCAGTGTTAAAGTACTGAATTTACTTAAATGATCACTTTTTGGCCTATAAAACAACATAACCGGTATTACAGCACTGATTTATTTACTACTTCGCCAGCGGATCAGGTCTAAACTGAAACTTAAACACCTTGCTGCTGGTGCCTTTTCCACCTTCCATATGAAATGGAGTCCTCGTGCTGATAGTCGCCCACAATCCACGGCCTTTCCAGCCTGCATTCGGATCATCAATTCTTCCATCCATCCATTTGGTATAAAATCCGGTTGGATATGGGACCCGCATCACCACCCACTGCCCATCTTTTAAAGCAAGTAGTGCTTCCGATTCATTGCCTGTATTGATGGGAGTATTTTCACCCAACCCCAATGTGTTGAACTGGTCCACCCAGGTATAATAACTGGATTCTGCGCTACCGGATAATTCTACTCCGGCAAATTGGGGAAGAGGTTCAACATAAAACGTCCAGCCTTCAGGACAATGTTGACCGGTAGCTTCAGGTCCGTTAACGGTTTTACATTTTCTACGATCAAAACTTGCCATGTGGCCACTCGCAAGTGCAACCCACGCTACTCCGTTACGGTCAACATCCATACCTCGTGGAGAAAATCCTTCTTTGGGTTCGCCAAGATCATTCACGGGTAATTCGTAATACTCTGTAATCGCGGTCTCAGCCGGATTCGTTCCAGGAGTAACTCGAATGACAGCACCAGGATAACCAAGTGAAGATCCCCATACCGATCCGTCTGGTGCAGGTGACACGGCATATAATCCGTTCGCAATTCGTTTATCTTTTTTTGGATCAACGGGAGCATCCGGCTCTACATACTCATCGCGTTTACCGTTGCCATTGGTATCGAGAATAAAAGGTGTCCAACCTTGTGAGGCTTGCTCATCTCCTGTCTCTAAATATTTTTTTGTATCCAGCCAACCCACAACTGGTCCACCACCGCTTGTCCAGAGCGTGTTGTTACTGTCTTCTGCAAACATGAGATGGTGAGTGCTGAAGCATGTATTAATAGTGGTGTATTTTTTAGTCTTCGGATCATAAACTCCGAGTTGTCGATATGACCGATCGATGGGAAATAATTTAGCGGAAGGATGTGTTGAACCTGTTTTACAAAAGTCAGGGTTATCCGGCCCTCGAACGGCTGCCGTTATCCATACTCGTCCTGCACTGTCGAACATCGGGTTGTGCACGTTCGTCCTGCTATTCCAAATAGCCGTGTCGCCCCAATAAGGTGAAGGCATAGCCACCTCACCAGAAACATTGGGCGAATTTGGGTCGCGCACAGTTAGGTCTACCCGGCCTTTCATGTTGGTTATTGGATCCAATACTGGCAGGTAATCAGCGCTTAATTCCAATGAACCATAAACTGATCCATTTGCGTTCACGGTAGGATTCCGTCTATCTGTTGAAACGACATCGTGCAGATATACTTTTGGATCAGCCCAATCCCATTGAGATATCACCACATTTCTTTCAATGCCTTTTGGTCGTGGTGGTGCAGGGGGGATTTCACCTATGGCAATTCGATCGGTCCAGTCGGCAAACATCTTCAGTATTTCTTCACGACCTATTTGAACAGCCGAAGTGATCATAGTAGGACCGGCCTGTCCAGACTGCAATCTTCGTTCCCACGCATCAAAAGAGTTATTGAATTTCCCCAATGATGCTTGTAATTCGCGCGTGCCCTTGCTACCCAATTGATGACATGCGAGGCAAGTGCCTGATTTAATTCTCCTGACATAGTCTGCCTGGGTTTTAATTTCTGGTGCAATGCCATTGCCTTTAGGACCTGTGCCCGGAAACTTATCCTTAGTCGGTACATGAAGTAATGAAAACCAATATCCAGCAGGATAATATTGAGCTGCTGCTGCGGCAGTTGGTGCAATTACCGACTCCAGGTTTAATGTCGCTCCGGGTTTTGCATCTTTCTTTGGAGAGTCAATTAATCCATAGCCTCGTACCCAAACTTTATAATTCGCTGAAGGTAGATCTGGCATGACAAACTTTCCTTCATCATTAGTAACTACAATTTTAGCAAAGCGCGTAGGGAGGTCGAACGTTTCAGCGATAACCCATACACCCGCCTCTGGTCCATTTGTACCGGAAACTGTACCAGTAATGCTGGAATCATTTGAGATAGATTCTTTCTGATTGTTACAGGAGAAAAATACCACCGCAAGTAAACCGCATAAAATTCTATTCAGGATTGAAAAGCTTTTTTCATTTTGCATGGCTCTATGGTTTGATGTGGGTAATAGTTGAACTAACAAAGAGTCCGAAGTATCTAATCGAATATAAAGATTTTTTATCAGAGATAGAGTGGTATTTTACATGATCAGTTGCCAATCAAATAATTTGTAGTGATCCTAAGTTGAGTTTCTTGAAAGTCAACTAACGGGCCGTAATCAAAAATCCAGATTTTCAGTAATTCGTCTTCCGTCTTTTTTCAACGTTTCCATGAACAAAGCAATCCGCTTCCTGGCTACACTTAAATCCGAATTGTTAAGATTAATGTTCAACAAGTCGATAAACCAGGGAGCCTTCATATTGTCGAGTACATAGGTGTTGGCTATCTCGCGTGAGACAGGCAACGTGGAAGTCTTGGAGTCATCATGCACATCTTTGTTGCTGGCGGACAATAGTTTTCTATACTCTTCATCCAATAGTCTGTTGAAGATCATTGAATCAAATCTCTCACCTGCCTTTGTCCCCGTTTCAACATCCTCTTCAGTAAGGGTTGCTCCCTTATGTACCCACTCCCAAAGAATACTTAACCGGATTTCACCGGTGGCCATGTCTTCCATCAAATACAAAATGTCATCGTTGCCAAAATAATCAGCAGGCTTTAGTGCTGCCGCTTGCATGCCTTGTAAAAAAGCATTTCCATATTGCAGTGCAACACTCAAAAGATTTCTGGCACCACGAATGGATGTAGCCGCAGGTTCTAATAATATCAGTCCTTCTGCATCCTCTTGTGAATAGGTGAGCGTAGGAAATTTTCTACCCAGTTGATTTAACGCTCCCACTTTTTCCCAAACAAGTCTTACAATATGAACCATCTTCCAATGCGCTACCCACTTTCCACTTGCTCCATCGCGTTGTTCACGTTCGGCACCTGCCACCGCCTTTTTCATACTGGCCGAGACTCCTTCTTTAGAACCCACTGGTATGTTGGGTTCCATACCACCTTGCCACAAGGCAAAGTTTCCATTTCTATCGGCCGTGTTCACCGCACGTCTTACACGATCTTCATAATTGCGCATGTATCCATACGTCATAACAATGCCCTCGATATTCGGATTGATGAAACTCTTATCCCACGACATGGCATCAGCTACGCTATTGATATAATCCCAACGACCGGTATTAAATCCAACAAAGTGCTTGCCCAATGCTGCGCGTATCTCCATCAACTGATACGTTGCCTCCAGTTGTTCTACGAGCACATAAACCTTAATAGCACCAGTAGGAAGTCCGAGGTGAGCCTCGAGCGCGATCATCATATCATTCCACAAGGCCGCTTCTTCGGCTGTTTGAATTTTAGGGAGATATAACACAATTGATGATCCTGCCTTTTGCAACGCTTTGTAATTGTTAACTACATAAAGCGTCAAATCAACTATGGATGCCGCCATGGCAACTCCATTCGAATCACGGATATGACGATCGTCAAGATGAAGACCGCGGCATCGAAATATTTTTGTGGTGAAGTTCAGTTGTGCGGCCCAATCGGTGATGATATTATGACCAAAGAAATCCATTGCCCATTTATTCATTTCATCAGCAACACCCTTTGCCACATTGAGAAAAACAGGATCTTTTTTTATAGCCAGTTTTAGGTTGCGTTGATTATCGAGCGACATGGAATTAATTTGCCCAAGAGCATCCTCGCCATCAAACATCCATCCATCTGCACCTGATAGCAATGCATAAGCAACGTTTCGAATGCTGCTTTCAAGGGCAGTGTTCGGCTTTGCTGCTGGACCGGTCCCTTGAATCCATTGCCGTTGAAGATCTTCTGGTATTATGGCTCCTTCAAAGTTTCCATCACGGGCATCTTTTACTTTAATGTTTGTCCGTGGAATGAAACTTTCAGGATCAGGAAATGCAATTCTCAGTTTCTGTTGCTGTCGCGATGCCCTCCGTTTCAGGCGCGAAGTCATCACGGATTTTATGTCGTCATTAAAATGAGCTATTGAAGAAAGGGCCGTCAATACTTCATCCGTGTAAACATCATTGTAAATTTCTTTCAGCTTTTGGCGAATGACAATAGAATTGGAATTCATGAGTTTGATTATATTATTCAACTAGTAAAATTTTCTTTCTTCCTGTTCACCAGAAAAACAGTGGTCGCGATCAATATCAGCGTGAAGGCTAATACCAGCAAATACATAATTCCTTTTGAAGAATCGTCAACTTCCGCAGCCGCGACTGATTCCATCTTTTCATATACCGGTATCATCCACGTAGTGACGTAGGCCTGCATCCACGTAAGCAGACTAACCACCAATAACATGATGAAGCTATGTTTTAAGGTGAACCGAAAAAGTTCTGATTCTTTTCCCACGAGGCCTACGGCTGCTGCACCAATGGCAATAGATTGTGGTGAAATCATTTTACCGGTAACCCCACCCGATGCATTAGCACTTACCGTCACCACCGGGTCAACGCCAAGGGTTTCTGCTGTTGACGATTGAAGTTTACAAAACAACGCATTAGATGAAGTATCCGAACCGGTAAGAAACACACCAAGCCATCCAAGCACAGGTGAGAAAAAAGGAAAGAGAATTCCAGTACTTGCCAACGCGACCGCCATCGTGATTGACATTCCTGAATTGTTAGTGATAAAAGCAAAACCAACCACCGAGGCAATCGTAATTACAGAAAATGTTAACTGCTTTAATGTTGACCCAAAGATTTCAGCACCTTGTCTGAACTTCATACCGATTAATGGTAAAGAGATCGTTGCTGCCAGCAGCACGGCAGTCCCGGGTGCCGAAAGATAATTAAATTCGAACGGCTTGATCACGAGTGGAGTTCCATCAGCCTTGAGTATCGCGTCAAACAATCCAGGGATATTGAACTTTATAAACCCAATAGAATTCAAGACGACTTTAACAGGTTGAAGTCCCCAGGCAACAATAAAAATAGTCATGATAATAAATGGAGACCACGCTCTGAATACTTCCCCGGCTGAATGTTTCAATTGTGTATCGATGGTTTGTTGTGGCTCTTCGCTAAAGCGCCAGATAGATGCAGGCTTCCAGTATTTTAATAAGATCATCAAACAAATGATGGATGCAATCCCGGCCATCACATCGGGAAGCATGGGTCCGATATAGTTGGCAGCAAACCATTGAAAAAATGCAAAAGAAATTCCGGACACCAAAATTGCAGGCAATACTTCAATAGATTTTTTCAATCCTGACATTAACACGACAAGGTAAAAAGGAACAATGACTGAAAGTATCGGAAGTGTTCTTCCTACCATTTGGGAAATGGCCATTTCAGGAATGTCGGAAACCCGTGATGCAATGATGATCGGTGTGCCCACTGAACCAAAGGCAACCGGGGCTGTATTGGCAATGAGGCAAATACCAGCTGCATACAATGGATTGAATCCTAATCCGACCAGCATGGCGGCAGAGATAGCAACAGGTGCTCCAAATCCTGCGGCTCCTTCAAGAAAGGCACCAAAAGAAAATGCTATTAAAAGTGCCTGCAATCTCCGATCAGGAGTAACTGAAGCCATAAAATTCTTGATGATCTCAAACTGCCCGCTCTTCACCGTGATATTGAAAAGAAAAACCGCCCCGATGATAATCCAGCAAATAGGAAACAATCCGTATAATGCACCATGCACTGCAGACAACAGCGCAAGCTTTATTGGCATGCCATATACGGCAACGGCAATCACGATGGCCAACACCATGGTGAGCAAACTAGCCATGTAGCCCTTCAGTTTTTTTATCAGCATCCAAAATATAAAAACTACCGGGATGGCGGCAACCACTGCTGATAAAAAGATGTTGTTGAATGGGTCTGTGAGTTGCGTCCAATTCATAATGAAGAAGTTAGCTGTTAATTCATGTAATTCAACCCCGTTTGGGTTATTGAGTTCATCGCATCTTTTCCAAGTGTTGGCGCGGAGTTATCCATATTTAACCCCTTCAGGAAAGCGATCTCATGTTCCTTTAAGCAACATTTTATTTCATCAATAAAGAAATCATTTTTATGATACTCATGCGTTCTCTGTGTTGCCGGGTTAATCGGGTAGGAAGCGGCTCATCACCGCTGTCCCCCCACACCACCCGGCATACGTTCTTCGTACCAAAGGCGGTTTCTATTAACTTTTACACCTGC
>JAYVTB010000106.1:0-5611 GCA_043774805.1 Cyclobacteriaceae bacterium | reverse complement strand
ACACCAATACTATGGAAGTAGCCAAAAATCAGCAACTTAGTTGTGACAAAGTAGAGTTAATACTGGACAAGCAATGACAGTTTACGACAAGCATGCGCAGTTTTCGGCCCCTTGGGTATCTGGAATTTTTGGTTTTGTTATATTCTTTTTGGTAGTAAGGTATTGGAACAGAAAGCAGCATAAAAATATTCTTGGTTCAACAATTTTATATTGGATCATTTATGTTACCCTTGACATAGCAATTTTGCTGTCGCTCGGGGTAAGTTGGTCAGAATTTCTCTTGACATTTATTTTAGCAAACTCCGCAAAACTCCTGGGAGGACTTACTGCATATCAACTAACAAAACCGTCAAACGGAAAGACAATCTTTCGATAAAGCATACACTGATTTGATGATAATGACGAAATCTTTTTCGGTTGATTGCATGGCAGATGAAGTAGTAGAGAAATTTATTCCTATATTATAAATTCCTAATGAAAAAAGTAATGAGAACATTGACCACCATCCTAAGAATTCCTTCCGCTCTTCTCATTCTAGGCCTGACCTTTATTTCAATTCAATGTACCAAAAAGCCTGACCGTGGTTCTGAAGAACACATTAAGTTGGCAACATCAATTATTGACGATGCCTATCTGGTCAACGCAGATAATACTCCGGAAAATTGGGTGACCTATGGAAAGAATTACGCTGAAGATCGCTTTAGTGCACTTACACAAATCAATAATGACAATGTAGGAAAACTTGGTTTGGCGTGGGCGTTGAATCTGGAGACCACCCGTGGAATTGAAGCGACACCATTAGTGGTAGACGGGATTATGTTCCTTTCTGGTCCATGGAGTAAAGTGTTTGCCGTGAATGCCCTAACCGGGAAACTGATTTGGACATACGATCCGGAGGTGCCCACCAAGGTTGGTGAACGACTTTGCTGCGATGTGGTGAACAGAGGCCTTGCGTTATATAAGGGTCGTGTCTTCGTGGGAACGTTAGACGGCCGGTTGATTTCGCTCGATGCTGCTACTGGCAAACCCGTTTGGCAAGTAGTCACCGTTGATACCACTAAATCCTACTCCATTACAGGAGCCCCAAGAATTGTGAAAGGGAATGTGATCATTGGAAATGGTGGTGCCGAGTATGGAGTACGAGGATACATCACTGCTTATGATGCTATGACAGGAGAGGAGCGATGGAAATTTTATATCGTGCCTGGCGATCCCTCAAAACCTTTCGAATCGAAAGCCATGGAAATGGCAGCCAAAACGTGGGCTGGTGAATGGTGGAAATATGGTGGAGGTGGCACGGCATGGGATGCCATGGCGTTCGATCCTGAACTCAATTTGTTTTATGTGGGCACTGGCAATGGTTCTCCGTGGGACTGGTTTCACCGGAGTGACGGGCAGGGCGACAACCTTTTTCTTTCCTCCATTGTAGCACTCAATCCCGACAACGGTGAATATGTTTGGCATTATCAAACCACACCCGGAGATGATTGGGATTACACCGCCACACAACATCTCATTCTTACCGACATAGAAATTGAAGGGCAACAAAGAAAGGTGATCATGCAGGCACCCAAGAATGGGTTCTTCTATGTGGTAGATCGAATAACCGGGCAACTCATTTCAGCTGAACCCTATACGTACATGAATTGGGCTACGGCCGTTGATAAGAAAACTGGCAAACCTATCGAGACGGATTTCGCCAGGTATAAAAATGAAAACAGAGTGATCTCTCCCGGACCTGTAGGCGGACATAATTGGCAACCCATGGCCTATAACCCAACGACCGGGTTGGTGTATTTTCCTGCTCACGTTAATTCATTCCCTTTTGGTAATGATTCAATCTGGAAGTTCATTGAGAACACCAAGAATGTTTCAACGCCCATTCTCAATCGTCCAACGATCGCAGATCCAAACCGGCCGGATAACATGGATCAAGGACAATTGCTGGCCTGGGATCCACAAACGCAAAAGGAAGTATGGCGAGTGAATTATCCTGCCACCCATTGGAATGGTGGAGTGATGGCCACAGCAGGAGGTCTTGTCTTTCAGGGAACGGGTGAGGGTAAACTTATTGCGTATGATGCAACGGATGGAAAGAAACTTTGGGAAGCAAATGTTGGTTCTGGTGCAATCGCTCCGCCCGTTACCTATTTGATTCATGGAAAGCAATATGTTTCCATTGCGGTAGGTTGGGGCGGCAACCCTGGTCATCGGGTAAGATTTACAGAAGAAAATTACCCTGGCACAATTTTCACTTTCGCACTTGATGCCAACGAAACGTATTCGGGATTTTATAAGACCAAACCTAAGGAACTCATTCAACTTCCTGTTTCTGCCACCTCCGAAGAAATCAGTAAAGGAGAACTATTGTATAATGTCAATTGCCGTGCATGTCATGGTTGGATGGGTGATAACGGTGGTGCCATCCCCAACCTGACGTATTCCAATGAAGGAACGTTTGGAATTATAGAAGACATTGTATTGAAAGGAATGTATGCCAAGAAAGGGATGCCCAATTTCTCGGGTCGCCTCAACCAAAAAGAAGTTACTGAAATCAAGAATTACATCCTGAACGCAGCAAACGAATTGAGGTCGAAGAAAAAAATAAAGTAATGATAGGGAGTGAGGGAATGACCACCGTCCAATTGTACCTGTGCAACAAGAGACATCTAAACTATTTTTTCGATTGGGCCATCCAAATAAATTCCCAAGAATGAGATTAATGGTTTTTGGACTCCTTATTTTTTTTAGCGCTAGCCTGCCGGCTCAGGAAAATCAATTCAATCCAGACAAAAAATATCACAGTGACAGCTTGAAGCGTTGGACAAAAAGTTTGCTGAATGATATAGGTCAGAAACACCCTGGTTTTTACCGGTACACTCCAAAGGAAAAGTTTGACTATCTAATTGACTCAACTACTCAGACAATCGTGGATTCCCTGACTGAGTTGGAATATTATAGAAAGATGAAGCCACTGTTTGCAAAGATTAGATGTTTGCATACAGGAATTACTCTTTCAAAAGAATATCTGGCCTACCTTGATAAAACTGCAACATTACTTCCAATCGAAATATTTATTAATTCCGACAACAAAGTATTGATTACAAAGAGTTACACCAACAAGGACATTCAAATTGGAGGTGAAGTCATTTCAATAAACGGTAGGCCCATCTCCGATATCCTGGACAGAATCTTAAACGCTATTCCATCTGACGGATTTAACCGAACAGAGAAGATTCTTCTTCTTAATCATAGATTTTCATTCTGGTATCAATCAATAGTTGAAGTAACTCCAACGTTCACCCTTGCCATTAAGAATAATGAAGTCACCAATAAATATGAATTGAAGGGGGTTTCAAAGGATATGTTCCCTTCACTCAAATCGATGGAATCGAATTACAAAAAACCGATTGAGTTTGAATTGATTAATAACCTAGGGATTTTGAAGGTGCATTCATTTGCCAAAAGTACGATTAAAGCCAATGGACAGAATTTTAAAAAATTCACCAAATCGACATTTAAGCAGATTAAAGAGTCAGGTATTAAATACCTGATTATCGACCTGAGGTACAATACGGGAGGTACAGATGGGAACGCTGCTCAATTAGCATCTTACTTTTTTGACATTCCATTCAGGTATTGGGACAAAATTGAAGTAACAGAAGCAATATCGAAAGAGATTAAGGGAGTAAACAGACTCTTTTATACGAAACCAAAAGACGTAAATGGGTCTTACCTATGGAGGAAAACATGGTTGACAAAGGAGTTTAACTATTATGAAACTCAAAAGCCTTCACGGAATAATTTTAGAGGAAAAACCTACCTCCTTACAAATGGGTTGTGTCTATCATCTTGCTCGGACTTTGTGGCCGTACTTTCATATAATAAAAAGGCAAAAGTCATTGGTCAGGAAACCGGTGGTGGATTTCAGGGAAACACAAGTGGAATGATGCCCAAAGCAACCATTCGGACAGGACTCCAAATTACAGTTCCCTTACAGAAATACACAAATGCTGTTGACTTAACTAAAAATTTCGGACGTGGCACCATTCCGGACTATGAGGTAATACCATCTTTTGACAATTGGGTAATCAGAAAAGACGCTGAAATGGAATTTGCTTTACGGATATTGAATAAAGACTTGTGAGCAACTTCAGATCAAAAGGTTGAGCACACAAAAACTATTAAGACAAATAATTCATCCTTATGGAAACCTGAACCCATGACCATTTTAAAACCTTTTTCAATTTGGATAATTGCTATACTGAGCTTGGGCATTAACAACGATAGCTTTTCACAAACTCAAATTATTGGAAAAGTAATAAACGCAAAGAACCAGAACCCTTTGTCTTATGTCAATATCGGAATAAAAGAAAAAAACATCGGCACTGTTTCAAAAGAAGACGGTTCATTCGCGATCACTATTCCCATTGAAAATCAAGGTGACAGCTTAACCTTTTCGATAGTTGGGTATTATGAATCAAACCTTTCAATCAAGGATTTATTGTCGGACAAAAATGCGATCATAAAATTGAAGGAAAAGACCACTCAACTTGACGAAGTGGTAATTACAGGGGAAAAGCTGGTCGAAAAAAAATACGGTATTAAGAGAAGGGGCGCTATTCATTTTACTGACGGAATATTTAAAAAGGACGACAGCTTTGAGATTGGACAAGTAATCAATCTAGGAAATACGCTCGCTCAAATAAATTCACTCAATCTCCATATTAATTCATCAAGATCTGACAGCGCGGATTTCAGGATTAATTTTTACAGGTTTGACGTTGATGAAAATACACCGAAAGAAAGAATAATTGAAAAAAGTATCATACAAAGACATCCTGTTAAAGTAGGATGGTTAAAGTTCGATTTATCTGATGATCACATCCTCATTAAAGGAAATGTGCTTGTATCATTGGAGTTTATCCCTGAAACTGAAAAAGAAGTCAAGCAGATATTTTATGAAGTAAAGATTGGTGGTTCGTCAAAGAGTTTTTTCAGAAAAACAAGTTTAGGGCATTGGACACGTCCACCTCACCATTACTGTCTTTATGTGACAGCACTCACTGATAAGAATCCTCCGGATGAACCTGATGATGAAGAGACACCTCCCACCTTTACCCTAAAATCAGACTTTTCGGACGAACCTTTCAGTTTATTTGTAAGACTGCCCAGGAATTACTCAAGAAGCAATAAGCATACTTACCCAGTGGTTTATCTTCTTGATGGTAATGCCTACTTTGACCAGATTACCAATTCTGTAGACCACTTTATTAAAAAGAAAAAGATTTCTATCGACCCAATAGTGGTCGGAATTGGATATGAAAATGCTTATGTCATGGACTCATTGCGAAACCGCGACTACACTTTCCCCGATGCTCTTCCCGCTGACAGTTTTAAAGTGAGTGGTGAAGGTGATAAATTCTATAATTTTATTCGGACAAGGATTATAAAAAAAATTGATTCAGCATACAGAACAGACAGAACGAACCGAACCATTATGGGCCATTCTTTAGCTCTACTTTGTCACAACTAAGTTGCTGATTTTTGGCTACTTCCATAGTATTGGTGTTTAAGTATTTTCAGTTTTTTAAATTCACTTAGCACATCG
>JAYVTB010000105.1:0-51569 GCA_043774805.1 Cyclobacteriaceae bacterium | reverse complement strand
CACAACTTGATTTTTATTGAAAGTGGTTCCGACTGATAGCGTTGCTTGCTATAGGAATTATTAACTAAACTATTGATCAGCGGAATCGGAATGTGTTTAACCAGTTCGCGACTTACCATATCAGATTTAAACAAAGTGGAGTGGATTAATACAGGATTTAAATCAGATAATATTTTGGTTACTTCTTTGGCTAGTTTATGAAAACGCAGTGAATCCTTAAGTTTTAAATCAATGACTGCTATACCTGCCTTATCAAACTCCAGCTTCAATTCATTGTTCTTATCGAAAAGTTGGAGAAAGACAGGTTGGTACTTTTTGAAATGACGGGTGATCTCCAGCAAACTTTTTTCGGCACCACCTGTTTGTAATGTGTCAATAATGTAGAGAACGGAACGATTCATTCAGTAGCAAATAATAATTCAAATGATCTATTCGATTTGAAGTCCATTTTTGATTATTAAAAATAGTAACTTAATTATCGAATATTAAACATATCCATATCCCGTTTGACTCTTTTGAAATATTTACTACTGCCATTACCGGTGGGTCTAAGAAATGACACGATATGATAATATGACTTCCGTAACCTCAGGAATAAAAGCGTAAGAAATCCAGGAATGAAACTTCTAATCCTTTTACTTAATTTACTTTTCAATATGGATGTATCCTTCTTTTTTGAATTCGTCCATGAAATATGTTCGTAATCCGATTGTTGAGGAGGTGACAATAAAACTGGTTTTACTACTACGCGTTTTGCCACAAAAAATAAATATGATTCTTTGGTGTTTTTTAACTTCACACGATCCCTCACGCTCACCGGATCAACTACCTCAAATACCGGACTTGAGTAATCGTTAAAAAACAGCAACATCTTAAGGGGCTGGAAACCATTCTCAGTCGAGAATACTCGATAAAATAACTCCGGACTAAATTGATAAAATCCGTGGCCCAAAAAATTATTAGCGGGTGAAATGCCTATAAAATGTCCCTCTTCTCGCACCATTTCCATGCAATTTTTAATAGCTATTGGATAATTAAATATGTGCTCAAGCGAACCACTATCAATGACAGCAGAATATTTATTTTTGTGCGCATCGGCTATAGGGTTATTCATATCATGAATAAGGGTTGCCTGCTCATAATCAGACACGTCAATGCTATCAATAACCTTTGCACCCAAAAGTTTTAGAAAACTTTCACAATAGCGGGCCTCGTTCCGAAATATGTTTTGGTAGGCATCCTGTGGCAAACTATATTTCTGAAATAATTTTTCAAACAAAATCTGAGAACCATTCAGTTGTTGTCTTCCAATAGTTACAACGCGTTCATAATTTATTTTCGCATGCCTTGAAAGTATTAATATTTCGCTTGTCTTTATATTAAAACCCATAGTATTATACTAAGTTAGATTTTGTAAGCATGTCCGGATTTACCAAAGAAATAAAATCATTTTCTGAATCAACTACCTGATTAATATTACGTTCGATACATTTTTAAACACAGAGAACACACTGAGGATTTTTTCTGAGTCACTCGGTAAGAATGTTTTGTGTTCTCTGTGATTAAATGTCTTTTTGCGCACTCTTATTATAATATTGGAGATCACTTAAATTAATGAAAGAAATTAATGTATGCTTCACTGGTCTTATTTGGAACTACCGTAGCCGGATTGCCAACGACCAAGCAACCCTCCGGCACATCAAAATTGACAAAACTGAGTGGCGCAATCAAAACATCGTTTCCGATATGAATCTTACCTACCAAAACCGCATTAGGCCCAATCCAAACCCGATGGCCAATTACAGGACAGCCCTCGCGCTCTCCACTATTCACCTTACCGATGGTAACGCCATGGGCTATATTACAATTTTCGCCAATAATGGAATTGGGATTTATAACAATCGTTCCATGATGCGCCAGAAAAAGTCCTCTGCCAATGGTGGTTGTATGTGGAATTTGAAATCCGAATAGCAATTGATTAATCTTTAAACCAAACCTGCCCAAAATACCGAGAGGATGGTAAATAGAATAGAGGGAACTCATTCTGAACCAAATCATGTGGCGCAAACATGGATTTAAGAAACCTTTAAGTAAATGATAAAATCCCTGTTTTACGTATCGGTCACGATCGCAAAAACAACTCGTACAATTTTGATTAATCGGCTTGAAAGTTTTTTTTGCCATATATATTCCTTAACCAATCTGATACCGCCAATAAAAGAAATCTATTCTGATTCAGGCCATAATGCCAACCAAACCGAAAACCAGTTAGGAGCTTTATTCCAATTTTAAAAAAAATTATCAGCATGGCGCCATACATTCTGTTTTTTTTGAAAATATGAAGAAGATTGCGAAAACTATAATACCGCCTCCATAGTTGATTATGACCTATGAGCTTAGCCTGTATATGGCTGCCCCGGTCGGACCTGCTCCGTTGCTCCATAAAAAGATCTGTGCGTACAACCGAAGAGTATCCCAGTTTCTTTACTTGAATATCAAAATCCAATTCCTCGAAACCAAAAAAAAGTTTCTCCGTTGGCAACGCTCCTTTGAGAATAACGGCTCTATTGACAATCTTACATTGGTTGCCAGAAATAGTATCAATCTCTAAAAACGAATTATCCATCAGCATCTGGTCTGAGGTTCTCACTATTAAACCTAACGTAAGATTTACCTTATGCCCTACAAGACCCATTTGACCAATTTTAACCTTGCTCTTATAGTTGTTTGGTATACTTAGTAACTTCTCAAAAGTGTCATTATGAGGCGGTGGATCATCATCATCGCCCCAATATATCCATTCATACCCTTCTTCTGCTAATTTCACTAAACCAATTCGCGCAGCCCCCGCTGGCCCTGCGTTATATCCTACGCGGTGATATTGCACTATTGGACTATTTATAGTCTTAACCAAGGACTCGGTTAGTGTGTCCGGACTATTATCAACAACTAAGATTTTATCTGGCGGCCAAGTTTGATTCAATAATTTATATACAGCCTCTTCGACTAGGTTATATCTTTGATAGGTCATAATAAAGGCAGCAAGATGCTTCATGGTCGATATTCGATAAAATCACATATAGCTATAAAAAAAATACAGGTATGATTTGAGCCCAAATGGCTTTAGTTGTATAGCCTCTATAAAATATTTTCTTGCCGCTTGTCTATCTTTTCTTTTAAGGTATGCCACACCTAAAATATTTAAGTAGATCCACTTAATATCGGTGTGTGTCTGATAATAATCATTATGCTTGTTTAGGATGTACGTAATGGAGTCAATTAAATAAACTGGCGAATTGCTGATGCGATCGTTTTTCACTTGATTTATCCGTAACAGATACTTATCAATAAATATTTTTTTCTTCAGCAGCGGCCTAAGTCGTAACGAAAGCTCATTGTTCTCACTATGCTTAATCTCCGTATCATATCCGCCACTCGCCAGAAATAAACTTCGTTTGACAATGAAAGTACCCGCTAAGAATAAACCTATATCCAATGGCTTTCCATAGGGTCTTGTAGCTAATACATTTTTGACTAAAACCTGATCCACAAATATCTGGGCACTCAAAAAAATAATATCGGGATTCTCATAAATATGAGAAAACACCTCGGCCATGTAATTCCCGGTCATTTCATCATCACTATCCAAAAAAACCAAATATTCGCCTGAAGCATTAGAAACCCCAAGGTTACGCGCTGCAGATACACCTTGATTAACCTGGGTATAATAAATTATTTTTCCCTCGTCAATCCACGGCTTTAATTGCACATAAGTATTGTCGGTGCTCCCATCATCCACTACTATTATTTCAATATCAGCACATTGTTGAGCGAATACGCTGGCAATTGCCTTTGGTAAAACAGGCGCACGATTATAGGTGGGTATGATAATAGATAAAATAGGCCGGTTCATCCTTTCATGTATCCAATTGTGCGAAATAATAAACCAAAAGAGTCAAGTAAATAATTTTGATAATAGTAATTTCTTTGACTGACCCACTTTAAACTATTGCGTACTAATTCCTTCATCGTAACCAGTATTGCCCAACCCAATAAGGGAACTATTTTTTTTTGTTTGCCTATTTCTAAAATCCGGGCTGCTCTACCCCTGGCATATTGACGCCTCACGTGCCAGCGCAATTCAAACTTATAGGATGCCACCAAGTGATCTATCTTCAAGTTTGGATCGAAACCAATTCTATATGAATGCTTGCGCAATTCATCCTGAACCCAGTTTTCTTCACCATATCCCACCTGAGTGCCACTCATACCCAATGAAATTGGGAAGCCCCCTACTTCAAATAATATTGACTTGCGAAATACAATCACGCCACCAGCCACATATTGGCTATTAGGTAAAACTCCAATTGAATCGAGCAGCAGTGGAAATCTCCCAAAATCCTCCGGCAACCATTTTGGTTTCGGTTCCTGATACCAGGGAAAAAATCTTCCGCCAAAACAATCAAAATGATAATGTTCAATAACCCAAAGCACTCGCTCTATGTAATTCGTATATGCTTTTGCATCGTCATCGACATAGGACACCCAATCGTATACAGCTTCTTTATAACCGCGGTTGCGCGCATGACTAAGTCCGATAACCTCTTCATAAACATATCTTAAATTCTTAATTTTTCCTGTAAAGGACAACGTGACGTTCTTCGTATTGTCGATAGAATGATTGTCTACTACAATAACCTCAAATAAATCCTGACTTGCGGTTTGGGTCACCAGCGAGTCAAGACAATAGGGAAGAATATTGGCTCTGTTATGAGTGCAGATCAATATAGAAATCATTTTTGTATTAGACTCAGACAGTTTATTGCAACATCTTTTTTAAAACCCAGATCGTCTTAGTCACCCCTTGTTCCAGCGAAGTCCGGGGCTTCCAGGTCGTATAACCAGTCACTTTCGATATATCCAGCAAAGCCGGCATATCATCATAGTCCTTTTGATCAAAATATATCTTTTGCGCTTGTCCCATCGTATCCGCCACTATTCTGATGATTTCCCTAACGCTATATGCAATACCGCTACCAATATTAAAAATCCCTTCCTGATCTAACAATAAAATAACCGCTTCGGCAAAATCATCTATAAAAAGATAATCCTTCTTTATATCCGGATCCGACCAGATATGAGTGGCCTCCCCTTTTATATTGTTACTTATTAATGTGCTGATGATGCCTTGTGCTCCCACCGACTTAACTTTGGATCCATAAATATTGGAGGGGCGTAAAATCAAAAATGGGATAGCATACCTTTGATGGTAGTACAAAACATAATCCTCCATCGTCTTTTTTACCAGACCATAAGAAGTAACTGGCTGGCGTGGGTGATTTTCATTAATTACAGAAGTAATCGATTTACCGTACACTCCGCCACCTGTTGAACAAAATATGAGTTTCCTGGGTTGCTTCTTTAACAATTCAAGAAGATGGATGAACGGGAGTAAATTTGTATTGATGTCATTTATTGGGTCTGCTTCTGATGACTTAGGGGTAGTTGTGGAGATGAAATGAAAAACCAGATCCGCCCATTCCAGTAATGGTATCAGTTTGTCTGTTTCGTGTATAAATCCGGCAACACCTTCTATACCTGAATTTTTCTGACTTGCAGAAGGCGAAAAGACTTTCACGTTAAAATTCCCTGCCACCATTTTTTTTGCCAAAGCCATTCCTAAAAAACCAGTACCCCCTAATATAAGTGCCTTAACCATATCAGTTTGTTTTGATATTGATTCCAATAAGACGATAAAAAATCTGTTTCCAAAACCAAAGATGAACTTTAATCTCGTTCAACTTCAATGCTTCGGAATGCGTAAGAAACAAACCATACGAGTATAAACCCACCTTCTGTCTTGCCATCAGGCAAGCGCGCCACATGCGCCATATATATTGTCGGAGGATGGCAGGATCTAAGGTAGAATTTATAAAATAGTGAGGCAGTGATTTACACAGGGCTCTGGTTTGCAAAAATTCCCTATCATCAGACCAGTCGATGCGTTGAAGTACCATTTTTTCAAATAACGAAGATTCATCCAATGATAACCGAACCCCTAATTGAGTAATGTATTTATGACGCGATTTGGCCGCGCTGCTCGCCATTCCCTGATGAAAGGTTTGCGAATATTGAGTGGCATGCTTCCGGTAATGAAGACCTAAGGAAGTTAAATTAGCCAGCTTACCACAGGATGCCAGATCAATCCAAAAGCCATAATCCTCCGCATGTTTATTCGCCTCACTAAATTTTAAGTTATTCGTTATTAGAGTTGACTTCCGCATCATCACAGTAGGATGATAAAAAGGAGAACCAAAAAGCAAAGCAACACGAATTTCCGCATCCTGCAGCGGGGCATACTTCATTTCAAGTGTTCCTATAATCATGACAGCAGTGCCACAAATAATAGTATCCGTATTTTGTTCCAAAAAATCATACTGAACTTGTAACCGATTTGCGTCCGCAATATCATCCTGATCCATCCTGGCAATATATTTGCCGGCTGCTAACGCAATGCCAATATTAAGTGAGGCCACAAGACCCAGGTTCTTTTCATTTAAAACATATCGGATTCGCTTATCTTTAAATTCGTTGACGACAGCTTCTGAAGTATCCGTGGAGCCATCATTAACAATGATAAACTCGAAGTTGCTATAACTTTGCACTAATATACTTTCGATAGCCTGCTTTAAATACAGCGCACCATTATATACAGGCATTAATACAGAAATGATGGGTGGGCGTGTCATCTACATTCCAATCCAATGTGGGGCGAACAAATTTTTGATCAATCCATTTTGTTCCCTGTTTATAAACCAATTCTCTGGCGCAATCACAATATGATCCGGCCTGGTATTAAGCCAGGCAGCCCACCAACTGAATGTGCTATTGGCAATAATATGATGATGCATCCTTGACATAAACAGCAGCTCATAAAAAGGAGCTTCACACGAATCAATAAAACTAACATCGGAGTCTTTAAAATTTGCCTTACACCAAGCTATATCATCTGAAAAAAAATAAAATTGAGCACCGGGTCGAATCTTCCGGAAATAACTCATAGCTGCATGATAGTAATCGACTCCTAGCGAACAGTACACCTCCACCGTATTGGGATTGGTGATAAAATCACCCCTTCGCACGTGAATAGCTACCGCGTCTTGAGTTTGAAATTGATCTTGGCTAAAATATTTCAAGTCAATACTAGACAAAATGAATTTTATCTGTTCCTTCACTTCTGCAAAATAATTGATATTTTGCCAATACCCATCCAAATATGTGCCCCTTGCTTTTGAGTCAAATATATCGTTCGAAAAACTAAACTCCTTCCCTGCGGCTTCTTTTACAATCCGATAGATAGAATGAAATTTGAGCCTTCGCTTCACCCGCTCTGCAATGCCAGGCTTGAAAAATAAGTTTCTGTCATAGTCATTCGCTAACACTAAACCCAATGGCTGCAATTCAAATTTACGAAGTGGATCCACAAGATAGCTCGTCACATCATATTGCAGAGGTTGCCGGTAATGAATATGCAATGAATAGCCCAATGCAAATTGAAATAACTGATTACCCACACCTCCCTTTAACCTGACAATAATCATCCTGATCAACGTAAGAAAGTTCCTTTCAACCGCCAGTTTTCCCAAACAAATTTATATTGATAGGTAAGTCCATGGGTTTTGTTTAAGGCACTTTGTATGTTAACCATGCGTGACTCGGCATTCTCCACAAAGTCGTGAAACTGCACTTGAATATTTCTTATTTTTGTTACATCGCCAGTTTCAATCAAGTGCTCTAAAAGATCATATTCGCCTCCTTCGATGTTGATTTTCATCAAGTCAATAGAAGGGATATTATGCATCCTGAAAAAATCACTTGCTCTTACCAGTTTAATAGATACCATATTATCATTTTTCAGAAAAATAGACGAGCCATTATCGGCTATGGCAAGCTGAGCGGTATCGCTATTTTTAGATAATCCGCATTGAAATATTTTTACTTTTTCATTATATCGAAACCTATTTTTTAACTTTTCAAAATACACCTCATAAGGCTCGAAAATATAAACTGTAGCTCCGTACAAGCAGAAAATCTGACTAGCCCATTCCCCTTCATAGCCCCCTAAGTCAAATACAACGGATTCAGTATTCAATTCATAATTTAAACGGTGAGTCTTATCGCCATTTTCGTTAAACCATGGCTTAACACGTACGGCTTGCACTGATTCACTAAATAAATTTTCTGGAATTTTACTCCGTTCAATTTTATTTGCCAGTTTATTAATTATAACAGCGGTGCGCTTTAGCGTTTTACTCAAAATCTTCAACATATGATTATTTATGGATTCGAATAATATCATCTGCAACAATAAATTGTAAGGATGGCCTCCTGCCCATGACATATTTTCTTAGTTCTTCAATTGACGGATAATCATCTTTCCCTACAAAACATCGTGCATCATCTATTAAAATTACATGACTATCTATTTGATGGTGGAAAATGTGATCCAGCTCATTAATGATGGGCGTGTTCAATTCTCCTTTAGCCGTAATCCCCGCAGAATAGTGGCCATCCAGCCAAAAAAGACAAGGCTCATTAATCTTGCTTAATATTTCTTCAATCTTTTGTCCACTATCACCATGAACAATAGATATATGTGAATATGCTTCAAACCTCTTCGTGGCTTTCTCAAATAATACGTCATCCAATTCAATAGAAAATATTTTGTCAAATATTTTCCTGCAATCCTCTGTTGTATCTCCAATGTATGTTCCTGTTTCGAGAAATACTTTTAATTGGAATTTTTGAGCATATTCTTTTAAAACCTGGCGTTTATAAATCTGCGGTGGCGGAACAGGTCTATCATTTTTATTCCATTCCGCTAATAGCTTACGGTCTTTTGCGAGTTTTTCTGATTTGCGTTTATAGCTTACCCAAAAAAGATACAAAAATGATTTTTTTAGAATGCTTTTTATTGACATAAAATAAGAACAGTTAAACTTTATTAATAATTACTTTTTCCATCGGCACATCGCTAGAAATTAGTACAGGAAATTTAACATCTGATTTTATTAAATTATAAATTGAATATGGCGGTTTTCCAAGAAGAAATGATTTTCCATCGTACGAAGAAACAACATGCACTAAATGCGTATTTACAAAAATATCTTCTAACGCTGGCTCCTTAATATTCAGTTTTGAAAAAGAATTTTCATGGACAAAAAACAAATTAGTATCTGTTAAATGAGCAAGTTTATAGCCTTTCCTATGGGCTAGTCTCAAAAGTGATAATGCTGAAGCTCCAAAATATTCACCCTTAGCCTGCTTTAAATCAAAAGCCGGAGGAATGGTAGGATTATACTCAATGAGTATTAGCCTCGGTTTGAGTTCTGTCAAACTCTCGAATATGTAATAATCATCCCCATCAATATCAATTGAAAGCATATCTGGTTCTAATGGAAGTTGATTCTTCTTTACAATTGATTCTAACGAATTTTCTCCATCAACTGCAACAAAGGCCAGGTAAGGAATTACATTGGCACATTCCTTTGTGTTATTTTTTAGCTCTACGAACTTGTTTTTGTCGCCTTCAATCAATAATGCTTTCCATTCTTTATTTTTCCATAAAGCCCATGAATTGCTTAAATGAATACCATCCCAGGCACCAAACTCAATACAAATTTTATTACTGGTTCCTATTCGGTTAAATATTTCCTCTATAACCCCATCCTCTCCAAACTGAGATTGAATGTTTTTCTCATAACTTTTAAAGCTCATTTATATTTATAATTTAAAGTATAGATATGTCAACATTCATAGGATTTAATACTTGTCCAACACCTGAAGTTCTCAGAATACTTTTATCTAACGAAGTGTCCTGCACATCAGAAATATTAAGTGCCGCGACATTTTCAAGATAATGTATACTCCTTTCGAACGAAGATAAACCCAAAGCCAAATAATAAGTACCTGCAGCAAAAAGCAAGTGCTCTTCCTTAAAAACAGCTTCATATTCTCCTGCATTAAGGTCAACTTCCTTGCTCCAGGTGGTTCTTAAATTTACTTCCATGGAGTTGGAAATTCCCAACGCAATAATAAAATGATTTACAGCTTTTTTTAATTTAAAGTAAACCCTTACCTGCCATGGTTTACCTACAGGTATTTCATTCACGGGGTTGCCAAAAATATCTTCAATTTGAAGACGGGTCGCATAGCCAGCCATCTCATCATTATTTAGGGGCAAAGGTATTTCGTAAATACCCTTTGCATCTTCACCGGATACCAGGTATTTACTTATTACAGCGTCAATTCCATCTCGAATATAAATCACTCCATTTTTCAAAAGCAAACCTGTCGAGCACAGTTTTTGTACCGCACTTATATTGTGACTAACAAATAATACAGTTCTTCCATCTACTTTAGAAACAGTTTTCATCCGCCCTATTGCTTTCTTCTGAAATTCTGCATCACCTACAGCTAGCACTTCATCTACTATTAAAATTTCAGGCTCAAGGAATGCCGCTACTGCAAAAGCCAGGCGCACCTGCATACCCGAAGAATAACGTTTAACGGGCGTATCTATATATTTCTCCACGCCAGCAAAGTCGATAATCTCATCAAGTTTACTTAGTATCTCTCTTCGTGTCATGCCCAGCAAGGTGCCATTCATAAAAATATTTTCGCGGCCGGTCATCTCCGGGTGAAAACCAGTGCCTACTTCAAGGAGCGAAGCAATCCTGCCCTTTACTTTTACAGCGCCAGTGGTTGGTGAAGTGATTCGTGAAATAATTTTTAGCAGTGTACTCTTGCCGGCACCATTGCGGCCAATAATGCCCACTACTTCACCCTGGTTCACAGAGAAATTAATATCCTTCAACGCCCAAACAGTCTCATCTTTCCCTGCTTTCTTTGTCCGATCATTTTGCTGACCAATGCGGGCATAAGGATCCTCTTTACCACGCACATTAGCCCACCAACGATTCAAATCCTTCGAAATAGTGCCGGTGCCTACCTGGCCGAGGTCGTATAGTTTACTTAAGTTTTCTACTCGTATTACTTCCATTATAGTTGAGGTTCAGGATAAGGTGGAGGTGGAGGTTGAGGTGGAGGTTAAGGTTGAGGGTGAGGGTGAGATTGAGGGTGAGAGGCTGAGGTTGGGGCCTTGGCCTTTGTCTTAACCTTAGCCTTCACCTTAACCTTAACCTTAACCTTTGCCTTAACCTTTGTCTTTCCCCTTTATAGTCATCTTAACTTTATTAATTTCATGAATTGTCATTTCAATCAGTTCGATTAATTTAAGGGTGTCTTCTTTAGTGAAGTAATTGACCTTGATACCGTATAACAGCAAACTCTTGGTTTCAAATGCTGAACCCCGGGCATAATCATAAAATTTGTTCTTATCGGCACTTGAACTTCTTCCGAATGCCTCAGCAATATTAGCAGATATACTCACCGAGGCCCTACGCAACTGAGAAGTTAATCCATAATCTTCTTTCCGTGGCAAATCATTTGTCAATAAAAAAATCGCATTCGCTATTTCCATGGCGTGATTCCAAAAGGTAGTTTCTGTAAAATCTTTGTACATCTTATAAGGTTGAGGTTAAGGTTGAGGTTAAGGTTGAGGTTGAGGTTGAGGAGCATGCCGTAACCTCAATCGTAGCCTTATTATTGATTTTGACCTTCTTCATCCTTTTTCTTTCTTAAACTTAGCCTAATCCTTAACCTCAAACCGTATCCATAAAATCTTTCTCCGTATAATTAAACACAGAAAGTCCTATCAAAAATATTATTATAGTTATTCCACAACTCATAACAAGGTACATGGGTTCAAAGGTACCAGATCCCAGAAAAGCAGATCTGAATCCTTCCAGTACAGGTGTCATAGGGTTTAATAAAATCCAGAATTTATATTGCTCCGGCACGGATGACAAAGGGTAGATCACCGGGGTGCCATACATCAACAACTGCACCCCAAACTGGATCAGGAATACCAGGTCGCGGTATTTAGTGGTAAGGGAAGTGAAAAAGATACCAAGGCCCAATCCCAGCAAACCCATCATCAGCACCATCACAGGCAAATACCAAAGGGTGGCAGTAGGATGCAAATCATACCCCTGCGCTAAGAAAAACACGTAAATGCCAATGAATAGTAAAAACTGGATAACAAACTTTAGCATGCCGGAAACTACTTTTGACAAGGGCACTACGATTCGTGGGAAATAGACTTTACCAAACAGGTTGGCATTCTGAACAAAGGTAGTAGAGGTATTATTAAAGCAATCCGCAAAGTAATTCCAAATAATGGTGCCGCTTAAGTAGAACAATACCGGTGGCATGCCATCGGTGGAAATGCCGGCAATGCGGCTGAATACAATGATATAAACTATGGCAGTAAGTACTGGCTGAATAAAAAACCACAACGGCCCGAGGATGGTCTGCTTATACAATACTACAAAGTCGCGCTTCACCAGCATGTATAATAAATCGCGGTAACGCCAGATGTCGTTCAATTGCAGGGAGAACAGGTTCTTCTTGCCGGTAATGACCAGGTCCCACTTTTCTTGGGTTATGTCTTCCGTTTCAATCATTTCAGATTTCAGATTCATTTAATTTCAGATTTCATTAATTTCAGATTATAAGATTTCCATTTGAGATTTGAGATTTCAAATTTGAGATTATTATTCAATTACCTTCCAACGTCCGCCTTTATCCCCACCTACTCTTTCAATTTTTTTTCTGTCTTGCAGATTTCGCAGGTAGCGTTGCACGGTGCGCTCGGCAAGGCCTAATTTTTCCCCGATTTTTCTGGCGGATATTTTATTGTTATGAACTATTTCCAGAAGAACTGCAGTTTCATTTTCTACGACATTTTCTACGACATTTTCTACGACATTTTGATGTGCTGCTGAAAACACGGTGACTCTAAACCCATGTTGATAGTTTTCGAAAACGGGTATGGTTAAGCCTTCACCCTGGAAAGTACTAGAAATCCTTTTTATCCCATCACCGTATTTCTCAATCACTCCAGCTTCGCGAAACATGTCGGCTACCTTCCTGTTTCTTGCGAAAGAGACGTAGTTGCCACTGAGCAGCTGCTCAACAGTGATCTCATTGGGAAGCGACCCCGGATTAAAAAACTCAATATGGTCATCATAGAGTTTCACAAACGAATCTCCGGCACTTTGATAGTCGCGATGCACGACCATATTAATGATGATCTCACGCAGGGCATTGAGCGGGTATTCCCAGCGCTCTTCCCGCTGGATGTTGCCTGTGATGATGTAGTTCTTGTTGATGTGCTTCTTTATAAAATCCAAAATCGCATCCACCTCCGAAAATAAATCGGTGCGCAACACCAGGCTGTCTTTTATGACCGTAGCGCGGGAAAAACGAATAACCGAAACGGTGGCGCTAAAAATATCCTGCCCGGCAAAAAGTAAATGACACCCATTGGATATGCTGCCATCGTCTTTTATCAGTTCGTATTTTCTCAATACCGTAAGCGGATCATCCTGAATTTGATTATCGCGGATACGATTGGATAAGGCTATGAACTGCCGCACTTTTTCTATGGATATATCCTTCAACGCATACTGGTGAGAAACATAATTATCCCAGCTTGTATTAAATGTTTTCAGGTGCAAGTCCGCTATCTCCGTTAAGGTCAGCTGATGGTTGGAATTTTTAACCCGATAAAAATATCTTCCTTTAAATGAAACCGGCTTGATGGGAAATTCGCGTATGGACAACTCCACGATCTCCTTATTTTTATAGATGATGACCTCCGCGTCTGGAATGATCGCTGGTTGCGTCTTGGTTTTAATTTCATTAATCCAGTTTTGAAGAGTTTCTTTTCCGATAGAAAAATTTTTAACCGGTTCACCTTCATCATTTATTCCTATCCGGATACGCCCCCCCCTTGAGTTAGCAAAAGCAACGAGTGTTTCGATCACTTCATCACCAAAGCTGGATTTAAATTCGGTATGGAGACTTTCAAATTTCAAATTTTAGATTCAAGATTTCAGATTACAGATTTCATTAATTTCATATTTACTACGAACATCATTATTTTATCCTTAAAGGATTCATGATTTCAAAATCATTTATACTTTTAAAGTCAGCGACATTGTTAGTGTATAAATCACATCAATTGAGTTTGGCTGTTGCAGCAATGATTGAATCAGCCACAGACATCGATTTCTTTTGCCTGTAATCTATTGCTTGATCGACAATTTCTTCTGTGATTGGAAAAACAGTAACAAGCTGAAAAATTGTATTGAAATAATTTATTTGTTGCCTGGTTATTTTATGATATCCCAACACTTCAAGTTTTGAAATAATAGATATCCCAACACTCTTTTGCTTAAATAGCATTCGCAAATGTTTATTTCCCGGTTGGGCAGAATAAATCAGTATATTGGTATCTACTAAAATCATATTTCCTCAGAGATTAATGCTGCGGTCTTTGCGTGTTTTCCGTTGCCATTTAGAAGGATCACCGAAATTTGAAACGTCCACACGTGCCTCCAGTGTATTCAGTAATTTTTTTAAGCCTGCCGCTTTCTCTTTCGATGTTGGTTTGGGTTTAGTAATAGAGTATTTCCTAATCCCAAGCTTTTTAGCAATAGAAATCAGCAAATCTGCATCCTTATTTTTATCAATAACAAATGTTATCTTTTCCATTTTCTATTTGATGATTTTAAATTTAATTAACTTCAGATGCCAAATTTCAGATTAGATGGTTGCACCAATTTGTCCAACCGACTCTCCGCAGGAGTCCTATGGACCCGTGGAGAAATTTTAAATTTCCCCCCATACCAATAACGCTTTCTCAAACTTCACTTTATTTAAATTGAACTCTTCCCTGCTCATTACTTCCGTTTTTATATTCCGGTGAAGAAGTCCTTTCGCCTTTTCTGCCAGCCGTTGAAGATAGACTTCGTTCACATCGCCCACCAGCACTAATTCAATGGTTCCGGAATCTTTACCAATGGCATAATCACCTACAATGTATGCGGCTTCCAGATCACCTAACCGTGAAAGAATCTGGTCAACGATCTTATCAATGCCCAGGTATTTATGCACAAGGTTCCTTACTTCATTGTAGAGCGGATGCTGTGTGTTGGCTCGGTATAATATGGTGCGCCCATCTTCCTGCGATACCAGGTAGCCTGCTTTGCTCAGGTTGTTGAGTTCATGGCGGATGGCATTGGTACTTTCATCAAATTCCTCGGCCATCCCACGCAGATAGGCCGTAGACGCACTGTTGGTGAAGAATTTCAACAGCATTTTTATGCGGGTTTTGGAGGTTATAAGCGTATCTAACACGATTCAAAAGTAAATAAAAGTAATTAATGAGTAAAATATTTACTCTATAATTGTTAGTCAGCCGGTAGTGGCGCTGAGGAGGGTGTGCTGGCAGAATGGGACTGCTGGTACTTGATAATCAAATTTTGGCTGATCTTTAAGCCAAAATTTCAAAGCAAAACTTTTGCCTTACCTACGAGTAACAACAAAAAATACTTTATAAGAAAAAAAACATCAGGAGGGATGGAAAGTATTTTTAGCGATTGAACCCCCTTTACAATTCTGTAAAAATAACACCAGATAATCTTCTTTAAAATTATCTCCCGATATTGAGGGGCAACGATTGATAAATATATTTTAAAATCATTGATATCACGCGATGCCTTCTCCAACGGTCGGTTTCTATATGTTCCCTCTAAACTCTCGCGGTTCCGTCTGTACACGCACATTACTTCCGGCAAATAATGAATCTCGCCAAGGTTCGCCAATAAGAAAAGTAAAGCATAATCACCCCCATATACTTTTTGAAACCAGGGAGGAAATTGAATCGAATTTCGAAATAAATAGGAAGCGGTAGGAGCTAATACTCTACTGTTGATTACATTCTTCACCGAATATATCTGAAATGAGTCGCCCTGGGCTTTCCCAACTTTAACTCCGTTTTCCTCAATGTTACCATTATGCAAACCAACAGAAACGTGTGGATTATGGTCTAAATAATTTACTTGCTTTTGAAGTTTATAAGAATCTATCCAATAGTCATCACCTTCTAAAAGAGCAACGTATTCACCGCTGCATGTAAGGTACGTGCTAATAAAATTTTTGTTAGGCCCATTGTTTCGATCCGGTAATAGCAAAACAATTTTATCAGGATACTTATTTTGATGCACAATGCAAATTTCACGTGTCTTATCAATTGAACAATCATCACCTATTACCAATTCATAATCAAAATCAGTCACTTGCATCATTACACTTTCTATAGCCTGCGCAATATACTTTTCATGGTTATAGGTAATCATACAAACACTAACCTTTGGAGTCATCTGTATTTCAAATGTCTAATTTGAGAAAGCGTAGTATGAGTAGGGTTTTCGCTAAATAGTCGGGCATTTTCTGAAATCACATCAAGCGGTAAATCCCACCACTGAAGTTCAACCAGCTGAGAAATTATTTCTTCGTGAAACCTGTATTTAATAACCTTTGCTGGATTGCCAACGGCAATCGCATAAGGCGGTATATCTTTATTCACTAATGAATTTGCCCCAATTACAGCTCCATCTCCTATCTGCAGGCCTCGTAAAATTGTAGAATTACACCCAATCCAGACATCATTACCAATTTTGCATTCACCGACAAACGGACTGTACATCCTTTCTTTTACCAACCTAAATGATTTGGTCGAATACAAAAAACTATGATTTGTAATTCTTGTATAATCATGTTCTTCAGGCCCGATAGTAACACCCCATGATATAGAGGTGAACTTTCCTATGGTTGAGTTAATAACAACTGTGTACTCACCAATATACGATAAACTATCCAACGAAGAATACGCCAACTTAGAAAACTTCCCTACCAAGCACATCCTTCCAATCTCTGCTTTAATCAGCGTTATGTATTTATTAAGTGTTGCGCTTTCATCCACAACAGAGTCAATTATCTCACTGGATTCATCACTCATCATCAGATTCTGTCTTTATTTTTATAATACTGAATACATTTTTCAGGAAAGGCCTCTGCATCCATTTTATCAATAATTAAATCCACATTAAAAGGTAATTTACCCAATTCAATCCCCCGCTTATCAACATCCATAGTAAGGTAATTAGCCACATTAATGAACTTCCTGTTTTGTCCTACACTGCCAGCATTATGCAGGGTAAAGTTATTATTTCTATAACTAAACTGGTGGTGCGAGTGGCCAATAATATAATTTCTATCCAAGGTTATTGTTGTATCCGGGTAGATATACTCATCATCAATTGTATGTGTAAGTAGAAAATCACCCAACTGATGTTCCGTTTCAAAGGACTCAATTTCCTTAAGCCTGTTAAATGACGGATACGTTTTATTAAAGAAAAGTTTTACCAGGTCATTATTGCCGGGATAACTTCCATTGATAAATGCCTCTTCATGATTGCCCATTAACAAAACTGAATTTGGCAACGAACACGCTAATTCAACACATTCATTGCTCCACGGGCCATAATTAACCAAGTCGCCTAAACTTATGTATGCATCACAATTACCAACATGCTTAAGCATTGCCTCAAAAGCTGGTAAATTTCCGTGAACATCACTATAAATTAATAGCCTCATAATCACTAATTAATTGTGTAATACCTTCATTCAAGGGAATAAAATCAGGCAAAATCAAACTCGTTCTGTCAATATTAAAACTTTGGGAATATGTTACATCGCTTCCTTGGGTTATTAGCTTGCAACTTGGGTAATGAATTCTAATTATATTAGCTAACTCTAAATTTGATAATGACTTCCCGGTAGCGCAAAGAAAGACGCTTCTTTCCTCTATCTCTAAAGCTGCTAAACAATAATTAATAGCATCAGCAATATTTAAATAATCTTGCTTTCTTGAACCATCACCAAAAACAATAATTTCATTCTGTGATTTAGCCGAAAAAATCCATCTAGGTATTAAGGAGTTAATGTGCATTCCAAATCCATATACATATGTAAATCGCAATGTTACAACCAAGGGGAACCTATTTGTAATAAATTCAAATGCAAGTTTACTCTGACCGTACTCACTTGGGCAATTGTATGATGAGTCAACACAGATACTTTCTTCATGCGAACCATACACAGAAGTACTTGAAATTAGTATTAATTTCCTAAAATTAATACTATCTAGTAGTCTAGAGACTTCCAGCAATTGTTTAATTCTTTCAGTGTATAAACTTTGAAATGAGCCGACAGTAATAAAAACAACATCAAAGTCGAGATTAAAATATTCAGTATCTTCAATATTCAACAACTTACATTCCTTTGGAATAAAGTCCTTTCTTGTATTATAGAAAGCTGAGACATCGAAACCCATAGAAATCAATCTAGAGGAAAGATTTCGACCGATAAAACCATTAGAACCTATTACACCAACTCTAATCATAATTAAAGTTAAAGTAATTGTTGGTGGCTTAAATGCATTCCCGTCATTCTGACTTGTTCAACAGATTCATTGGTCACCACTATTTCCTTCCAATACCTCAGTATTGTTTGAGGCTTTATCATAAAAACTGGTTCAATACCTTTTATTAAATAATCTACAATCGCCTTAGGTTCATTAAAACCACTTAGTGCCCTGGCGGCTGTTGTGCCACTGCACCGTGCATTAATTTCAAATATATAGGGCAATCCGTTCTTGATTCGTAACTGAACATTGCATGCACCGTTTGGCTTAATTGCATTCACTAGATCCAAAACAGTTTTCTCAATAACCTCATTTCGTTCAGTGAAACACTTGTAGGTATCGCCATCACGTAAAATCCTGCGCATGACAATTACGCCTTTACATTCCCCAGCAAGGTTTACGGAACCACACGTGTATTCATCACCGTCAATATATTCTTGAACAATAAATCCATCAAAACTTGATAATGTTTTCAGAAAGCTATCAAATTGAGCCTGCTGTTTAAAAAAGTAAACATTTTTAGACCGGGCTCCACCCACTTGTTGCTTCACTATTATGGGGTATAAGAAATTCTTACTGCTTTTAACAAAATCGGAAAGTGTTACTGTATTCGGCACACTGAAACCAAGATTTGTCAGGACTTCAAAAGTCTTCAACTTATCATCTGATATCTCTACAACAGGTAAGTCACTTACAATTACTTTTGTGCCCGCATTTTCAAATTGATCTCTTGCTTTAGCCAGAGGGGCCAACTCTGCATCAAGACCGGGGAATAATACCTTAATCTCGTCCCTCTCACAAATACTCAATAGGGTTGGAATAAATTCAGTAGAGTTTGCATAAGGGATTATATAAGACTTCGGTGTAACATACAAACCAGTACCTAAAACCTCGCCATCCATCCCAATCAATTCATAGTCGGAATTTTGTAATGCTTTTATTATACTTTGACCTGCACCACCCCCTACTCCAGTAATACCAATCTTAACTTTACTCATATTTCAATTATTCTGAACGCGTAATAATATTCTGGAAATCATATCAATTTCAGCTTCAGCTAATTCATGATAAAGGGGCAAACATAACACGCGTCTGCTAATACTTTCTGAAATTGGTGCGGGTTGGCCTTTTGAATATGGAACGGTATTAAGAGAAGGGTAGAAATAACGTCTTGGGTAAATCCAATGCAAATTGAGTTGTTCCTCGACATTCAATAGCATTTCTTCTGATTCCAGTACGACAGGGTAATAGGAGTAATTGTATAGAGAATGAGGGCTTATCTTTTGCTTTTGAAATCGGAACGTTTTGAGTTTCTCATCATAATACTGACTCAAATATTTTCGCTTTGTTAAAATTTCCTCGATATGGTTGAGGTTAACCAAGCCAAACGCTGCATGGAATTCAGAGTTCTTTCCGTTAATACCTAATCCAAAAAAATCATAAGGGCCATTATGCCCAAAATTTCTTAAGTAGGCCATCTTTTGCAATACTTCTGCATTGGTAGTGAATACTGCACCTCCCTCAACAGTATGATAAAGCTTAGTAGCGTGAAAGCTACACGTAGAAATATCTCCAAAATCGAAAATACTCTTGCCACTATACTTTACAGCAAAGGCATGAGCACCATCATAAATTATTTTTAGGCTATGTTTTCGGGCAATCTTTCCAATGGCCTCCACATCGCATGGATTACCAAAAACATGTGTTGCTAAAATTGCGGATGTTTTGGGTGTAATAGCTGATTCAATTTTCGAAGGATCAATATTGAAACTGTGCTGGTCAATATCAACGAATACCGGCTTGCAACCTTCCCATATTATGCTGCTCGTGGTAGCAATGTAACTAAATGGAGTGGTTATAATATCCCCCTTCAAATCAAGCGCCTTAATTGCAATTTGTAAGGCTATAGTGCCATTGCTTACATAAAGCAAATGATTTACACTAAGGTATTCCTTAAGCTTAAGTTCCAAATCATTAACAAGAGGTCCATTATTGGTAAGCCAATTGCGCAGCCAGATACCATCAATATATTTATCAAACTCCTCGCGCGGTGGCAAAAAAGGCTTTGTTACATTTATCATACTTACATACTATGCTTTACAATTTTTCACACCTGGCTCCCAGATATTTATTTTTCCGTTTATTCTTTGAAAGAATATAAAGTAAGATTGCCCACTTGCTTTACCTTCTGCAAATCGAAATACAATGAGGCGTCTGCCAGGATATAGCCAATCTGACAATTACGCGAAAATGCATATAAACAAGTTGTATCGCTTTCGTTAAACTCACCACAAAATTTATAGTATGGCGAATTCCCCCTGGAATATTCATACATCGACTTCCGTGTCGCATTGTCTAATTTAAAAGAAGGCTTAAAGGATGCTGCAATATTGATTACGTGCAAGTCCTCCCGCATTAGAAAAATGGAATTGATTGGGTTTGACATGCGCTCGGTATAATCAAACACATTCGTAACCTCCGACTTCAGCGGGATATACAAAACCTTTTCCCCCACAGGGAGGGACTGAGCTATCTCTCTTAACTTTTCAGCCGGCTTAACAAAATTTATATTCATGCATAAATAAACAAAAGGCGCCCCGTAGACCAAACAGGCCAGAGCTAAGTAAAAGTAATACTTTTTTAGACAGAGCTGGTACATACAAACCGTGGTTAATACAACCAGCAGAGAGCAAAATGGTATGGTGAAAAACTGATTGGCATCAATATTTTGCTGCAATAAATAACACAAACTTAATGCAACAACATTGGCTATGCCGAGGAAAATAAATACTGGTCGTCTTTTTAATGAAGTGTTATAATCCACAAGAAAAATAATACAGAATGAAATAGCCGGAACAAAAAGACCAACGAACAGTATCTTGGCTGGCAATCTTAAATTCAAAAAGTCAGACGTGCCGATTCCGACAGGTCCTGGCCTGTTCAGTAGCATGAAAATTCCAGATATCATTACGAAGCTCACCAAAATAACCGAAACGGATTGAATCTTAAATCCATTCCGGAATAATTGAAAAAGAATAAGCGCAGGTATCAGCACCGGAATTATCAACGGATATAATAGACTAATCATACAAACCACTGCATTATCGAGGGCATCTTCACTGATTCCTTTTAACACGTAAATAGCGATTGAAAGAATCAGCATGTGCTTTAAGTTAAAAAAAATATGCCCGATAGCCGATAACGGAAGGGTAAGTCCTGAAAGCTGCCAAATAAAATCATAAGGAGTAGTAATCACTAAAGAACAAAACAAAAGGATGAGTGAAATTATTTTATTTCCAGATTTCACTACACTTTCAAACCCTTCAAAAACAACGTAACCGATGAGTGGATATACCAGGAACATTGAGTTAAACAATCTTCCTTGTCTGTTAATGAAATTGGCTATGTCCATGAGCCACAATTCAAAATAATGATAAATTTCATTCGTTACCTCATGACTAAACAAGTTGTAAAACCCCTGTGTATTCTCCACCCCAAACAAATCATTATAATAGGCCAACCGGCTGGAGATAATAAAATCTACATGTGGCACCTGGAATTCGAAGCCACCTAAAACAAAATAAGTTATAAAGAAGACTACCCAAATAGTATTCGCTATTAAAAGTGTTTTAATCAAATGGCGAAGGGGTTGAAAGGAAAAAGTGAATCCGTTTTTATAGAAATACACGGGCACTCCTACAAATGAAATAATATAGATTGTTCTTAATTGAGTTGAAATTACCGCATAGAGACTTACTATAAAGAGCAGATTTAAAAGAAGGTTTTCAAATACAGAATTCTTTTTACAAAATTTTATATTCAATATCCATATAAAAATGTTGAGGGAAAATAATACAGCAGAGAATTTCAATGCTATGGGAAGCCCGGTATTCATCACGCAAAAAATGATTTTACTAAATCCGTTATTTTTTGCATTTCCGTCCCTTCCATCGGCACATACAAAGGCAGCAATATACTCCTGTCACAGACATCTTCAGAAACAGGAAGTTTCAATCCATTGCAATATTCCAGGTAAGCCGTTTCGCGATGGGTAGTCATAATGCCGCTGCGGGTTGCAATGCCTTCCTCCAGCAATTTTTGCATCAGGTCATTGCGGACAACAGGGCAATTTGGTTTGAGATAAACAGAATAGGATTGATAGTTGGAAAAATAACCATTCGCTTCCAACGGTAAACGAATCGTTTCAATATCCTTGAGCGCTTCATGGTAGTATGCGGCAATTTTTCTGCGCTCATTTACTATCCAATCTAACTTTTCAAGTTGCTTAATGCCAATGGCCGCCTGTACGTCCGTCATTCTGTAATTATAGCCTAACTCCAGATGATCGGTGATGATGACGTTGCTTGATTCGTGTCGCACCCGATCACTCACGGCCATACCATGCTGGCGCAATAATTTTAAGCGTTGATAATAATCTTCGCGGCTGGTCGCAATCATGCCTCCGTCTCCGGTGGTAATTACTTTGCGGGGATGAAACGAGAAACATACCAGTTCGGAATGACTTCCTATCCTTTTGCCGCGATACGATGAACCTGCAGCGCAAGCAGCATCTTCAATCAACTTTAAATTATGCTGTTTACATAATCGGGAAAAAGCCTCTATGTCCGCAGGCATACCAATTTGATGCACCAATAATATAGCGCGGGTCTTTGCAGTAATTTTTCGAGCAGCATCGGCAACATCTAAATTATAGGTAGCCGCATCGACTTCAGCAAATACGGGCACGGCTCCAACGTAGCGGATACAGTTGGCCGTGGCAATATAACTGAGCGAAGGACAGATCACTTCATCTCCTTCCTGAATGCCAGCTACAATCATCGAAAGATGTAAGGCAGTAGTGCAATTGGAAACAGCAACAGCATAGTGGGCACCGGTGTATTGGGCAAACTTGTCTTCAAACTCGGCAACTCTGGGGCCTTGTGTAATCCATCCAGTTAAAATGGTGTCATAGGCAGCCTGTGCTTCGTCTTGAGTTAAATATGGTTTAGCAATGGGGATCATTGGAAATAATTATGGAACTAATTTCACCCTTTCATCTTTTAATAAATACCCGACTAATTCCGTTTCCTTATCGGTTCGAATATAAAGATTAACAAAATTACCCAATGGGTTTGCGTAATCGGGAAATACAAAGGTAGCACAACTATATCCTTCCCATAATACTTTGTTGGGCTTACTTTCAAAGCCCTGTCCACTCATAATGGCGATGATCTCCGGTTTCTTACTGAAAATATAATTCCAGTTTTCTGCAATGTGTCCGGGGTGTCCTCCCGCTTCTCGCTTGTTGCCAAAACGACCCACCTGGGTATCCGTCAAGCCACCGGCATCAAGGGTGGGTAATTCATTGTAATAAGAAAAAGCGCCATTAGGAAAAGTGGCTAACAGAGTGGTGGCCGGCAGGGTATTATGGAGCCATTTTCCGATCATCTTTAATCCCTCCACTTCATAATCCCATCCTCTAACCGCTTTGATCATGTACGGACTTTGAATTGAATTTCTTATTTGACTAATTCCAATTAGTGCCAAAATCAATGACCATGCTACCAAGCTAATTTTCATTTGGCTCTTTTGCCAAAGTAACCATATAAGAACACTCAATAATGGAATGATGGACGAGTAGAAACGAAAACCGGGCATCCAATCACCTCCAAAGTAAGTATAGACCAATGCAAATGTTAGTGAGACTACGCCACACACAAAAATGGATCGGGAAATTAAATGAAACCTATTCCTGAGGTTGCCGCTCTTAATAACCACCATGAAAGAAGGTATAGCAAGCAGTATCCATTCTATATGATGAAATAAAAACCGAAATGAATATTTAATACCTATTTTCAATTGATACATTATATCCATCCCGCCTTTGGCGGCAATGGTGTTGGGTATCAAATATCCGTAGTAATCATAACGCCAATATGTCCAGGGTATAAACAATATACCGGCTGCCAGTCCCACCTTTAGCAAATTCAAAATCCGATCCTTCCAGGTTTCTCCATAATAGAATAAATAAAGTACAACGGGTATCGACAAGACTACACCCTCCGGGCGCGTCATGGTGGCAAGGCTAATAATGATGCCGAGCCGAAACCATCGATGATCCAAAAGGCTATCCACTGAAAGTAAAATAAACAAAGCGAAAAGCGGATTTTCCAGTCCACTTAATCCATAGCATGAATAACAGCCATTCACAGCCAATAAAAAAATAGTGAAGTAGGCCAACCTCTTATCTCCTGATAATTTATACGATAAGAAATAGGTGTATATAAAGGTGATTATGGAGAAAAATAACCCCAGACATCTTGCCGCTATGGGAATGTCTATCCGGGTAAGTTTATTCAGTCCAGCAATTAATAATAACCAAAGGAAATCCGAATAACCCTCTACACGATCAAATGTATTAAAAACAAAACCATTTCCCTCTACCAGATTTTTTACATATCGCAAGCCGATATAGGTATCCTCCGCATCAGTATTGAATTCAAAAATATGTGCTATTGAAATAGCCAAAATGGTTATTATAATCGCAATCTCAATTGAACGGGTTTGCTTGCTATTATAAAAGTAGAGCAAGAATAAGAATAAAGAAATCAGGAAAGCTTCACTGATAATAAATAGTAAACTCATACACGCTTAACCTTTAACTTATTCTGTACCTGAAGCACTTTTGCAATCAGTAATCCAGGCATCCAGCAATTGCAACTCTTTTGAATCCACTACGCCCAACTCAATCATTTTTTCATAACAGGTAATCAAATTAGGGTACATACTTTCTTTACCCTTCTTCAACACCAGTTCACTCAAAGCTTTCACAATTCTGGCGTTATTTAGATAGCCAGGTATCTCTTCCTCAAAATCTTTTAGGAGGTTGTGTTCATTGCGTTCCTGGCGAACGGTGGCTTGGTGAAAGAGAATACCCCAATTGCATTCCCATGCTATCCGTTGAGCGATATAACTTCTCCAAATGTCGGTCATACGAAAACTACAATAGGATGGCAGATACAACAAAGGAAAAGCTTCCTTGTACCATCGTGTATTTTGACTGTTGAAGGGGCACCAGCTATTGTTTAACAGTATTAAAGGATGGTGGTTATTAAAATCAATTGGCAGGTCACCCACCAGTCGAAAAACTGCATCCACATCCGGATTCTCATTGGCTAAGCCTTGTTGAATAGGACAGAAATGTTCACTCAAACTGTCGTCTATCACAGGCGCTTTCATTTTCAGAAACTCTAAAGGGAAGCCGCGTGGCCAAACTTGAGTCTTCGAAAAATGGGAGTACACATTTATCCATCCCCTGTCATGCACTGCTTTTCCTCGCACGGTTAAAGAACTGTCTTTCCAAAAATCAGCCAGGGGAATATTATCATCATCTGTCTCCTGTATCTCAGTTGCGCCAAGTTTCATCGCAATTAAATAGCCAACATTCTTCCGGCTATAATGTCGGTCCGGAGTAATGGAAGCTAATTGAAAAGGTAAATTTTGTTGCCGGCTTAAGGAATAAAAATCGCAACCCTTCAAATCAAATTTGTCGGGAGATTTGGTGTCGCCAATTAACACAAATGGGAAATTCTGTGCCAGACATTCATCCGCAATTTGCTTTAGAATAGGATTGCTATCGTGCGCAATCGAAGTTATAACAATTACTTTCATTTACTTTTTTTAATGTGGATTTTTAACATTTTACCTTACTTCGCACATGGCAAAGGTAATTTTTTGCATTGTAAACGCCTATCCACTCATTACTTTAAAGACATACTTTTTCGTCTAAGCCTCATCATAAAATAAAAGAAGAGGGTATCAATTGCATTGCGGATAGCTTTCTGCGAAACCCGGGGTGAGGGTGAGTTGTAATGTATTGGAATCTCACAGCATCTGAATTTTCTCAAAATATACCTTATCTCAGTCTGGTAGAAATGAGCCCTCGACTTTAATTTATAGTTCAATATTTTACCTACTATTTCCCTATGAAAACCCTGATAACCGGAAGTCATATCGTGAAGGTTGGTTCCCAGCAACATATTCGCTAGCATGGTTCCCACTCTTGATAATAGCCAGCGATTCATCGGTGAGTCACCCATAGATCCACCGTTTATAAAGCGACTGCCAAAAGTACATTCATTTCCCTCATTCAGGGCTCTGATAAAAATCGGAATTGCCCGTGGATCATGAGAAAGCCCGGCATCCATTTCAAGTATTAATTGATGGCCATTATCATACGCGGTTTGATAGCCTTTTAAATAGGCATCCACCACGCATTTATTATCGGGGGCAAAGACAGTATGATATCTGGGATCAGACTTTGAAAGGGATGAACAAAGTTGAAGTGTATTGTCGGTTGAAACATTATCCACAATTAAATATACCGACCCCGTTTTCATTTCATCCAGTACACGCGTTAAAAGAGAAACGAATTCAACAAATTCATTTTCTTCATTAGCCATCGGAATGATTACCGCCCAATCTTTATATAACTGCATCATCATTTAATTCTGACGCTTAAAATACCATTTACTCAACTCCTTCAGCCCTTCTTCCAGTGATACCGTAGGCACAAACCCTAATGATAACCTGGCCTTATTGATATCCGCCAGTCTCCGTCCGACAGGATTGATCGTGTTCTCGGCCCGGTGCTCAGGAGTCAGCTGCGACTGATTCACCTGAAGCAATACGTCCAGCAATTGTTTCAATGAGGTTTCAACCTGATCACCGATATTGAATGATTCATCCGTTACGTCTGCCTGCAGTGCCGCTATATTGGCACGGGCAATGTCCTTCACATACACAAAATCCATACTGGTGGAGCCATCACCATAGATTAAAGGCGCCTTTCCATCACGGATACAGTCCAGCCACCTTATCATGACCTCCGTATATTTTCCATCGGTGTCCATACGGGGGCCGTAGGCATTGAAATAACGGAGAGCTACATAGTCAAGGTTATACATGAATTTATAGCTGCGAAATAACTGTTCTCCCCACATCTTGGCAGCTCCATATAATGTCTGATTGTTATACGGATTATCCGACTCCGGTGTAGGAAAGTGCTGTGCTAAACCATACACGGAAGCACTGGAACTGTAGATTACTTTTTTCACCTTATGCTTTACACATAACTCAGCCAACTGAAAGGTAGCCTTCATCATCACGTCAAACCCTTCGGCTGGATTAGCGGCACAGGCATTGATACGCAAGGCAGCCATGTGAAATACATAATCGGCACCTGTTACTAACTGGTCCATCAATCCTTCATCACGAATATCACCCTGCACAAACGTAATGGCAGGATGACTCCGGAAGTTGATCATATTGGCCTCACTTCCACGGATAAAATTATCAATGATCCTGATCACTTTAGGCTCCAGTTTCAACAACTCCTCCACCAAATAAGACCCAATAAACCCCGCTCCGCCTGTTACGAGTATGGTACTGTTTTTTACTTTATTCATTTTGCAAACTATTGCTGCCAGTCGCTGGTCTTTAGTCTCTGGTCGCTAATCTGGTAAACTAGTACCCAGTGACTAGTGTCCAGTACCCGGGCGCTCGAAGCCAAGACCTTAAATAGCGTGTTAAGAAGGAAGTTTCATTATTTCCTGGTGTCCTGTGTTTTCATTGTAGACGACCAGTTCGGCTGCCTTATCTCCAAATAATTGCTCGCTTAAGTTTAACAGTTCAATTCCATAGATAGAACCGTCACCTGCCATGTCAATTACGAGATCTTCACTGATTTTTAGTGAGGTTACCTTACCCGGTATTTCTTTAAAACGGATATATCCAATGTTATAAAGCATGTCATATTCCACTGTCATAATCTAAAAATATTTAACCAGTAAACTTATTACAACCCAATTATTTTCCTCCCTGATTGCTATACACTCAATCTGTTTCACATAATAACGTTTGCCTTGCATACATCATTAAATATGATCGTTTTCCTGAATCCGGAGCGACCATATTTTACCGGAAAGACCTCACCTGATTCCACAACCTCAATCATTTCTTCCTCGGTTGCCCCTCGCTCTGCTGCCCGGCTTTTAGCATGGGGATGAATGACTATCATTATTCAAACTTAAATTTACAATTTTTTTACAGCTATTCGTAATTTTTCTCTTGTTACCAGTGAACAGAGGCCCGTAACTAACGACCAACCAACATGGAATTTTGAAGATGCATCTTTTGCGTAAACAAGAATGTTGGTATCCAGTAGTAGCTTACTCATACGCTGATTTTCGGATATCTGTTTTGTCCAACCGCCCATAGAAATTGCGCAGGGTGATCATTTCTTTTACAGATTTTTTTTAAGAATGGTTCTTCTAAGTAAGAGGTAGATATCCTCCAACAAGTTGTCTGGCAGGTTATCTATTTCCTTCTTTAGTTGCTCCCTGGTTATCATGATTGTAGAAAGGTTTATGACATCAAAGGTAATTATTTTTACGATGGAAAATCACTTAGTCACTAGCCCCGATTGACCTGAGACAAGTGGCTTGTTACATTTCTCCTTTTTCATAATATTCTGCATCTTCATTTACTCCATAATTTCGGTTATCACTCTCCACAGCCTTTATATTGACTTCCTAAAGTTTGTAGCTTGAAGCTTCTTTTTGAGCGGGGTGTTTTATTGGCGGGATACCGGCTCGCGCGAGGGGTATCCTTAAATGAAGGTTGATTAATCAAACTGTCTCTCATCTTATTTTTTTCACGCTTGGCCGGTATGACGGTTTCATAGGGAGAAGCCTGTGGCCGGCTTGCAATGCCAGTGAAGTTCCACCGGCCAGGGCAAATTGATTTTTTATGAAGGAAACCTTGAATACTTTTTGTAAAAGCGTAAATGTTTCGGGATCAATGGTAGAAAGATGAAACATGCAGTTGGGTTGAGGGAATCTTAAAATACCAGCAACAGAAGTGAGCGGTTTTACTATCCAGTTCTTTTGATTTGGTAATGCCAGCGACAATTTCTTCGCTTGAGTACAGGGTGATCAACGTGTCAAAGTCTTTGCGTTGCCCCCGTGTGAGAACCCGCCCGATGATGTAGTTTTTATTTTTCTCCAAATCAATATCTTCCAGGTGGCAATCCCAGAATAAGTTTTGCGAAAAAGGAAACGTTATCATGTTACAAAAGTAAAAAATTAGAACGTCATCCTTTGAAATTCTTTCAAGACGTTTACAGAAGGTGCTGGTTGCTTGCTATCCTGAGATGGGTATCAAGATCCATTTGCTACCACTGGTTGCTCGTTGCCAGTGTCCAGCCGCCAGTGACCACTTATTTCTTTATACCTACATCTCTTCCCAATTCAATGATTTCATCAATCACAAACACCGGCCTATGCCGACTGGCATCCAACGTACGCCATAAATATTCCGCAATAATACCCAGCGAAATATTGGTAAGCCCAAAACCCAAAAACAAAATGGAAGTAAGCATGGGCCAACCGCTGGTCAGATCGTTGTAGACAATTTTCCGGGTAGTAATATAAATCGTCCAACCAATGCCAATGACAAAAAACAGGATCCCGGTGTACGTTACAAAACGAATGGGTGCGTATGAGAACGCAATGAAAGAATCGATTACTAATTTCACTTTTTTAGAGATCGTCCACTTCGACTTACCTGCTGCTCTTTTTTTCTTTTCATATTGTACTTCACCCTGCGCATAACCCAGGTTTAGCAGTTGAAGGAAAATGGAAGAATGCGATTCGACATTTTGATTAAGTTGCACGGCCACTTTCTGCGAGAGCATCACGATATCAAAACCCTTCTCTGGAAACTGTGGATTCACGAAACGTTTCATTAGGCGTGCATAGAGTTTTGAAAATCCCTTCTCAAACCATCCGCCATCCACGGCCTTCCTGATCCCCCATACAATATCCTTTCCCCCGATAGCCTGATGATACATAAGCACCAGGTTGTCAATAGGATCTTGCAAATCGGCATAAAGAAACCCTATGTACTGTCCGCTTGCGTGCATCATGCCGGCACGAAGGGCCGCATGTGATCCAAAGTTTTTTGAAAATGAAATTACTTTAGTACGATCAGGAAATCGGGTAGTGGTGATCATTGCCAGCGACAGATCAGTAGACCCATCATTTACCAGGATCAACTCAATGCTCAATTGGTGATTTCGCTCTACAAATGAATTGAGCTCAGTGGCCAAATAAGGAATATTTTCTTCCTCGTTGAGAAAGGGGATGATGATTGTAATATCAACGGGTTGACTCATCCGCTTACTTTTCTTTAGTCATAATTTCCTTTGCCGGGTTGCCTGCTATACGCGCTTGACGATGGACATTCCCAATAACGTTAGAACCCAACCCTACTAAACTGCCCTCGCCTATTTCAAGACCATTCATTATACTACTTCCACTTCCGATATAACAATTTGTGCCAATTTTAACATTCCCGGCAATCACCACATTGGATCCCACCAGAGTCCATTCACCCACGACTGTATCATGATGAATCACTGAATTAGGCAACACACATACATGATCAGAGATGACCGCATTGCCGGTTATTACAACGCCAGCCATGAGCAACACATTCTTACCAATGGAAGCAAATTTTGATACGGAACTATTGGGATGAATAACGGTCGCAAACCGTCCGTGGTGGATACCCAGGCTTTCAATTTGAGCAGCCCGCTGCCGGAAACTGCCCGGACCACCAGGCACCGCTAATACCATGGCGTCAGGAAATTGATCCAGTGCTTCGCGGCCAAATACAGGATAACCAAAAGAGGACATTCCTTGCTTTTCAGGTGTGTCGTCCATGAACCCTATTAGATCATAGTTACCACCAATACAATCCAGTGCCTCGCGGCCGTTACCATTGAATGGAAAAATAATCAGTGTCTGCATCTCAGTATGAATTCACGACTCGGATCACAGTATCTACTTCCTCATCAGTCAGTTCGGCAAACATGGGCAAAGAAACACAATGTGAAGCCAGGTATTCTGAATGAGGAAAATCACCCGGCCGATGACCCAGATGAGTATATGCTTTTTGCAAATGACAGGGCACCGGATAATGAAAGGCTGCCGTGATCTGATGTTCGCTCAAATGTTTTACAAAGGCATCCCGATCTTCTGTAGTGACAACAAATAAATGAAAGACAGACTCGGCCCAATCGGGTTGATGCTGCATGCTAACCTTCGCGTTGATGATCTCATCCAGGTACCGTGCCGCAATGGCTCTTCTTCTGGTATTCCAGCTTTCAAGATATTTTAATTTAACGCTGAGTGATGCCGCCTCCAATCCCCCCATGCGATAATTATAACCCAGTTCATCATGATAATACCGAATCGCACTGCCATGATTTCGCAGGCTTTGAATATGCCTTGCATACGCATCGTTGTTTGTCGTAATGCCACCCGCCTCACCACATGCGCCCAGGTTTTTTCCTGGATAGAAACTAAAGCAAGCCAGTTCGCCAAACCCACCTACGGATTTACCTTTATATTTCGCTCCCTGGGCCTGGGCAGCATCTTCGATGAGATGCAGATTATGCTTCTTACAAATTTCTAAAACCCGATCCACATCAAAGGGCTGACCATACAAGTGAACTCCAATTACCGCTTTCGTTTTGCCAGTGATTGCTGATTCAATTTTACTAGCGTCAATTTCCCAGGAGTGAGGGTCGCAATCAACAAAAACCGGAACAGCCTTTACATAAGATACGCCCCATACGGTAGCAATAAAAGTATTTGCTGGAACGATCACTTCATCTCCTTCCCCAATATCCAAGGCAATCATGGCAAGATGCAGGGCCGTGGTTCCGTTGCTTACTCCAATCGCATATTGAGCACCGCAGAATCTGGCGTATGATTTTTCAAACTCAGCTACAAAAGGTCCTCCCGAAAAGGCAGTCTGTTCATACACCCTCTCAAAGGCCTCGAAAATCTCCTTCTTCAATACTGCATGTTGCTCTTTTAAATCCAGGCAAGGTATGTTTGCTCTCATCCAATCTCTATTTAATATTACTCGTCAACAGATAGTCACCTTGACTTCCTATTCAACATAACTCGCAGCTCAAAGCTCGAAACTCATAGCTCCTCATTCCCCATGTCTAAGATCACGCACATAACGAGCCGGGTTACCGGCCACTACGGTATTCGGTTTTACATCTTTCGTTACTACGGTACCCGCACCAACGATAGCACCCTCCCCGATCGTAATCCCACACATAATGGTAGCACCTGATCCAATTCCTGCACCTCGCTTTATCCTCGTAAATTCAAGTGTCCAGTCCTGATCTGTTTTAGTACTCCCATCCGCATTAACAGCACGCGGTGACCGGTCATTGATAAACATTACCCCATGTCCGATAAATACGTCATCTTCAATCTCCACTCCTTCACAAATAAAGGTATGACTGGAGATTTTACACTGCTTACCGATACGCACGCCTTTTTGAATCTCCACAAATGCACCCACCCTGCTTCCATCACCAATCTCACATTCATACGCATTGACAAAGTTGAAGATCTTCACCCCCTCACCCACCATTACCTTCCGCAAAACTTTTCGTGGACTATCCACATTTAACTCTTCCATAATTCATTCATTACTCTTGTCAATTCTTTAACGCCATTCAAGACTTAGGCTTTGAGTTGAAGTGCTGGAAGCTTTAAGTTCCAGGCTTCAGGCCACAAGCTACAAGCTACAAGCTTTGGGCTGTTGGCTACACCACGCCCGACTGCCTACTGCGACCTGCCTACTGCCAACTCTTTAATTAAATCCTCACCTCTTTCCCATTCTCCTTAATCGACTTCTGCGCTGCCTCCAGAACCTTCACCACGTCCAGTCCGCTTTTCCAATTAGACACGGGCTCAGCACCGGTTTGGATGGCATTAATAAAGTCGGCTGCAATACCCGCCAACGCTTCCTTTGTCTCCAACTTCGGAACATAAATATCCCCCACTCTATAATCAATCAAGATGCGCTGCTTTTCCTCGTCTGTCTTGGCGGAATAACCAGTATCATACACTTTGATTTTTTCAGTCACCTGGTTGTCATCATACACGATCATCTTCTTATCTCCACCGACAAGGATTTGTCTGATCTTCACTGGTGAAGACCAGGAGCAGGAAAAATGGGCAATCATATTGGATTGAAAATGAAGAGTAACAAAGGCCACGTTTTCGATTCCGTTGTTCAGATGTGAGATGCCATTCGCTGAAACGCTTGTAGGTCGTTCTGCAATCAAATGGTACAGAATGGAAATATCATGTGGAGCAAGGTCCCAAACAACGTTGACATCCGGTTGAAATAACCCGAGATTGATTCGCGTGGAATCGTAATAATTGATAGTCCCGATTTCCTGTGACTGAATGAGGTGTTTCATCTTTCTCACCGCCCCCGTATATAGAAAAGTATGGTCCGGCATGAGTATTCTTTTTTTCTGTTGAGCCAGTGCAATTAATTCTTCTGCCTCTTTTACGGTGGAAGTCATCGGTTTTTCTACCATTACATGCTTGCCAGCTTCAAGGGCAAGTTTAGCAAGTTCATAATGGCTGAACACGGGAGTTGCAATAACTACCGCATCTATGGCGTGATTATTCAGAACATCATGATACTGTGAAGTAAGTTGAACGGACGGATAGACTTTTTGAAGGATATTTAATTTATTGAATTCTGAATCCACGATGGAGTGCAGCTTGCAGTCGGCAGTATTAAAAAAATTGCGCGCTAAGTTTTTACCCCAGTATCCATGTCCCACAATGGCAACAGAAATCATTTCAGTAGATTATTCGTGGTGTTAATTAACTTTCATAGTAGACATCATCCCTTGAATCATTATTTGATTTGCCATAATATCGGTTTTGCCCATACCGGTAACCATAGCCATAATCATAGGCATAACCATACTTGTAGCCGTAACCCATCCCCATTCGGACGATGTCGTTGAGTACAATGCTCACGTGCTGCACCTGCCCCTGGTCTACCATAAATTGCAGCTGGCTAATGGCCGTCATGGGGGTGTATCCCTGACGGGCTACAAAGAGGACGTGATCTACGATTGGAATCAGGGCGAGCGCATCGCTCACGAGGCCCACCGGGGGCGAGTCCACAATTACGTAATCGTAGGTTTCCAATAGTTTGGTAAAGAGTTCCTCAATATGTTTACTCAGATACAACTCGGCCGGGTTGGGTGGTGTGGGGCCAGGGGGTATGAAATCGAGGTTATCGATTTTTGTTTTAGTAATGATTTCCTCCAAGCTCGATTGTTGAGACAAGTAAAGACTAAGTCCTTTTCGATTGGATACTTCAAAGTCTTTCGCGATTTCCGCTTTGCGCATGTCACCAGCGATCAGAATTACTCTTTTACCTGTAAAGGCCATTACGGTAGCCACGTTGATACTGGTAAACGTTTTACCTTCGCCCGAGATGGAGGAGGTAATAAGGATCACCTTCTTATCTTTTCCTTCCGTAAAGTAACTGAGGTTGGAGCGCAGCGCCCGGAACGATTCCGCCAGGTAGCTCCGCGGTTTTTCCAGTACCGCCAGGTTGCTCGCTACGGTATTGTGCCCGATGGTACCAATCACCGGCACAGTAGAAAGCATTTCAATGTCTTCCTTGCTCTGAATTTTGCTGTTGAAGAACTCCATCAAGATGAAGATCGACAGGGGCAACAGTAAGCCAAGGGCTAACGCAAAAGTATAATTCTTTAAAGGCAGAGGAGCAATAGGGCCTCCTGCAGAAGGGTTGTTTACAATAATAATATCCGAAGTGGTGGACGCCTGTGAGATAGCTGCCTCTGCCCGCTTCTGAATCAGGAACATATAGAGCCCTTCATTGAGTTTGTAATTGCGCTGGGCGTTGGCCAGGGTCTTGTCGGGTTCAGGCTGGGTGGTGAGGGCGTTTTCCAGTTCCTTCAGACGTTCGCGATAGAGATTGCGGTTGATCTTCATAATCTCGCGTGCGGAGCGAACTCCTTCCGCTATGTCGCGCTTATATAGCTCAATGCGCTCACGGCTTTCCTGCACCAAAGGGTTAGCAGTGTTGGTCATCTGGTCTTTGAGTACACGCAATTCAAATTGGAGATCTACAAGTTTTGATATCAGACCACTGAGGACAGGATCGGAAACACCTAGTGAAGAAGGAAGCAGTACCTGGCTGAAGTCGCTGCCGCTGTTCATATACACCTCAAGGTAGTCGTAGTATTTCCCTTGCAGGCGCATCTGCATTTCTTCTGTTTCGAGGTCTTCGCCCACCGTGGTCATACGTTCAATGCCCCGCTCCATACCGTTTTGATTATTGAGGGTAAGCCTGGCGATCTTTTCTTCATAGGTGCGCAGCGAGTCACTGATGTGCCGCACCTGCCGGTCGAGGAAGTCAATGGACTTGGTGGCAATGGTGGTTTTCTTTTCCACATCATAGCGCTGGTAATATTCAATAAATTTGGACATGAAATCACGCTCCTTCTCGGGAACAGAACCTTGCAGGTATAAGTTTACTACTGCTGATCCCACTTCAGCCCAATTTAATTTCAATGACCTGCTATAATGCTGGGCCAGGCTGTAGGGGTTGTTGAAAGAGAGAACGAACTCCCGGGCGGTCCATTTGCCATTGAAGTCGCCCGTCTTGTGGAAGACGAGAAGGTTGCCACCCACCATGATGGTATCATTATAGCGGTAGCGCACGGGTTTGCCCGCGGCATCCAGGTGTTCATCATCACGCGGGCTTTCGAGGGTAAATTCCTGTTCAGAAAGAATAGTGTAGGCAAAAGACTGGCCGTAAGGCAAGGCGTGGCCCGGGGCCGGCCTGATGCGCACGGGGAAGTGTGGCATATATTGCTCCGTGGTTTTGATTTCTCCTTTCACCGCATAGGATACATCCAGATTCAGGTCTTCCACCACTTTCTGCAGCAGCGGGAAAGAGCGCATGATGAAGAACTCGTTGTAGTAGTTGCGGTACGGATTGATGAGGGAGTTGCTATATAAAAATTTAGCACCTATGTTTTCTTCGCTTTCGCGGATGATGATGGAGGCAGAGATGGGGTAGATGCGGGTGCTGTAACGGTTGACGAGAAAGGCAACCGCCAAGGCAATGCTGAGGGTGACCACCATCACATACCAGTAACGCACAATTCGCTCCACTACCCGTGCCGGGTTGATGCTGGGCCCTGCGGCTTTGCTGCGGTCATCAAGCTGGGAAATGGCCATAATTACAGCTTGGTCAGGGTGATAAAAAACAAAACAAAAGAAAAAGTGGAAAGGATGAGCGACATGTTCTGAGTCAGGTACTTTAAAGTCTGTTTCTGTTTTAGCGTGGAAACCACGATGACATCGTTTTGCTGTAAGTAATAGTAGGGAGAGGTAACAAACGATTCGTCCAATAAATTGACATATAGCACGTCCGCCTGGTCGCCTCGCTGGCGAATGATTTTGATGTTTTCGCGGTTGGCGAATTCAGGCAACCCGCCTGCCTGGGCGATGGCTTCCATCATACTGATACGAGGGCTGAAGGAAGTAATCTGGTTGTTCATTTCACCAACAAACGTGAAGCGGAAGTTTAGTAGCCGGATGCGCACTATGGGGTCACGTAATAAGTCTTTCAATACTTCTTTCATTTTCTCTTCCGCTTCAAAAACACTGAGGCCGGCAAGCTTTACTTTTCCGAGCACAGGAAACTGAACATTGCCTTCGTTATCTACGAGGTAGCCTGAAATAAGCCCACCGCCTCCACCGCCAGCACCACCACCACCTGATCCACCCTGGGCAGGGTTGAGTTCTTTGATGAAGTTATATTCGTCTGGTGTCAATGTGACCACGTTGACGGAAAGTAAGTCCTGTGGTTGTATTTTATAATTGGAGAGTTTTAGTTGATAACTGCGCTGGACCGTGTCTAATGGCAAGTCCTTTTTCCCTAAGTCATCCTTCTGCAACAACACATATTTCTTAGTCGGAACACAGGAACTGACCATCACCCCCACCACCACCAGCCAGAAAATACCTCTTGTCATTGAACAGGATCTAGATTGAACCGCTAATATAAGGGAAAGACCCGAAGCGGGAAAGCCAATGAACAATTGCTAGGCTATATGCAAGACCGGAGCACTATATCCCCCGCTGGCGGGGGCAAGGGGGTGGATACTCCAACACCAATCAATTATCCCCCTCGTTTTTAAATCACATCATAGATACCGCAAACATGCCGCGCCCCCGACATGTCGGGGTCAAGTTCTTTCGCAACTTTCCCATAGCGCGGAATTTTTTCTCTCATTCTTTAATCCACGGGTTAAAACCCGTGGCTAAAAATATTTCACCCGATACAGGGTTAGCTTATAATCCAAGACCGAAGCACTGTCCCCCCCCGACCTGTCGAGGCGGGACAAATGGGTATGCAAGACCGGAACACTATCCCCCCCGACATGTCGGGGCGGGGGCAAGGGGGTGGATACTCCAACGCCAATCAATTATCCCCCTCGTTTTTAAATCACATTTCATAGATACCGCAATGGTGCCGCGCCCCCGACATGTCGGGGTCAAGCGCTATCTTAACTTTCCTTTGGCGCGGAATTTTTTCTCTCATTCTTAAAACACCACGGGTTAAAACCCGTGGCTACCAAAATATCCAGCCAGCGCAATAATATCTCATCAATCATTCAATCATCAAATCAATAAATTACCAAATGGTAATAGCAGATAAGCCCTGCACACGATCCCCCTCTCCTCAGGAGAGGGCACGATGCATATTCAGTCGCAGTCACGCGGACGGGTGAAGCCAACACCTGATCGGTGGTGTCTCTGTTAGCAAAAAAAAGAATTCATTATCTTTAACAATAGTTGAACGAGAACAACCGGGAAACTACTAATCCTGACGAATTATATTTTTCTGATCTATGGAAGTGATATTTTTGAAAGTCGTAAACATGTGCACGTCACCTATGCCCACCGGGGTTTCAAACGATCATGCAAATTCTGGATGGAGCCAGATATTCAGCTTGATGTTTCTAAGAAAGGTGATTTTAGCGAAAAAGAACTGAATGAAATAAACCAGTTGGTTGTTGAACATCGGGAAACACTTTTAAATCAATTGGAACTATTCTATAAAAACCTGCCAGTAAAAGCGATAAGAAAATGAACTCCACTACCTTACCAGATATCCGTCACATTGACTTTATTAACAGCAGCATCATGTTCGTCCATTTGGATAATGATCGGACGTTCATTGTCCCACTTGATAAATTTCCGGCCATCCAGGCATTAACCCCGGAGCAAAAGGAAGATTTTGAAATCATCGATGGGGATCAGCTTTCCTTTCTTGCTCTTGATGAAATTTATGGAGTAAATGAATTAATCGGGATTCAAAATACTTCAATTCCGGGATCATAATATTTCGCCTGAGGTGGTGTTTTCACCAACGCAGTAACATCAACCCCAAACAACAACCCTGAGCACTGAATCATCCAATCACAAAATCATTAAATCAATAAATAATTCGTTTTACACATCAAAACTATCGTAGCCTGCGCGACCCGCAATCCCGTGAATCAGTACGCGCCCTTAGGTTTGTGGTGAGCGTAATGGTCAAGTTCCAACCGATCATTACCGCTTCGTTCCGCGCCAATAAAAACGTGTGGCGTTGGCTCCACTTTACGGTGGCGCGGTAAATCATTTCTTCATCTGTATTCCACGGCCTAAAGGCCGTGGCTACTAAATGATCACCCCGTTAGGGTTTGTTGTGTTTATCTGTCGTGTCTGGTGTTCCCTCCTTCAGTCATGTCAGGTGTTCCCTCCTGACATCAACCAATCGGTGATCCCCCTATTGGCAACCGGTACTTTTACAACAAGAACCTCCCGAGTGGTACCAGGTAAGCACCCGGCAAGCATTGAGCTGCAGCCAAGCAAATATTGGCCACACGCCTCAGTGGAATTGCCATAACAGTAAGCAGGTATTGGACATACACCCGGTAAGCATCGAGCTCCGTCCAAACAATTATTGAACATGCACCTCAGTGGCATTGCTATAAAGTTGACCAGATGTTGGGTATACCACCTGCAACTATTGGGCTTCGGCCATACAACTATTGGACATACCCCTCAGTAAGACTGCCACAGCGGTGAGCAGATGTTGGGCATACAACCGGTAAGCAGTTAGCCCCAAACAGGTAAGTGTTCGACCTACACTTGAGAAATATGCGGCCGGCAACGGGTGACCGTTGACCTGTATCTGGCACTTACGTCCGCCTACTGGTAACGATGACATTCATCGAGAAAAATTACCACTGGGCGATGGGTGTCTAATTGTATAACGTTTGGCTATGTTTTTGATATAGATAAAACATAAATTAAATACATTATGACACATGTCACCAACGTGCAATCCTTTGAGAAGCTCTTAGGCATCTGCACCGGGTTAGGAGGATCCTACAACCCCGGAAAACAAAACCTCCGAATTGAAAATGCGACCGCCATGTTAAAGGAGGCGCAAGACAAACTGCTCCAGGTGAGCATCGCCAAATCCAATCATGAGGAAGCGCAGAACAATCGCGAGATTGCCTTCGCTGCGATGCGTGCACTTACACCGCGTATCCAGGCCGAGCTGAAGGCATCAGGCGCGGTGCCACAGACCATTGCCGATGTGGCGGTAGTGGCGCGTAAGATCATGGGATACGTCAAAAACGAAAGGCCTGCCACGGAAGGTAGCAAGGACGGTGCCGCTACCGTTGAAACCCGCAAGCGCAACAGTGCCGATTTTGGCAACTCTATGGCCTACTTCGAAAAGCTGTTACAGACGCTTGGCAACGAGCAGATGTTCCAGCCTGCCAACCCGGAGTTTAAGCTATCTGCGTTACAGGGAGCACTTACCAACCTGCGAAACATGAATGCCGCAGTAGTGGGTGCCTATGCCGCCTGGGGCATGGCCCGCAGGGAGCGCGACAACTTCATGTACGTGGGTCCGGATTGTATGCATAACATTGCGATGGCAATGAAGCAGCAGGTGAAAGCCACGTTCGGCCACCGTGATGAAGCCACCGTCCTGGTCCGTAAGATTCGTTTCACTAAACTGAACAATCAATGATGCCACGCCCCGAATAACCTCTGCCTCCATTTTGGTGAGCAGAGGTTACTTCAAAACGATCATCATTCAAGATTCAAGATTCAAAATTTCTAACAATCAAAAATCACGAATCAATAATCAATAATCACCAATCAATAATACATAATCCTCACCCATTAACAATGAGTCCTTAACCATTAAACAACACAACTATGAAAACCCTCGCCCCCACCATCGCCATGTTATTCGTCATCGCAGCTTTCTTTGGCGGATTATTCTTCCAACGCAAACAGCCCATCACAGCCCAGAAGCTCACTTTGGAGCAGATTCTTTCGATACGTGAATTGCACCTGGTGAAACACACGTACCATGATTTATTCTTTTTGCACCGCAATAATGACAACAATAAGGCCATCCGCGCTGTGGTTGAAGTTCCAGCCACGATCACGGCCTACCTTAACCTCAAAGACATCCAATTGGTATATGCGGGAGACACCCTCACGAAAGTGATCCTTCCGGCTGCCGTGTTGGAAGAGCCTGCCTACCTGGTAAATCGCATGAACATACTCGAAACGCGTGGCTTCCAGCTACATGCCGGCAAAGACTTATATCCGGCTGTAGGAAGTTACTTAGCCGATGCCATCCGCGCCCGCATGGACAGTGCCCGCAACCTCGCTATCTCCAACCGCATCCTCATCCAGGCCGAGGCGGAGGGAAAAATGTATATTGAGAGTATACTCATGACGTTGGGTCGCAGTGATGTGAAGGTAACATTCAATGACGAAGCCAAAGACCGGGCAGCCATAGCGTATTTAGAGGCGTTAAAGAAGAACAGCGACTTCCATCCCACCCGCAGTGCTCCTGCCGCAGAACTGGAAACCATTGCCCTGGGTTTTCTCCCGCTGCCAAGGTGAAATCCCTCAGCAACGTTAAAAAAAATGAAATCCCACCGTGATCTGCCAGTTGGCGACAATCAATCATGAGATCATTCAGTCAATAAATCACCAAATGGTAAGCAAGAGCGAAGGATCCCCACGGTCGGGAGCACTATTCCCCCGACATGCCGGGAAGAAATATGAGTTGGCCGTAGCACTGTCCCCCCCGACATGTCGAGGCGGGGGTAAGGGGGTGGATGCTCCAATCCCAAACAATTATCCCCATCGTTTTTAAATCACATTTCATAGACATTGCAAAAATGCCGCGCCAATTCACGTGAAGCACTATCTCAACTTTCCTATGGCGCGGGACTTTTTCTTGCATTCTAAAACCACGGCCCCGACCTGTCGGGGCCGTGGCTACAATATTTCACCCCTTGTGGGGTTAACGTTGCTTGCCTCAACGATGGACCTACGGGGAACATCGTCCCCCCCGACATGTCGAGGCGGGGCTAAATGGAATGCCAAGCCGGAGCACCGTCCCCCGCTGGATGCTCCAATCCCAAACAATTACCCCCATTATATTAAATCACATTTCATAGACATCGCGAACATACCGCGCCAATTCGTGCGAAGCGCTATCTTAACTTTCCTATGGCGCTTGATATTTTTCTTGCATTTGTAACCACGGGTTAAAACCCGTGGCTACAAATATTGCACCCTACGGGTTAGAGAGGCGAGGTTTTGCCAGGGCATTCCTGCTCTACACCAACCGAATGTTTCATCCCGACAAGTCGGGAATCCTGGGCGGCCAGCTTAATTGTAACCCAGAGAGATGAAGGCGGGTCATCATTACTGAAAGCAATATAAGTTGATAATACCAAACCTGGAATAGTACTCACTAGTCAATTGTGATTTCCCATCAACCTCAAAATCACTATCAATCACGTTCAAACTATCCATACTCCCAAAACCATCAGCAACAAAAGCCCTATTGCATCCAGACGCTAGAATAATAAGAAAAGATAAAATGGAATAACCTGCTTTGTGTGTCACTATTAGTGAGATTGAATTCACGAGAAAATAGACTTGCGTAACTTAAGTTGATTGGATACTTATTCCATCTTCAACAAACGCAGGAGTGCTTGAGAAGTAAGACTCCACTGGGAAGAGATAATTATTTCATTGAGAACCTGAATCCTCAACTACTGAAAGTGGCTTAATTTGGTGCTCCCTTAGCAACAAACTCAGACAGCGCTACTTCCTTACATTTATCACCAGGATATATATCAACTATCTCAAACTTTAATTGATCAGACTCCTTTATTTCATATTTAGCATTAGAGTTCTGACCATTTTCTAAATTTTTGAAAAATTTAGAAATATCAATACTCTGATATTGCCAAGTGTCTTTAAGCTCTATGTAGCAAATTGCAATAGAGTTGAGGTGCATTTTTAAAGACTTAATCCTTGAATTTTGTTTCCAAATTTTCTCTGTCTTACAATATCCATTAAAAACCTCTATAATTCCATTAAACTGTGCAGACCCTCCGTATTGCCTACCATGATCAAACGTAATGTTGAATATAAAGTATTCTCCTATTCCATTGCTTGGACTGCCTTCAATCCAAGCTGTCTTCAAATTAAAATCCTGAACATTTTCAATAAGATAATTTATTCCTTTACTTGATTTTAACGCACTTGATGCTTCTGGCTTCCCTAACGACCTTGAATTAAATCCCCATTTTTCACGATTGTGTAAATCATCCAGATCCTTAGCATATTGATACTCTTGTTGAGTAGCCACCTTTGATTTAATAATCTCAAGGTCTTGATTGATAAAGAGAATTCTATAACAAAGTACTCCCAAAAATAAAATTCCATTTATCTTCATAATTATCTTGGAACTATTTCATATTAGTCATATTCGGTAATATCATTTTCAAAAACTGCATAGCAGTAATCGGATGAATTTTTCGGTCGACTTGAACTTTAAAATGCTTAACTCCTTCCATCTGCTCATTAAATCTATTCCAATCCGCGCCATCTCCATTTGGCCCTGGGCAAATAAGAAGACATCCAGCCGAGACAGGACTGCCAGCGAATCCATTTAAATTACTTCTATGTATAAAAACACCCTCCAGATAGCCTGGTTTCCTATCCGGATATGCAGGGTTCTTTCCAAAACGAGCAGGAACTTGCCCACGTTCGTTAAGAGTCCAGTGAGATTCCAAGGTACCTGATTTACCTGCTTCATCATAATTCCCATCATAAGTTCCATCAGCAACAACACCATAAATTGATGGGTCAGAACTAACTGTGTATCCCTTATATTTTTGAATGTCATTAGGCCCATCTGGCCCATAAACTGTTACGTTTGCCAAAATAGCACCTTCTCCATATAGACTCTCGTCCTTCCCAAGTTGTTCCTTGGTGTAGCCATCAAATACCACAACTGCTTTAATTCCGGTTAATGAAGCAGTTTCCTTCACCTCTTTACCGTTTTCATCTGTATAGGTATAATTATGAACGTAAGTACTTCCTTCCTGCCAATGAAATCCAGCGTCATTATCTCCAGTCCCTTTATAATAAAACCAATCCATTCCATTTACATCAATAAAGATTATTGGATTGTTTGCAGCATAGTGATAAGGAGTCATGCTGATAGAGTTTTCTGCCAAAGGATCCATTACCCCCCACCTACCAATCTCTGACGAATACATCCTCGCCCCATAATCCAACCACCCAAGATCAAGCTCATCTTGCTTCTCCTTACCATTATATAAATAATTGTTCTTTGCCGCGTTCTCCCTCTGATAAGAATTAAACCCCAACCCAAAAGGATAATAATCATCCTGCTGTATCACCGGAGACTTGGTGTGGGTCACCTTTAAATCATCGAAATATACTTCCACCGTGGTTTCGTTTTCGTTGCTTAACCAAATATACACATAGCCAGGCTCATTTATCAGCAGTTGATTGGCACCATCAAATGCGATTCGCTCGTGCGCAATGTCTGTTCCGGTTTCCCGCGCATTGGTGCTGATGCGTTTGAAACCTCCCGTCTTATACACGTAGTTGCGATCAAACACAAGATAATTAAGATAGGCTTTTGGATTGGTGCCGGTTTCGCCTGCATGACTTAAATATCCGCTGAAAGGAAAGGTGCCGCTGCCGATGCTGCCGGGTAAACCACCATCGATCACTGTCCCCGTAGGTGCAGTGCCTCCTGCAATAGCGGCCATAAAGGTAGCCATGGCGGCCGTCCAGTTGGTACTATTGGGATCCAGGTATTTAGCAAACACTTCGATGTCAATTTTGTCACCGGGCATAACACTCAGTGATTTCGCCAAACCAAATTTGGCATTGGTCGTGCCACCGGTTAACCGTGTAGAATAGTAGGTGGTACCTGCATTGGTATGATCGAAGATAGTAGTGTTAATTTTTATCGCTTCCGTATAGTTTAAGAACTGCCCTTGTTCTGTGCTGGCAGCAGCGGTCTCCAGGGTGGCCGTTGCCGACTCCACTTCGTCTTTGCTCGTAAAAGTCAACCTCACATTCCCCAAATGATCTTTCAGGTGATATTGATATTCGGGAGTCGCCTCCGTCATGATGATGCGGCCTTCCTTGTGATTAATAAATTTCAACGTGTCATTTTCATAATAGAACTCGCCCGCATAGTCGGTACTCTTTTCAAGCAAACTATTTTCGCTGAGTTCCTGCACCAGCTTACGGCCCGTAGCATCATAGATGTATTGCACCTGTTTATCTCCTGCCCTCGTCACGATCTCCGGCAAGTTCATGTGGTTATAGGTGATCACGGTAACTCCCTTCACAGAAATGCTTTTGATTTTTCCTGCAAAAGAAGTGGCCGCAGTCACCACCAGGTCGTTGCTTCCTGTTCCGGCACTGAGTGAAAACGAATGGGTGCCGGTCGTGCTTAGGGTTACTATCGAGCCACCCAGGTCTACTGTTATACTGCCAGCCGTTCGCTCCAGTTCCACCACCATCACATAAGGTTTGCTCTTTACAATACCCCCTTGTGTAAGGGTGGCCGTCTTGGTGCTCGCAATTACCTGAACTTCATTGTTAGTAAACGTAAGTCTCAATTTGCTATCGTTAATCGTCCAGTTTGCATTGCCACTTTCAAAGCTGGAATTCAAAAGTGTTTCGTCACCGCCCTTATTACGATCCCATACGAGGTTACCATTGGCATCATATACATAGTCATCTCCATTATTAGCGCCATCCACAAATCCTTTGGTTTTGTCACCGCTATCACTCACCTGCATCAACTTGTTGCCGGTATAGGTGTAGCTCAGGTTGTCGATCACAGTGGCCCCCTCTCCTTTTCGATTCAGGCTTTTAATATTACCATTAAGATCATATCCGGAAATATTTTCTTCATAGGATCCGGATGCCCACTGACTCAAAGCAGAAGAAACTTTGTGCCCTCCTGTCTTCAACCGGTTCATCGGATCATAGCTATACAGGAAACCATTCTCCTTAATAGTGCCCAGTCCCTGATGATTACTCCACGCCACCGAACTGATATTACCATTGAATAAACCATTGGAAGCGGTGATTCCAGGAATCACAGTGTTATAGGCAAGCGCCATTCCAAACAAGTCGCGCGCTTCACCACTATTCGTCACATCACTAAAGCCCGTGTCGATGTTGCTCTCATTGATCCTGGTGAGCCATCCCCGAATATTGTAGCGGTAATCAACACTTTGTTTTGCATTGGCCCCGGTAGCTATCGTACTATGCAATTTCATATCCACCAACTGGCCCACTTCATTGTATTCATTAAGCACTAATAATAATGCCGGTTGCGAATCTACCTGGTGCCAGTTCCGAAGCAACCGTCCTGCGTGGTCATATTCGAAGTTTTGCATGGTCGTTTTGGAAGTGGTGCTAAACGAAGTACGCACATCCGTAATAGTTGCCCCACTGGACGAGAAGGACGCATCTACCATGAGTAATGTGGTGGATGGTGTGGAGGCAGGCGAAAGACTGATGGGAATGCCATTGCGGGTATAGGTAATTGCAGAACCAGAACGATTGATTCGAAACACGTCACCGGGGTTCACTCCCGTTATCGTGGCTTTAAGTGTATTGCTCTCATACACATTCACCGTGTTGGTAGCCGTAAACCGGAAAGCATAGTTTATATTCGATGAGGCAACATCCGGATTCGTATCATTAAGACCAATAAAACGAGTGGTATTACCTTCCGAATAGATGACTTCGAGCCAACCGTTTTGTCCTGCCGGAAGTTGCTGCACGGAAGCGGCTCCTGCCGAACTGGAAGTACTGACTAACTGATTCCCCACCAACTTTACGCTCACCCGATCTTTCCAAATGATATCACTCACTGAATGGAATGACTTTGTGGTTAACACCTTTCCCACAAAATCATATAAGGTTGACATGCGGTCATTACCTCCTTTATAGTTGTCAGAAATAGATTGTATGGCGCGATATTTCTCATCATAATAGACGATACTTTTCAACCACGTATACCCTCCTACTCCTCCACCATCCAATACCTTGACCTTGGTTCCGGTTATTTGCCCGGATACACGTGTGTGTTCAATGGAAGGTTGATTGTATGGAATGGCATTCACCGTCTTATTTAACGCATCGTTGACATAGGCATACGAACCTACCCATTGCGAACGAAAATCATAAAGATCATAATAGGTAACAGTGAGATATTTATTTGGATTTATCTCCAACGCATCGCCTGTGCGCACCGGATATGCTTTGTTAGTGTATCCATGCACATTGCCCGCTGCACTGCCAATAAACGTTTCGAACCACTTTGAAGAGGCCTTCAGGAAAAAGTTGTTTACCACCGCCTGCATCTGAGGTTGAGTGAGGTAGGCTGTCGTATCTTTTATTCCGGTGAGTATGGGCCGATTCAATTGATCGTACTTCGTGAAACTCCAGCGATACGGAGCGGTGGTGCGCTGCACAGAATCCTGGGTCAGAATCAGACGGTCGCGATCGTCATAGACCATGAACACTTGCCCTGCACCCGGCACTTGCTTGGTAATCATACGCTTTCTTCCATCATAGGTGTAGGCAAAAGCCCATTTATCGAGATCCATATCCGAGGGATTATATGCATCGTTCTGATGAATCAGGTAACTTACCTCGGGCGGCAATACAAATCGAAGATTGCCGATAGCATCATAGATATAATACGTTTGAGCCCAGTGATCACGATTGCTTAGCACCGGGTTGATCATCGCTTGCACCTTTTTAAGAATCACTTTCCCCGACTTGTCGGTGTACTCTCGCACTTCATTACCTTCTTCATCTTTTGTGCTCTTAATGGAAAGCTGTCCGGATGAATAATAGCCACCGGATTCAACGTATCCTGCGTTGATGGTATTCCTTACGGGAAGATTACTACTGTTAATTGACCAAGCAATGATTTTTTCCTGGCCTGTTAATGTGCCATGAGAATTTACTAGGTAACCATGTTGAATAAATCTGCCGTTATCATACCATGAAGATCCTACCCCAAATTCTTTTTCAGGACGATTAAGCGGTGATGCCTCAAAGATAATTTCGCTATAAGGGCGTGTATCATCGGCTATCTTATCAGAAATCGTGGCATAAAATGGTTGTGCTATCCCTATATAATTTCCCGCGACATCCAGGATCGTCTTGGTCGATTTATACCACCCATTACTCTCTGCCGTGAAGGGCAGGTATTTTTTATTTTCTCTCCCATAGTTATCATAGATGATGGGTTGCACAATGTCTAATCGTGCCGGAGAGCCTTGCATAGATACCGTCTGCATGGGTCTGCCGAGACCATCAAAGTATTGGTAGGATTTAGATCGTTGATCGATGGTTAACGTTTCAACCGTTGCCGGATTGGTGATAGCAGGTACGAGAACATCCACTGAAGATACATAGTTAGCATTATTATCAATCTGGTTGATGGTCAAGGTTGCCACATTGGAGGAAGTGCTTTCGCCAAAGTTATCGGTTACTTGTAACTTAAAACTGTAGGTACCGATATTGATGTTAGACAATTGCAAAATGGATGCAGTCGTACCCGACATGGTAACTGCTGGCCCGGAAACTTTTGTCCAGAGGTAGGTCGAAATCGATCCATCTGCGTCACTGGCGGTTCCATTTATGGTGGCGGTCATTCCTGCCGCGTAAGCCAACGTCTGATTCTGCCCAAGGCTTACCATGGGTGGAATATTCTTTGATAGCGTCAGCGTAGTTGAATTAACAGAACATCCATTTTGAGTTACCTCCACGGAATACAAGCCTGTAATACTGGCAACATAAGTGATAGACGTTGCCCCGGAGATCACGGCACCATCCTTATACCATCGGTAAGAATATCCAGAACCTGTTGACGCAGAAATTGTTTGCGTTGCTGTGGAAGCTATTATTAAATTTCCTGAAGGCGAAATGGTGGCAACCGGAAGAGCCAATGTGGAAACGATAACGTTGGCACTGGTGGTGGAGCATCCATTTTTCGATACCGCCACTGAGTACGTTCCCGCCTGATTTACAGAGTAGGTAGAACTCACTGCACCCGAAATGAGAACTCCATTCTTATACCATTGGTAAGAGTCCATGCCACTGGTAGAAGTAAGTAGGGTGCTACCTCCAGCACAAAATGTATTGTTGCCTGTTATGGAGACAACCGGCAAGGGGGTAACACTTATCGTAATAATGTTTGAATATTTAACAGTACAAGAGACATCATTAAGTTTTACCCTGAACTGTGTCGCCACCGTCAAATTAGAAAATGAATTGGCTGTGGCGTTAGTTGTCCACCCTGCATCACTGGTGGTCGAGCAGCTTGCAGTACACCGCTGCCACGTGACTGCTCCGGAGTTACCACTTAATGTAAACGTTCCACCATTTCCATAACATACATTGGAGGGTCCGGTGATGGAACCTGACGTGGTTGAGTAGACGTCAAAGTAAGTAGAAGACACCGAGGTGCCACAGGTGGCTGTAACCGTTCGCTGATAATAAGTTCTTGTGGTTATGTTTTCGGGAGGATCATAGGTGCTGGTAGTAATACCCAGGCTCGCTGACCAACTAATTCCATCACTGGACTTTTGCCAGCTATATAGATAATTTCCTCCCCCTCCGCTTAGTGCAGTGCTGGTAATCACGCCCGGTGATGTTCCTGAACAAATCGAAGATGGCAACATGAGTTGGCCACCACTCAATGAGGAGGACACTGAAACGCTTAAGTTGTTTGAAGGCATCCAGGAAGTCTGGCACAAATTATCTTTTGCCAAACGCTGATAGGTATAGGTGCCTCCTACTGGTATCTGCCCAACAGGGATGGTATAAGAAGGTTGGTCAACGCCCGACCCGGTAAGATTAACAAACCCAGATCCCGTATTGTACTGCCATTGATAAGAAATACTTCCATTTCCACCAGAGGCCGAAGCCGTGTTCGTAAGAGAGATGGTTTGATTGGAACAATAGGAACTTCCCGATTGACTTATACTACCAGCATTAAAAGAAGCGAACAGGCCTGGCGTTATAATGTTAGAATACTTTAGTCCGCATGAAGCATCATTCAGTTTTGCCCGGAACTGTGTCGTTACTATTAAGTTACTGAATGTGCTGGTCGTGGTTGTCCATCCCGTATCACTCGTTGTCGAACAACCCGATGTACAACTTTGCCATGTTACGGCACCACTGTTACCAGAAATGGTGAAACTACCACTTCCTCCATAACAACTTGTTGACGGACCGCTGATAGTTCCTGAAGCCGTGTTGTATACATCAAAATAAGTAGTGGAAGACAGTACACTACATAATGAAGTGACGGTCCGTCTATAATATTTTCTGGATGTTATGGTTTCTGGTGGATCGTAGGTGGCGCTAGTCGCACCTGAAATATTAGTCGACCAACTAGCACCATCGGTAGAAGTCTGCCACGTGTATTGATAACTACCCCCTCCATCGGTAGGTGCACTTCCTGAAATCAACGCTGGTGAAGTGCCAGAGCAAATAGACGATGACGATTGAAGTGATCCAGGATTTAGCGGAAAAGCGACCGATACACTTAAACTATTGGAAGCAACCCACGAAGTCTGGCATAAATTATCTTTAGCAAGTCGTTGATAAGTATAGGTACTACCAGCAGGTATCTGTCCTGAAGGAATGGTGTATGCGACTTGATCAAAACCTGCACCGGTCAGATTAACAAACCCTGACCCAGTATTATACTGCCATTGATAAAAGATATTTCCATTTCCCCCCGAAGCCGAAGATACACTACTAAGTGTTATGGATTGAGTAGCACAATAACTGCTCCCTGGTTGGTTTATGCTTCCTGTACTAAATTGGGCATACACCGTGGTCGTTATGATATTTGAATAGTTGACACCACATCCCGTGTAGTTGAGCTTTGCCCGAAAGCTGGTGGAAGTGGTTAAATTGCTGAACGAACTCGTTGTGGATGACCATCCGGTATCACTGGTTGTTGAACAACCACTCGTACATTTTTGCCACGTTACCGCGCTGGAGTTGCCGGCAATGGTGAAACTGCCACTCCCACTATAACAACTTGAGGCCGGTCCGGAAATGACTCCGGGATTGGATGATATCGTGTAATACAATTCTTCACATTGATTCCCGCTTATATTCGGATAGTCCATTCGCAACTTCCCATCAGTAAGCCAGATAACAGATACACTAATACCAGAAGTTATCCCATTAACAAAAGTTCCTGCCGAGGAAGGTACTACTGTCCACGAAGGGGCCGACAAAGGCGTTGTACCGGTAATACCATAAGCAATTTGTTGATTGGCACAGGCCGTTTGTGTTGTAGAAGCAATGCTTCCACCAATGGTAATTTTAGTATTACCCTGACCGCATATCTGTGAAAACGCGCTGAACGAATTGGAGAATGCGAACGTAATGAAGGCAATGATGCTGGTAATGTATTTTATCGTTTTCATCGCATTACGGTAGTTACAATAATGAATATTTCATAGGTAATCAAGTAAATTCAGAGATATCTCCACATATAGATGGTGTTATTTATGAAATAAATTTAAGCACATCATAGCAAAGAAATTCTTCAAAGTTTATAAATTGACTACATGTTAGCTCTACTTTGTCACAACTAAGTTGCTGATTTTTGGCTACTTCCATAGTATTGGTGTTTAAGTATTTTCAGTTTTTTAAATTCACTTAGCACATCG
>JAYVTB010000104.1:0-9662 GCA_043774805.1 Cyclobacteriaceae bacterium | reverse complement strand
TCAGCAGTGGGATGCCTTCACAGCCAAAAAGGTTACGATGTTTCTTAGTAATTCAGAAGCTATCAAAGGAACAAATGCCCGTGCATTAAGATTGCTACCGGATAAGATCAAGGTCATCTATCGCGGCCGTTCAGTAAGACCCTTTGAGGTGATTAATGATCAACAGACTGGCGAATTGCGGAAGGAATTGAATCTTGACAGAAAGAAAGTATTCCTTAATGTAAGCCGCCTCATTGATCGTAAAGGGCAGTTGGACCTGATCGGGGCTTTTGCTCAGGTTTGTCAACAGAGGGACGACTGCGTATTACTGATTGCGGGAGAAGGGCCGCTCAGAAGAATGTTGGAGAATGAAATCAGGACACTGTCGTTGAAGCAAAAGGTAAGATTATTAGGCAATAGAAAGGATGTTCCGTTGCTGTTGAAGGCTGTTGATTTTTTTGTTTTCCCTTCTCACTATGAGGGCCTGCCTGGCGCGGTGATTGAAGCCATGTTTGCAAAGACACCCATTATTGCATCGGCCATACCTGAGAATTTAGAATGTGTGAATGAGACCATGGCATTATTTCACGAAGTAGGTAATGTAAAGAATCTGGCTGCACAAATGTTTTTTGCGTTGGATGACAAATACTGGAGGAAGCGCACAGACAAAGCATTTACTTATGCGATGGAGCATTTTGAGATTTCAAAAGTGGCAGGGCAGTATGAGGCGTTGTATGATGAATTGCTTGAAGCTGAAAGTAAAAAGCCGAAAGCTTAAAGATTGAAAGATAATTTGTTTCGTTGAAGAATGGAGGCAGTATTTGTTGCAAAATGGTCATAAATATTGCTATGAAAGGTACTCGTTTGGTTATATACTGGCAGGCAATAGTCAGACACTACTTTATTATTAAAAGTTATTAAGGACAAGAATTGAAAATCTTTCAACTCATACAGAAACCACAGTTGCGGGGAGCAGAGATATTTGCCTCACAGTTGAGTTCTCACCTGGTTAAATCAGGTAATCCGTGCATTTTGGTTACTATCTTTGAAGGAGATGTAGCATTGCCCTTTCGTGGTGAGATCGTTCATCTGAATCGTCCTATCAGCAAGAGATTGTTGGATTTTGTTGGTTGGAAGCAATTGGCTGACTTGATCGAAAAAGAAGAACCGGCAATCATTCAGGCCAACGCAGGTGATACACTTAAGTTTGCTGTGCTCTCAAAACTATTTTATCGCTGGAAGACACCCATCGTATTTCGCAACGCGAATAAGATGAGCGATTTTATTGACAGCAGACCCAAGTATTGGTTCAATAAATTTTTATTGAGCAAGGTGACTGAAGTGATCTCGGTTAGTGAAAGTTGCAGCGAGGACCTCGTCACTTCTTTTTCGTTTCCAAAAAAGAAAGTGGATACCGTTGAGATAGGCATTGACTTGGTTCCGGTGGGGAACATGCCGATGGATTTAGTTTCCATTTTTAACCGTGGGCCGGTACTGATTCATGTTGCCAGTATGGTGCCGGAAAAGAATCACCATGGATTGTTGCGCATTTTCAAGCTGGTGATGGACAAGATTGGGAACGTACAATTACTTATTATTGGAAAGGGTAAACTTGAAGCAGAATTAAAACACTATGCCCACGAACTTGGCATTGAAAATCGGGTGCATTTTCTTGGTAGTAGAACTGATGTTTTGGAAATAATGAAGTTCAGTACAGCCTTATTGCTTCCTAGTAAAATTGAAGGTTTGCCTGGCGTGATCCTGGAAGCCATGTATGCCTGCTGTCCGGTGGTTGCCTATCGTGTGGGGGGAGTTGGTGAAGTGGTTAGTCATAATCAGACCGGATTGCTAGCGGGCAAGGATGAGGAAGAGACATTTGCCGAGTTGGTGATATTGATATTATCCCAGGAACCGTTAAGAAGTAAAATTATTCAGCAGGCTAAATTAGTGGCAAGCAAATTTGACAACAGGATAATTGCAGAACGGTTTCTTTCCATATATCAGCGTATTTTAAGCCATCAGCTTTAGATCCTGCGAAAGGAGCTAAATCCAGGTAGAAAAGCGTTCTTTTTAAGGGCTTACATATTGCTGTTGGGTGGATAATTTTTAATAGTTTTGGGGTTGTTGGTTACTAATCGTTCCGCTGTGACAAAAAACTGGATACTAAGTTGGGGGATGCTGCTTTTAAGCGTTTGCTTCAATGCTATTGGGGCTATTGTGATTAAAGCGAAAATGAATGAGGTGGGTCAAATTGAGCTTCATTCTCTACGTAAAATATTCACGTACGGCCTTGCCTTGCTGAAATCTCCTATTGTAGTGATTTCGCTGATTTTGTTCTTTTCGGCTCCTTTTATTTTTGCTGTAGCCTTGTCACGATTACCAATTTCGTTAGCCTATCCGGTTCAGGTAGGATTAAATTTTTTATTGGTACTGATACTATCTGTTTTTTTTCTTAGTGAGAGTATTACGGTCATTAAACTGGCGGGCATTTTTTTAATCACGGTAGGTGTTATTATTCTGAACAAATAGAATATAATGAAGCGAGTACGTGTAGGCCTGGGACAATTGCTGGTGGAAGGTGGAGAACCCCTGCGCAATCTTCAGCGTGCTCAAAAGATGATTGAGAGAGCTGCTGAAAAGAAATGTCATATTGTATTGCTTCCTGAGTGCCTCGATCTGGCGTGGACACATCCATCGGCCAAAGAGGAAGCTCAATCGATCCCAGGTCCTTATAGTGATCTTCTCTGTGAGGAGGCAAGGAAATATGGCGTTTACGTTTGTGCCGGACTAACTGAGAAAAAGGAGGACGCAGTATATAACACAGCGTTGTTTATTGACGATAAAGGCCAGATCATACTGAAATATCAAAAAATCAATCTCTTGCTGGTGGAGCAAGACTTTTACCAGATTGGCCAGACACTCAACGTGCTGGATACTCCATTTGGCAAGGTGGGGATCAACATCTGCGCAGATAATTATATGGATGGCATTCACATGGGCCATACCCTCGCACGAATGGGTGCCCAGATCATTCTTTCGCCCTCTTCCTGGACGGTGGATTATTCTAAAACAGAAAAGGACGATCCGTATGGTGATAAATGGTTAAAACCCTATACCATATTGGCCCAACTATATAACCTGGTGATACTGGGCACAACCAGTGTTGGGGTGATTGTTGGGGGGCCCTATGAAGGAAAGAAGATGATCGGTTGTTCGCTCGCAGTAGGAAAAGACGGGATCATTGCGCAAGGACAGTTTAATGAATTTACCGGTGATCTGGTGGTAGCCGAATTTGATGTGCCAGAGCGCAAAGAAAAAGGAACAGCTATCGGGGACATGCTTGTAAAAAAGGGTTATCAGTTTGCTTAGTAATCGATTTTGTATTTATTATCTATGAGTTTGACAGAAAATTCTAAGCACTCTGATCAGAAGATGTGTGTTCGTTGTATTGTCGATACAACCGTGCCCGGTCATAATTTTGATGCCGATGGCATTTGCTCCTATTGCCGCATGCAGGAACACCTGGAGAAACAACATCCTCTCACCCCTGAGGGCGCAAGGAAACTGGACACCCTGATCGGACAAATAAAAAATAAAGGAAATGGCAATGCTTATGATTGCGTAGTAGGGGTGAGTGGGGGTCGCGACAGCACGTATTGCTTGTACCTGTTAAAAAAAGTGTATGGCTTGAAGCCATTGGCCGTTCATTTCAATGACGGATTTGGTAACCCGGTGGCAGGTGAAAACATGCATAAAGCTACTAAAAAGCTAGGTGTGGAACTGAGAACGATCACGTCCGACTGGCGCGAATCCAAGGATCTGCGAATTGCTTTTTTGAAAGCTTCCACACCAGACCTTGGTACACCTACCGATATTGGTATTGCCAATGCTCTGTACAACGTAGCTGTAAAGGAAAATGTAAAATACATTATTATCGGGCAGTCTTTCCGCACGGAGGGCATTGCTCCCCTTGAATGGAATTACCTGGACGGACGTTATTTGCTGGATGTACACAGAAAATTCGGTAAAACGCCTCTTCGAAAATGGAAACCAACGGACGGAGGTTTCAATCTTCGCACCCGGCATATGTTTTACTACACCATCTTGAAAGGCATCAAGACGATTCCGATTTTTTATGATTTGCCGTACGTGAGAAGTGAGGTGGATAATATCATAAAAGAAGAGTTGGACTGGGTCTATCCGGGGGCCCATTATTTTGATGATCTCTATCAAAGTCTGATGACTTATGTCATGCGAACAAAATTTAATATTGACCGCAGAAAATACAATTATTCGGCCCTGATACGAAGTGGACAGATGACCCGGGAACAGGCGCTGATCTTGCTTAAAACGGTATATGTCATTGAAGATCCAGCGGTGATAAACCTGTGCATTAAGCGTCTTGGCATAACCCGGGAAGAATTTGATGAATACATGAAACTGTCTCCCAAAACATTCAGGGATTACAAAACCAGTTACCAGTTGATTAAGCTGATGCGTATTCCAATTAAGATTGCCTCTAAATTAAATATTATACCTTCTACCACTTATGCGAAGTATTTTGAATGTGGTTGAGTTAAATCGTTTTGAATGTGCTATTTGTAATGCAGAAGTACAATTGTTGCGATTTTACTAAGGAAAAGTAAACCTGCTCTGCCGGCTTAGTTTTCATTTTTGGTCCAGGCAGAAAGTTTAATGGGATGTATATAGAGGTAATCCTTTGGAAAATCTGTTAATAAATTGGAGAGTTTATTTTGATACTTATCCAATAATGTAGATTCTTCTTTGCTCCAGAGTGCCTTTCCTTGAAACGCTAGTTCCTTTTCAGTTGTAATTTTTTTAGCTGAAAATACCAGTGAAGTAGGAATGCCTAACTCCACAAACAAGTTGGTTGACGAAAATATTCCGCTATAATGGCAGAATAATTTAATGGATGCAGAATGAACTATTACAATATCGGAATATCCACCAACAAGGGGATACGGAAGTTTATATCGTTTATTTTTATTTACTTGTCTTTTGTAATGATGAAACAACCAATAAATAAACCCTTTAAGGGATTTGGTTTTGGAAAACTTAATTTTTTTAGAAATTTGATGATACCGAAGCTCGCCCATTTTTAAGTTATGGTCTTTAAACAACTGAATTGCCTCTTCATATTCTGGAAGCAAATTTCCAATCTCAACACCAGGCACGCGTACAGTATATTGATATGCTTCTTTGACCCTGTTCCAGAAACCAGTAACTTCATGAAGGTTAATAAGCGATGACAAAAATGAATTGTTGCCATTTAGATTAAAATAGCTCGTGTAATTTTTCTCGGTAATGGATGGATTAAGTATTAAATCATCTGCTATAAAAAAGTAATAATCAAATTCTTCTTTAAAGAAACTTTTAAAGCCTTGAGAGATATAACTCTGAAAATACAACGAGTTTCCGTAAACAGGAATTACATTCATTTTATCACCCGTATAAAAAGGCATAAGATGATAAATATTACTAAAGCTATTTTTATAAATTTTCTCTATAACATGAATGTTCTTAATATATTGATGATTGTATATTACAATTAAGGCTACTTTACTCATAGAGGATTCTGTTCAAACCGGATATGTAAATTTTTCTTCATAAAAATACGGCTAAATATGTTTGACAAATAGCTTTTCTTTTAGCCGAGGTAAGGCATTGAAGTTTTTATAAATCCACTGACCTTTTACCCTGAAGTGTATCAATATCCAGCATTCACTTTATTACTTTGTATTGCCTATTTTTTTGATTGGTAGGGTTGGCAAGAATCCCTGGCCGCAAGCAATGGGTTGGTAAATCGCCTAAAAAAATGAAACCAAATCCTGCACGGATGGTAAGCAGCGAATTAAAAAAATGAAACCTTAATCCAGCGCGGCTAGAATTGAGAGGATTAAAAGCGACTTTAACTTTAAAACAGTAACCCAATCAACAAAGGACTGCTAAATATAGCGAAGGTCTGACGAGAATCAGACTCCTTCAGAGATCTCGCGATGCATCGGGGCGAAGCTCAGACCAAACGAAAAGGGGATCCTACCCTCGAATGGTTTTTACTGAACCTGCAGTCCTCATTGTCGAACCGTTTTTGATCCGGCACTCGTGTAGCTAATCTCTCAGGGTTTGGTTTCGGGTTATGGGGTGGGACCGAACACTCAAAACCAAGGTATCCTCATGGCCTGCTCCAATTCACACCTTCTCAATTCCCAACTTCTCCACAATGTCCTTATCTTTCAGTGCCAGAAATAGACGGTGTAAAACAGGACCAGTAGATAGTGCCATGATCAGTACCATATTCACGTTCATCTTTCTCCTTGCATTCTCCCTCTGGTTGTGTCAACGGTTAAGTGCTCACCATCCCGGCACGAGTATTAAAACCTATCGCTTGCTGATTCTTTATCATATTGTGTTATCATTTGCTTACTACCTCTATGCACTAATTAATCGCTCCGATTCCATGTTTTACTTTGAAAAAGTAGAGACTAATTTCAGAGGTCCTTCATGGCAGGACTTTTATGGGGTAAGTACACCTTTCATCGAATTTGTAGGCTATCCGTTTATCAAATACCTCGGCTTCTCCTACGAAGCGTGTATGATCCTTTTTGCCTGGTTCGGCTTGCTGGGATTTTTTTATTTCTACATCGTACTGAAAGAACGGCTAACCTATCATCATACGTTTTTCGGGTATGATTTATTATCGATTATTCTTCTTCTCCCTAACCTGCATTTCTGGTCTAGTTCATTTGGCAAAGGGTCAATCATTTTTCTGGGCTTCGGTCTGTACTTTTATGCACTCAATAAGATCAAAGAACGATGGCTGGCAGGAGTCATTGGTGCCATTATTATTTATCATGTTCGTCCACATATTTTATTTGTGGTCATGCTTGCTTCTGCCTGGGGGTTTATATTCAGCACTAAAGGAATCAGTTGGACACTTCGCTTAATGGTTATCTTCGTTTCTTTTGGCGCATTTTATTATATCAAGGAAGATGTGCTGGCATTAACGGGCATCAGTGAAGATGAAATCTTTCAGGATAGCACCACCTTATCTAACCGTGCCGCTAGTTTGAGTACTTCTGGTTCAGGGATTGATATTTCCAATTACAGTTTCCTGATGAAGGTGTTTACCTTCTGGTTCCGACCCTTGTTTATTGATGCCCCGGGGATGCTGGGGATCATCGTCTCGTTTGAAAACCTGTTTTACCTGATCATCTTCTCCAAACTGTTGGGTTGGGATTTTATTTCATTCTTCAAACAAAGTGATCACGTGGTAAAGGCTTCATTCCTCACATTTCTAGGAGTATCGGCAGCGTTGGCCCAGGTGGCTGGCAACCTTGGCATCGCTATGCGCCAAAAAAGCCAGGTGATGATTTTGATGATGTTTGTGATCTTGAAATTTATGGATGAACAACGGTATTGGGAAGACCTCCAAAAGGAGAAGCGAGAGAAGATTAAAGCGAACCGTGCGGTGGCTGCGAAGAGGAGGGGGGTTGGGGGAGTTGTTAGTCGTTAGTCCTGCTTCATTAGTAGGGGGTATTTAGTCGTTATTCCATCGTTGATTGAAAGGGTTCATCCGGGCAAGTACAGACCAAGCGAAAGGGGCCTCTAATTACGCATTTCATGTAAACGTCACAGCTTCCGAACGGGATACCGGTTCGAGTGATCTACTGTTTTTATTTTATGCAATAATTATGAGTAGCGGTTACTCTCTGCTTTTTGATGCACGACCGGTATGACATTTTCATTGGGAAGGTCGTCATACTTAGTTGAGTGGTATTAATTCTCAACATCTTCACTTCATGATTCTCCATTTCTTACTCCTTAATTCTTACTTCTAAATTCAAAATTCTAAATTAGCGGCCGGCTTTAAATCAGAGAAAATCAGTTGAAACAAAAACGAATCCTTCACATCATAAAAGGCTTGGGTCGTGGCGGTGCGGAGCGATTGCTGATTTCTACCATTCGGCAGCACAGTAAGAAGTATCACTTTGGTGTCGTGTACTATTTACCCAACAAGAGTCACCTTGTAGAGGAATTGAGATCGCTGGGATGTACCGTGTTGTTGATTCCTTCACCCAATGTGTTGCTGATGTTATTTCAACTGCCGGTGCTCATCCGCTTCATCCGGCAAAATCAGTATAACATTTTGCACGCTCACCTGCCCTGGTCAGGGATCGTGGCACGCATGGCTGGAAAAATAACAGGCGTGCCTGTGGTATATACAGAACACAATTTATTCAATCGCTACAATGTGGTTACGCGGGTGTTCAGCAAGCTTACGTTTTCATGGCAGCGGCAGGTGATCGCTGTGTCGGAGCGGGTGGCAGAGACCTTGCAGCAGTTGGTGAAACCTACAGTTCCTGTTAGAGTGATTATGAATGGGGTGGATGTGGGAGAGTTTTGGAGAGGAGGCGGAAGTAGGCTGGAGGGAGTAGGCAGTAGGCAGGAGGCAGTAGGCAAGGGGGGGGGAACTATGGAAAATGTAGTGGATGGTGTAACTTCTGATAACGCAGGTATGGAAGTCAGAATGAACGATGTGCGGCTATTGCTTGGGTTGCCGGAGCAGGCCTTGATCATTGGCACGGTGACGGCATTGACGGAACAGAAGCGGATGGACAGGTGGATTGAGATTGCTACGGGTGTGGCGAGGGAATGCCCCGAGGCTTATTTTGTTATTGTGGGGGATGGGGTGCTGCGGCAGGAGGTGGATGGAAAGGCAGCTAAGCTGGTAAAGGAAGAGAAGTTGCTGATGGCGGGCATGACCTCTGAGCCGGCACGGTGGCTAAGGGGCTTCGATATCTTTTTGATGAGCTCCGATTTTGAAGGTCTGCCCGTGGCATTGCTGGAAGCCATGAGCATGGAGTGTGTTCCTGTAGCCACCCGGGTGGGAGGCATTCCTACTGTAATCGAACAGGGCGTAAGCGGCTACATGTATGAGCCATACCAACCGCAGGAGGCGGTGAAGATCATTCTGGAGTTAACGAAATCGGCTGAGGACAGAAAGAGGATAGCAACGGCTGCCCGCCAGGTGGTGGTGGAGAAGTTTAGTGTGGTGAGGATGGTGAGGGAGCTGGAGGAGGTGTATGAGGGGGTGGTGGGGATAGAAGTAAGCGGTAAGAAGTGAGGAAGTGGAGGAGTGAAGAATTTGAGGAGGGGTTTGTTAAATTCAAGATTCAACATTCAAAATTGATTGGGTGTGTAACCGACATTCTTGATTCTTGATTCTAGATTCTTGACCATATTGGAGGCGAAGACCAAACGATCAGGCATAAAATCAACATTCAAAAATCAAAATTGATTGCGATTGATCGAGCGCTCACATTCTTACTACTTACTTCTTGATTCTTGATTCTAAACCATAGCGTTTTCCTTTTCATAGGGGGAGTTTGTTGGCAACTTCAGAGACCTTCACACTCTCCTAAAGCGTGTCATGCCGGGCGGGTAACCACATAAAATCATTTGGCTTCGCTTCAAACCCGACCCGGGATCCTGTGGAAGCCGCAGAGAAGCAGCTATGAAAAGCATTTTATAGTTTATCCAGTAGTTCCGAACGGGATACCGGCTCGTGCTCTTCTTCATTTTTTATTTACGCAATAATTTTAATCTGCGGTTTTTCTCTGCCATGCTGATGCACGACCGGTATGACATTTTCATAGGGGAGG
>JAYVTB010000103.1:0-10340 GCA_043774805.1 Cyclobacteriaceae bacterium | reverse complement strand
AGAAATAAATACGGCCGGCAACTATTTGGTGATGTCCGTGGGCGAGATTGATGGTGTGAGCAAAGCTGATTTTGGTTGGCTGGAAAACGAAGTGAAAGATACCGTTTGGATCATGAGTGATTTTGATCAAACCTATTATGCGGGTGGTGCTTCAAAAAATCGAATAGAAATTAAATCCCTTGCATTGCAACCCGGCAAATACACGTTACGCTACCATACGGATGACAGTCACTCGTTTGGAAAATGGAATGAGCCAAGGCCTGATCAAACTTCCCTGTATGGCATCGCTTTAGTAAAACCACAAAATGCAAATCAACTCCCCTCCTTTCAAACTCCGGCAATAGAGGAACAAAAAGAATTAATGATTGACGGAGTGAACATTAACGACATTGAGGTAACGGATAAATTTGTTTGGGTGTCAACAGCAGGAAGCGGGCTGAATAGAATTGATCCTACAACCAATAGCGTTAAACATTATGCATACGACCCGCAGGATAATAACTCGATTAGTCATAATAATATTCTCGATATTCAGGAAGATAGTAAGGGCATGATTTGGCTGGCCACCTCGGAAGGCATAAACAAATTTGACCCCTCCACAGAAACAGTTACCCGCTACTCCGAAGCCGATGGGTTGCCCACCAACCTCACCGTTGGCATTGTGGAAGGCGATGATGGCGAAATGTGGATTGCCTCACAAAACGGATTGTCGCAAATGGTGACTAATAAAAACCTTAATAAAGTAACCTTTATCAATTACAACTCTTCCGATGGTTTGGGTACCGATGTTTTTTTACAACTCGCATCAACACGCGCATCGGACGGGCGGTTTTATTTTGGTAGCGAACAAGGCCTTACTACATTCAGTAATATTACATCCAATAGAACACCTCCGGCCATTATCATTTCAAATCTTTTTATATCCAACAAATCAGTGCTGGATATGAAAGAGGATTCCCCACTGACGGAAAGTCTGTTGGATGCAAAGAATATTTCGTTGGCGTTCAACCAAAACAATTTAAGTTTTGAGTTTGCAGCATTGCATTATGCCAATCCACAAAAAAATCAATATGCCCATATACTGAAAGGCTATGATAAAGACTGGATTTATGACAACCGGAACTTTGCCGCCTATACCAATCTCGATCCCGGCAAATATGAATTTATTGTGCGCGCTGCTAATGCCTTTGGTATCTGGAACGAAGAAGGCAAATCACTTGAGATTATTATACTTCCACCCTGGTGGCGCACCTGGTGGGCTTATGCATCGTATGTCATATTATTTGGCGGCTTTGTGTTTACTGCCGATCGCACGGTGCGCAGAAGTATTAAGGTTCGCGAACGCGAACGCAGCCGCGAACGGGAACTAAAGCAAGCCAAGGAAATTGAAAAAGCCTATCACGAATTAAAGACCACCCAAAGCCAACTCATTCAATCCGAGAAGATGGCGAGTCTGGGCGAACTCACTGCAGGCATTGCCCATGAAATACAAAACCCGTTAAACTTCGTCAATAACTTTTCCGAAGTGAATTCAGAATTGATTGCTGAAATGAAGGAGGCACTGATGCATGGAAATGTGGATGAGGCAAAAACCATTGCCAATAATATTGATGAAAATGAAAAGAAAATAATCTTCCATGGAAAGAGAGCTGACGGAATCGTTAAAAGTATGTTGCAGCATTCCCGGAGTAGCAACAGTAAAAAAGAACTTACCAATATCAACGCATTGGCCGATGAATACCTGCGACTAGCCTATCATGGCCTGCGAGCCAAAGACAAATCCTTTAATGCCACCCTGAAAACCGATTTTGATGAAAGCATTGGCAATGTCAATGTGATTCCTCAAGACATAGGTCGCGTAATTCTTAATTTAATTACAAACGCCTTTTATGCGGTGAATGAGAAGAGTAGACGTGAAAAGTCAGACGTGAAAGGAGAACCACATCACGTCTCACCTCTCACATCTGTTTATGAACCTTTATTAATTATTTCTACCAAAAACCTTGGAGATAAAATCGAAATCTCCGTAAAAGACAACGGCAATGGTATCCCTGAAAAAGTAAAGGCTAAAATCTTTCAACCCTTCTTTACCACCAAGCCGACAGGCCAGGGAACAGGATTGGGATTATCACTGAGTTATGATATTGTGAAAGCACATGGTGGAGAATTGGCCTTAAAAACAAAAGAAGGAGAAGGAACGGAGTTTATAATTAGTATACCCGCTGTCTGAATCTCGGATTATCTGGTTTATAGGATTTCACGGATTATTTAGAATGACCGACTTGAAGCATAAGGACATCACGGAAAAGATAATTGGGGCATCCGTTGAAATGCCTAAGTTCCTGGGGAACGGATTGCAGGCCTGCCCGCCAAAGGGCAGTACGGCCCGCAGGCAGGAGATGATTTATCAAAGGGCTTTGTCTTGGGAACCGAACCAAGTGGGCCTTACTTTCCAACGAGAGATTGAACAGAATATTTCGGCAGAGTCTTATCTTCAAGCCACTAGTACTTTAAGCGCAGCATGAAATCCGTGAAATCAAATAATCCGTGCAAATCATGATTCAGACAATTTATGATATTGTGAAAGCGCATGGTGGAGAATTGACCCTAAAAGCAAAAGAAGGAGAAGGAACAGAGTTTATAATTAGACTATATTTATAAATAGAGAATATTTAATGGGCTTTAATCTATCCCTTGCCAGAATTACGTCCGCGTTAATGTTAACAACAGCCCTGCTGTTCGCAAGCAAATGCTATGCGCAGACACATGAACCAAGCTTTAAGTTAATTCCTGGAAACGATGGGATTTCTCTTGGCAAGATCAATGGTATGGTACGTGATAGCCATGGTGTGATGTGGTTTATTGACCAAACCAATGGCTTGATCAGCTATGATGGTGTTCATATGACCGCCTTTCCACATGATAGTCAAAATCCAAATAGCCTGGGTGGCCCGCAACCAGAAGACATCATTATTGATTCAACAGACGTAATATGGATTAGCTTTTGGGGATCTGGTCTTGATCGGTTCAACCCGGATTCAGGAGAGTTTACTCATTTCCGTCATCAGCAGAATGATGAAACCACGGTAAGCAATGATTCAATTTCCTCTATTTTGATTGACCATTTGGGGAATTTTTGGGTGGGTACACATCAAGGTCTCGATTTGTTTGACCAAAAAATGGGAACCTTCAAACACTATAGACACAATGCGCAAGATCAATTAAGTCTTAGTCATAATTTAGTTAGAAAACTTTGTGAAGATCGTGAAGGTACTTTGTGGGTAGGAACCGGTATGGCCTGGGACACTCATAATAAAGGTGGTCTCAATAAATTGAATAGGGACAAGGGAAATTTTACCCGCTACCTCAATGACCCAAAAGATCCTCAAAGCCTTATCAATAATAAAGTAAGAGTGATCTTCGAAGACAGCCGGGGAAATTTTTGGGTGGGAACAAACGGGGATGGACTGCACACGATGGATAGGAAATCGGGAAAATTCACAAGACATCTCAACGATCCAAAAAAACCACAACAACTTAGCCGGCCACCGGTTAAATCAATTTCCGATCATATTAATTTTATTACGGAAGATGTGGAAGGGCAAATCTGGATTGGAACATGGGGCAACGGTATTAACCGATATAACCCGGCAACGAAGGAAATAACTTATTTTGGTAATAACATCGGTGGCCTAACAGATGTGTCATTCTGGGCTGCTATAAGTTATGGCGATGGTTTGTTTTGGTTGTCAACGGATGTGCCTAGTAGTAATCTTTACCAGGTTGATTTGTTCACAAACAATATTCCACTAATTACTGTAAGTGGAGCTATTGGAATAAATAGATTTTATCAGGACGAGCCCAACGTTCTTTGGATAGCCTCTGCGGGTGGGGGGCTTATCAGAAAAGATCTGCTAAGTGGAGATGAACAGATATTTAAGAACGAACCCGCCAATCCAAAAAGTCTGAGCGGGAATACTGTTAGTTCCATGCTTAAAGACAAGAAAGGAAATTATTGGATTAGTACGGATAATGGATTAAACCAATTAAACCCAAATACAGGAACCTTCATTCGTTATCAGCATCTTGAAGGGGACAAGCAAAGTCTGGTTGAAGGGGAAATCATAGTTTTATATGAAGATCATGCCTCCAACATCTGGATTGGTGCAGTTAATGGGCTCGATATGCTTGACCAAAAAACCGGAAAATTTACACATTATGCTCACACCAATGACACCAGCAGTATTGGTGGTAACATTATTCCGGGCATATATGAATACAAGCCGGGTGACCTGTGGGTAGGGGCATGGAATGGAGGCGGACTTAATCGACTTGATGCAACCACCGGAAAGTTCAAACACTACCTCAAGGGAAAAAGCGTAGGTCAGATATATAAAGATCATGCAAATGTAGTTTGGGTGAGCAGTATCAAAGGAGTGTACCGGTATAATCCAACCACCGATGAATTCTCCTTGATTAGTAATGACCAGGCAGGCTTTGAGATTGAGGAAGTCAGATCAATAATGGAAGATGATGAGAATAACCTGTGGCTTAGTACAAATACTGGTATCATAAAAGTCAATAAGGACCGAAATCTTTTTACCAAATATGGCAAGGAAAATGGCATTAACCAGTTCCTATGGTACTTGTCTCGCATCAAGACCCTGGATGGTCAACTATTATATGGAACGGATGGCGGGTACTACGCTTTCAAACCTTCTGAACTAAAAATTAATCCCCTCCTCCCGAAAGTTGAATTCACTAATTTTTGGATTGGCAACGAGTCGGTAAAAGCAAACAGTGAAATTCTGGAAGGATCATTGGACAGCGTTAAAGAAATCCATTTGAGTTACGACCAAACAGTATTTTCTGTTGGGCTTTCTGTCACCGATTATAGCAATGCGGAATTTAGAAAAGTAGTTTACTCACTGGATGGATATGATATTGGGTGGCGGCAGCCTGGCTCGGAAGGAAGAGCCTACTATTTTAATGTTCCGCCTGGCAAATACACCTTCACCATGAAGGCTTTCAATAGTTCCAATGGTGCATGGCAACAGAAAAGTATTGCCATTGTCATCTCTCCTCCGTGGTGGCGCACGTGGTGGGCGTATGGAAGTTTCGGAATTGCTTTTGTGGGATTTGTCTTTTCTGTTGATCGCTTTCAACGCAAACGACTTTTAGAAAGAGCAAAAGCAGAGGCCAAAGAAAAGGAATTAGCGCAGGCAAAAGAAATTGAAAAAGCATACACTGAACTAAAGGCCACTCAAAGTCAACTCATCCAATCCGAAAAAATGGCCAGCCTCGGTGAACTTACGGCTGGCATCGCCCATGAAATTCAAAATCCACTCAACTTTGTAAATAATTTCTCTGAAGTGAATAAAGAGTTATTGTTGGAAATGAATGATGAGCTCAATAGTGGAAATTTGAATGAGGCAAAACTAATCGCGCGGAGCATTATTGATAACGAAGAAAAGATCATCTTTCACGGTAAACGTGCTGATGGAATTGTAAAGGGAATGTTGCAACATTCCAGAAGCAGTTCGGGCATTAAAGAACCAACGGATGTTAATGTATTGGCAGACGAATATTTACGATTGGCGTATCATGGACTGAGGGCAAAAGATAAATCATTCAATGCTACCATGAAGACCGACTTTGATGAAAGCCTGGGCAAGATCAACGCGATACCACAAGATCTTGGAAGGGTAATACTCAACCTCATAACAAATGCATTTTATGCGGTAGCAGAGAGGAAGACATCCAAGTCATTGACCGATGCTCAATATGAACCTACCGTGACTGTGCGCACCAAAAGACAGGGCAATAAAGTGGAAATCAGCGTGAGCGACAATGGAAACGGAATACCGCGTGCCATTATCGATAAAATCTTTCAACCTTTCTTCACCACAAAACCGTCTGGCAAAGGTACAGGCCTTGGATTAAGCATGAGCTATGAAATTGTAACCAAAGGTCATGGCGGAGAATTGAAAGTGGAAACGAAAGAACATGAAGGAACTACATTTATAATAATTTTACCTAATTAATTGCAAGCATGAAGATCTTAGTAGTTGACGATGAACAGGATGTGAAAACATTATTTGAACAACGCTTCAGAAAAGAAATCAGAAGTGGTCGGGTGGAATTCGTATTCGCCTTTTCCGGAGAAGATGCCCTGGTCCTGCTCAATAAATGGGAGCATGAAGCGATGCTGATTCTATCTGATATCAACATGCCTGGCATGAGTGGTCTACAACTACTGGAGAATGTAAAGAAGAAATACATGAAGCCACCACCGGTAGTGATGATGATCACGGCCTATGGCGATGCGGAAAATCACAAAATCGCAAAAGAACTTGGGGCTGATGATTTTCTCACCAAACCCGTTGATTTCACGATGTTAAAAGAGAAACTAAACCTGAATAAGGAATGACAAAAATTCTCGTTGCCGATGATGAAACCGATCTGGAGGTTCTTATCCGTCAAAAATTCCGTCAAAAAATCAGAGATCAGAAATACGAATTCGTATTTGCGATAAATGGAAAAGATGCATTGGAAAAAATGCAACAGCATCCGGATATATCCATCATTCTGAGTGATATCAATATGCCCGAAATGGATGGACTTACGTTACTCAGCAGATTAAACGAGCTCTCCCCCCTATCCAAAACAGTCATGGTTTCTGCCTATGGTGATATGGATAATATTCGCACGGCCATGAATCGCGGGGCATTTGATTTTGTGACCAAACCAGTGAACTTCGAAGACCTCGAACTAACGATGGAGAAAACCATCCGCCATGTCATCCAACTAAAAGAAACGCTGCAAGCCATTAAGGAGAACAATATTTTAAAAATGTATGTCGACCAAAATGTATTGCAATTTATGGGTACACGTGAATACGAAAGTTCATTGATGGCCAATGAAACGGTGGAGGCTTCCGTTGTATTTGTTGATATCTGTGGATTTACCGCCATCAGTGAAAATGAATCTCCTGACACAGTTGTAAAAATGCTCAATCACTATTTTGATTTTATCGTAAAGGAGGTGATTGCGCAAAATGGAATCATTGACAAATTTATGGGTGATTGTGTCATGGCTGTGTACAAAGGTGAATATAACCTTGATCGTGCCGTTGAATCTGCTCTCGCCATACGAAAAAAAATAGATTCACTCCCTATCGAACTCAGCTTTTCACCAAAAGTGGCGATCGGTATCAATCAAGGTGAGATGATTTCAGGTAACATCGGTTCATCTACGCTGCGGAGATTAGATTATACCGTGATTGGTGATGTTGTAAATACGGCACAACGATTACAAACCGCTGCAGGCCCTGGGCAAATCATTATCAATTCAAATTCTTATGAGAAGATAGGCAAGTCATTCAATTGCACGCGGGTAGGTGAAGTAAAACTCAAGAATAAGACTAACCCGATATTGATTTATAATGTCGTGGATTAATAGTAAGAATTTTTTTTCCATTGCCACTATAAACTAAATGAACACCCTAATAAAAGGATGTTCATTTCTTGAGCTTGTAGAACTACGCTTAATTGACAGACACTGCCTTAATGATATTATAAACAACACCACTTCTGCCACTGGTCTCCAACTTATTTATCTCTTCCAGACCAGCTTGCGGAAAAACCGCTTTGGAATCCCACGTGGGCATCAATGCTTCTTTCAGCGTTGTATAGAGATCATACGATACAGTGTTGAAGCCAATTTTTTCTCCGCTGGGTGAAAGAACAACGGCATTGCCCCAGCCTTTTTGGGTGGTTTGCTTTTTATCCATCGCTGCCTTGATAAATGGTCCCCAATGCTTACGCTCCAATTCAATTGAATTAAACCCCTATTATGCAATAGCCCCGACCTTCAGGTCGGGGGAAAATAAACAAAAAAAAACATTTGGCTTTAGCTAAAATTATCTTTGGGCTAAAGCCCTTTGGATTGTTTTTATTTGTCCCCCGACATAAATGTCGGGGCAATTTTTCCTAATGCATAATCTGGATTAAAATTAAAACTATTTCTTAGGCAACGGCACACACAGTGTTACATCGGGCAATACCGCACCCTGAACAATAAATTTTTTCTGCTCAGGCGTATTCTTCACTCCCACCACTGGGTTACGATCAAAGAAACTGAAAGGGGCTAATGAAAAACCTACCGTGTGTACATTCATGATCGGCCAGTCTTCCGGGCGCACAATATGGGTGATGCCCAGGTTATACCACACCACTACATCTTTGCCTTGCAGGTCTTCATGATTGTTCCAACTGGGCAAACCATCTTTCACGCCACGCGTATTTGGATAATTTCCAGCGGGGAAAAACTCTTTCTCGTTATAGGCGGTCGCCCATACCTGGTTCTCGAGGAAGTCAGCCATCTTACGTGCTGTTGAACCCACAGCAGCAAATGGCGTTGCATTGTGCCCTGGCATGAGCACATAACTTTTTTGTTGACCCAATGCATTTACAGAAGTGGCATCCGATACCATCCAATGCCGGTTCGATGCCGGGTTAAGATTGCGTTGTCCTTCCGATTCATTTTTAATCAACGACATTTGTTTTACAAACGCATTATTCCACGGGTTTGATTTCGATGGAGGCACGGCAACGGTGTTCATCTCTTCCATCAAATTACTGGTGCCATCGACATCCAGATCGAGACGGAAAGAAAAGAAGTGTTGGTGATTGACCGCTTCTACATGAGGTGCGACTAACGTGCCATAGTAAACACCATTGTAGGACTCATCGGGTCCTCCTGGTAAATCATTGGTACGGTTCACGGCTTTTATACCAACAATACCGGTTAACTCAACTTTCAAATCAATAGTGCCATCTTCCCGAAACGACCATTTGAATCCGTAATCATAGTTTCCGATTTTAGTAAAGTATTTCACGGCCAGGTTACGTCCTTCATGGGAGAATTTACCATGACGTGTAGCCGGACCTGGATATTCATCAAATACCGCGAGCACACTATCCACCTGTCTTGGTTTTCCTTTTTCATTATGAAAATAGCCAGGGATGAATGTTGAATTTTCAGGAACATCGGCACCTACCTTCATTTTGGTAAGTCCTTTTGTCATCATTTGTCCCATACGATAAGCTCCTCCATCAAAATAATTCCACGCAGACAGCGCAAGGTCAGTAGAGCCATAAGGAACATACATCTCCGCCAGGGAAGCCCGATACATAATAGGACGCACCGTTCCCTGGTCGTTATACTTCACATCATAGATCACGAGGCCTTCCCGGTTATGAATGCCCACGCGGAATGACCAGACATTGCTGGTTACCTGGTAGCCTTCCACCTTGTAGCTCGTGCCTTCGGGTTGCGTGATGTGCAAAGGATTGTTTGGAGCCAGCAATGCTTTTCCAGAATCTGAATTGAAATAACCAATGTCTTCTGGTTTATAAAATCCTTTTCCTCCATCATCCAATACCTTCATCACTTTACCTGCGGTGAGATCTACATAGGCAACAAGACCGTCAATAGGAAGATCCTTGTATCGTTTGTTTTTATAGGCAGGTGCACAAATGACTTCGCGATGATCAGGAGGAGCAATGCCCATTTCACCGGCAAACACATACGGAACTGCAGATACAGAATCAGGATGAATGCCACGCTTTGCTAAGCCTGCCATCCATTGAGTATCTTGCTTAAGAAAATCATCAGCAATGGAATCTTGAGCCAACATACCTACGGTTACACCAGGCACATGATCGAAAGATAGAATCCGCTTGCCCTTAAGGTCAATGATGGCTTCATACGTTTTATTGTTGGCACGATCATATACAGAAGCAAATGCCTCACGCCTGAATTCCTGCCCAGGTTGGTAGGCCAGCATCTCTGCCTTGGGTGGCTCCTGAAGATTGATCAGATAAAAACGATAGGTTGTATCAATCTTTTTCTCGTCCAGAAGAATTTGTCTCACAAGATTGATCTCTGTGGTATCAAGAGGATTTAAAGGATGTGGATATTGTTCATGAGTAGCTTTCACCTCTACAGCCTTTTCAGTAGGCTGCCTGGTGCAACTCAAAACAATAATACCGAGCGAAAACGCAAGCGTCATACGTAGCAATGGTGCTGAGGGTCTGAGCATAATAATGGGGGGATTAGGGGTGCATATGAATGGCATGAAAGATAACCAATCCATATTGATTTTGCAGAAATTATATTGTTCTGGTTAGCTCTGGCTAAACATATTTCATTGACTTTTTGCTCTTAAAAATGTAATCTTAGCTCTACTTTGTCACAACTAAGTTGCTGATTTTTGGCTACTTCCATAGTATTGGTGTTTAAGTATTTTCAGTTTTTTAAATTCACTTAGCACATCG
>JAYVTB010000102.1:0-5304 GCA_043774805.1 Cyclobacteriaceae bacterium | reverse complement strand
CGATGTGCTAAGTGAATTTAAAAAACTGAAAATACTTAAACACCAATACTATGGAAGTAGCCAAAAATCAGCAACTTAGTTGTGACAAAGTAGAGGTAGATTAATGATACTATAGAAATTTATTGAAAGCACCTGGTATCACTGCTATAGTTCTTTAGTTAATTCAATTTTTTTTTCGACCAACAAATCGAATTACAGAACCCTTGCCGTTATGATACAGACCTTCACTTAATTCAATTTCCTGTTCGGTCAATTCTATTATCTCGAGATTATTAAAGTCAGCTATTATTTCGTCTATTGAAAATAGCATTCCTATGTCTCTAGGACCGCCCACTTTTTCATTTTTGCTGACATAATCCAGATGTCTTTTACTGAAAGCTTCAAAAATCACAATGCCATGGGGCTTCAGATAGGTTGTTAAAATTTTATGATAGTTTGATTTCTGGTCAGTTGGGAAATGAGCATAGATTAAAGCCACGACATCAAATTGATTGACCCTGTAGGTTAACGATTGGAATTCCCCTACCTCATAGTTAATTTCCACATGATGTTTGCCCGCTAATTGGATGGCTTTCTTTTTGCCCTCCACACTTTGATCAAAGGCAAACACATTCCAGCCCAACGTAGCCGCATAAACTGCATTTCGTCCTTCACCTTCTGCAGGAAATAAAATGGTACCTGTTGGAATTTTATTTAGCTGCTCTTTAAGATAATTGTTTGGTTGTTCGCCATAGGCAAATTCCTTTTTACTGTATCGTTCGTCCCACTTTTCTTTCATTATTGTTATTATAATTTAACGTTTACTAAATCACGCCAACGACTAAATTCACAAGGAGCAAACCCACAAAACACGACCTAGCGAGCCAATACAAGAGTAAGCAATAGTGTTCTTTGATACAATGGTAGCACCGCCAACGCTTCACCAACCCAGTAAAGAAATAATGTGAAACAGACCGTACTGCATCGATGCCCATCGCCATTGAAATACTTTCAGTTGTAATTATCTGCAGGAAGCATTAAACTGAACCTTTATTGAATGATATGAATAAACGGTTTGCTTTATTGTTGCTCATGATGGGCGCATTTTCTTCTTTCTCTCAATCGATTCCAACCTCGCACTATCAGGAACTTCAATACCGGCTCATAGGGCCGTTCAGGGCAAGTCGCACAGTAGGCGCGGTAGGTGTACCCACGCAACCGAACGTGTTTTACATGGGCGTGAATAATGGTGGTGTCTGGAAGACGGACGACTATGGTCGCACGTGGAAACCCATCTTTGATAGCGCCCCCACCGGTTCGGTAGGAGATGTGGCAGTGTCACCATCGCACCCTGACATTATTTATGTTGGCAGTGGTGAGGGACTACATCGTCCAGACTTAGGTGTGGGTGATGGCATGTATAAATCAATTAATGGTGGAAAGACATGGCAGCACATCGGGCTGAATGATGTGCAACAGGTTGGCCGTGTGGTGGTCCATCCTACCAATCCGGATATTGTAATCGTGGCCGGCCTCGGACATCCCTATGGCGCCAATGAAATGCGTGGCGTGTTTCGTACACTTGATGGTGGAAAAACCTGGGAGAAAGTTCTATATATAAATCACAACACAGGAGCTATTCAAGTAGAGTTTGATCCGACCAATCCTGAAATCATTTTTGCAGACTTGTGGGAACACCGCGAAGGTCCTTGGGAAAATGCTTCCTTTTCAGGAAAAAGCAGCGGACTTTATAAATCAATCGATGGTGGAACCAACTGGACAAAACTGACACAAGGGTTGCCAACGGGTGAACAAGGTTTAGGAAGAATAGGCTTTGGTATTTCGCCCAGCGATTCGAAGAGAATGTATGCCACGGTAGACGCTGGTGCAAGTTCCGGACTTTACAGAAGTGATAATGGTGGAGAAAGTTGGAAGCGGGTGAGCACCGATGGAAGAATTTATGGTCGAGGAAGTGACTTTGCGGAAGTACGCGTGCATCCTAAGAATCCGGATGTTGTTTATTCTGCGAATGTTGCATCATACCGGTCGGAGGATGGTGGACATACCTGGACCGCCTTCAAAGGTGCTCCTGGTGGAGATGATTATCACCGGCTCTGGATTAATCCGTTGCATCCGGAGATCATGTTGCTGGTGGCTGATCAGGGTGCTGTCGTATCGGTTAACGGAGGCCGCACGTGGAGTTCATGGTATAATCAACCCACCGCTCAGTTATATCATATTTCCACTGACAACCAGTTTCCATATTGGATATATGGTGGCCAGCAGGAGAGTGGTGCTATCGGTACGGCCAGCCGCGGTGATGGCGGACAAATTTCATTCAGGGATTGGATGGGTGTGGGGGCCGATGAGTATGCCTATGTGGCTCCGGATCCAAAAGACCCGGACATCATTTATGGTGGACGAGTAACAAAGTTCAATAAGAAGACAGGGCAAACACAAAACGTGGGACCTGAAGGGCTTCGCTCAGGAAACTACCGGATGCTGCGCACACTTCCATTGATGTTTCATCCGGCCGATGCATCTACATTGCTCTTTGCAACCAATGTGTTGTGGAAGACCACAAGCGGTGGAAATCAATGGGAAATCATTAGTCCGGATTTAACACGCAAACAAACAGAAGTGCCTGTCAGTATTGGTGATTTCCGCACGGAGAGTTTGAACAACATGAAGCAACGAGGTGTCATTTATGCGCTGGCCCCCTCACCGCTAAAGAAAGAAGTTATCTGGGCCGGCACAGATGATGGGCTGGTCCACGTAACCACCGATGGAGGTAAAACGTGGAATAATGTCACTCCAACGTCACTGAAGTCGTGGGATAAAATTTCTCAGATTGATGCGGGGCATTTTGATGAGAACACAGCATACATTTCAGTAAACGCCATCCGCAAAGATGATATGCGGCCACATATTTTTCGGACACACGATGGTGGAGCCACCTGGAAGGAAATCACACAGGGAATGCATGATGTGGGCCCAGTGAATGTAGTACGTGAAGATAATAAACAAGCAGGCCTGCTGTTTGCGGGCACTGAACGCGAGGTATATTTTTCTGCTGATGATGGAGAAAACTGGCAATCACTTCGAAACAATATGCCGGCTACCTCAATTCGCGATCTGGTAGTTCATGAAAATGATCTCGTGGTAGGCACGCATGGCCGTTCGATCTGGATATTGGACAACATTAGTCCGCTGAGAAACATAACAAAATTAAATGTCACCGAATCTTATCTCTTTCATCCGATAGGAGCAAACCGTGTTCGCTTTAATGTATTTGGAGATACTCCCTTACCTCCTGAAGAACCAGCCGGACAAAATCCTCCGGATGGAGCAATACTGGATTATTACCTGGGAAAGGATGCCGGAGAAGTGCGCATTGAAATTCTGTATAGGAGTCGGGAAGTGATCAGACAATTCAGTAGTAAGGACAAAACAGAGATAGTAGATTCACTATCGGTGCAATATCCAATGTATTGGATACGGCCGCAGAAAGGGATATCCAATAAAGCAGGTCATCATCGTTTTGTTTGGGACTTAAGAACTGCAGCGCCACGGGGAGCGTCACGCCAACTTTCAATTGCCGCGGTGTATAAGAATACGCCTACTGGTCCGCAAGGTCCTTTTGTACCTCTGGGTACCTATGTCGCTCGCCTCACGGTTGACGGAGTAAGTACAGAACAGGCCATTATTGTAAAGCTTGATCCAAGAGTAACTATTGGTGAAGGCGATCTGCGTTTACAAACTGATTATTCTTTTCTCTGTTTCAAGGCTTACCAGGAATTGCAAACCATCCGTGAAGTAATTGACAAGAAATTAAGTAATCCAAAAGCAAAGTGGGAAAAGGGTAAAAAGGACCAGGTAATTACTTTCCGTGGATCAGGCTCTCCAGACAATCCTGATGTATTATATGGTAGTGTGTCTGAAGTTCCGCTGTCGCAAGAAACGATAGTAGGATTGCAGGATAAGTTCTTATACATGATGGCGCAACTACAAGGCGCTGATGCAAAGCCTACCCTGCAAGCGATGCAGGCCATTGATAAACTTAAAGTGAGGAAAGAGGAAATGGTGAACCGTTGGAGGGCGATGAACAAATAATTTCACTCTTTGCGATTTTAAATGTCCCGGGTTTCCAATCTCTTCCACGTTAAGGCCTTACAATTTGTAGGCTCGCGAGATGTTCATTGATGATCTTTACCTCATCTGCACTCAAGATAATATCACCTGCTTTGGCATTGGCCACCGCTTGCTCAGCATTTCTTGCACCCACCAGTGCAATGGTGATTCCGGGTTGCGCTAGCGTCCAGCTTAAAACTAGTTGGCTGAGTGTAACATCTTTCGCTTCGGCAATGGGTCTTAACTTATCGAGGAAAGCGCTTACGCGACTGATATTTTCGTCTGTGAAGAAAACCAAATTAGCACGATGATCACCTTCTTCAAATTTGTAACCCGGTTTCATTTTTCCAGTCAGCAATCCGCGTTCCAGTGGACTGTAGGCAAGGATGGCTTTGTTATTTTCAATGCAATGGGGCACTACTTCTTTTTCTATTTCCCTTTTCACCATGCTATAAGGCACCTGGTTGGAAACCAGGTTGATACTCTTTTTCGCTTCAGTCATTTGCGCCACATTATAGTTGCAAACTCCGGCATATCTTACTTTACCTTGTTTGATAAGGTAGGAGATTGTTTCCATGGTTTCTGAAATTGGAGTGGTTGCATCGGCCCAGTGAATCTGATAAAGATCAATGTAGTCGGTCTTTAATCTTCGGAGACTATTTTCACATTCCTGAATAATGCCTTCTCGCCCTGAATATTTATACATATCAATATCATGGCCATCATTGTCTTTGCTTTTGAAGTGGAACTCACCCTTCTTCAAGTCCCAACGCAACCCATATTTGGTAATAATTTGAACTTTGTCTCTTTGGATTTCTGCTATGGCTTCTCCTACGATTTCCTCACTTAATCCCTGACCGTAAGCCGGTGCTGTGTCTATCGAAGTTACTCCAACATGGTAGGATTCACGGATGGCATTCACGGCACCTTTGCGTTCGGTTCCTCCCCACATCCAACCACCAGCCGCCCAGGCTCCAAACGTGACCACCGAAAGCTCTAATTCTGAGTTACCTAATTTTCTGTATCGCATAAAATTTGATTACGTTTTTATTAATGGCTAATTTATTGAAATGTTTGAAGGTACTATGTATGTATTACATAATAGATCATACTCATCCGAACCTTTCGTATGAGTTGAACAATAACGCATTATTCTTGATTGCTTGTGGTATTTTGCTTTGAAAGTAAGGAATA
>JAYVTB010000101.1:0-16205 GCA_043774805.1 Cyclobacteriaceae bacterium | reverse complement strand
CGATGTGCTAAGTGAATTTAAAAAACTGAAAATACTTAAACACCAATACTATGGAAGTAGCCAAAAATCAGCAACTTAGTTGTGACAAAGTAGAGGTAGTATTCAGGTATTGTTCATATTCTTTCAATTGGCTAACAACTTCGGTTACAAATTTATCATCAGGTTGAATGCCTCGTTCTGTTTTGTCTCCCACGTTAACAAAAAGTACATCTTGCCAATTCCATATCGGTACACCGGGTGATGAATAGTTACTACTCAGCTTATACATCGGTATGGAACTTTCCCACTGATTGGCTAATACAGGATACCACATCAGCCAAAGGCGCTCCTGATGATCCATAAATAGAATTGGATTGATATCAGGAAACCCGGGAGTATCAGCCATGACAAATGGTGCCGACCAGGTTGTATCACCATGGATTAGACGAGCGCCCATAATGCGAACATCATCGGCCCATCGTTCACCAGAACCCTGAAACCATGCTGAAAGAATATCCCCATTGGGAAGTTCGACCACGGTAGAGCCATGAACATGTTCATTCTGATAGGGAAAAATAATTCCGGATTGAAATGCTGGTAATTCAGCTGATTTATTTTTATTGCAGCTAGTCAATAGTGCGAAGACAAGAATAAAGATAGAAAGGTATTTCATTTTTTTGTAGTCGTTTGGACTTCTTTCATAACATACAGGACGGCTCTCGCGTCATCAGTCTGAATTAAATCGATTCCGAAATTAATGGCTCGTTGGTAGGCCTTATCGTTATCATATTCACCTAATAAATCGGAAAATACTTTTATCCCTTTCGAATGACACAAGGCTATGGTAGCCTCATTCAATTCTTCGTATGGCATGTCTACTGCGTAAGGATTAATCTTGTGAATCAGTTCATCTAGTTGGTTTTCTCCAGGATAAGTAGGCATGAGCTTTGCCTCGTCAAAATATCTTTTAATCTCAATCAACGTTTCAATATTGCCATAAAATATAGCCGATTCTATAAGTCCATATTTCTTTAAGCTGTTTACTACTGCTTTTGCATCGATGTCTTTACAATCTACATAAAGATTGACAGGGGCATAGCGTTTTTTATTTTCAGTTGATACCAATTTGCAGACATCTTCAAACAGTGGCACTTTTTCGTTGGTAAACCGCATGGCGAACCAACTGCCTGCAGATAATTTTTGAATCGCTGACCAACTTACATCTTGTACCTTTGCAGCTTTTCCCGTGGTGCGTAACAATGATCCATCATGCATAATCACCTGCTTCCCGTCAGCTGTCGTGCGCACATCTAATTCAATGAAATCTATTTTTAATTCCATCGCGTAAGTGATCGCTGTCAATGTGTTTTCAGGAGCCTCCTGTGAAGCACCGCGATGCAGCGAAACCATGGGCATTTTTCGGCTTGCTGTTTCAACTTGAGCCTTTGCGCTGATTGTTGTTCCAGCAAAAAGTATAATTGCAATAATGCGCCACGTTGAGATCATAAGGCTTATTTAATTCCTTAGGGTTTGAAATAAATACTTATCTAAAAGCGGATTATTATTTCTCCGCTATTTCACTTAGCCATTTTGAAACTTCGTCAATGTAGACCTCTCCGGTCATTTCACCCAGGCTTGTACGAGTCACATAATCATATCGCTTGAAACTGTTGAAATCAACTTTGGTAAGCATATAACCGAATGCATCGTTGGTTAACCCAAAGAGAAATGGATTTTCCGTATTCATTTTACGTTTTACATAAAAACCAATATTCGGCAAAGCCTCACCTGGTATGGTGAGCACTTTGGCATTGCCGATTTCTAAATAGTTTAACCGGGTTGATGTGGAACTAAGATCTGAAGAAGGGGGGATTACGGAAGAATATTTTAAAATGTATTGCATCGATGGATTGGTGATGGGGAATTTAATCGTACGAGACCAACAGTTAAGTTTTGGATCTTTTTGTGTTGGAGCAGTGGCGACAAGTCTTAATGCTTCATCAGCTAATAATTCTCCAATACGAATGCACTCTTCCCAGGTATTAGCTTCTTTATCTTTATCAAGACGGTTATCGGCTGTAACCATCCCTCCTTGAGCGCCATTCATAAAAATGGCAATGCCGCCTCCTTTGTTTTCAATTCTATCGTATAATGGGCCACATAAATCAGGACTTAAAATTCCTTGTTTGGAGCCGATTACTTCTGGATGTATGGCGTAGTTCACCAGCGTAGCAATTGCTTTCCCTTTGTTTTTTCCTGATTCAGCGATGGCCTGTATTACGCCACAACGCGGATTATATAATTCAGGTGCATAATAATTATAGGCAATTTTTCCTTTAGCCTCACCCACCACAATCTTTAATGAAGCAAATGATAATTTTGAAACAGCTTCATTGATAGTTTCCGCCATTTGCTTTATGCACCAATCGAGATAGGCGAGATCAGCATACGTTTTCTGATTTTCATCTGGAAATCCATAGGCATCCGGAGCGCTATGCGTATGTGTTGCACCTACCAGAATATTTTCCGCTGGGATTGATTTTACCAAGGCCCGTGCTCGATCGGATAGTACAGCAGGCCATCCAATGTTATCAACACTAACAATAGCAACGCGTACTCCATTTTTTTCAAGCACCATGGCGCGAACGGTAAGCTCTCCCTTTTTTTCAATCGCTTCCTTGGGTATTCCAATACCACCTGACACTGGCAATAAAGGATTTGGGGTAATAATTTTCACCGCAGCACCAACTTTTAGCGATTGGGCAGTGGTGTTAATTACCGTTATTAACATGATACTCAACAGGACAATGGAAGTTCTCTTCATGAATATCTATATTAAGATTTGGCAATATTGATATTGCCGCAATTTGAAATCTGTATGGTATAATTCAAAGGAACAGGTTAACTCCTCTTCAATGAATTAAAATTTGGGGAATCATTTTACTTTTTCTGCTGGTGCACTGATAACATTTAAGTATCGGCCCATCCAATAGGGTAATAACCAAATGTCTCCTGCGCTGTATTCGGAGGTGCCGCCATCTCCGCCATCCAAGTTAAACCGGTTTGCATTGTGACGATTGATCGGCAATTCATCTGGTGGTAACACTTCTGATATAGTTTGATTCCTGAAGTTAGGCTCAAGCTTAACAATATCTGAGCGATGATTATTCTTCACACTCCAATGGATCAGGTCAAGAGGATATTCCTTTAAGTACCAGGCGGCTTCATTCAAATCAAATTCTTTTGTGCCGGTGAGTGCAGTAAAGATATTCCAGGCTCCTTCTTTTTCAGGTCGCTCTGCTTCCCAATGATCAATGATGGTTTCCTTGAATCGTGCTTTAAGAGTATCATTAAAAGCGTAACGATATAATCCCCAGTATCCCAGAAAATACATTTCATCATCTGAATGATTCCAGTCTTCCGATAATTCTTTACTTAATTCATCAGCATCTTCCGGTGCCCTGCCAACTTCTTTAATAGGTTTCATCAGGTTTTTGAAATACCCATATTTCGTCATTAGTTCAAATGCTTTCTCCTTGTAGACTTCCTTTTTAGTAAAGTGATAGGCGGTCTGCAACATGGCAATAATGTTGGATGAATTTATTTTTCTATCTCCCACGATTTCCGGGCGAGCATTAACATACTCAGGATTCCATCGGCCCCATGCGGTTGGCTCACCATTCCAATCGATCATGTAAAAATCATGGTCGATAACATGTTGCATGAGGGAATCCATTAACGTAATGGCCCTTGTTTTCAAATCCTGATCATCCAGTAATTCGGCCATAGCACCAAACGCGAAGATGTGCCCGATGGCTTCATCGCTACTTGTTGTTGATTTCCAATCCCATTCAGGATCATGGGCTCTTCGCCAGGGTTTGCTATCATACTTGTACCCTCTGCGCTCAAACGAGCGGGAAGGGAAACCTTTTATTTTATTAATGGTATAGAGACGTTCCATCGCTTCCATAGATTCCCTGAGATTGTTCAATGCATCCTCAGATTTAGTAACTGCATATCGGAATACCTCAGCGCCCATATACATGGAAGTCCATAGGCCATCGTTGTCAGAATCTTCCAGCGACCCCGTTGCTAAACTTCCCGGGGTCATATAACCCAAGGTGGCATTAAAGCCATGCCTGATGTGGCGTGCCCTGACTTGCTGCTCAAAGTAGGTAGCTTTATCATATAACGTCATCTCTTTAAAACTGATCTGTCCTAAACCCTTATTACAAAGTATCAAAATAGAATGATCAGGACCTTTACTAAGATATACAACACTATCGGATGGGAGCCATCGCTTTGATGCGTAATAGTTAAATGAGCCATCACTATTCACTTTGAAAGCACCTTTTGTTGTTCCTACCCAAAGGCTGCCATCAATCTCTTTCAGTGCAGTGATTTCTGTAGCGGGTAATTTTTTTAATGTCTCGCCTTTTTGGATTTTGGTTTGTGCATCAAAAACTTGGTATCCATCATTTGTTCCTATAATTAATTCCTTGCTTTCCTGCGCAAGTGTCATACAGGTAAAGTTACTTCCGTTAATGGCCGTTGAAATGGATTGATCTTTTACCGTATAGAGATATACCGCATCGCTGCCCAGCAACCAGAATGTATTTCTTGTTTTATCATAAACGATATCAATCACAGGTTTTTCTGTTTTTCCTTTCCAAAGGAGTTGCCCATCTTTCAATAGCTGAAGGGATGTTCCATCGGAGATCATAAAAGCAAAATCTTCTCCTCCTTCTACCAGGAATGCATTTGGCAAGGTATGACGAGAATACAAGTTACCCGCCCATGCATTGCTAAGCACTGCTTTATCATCAACAAAAACGAATTGATTTTTATAAAGTGTAATGCCCTGTATTTTTTTGTCTGCTATCGGACGATAAATTTTATCAGGAACCAATGTGCCGGGGTAAAGAAATTCTCCTGAAAAAGGCTTCAGTACACCTGCGTTAGAAGAAATTTTTATAACACTATTCCGATCCGCAAATACTTTCTTTAGTGCTAATTGTTCGTCAGTCAAATCATACTTTATACCGAAATCTTGAGTGAAAGGTACATCCTGATATACGGGTTGATTGCCGACTTGTTCAGATTTTGTGCAAGCTGAAGCGATAACAATTAAAGAGAGTAAATAAGTGATTTTCATGATTCGCATCCTTCTCATTTAACGGCTACCTGTTTGAATAAAGTAGTCGATTGCAATTTTTGATAGAGCATATTGCTTTCTTCCGGTGTCAATTTCTTTAAGGGCATGCGCACAGGGCCACATTCTATTCCTAAGAATCGCATGATTTCTTTTCCTGCGGCTATCCCATTGTTGGTGGAAAGAATAACTCTATGAATGGCATCGGCATCAGCTTGCAGACTCAAAACGGTTTCCTTGTCCCCTTGATGGTAGGCGTCCACCATTTGTGTATAAAATGAATTCATATAATTATAGGTGCTACCCACAAAGCGATTATTCCCTCCGGAGTAAAGCATCATAAAAACTTCATCCATGCCCCAATACAGCGCGTAGTTTTCTTTTGCATAATGGATGCAATGTTGATGATCAACTAAATTTGGAGAACTGTTTTTTAGTCCAGCAAAATTTGGAATTTTCTCCACTGCCAATTCGAAGAAATTAATCAATGGAAAATTAACTCCAGTGAAATAGGGAATATTGTAATAATAGAAGGGTGTGTCCGAAGCAGCAGCTGCAACGTATTGGCACTGTTCAACAAGATCTTCGAGTGTTTGAGGACGGAAATAATAGGGTGCAACCATGGCTACGCCATCGACACCCAGGGCTTCAGCGTGCTCGGCCATCTCTGCAGCTTCTTGTAAATTAGAACTACCCACATGTACAATTATCTTGAAATCGGGGAGGTTATTATGATTCCGACAGGCCGTCCAGGCATCCATTAATTGGAGTCGCTCCGTGAGAGATAGTGAGGCAAATTCTCCTGTGGTTCCATTCAGAAAGATACCGCTGGCGCCAGATTGAACGCAATGCTTGAATAAATCCTCGATACGAGCCCAATTAATGGACCCATCTGGTGCAAAGGGTGTGAAAACAGCAAATATAATTTCCGTTTGGCGCTTTTCTGAGTGATTGGAATTTTCTGACCGTGTTTGGTTTTTCATTTAGATAAGGATAAAACATGAATTTGAAATTCATTCTATATACTTTACAAAGTAGATTCTGTCCTTAACGGAATCCAATGGACTTATTTACTTAAATGATGTATAAAGTACCGATGTGTTTTAGCGTATCTATTTCTCCTTTATTTACCTTTGACTACCTTATGTCTAAATTTCAGAAGGGTAACCCCAAATGAAGACAATTGATCATACCGTGCAGCATCGCTACCTCATTATTCCGAAGGATATTGAAAAGCAAATACTCGAGGATCCATTGTGCAGTAATTTGTTTGTGAAAGAGATCGGCTATCAGGAGCAAGAACAGATTTATTCAATTCCAAAAAACAGGCAGCCAGGTCAATATTTGATAATCTATATTGTAAAAGGAGAAGGATGGTATACCTATAAAGAAGAAACCTACCAGGTCAGCGAGAATAGTTTTTTTGTGTTGCCATTGAAATTTATTCCTGTGATGGAATCATCACTAAAAAATCCCTGGAAAATGTATTGGGCGATCTTCTCCGGATCACAGGCCGCTAAGATGACTCGTTTCCTGATGGGAGAGGACTATGCCCCGAAGAAAGCGATACCACTCATGGGCAGAGTGGCGCAGTTTAATGACATCCTTCATCATCTCGAATTCATGAAGAACATTGAAAACCTGGTGTATGCCAACAGTCGTTTCTATTCATTTCTTTGTTCTTTTAAATTAGAAATCTTATCAGCAAAAAAAGCAAGTGAGAATGACCGCGTATTTCATACCATTGAGTACATGCGGGAAAATATTGATAAAGTGTTAACGCTTGAGGAGCTGGCTGATTTTGTGAATTTCTCCGTATCACATTATTGCGCTGTGTTTAAACAAAAGACAACGCAAACGCCCATTCAATTTTTTACCTCCATGAAGGTGCAGCGCGCCTGCCAGTTATTGCAAAACAAAGAGCAGACGATTAAGACAATTGCCTATAACCTCGGATTTTTTGATCAATATCATTTTTCAAAAGTGTTTAAACAGATCATGGGAACAAGTCCAAAGAAATTTAGATCAAGGGTAGTTAAAGATTAAAATAAAATCTCAACATTGCGGCCTTGTTTAATTCTTTTGTATGAATGCACTACCCATTCTTGATATTACGGTCATCGTTCTATATCTATTAGGGATGATCGGCATTGGCGTTTATTTCTCCCGAAAAAATACTACCTCCGATCAATTCACAAAAGCATCTGGCCATATTCCGGGATGGGCATTGGGCATAAGTCTGTATGCTACTTTTTTGAGTAGTAATACTTTTCTTGGTGTGCCAGGAAAATCATTTGGTAGTAATTGGAACTCGTTTGTTTTTAGTCTCTCTATGCCGATTGCTGCATGGATAGCTGCCAAATATTTTGTGCCATTTTATCGGAAGACTGGTGAGATTAGTGCCTATACCCATCTGGAGCACCGCTTTGGCCCTTGGGCCCGCACGTATGCCATGCTCTGTTTTATTTTATTACAACTGGCTCGCATGGGTTCAATATTTTTTGGGATTGCCATCACCCTGAAAGCACTCACCGGTATTGATGTGCAAACGATTATCATCGTCAGCGGAATCTGTATCCTCATATATACCATGCTGGGTGGTATGGAAGCAGTGATATGGACAGAAGTGGCACAAGGAATCATCAAAACAATTGGTGCATTAATCATATTATGGATTGTAATCGATGAAATGGATAATGGAGTTTGGGATATCATTAAAATAGGAAATGCAGATCAAAAATTTAGTCTGGGAAGTTTTAGCATAACGGATTTTACCACCTCTACCTTTTGGGTGGTGTTTGTGTATGGTATTTTTATTAACCTCAGCAATTTTGGTGTTGATCAAAATTACGTGCAGCGATATCATGCCGCTAAAAGCCAGGAGGAAGCTTCGAGGAGTATCTGGCTTTGTGTATATTGGTATCTGCCGGTCACACTCGTTTTCTTTTTTATTGGAACTTCCTTGTATGCTTACTTTCAACAGAATCCTGAGCTAATGATTACGTTGAAACAACAGGTAGCTTTAGAGCGGGGTGTGAGCATAGAGTCATTGGCTCTTTCCGACTATTCTGACCGGGCCCTTCCTTATTTCATGGTGACCAAAATCCCAAGAGGATTGCTGGGGTTAATCATTGCGGCTATACTTTCTGCAGCTATGAGTACCATCAGTAGTGGTATGAATAGCAGTGCTACCGTTTTTCTCAAAGATATTTATCAGCGATACATCGATAAAAATGTTTCTGCTAAGAAGGAGTTAGTTGTATTGTATATCTCAACTTCACTGGTCGGAATTTTTGCTATTGTTTCTGGTATCTTAATGATTGGTGTAAAAAGTATTCTGGATATTTGGTGGCAGTTGGCGGGAATTTTTTCAGGAGGCATGTTAGGATTGTTTTTGCTGGGAATCCTCAGTAAGGCCACTGGAAATGTTGCCGCAAAACTGGCCACAGTCATTGGAATACTGGTCATTTTTTGGATGACGTTTTCAAACTTATTGCCGGATGAGTATGAAATGTTGCGAAATCCACTGCACTTGAATATGGTGATGGTGGTTGGCACGCTTTCTATTTTCCTTAGCGGAGTTCTTATTTCTCAGATTCAAAAGCGATCGAAGGCCTCATAATCACTTTATCTTCCAAGCATATCCTATAAGGGAAACTCAATAATAGACCAAGTAGCTGAATGTGCTAGCGATGGGTGCGTTTGTGTTTCAGAAGAATGGGTTTAAAACTCAGGAGTACTGCTCATACCAGTCAAATCGATTTTTAATGATGGCTGACTTTTCTTTTTTAATATGATCTAAAAATGCGCTGGCTACTCGTGAATGTTTTTTGCTTTTCATCCAGATCAAACTCCAAACGGTTTTAATCGGTAGTCCATGAACTGGAATAATTTGAAGATCACCATCCCGGAGCTCATTCTTTATCCCGATCAGAGGCATAATAGAAAAACCTAAACCAGCGATCACCGCCTGCTTCACCGCCTCATTGGAGGTCAGTTCCATTTTTTTTACAACGGGAATTCGGTTTCGTTCAATGAAATACTCCATGGTCTGGCGCGTACCCGAACCCTTCTCTCTATATATAAGAGGTAGTTCCTTAAACAGATCCTTGTTGTAAAATGCTTTTCTAAACTTTTGATCTGTGTTGCCAACCAGAAATAATTTATTTTGAAGCAAATCCAATTTTTCGATCTTGAGTTTATCTGGCAGGACGGATACAAGCGCAAAATCAACTTCATTATTCTCCAGGCTTTTAATAGTACTGGCTTTATTGGTTACGTCCATTAACAATTCAACACCTGGATGGTGTTTCATAAATGAAGACAAAAAGTATGGCATCACATATTTGCCAGTGGATACCACAGAAAGTTTCAGTCTACCCGCAAGTTGCCCTTTATATTGAAGTATTTTATGGTTGATGGTATGAACCTGACTTAGAATGTGTTCAATCGATTCCGCTATTTCCATTCCAAAATCGGTAATGTGAATTTTCCTTCCCACAACTTCCGTCAAGGGAATATCAAACTGATCTTGAAAGTTTTTTAACTGAATGGAAACTGCGGGTTGTGTGAGGTGTAATTCCTCTGCTGCCTTGGTGACACTCTTTAGTTGCGCGATTTTCAAAAATACCTGAAGCTGATTCAATGTGTAATTCATAAATATATCTTATGTATTTCATACGAAATATAAATAAAAAAGAATGATTGGCATTATTCAATTTTGCGCAGCTAAAAAACATACACACATGAACCTAAAACTTAACCTTCAAAAAATTCTTCTGATTGGCGCTTTTTTCTTACTGGTTTTCTTTAGATTTTTTTATACTCAGCAAAATATGGTGATCGAAATCAGCGCTGATACCCTAATAGTCTTTGGGTTACTGGCTTTTGGTGAATATATTTTAAGCACTTTGATTCAATGGCCTGTCTACATCATTTCTAAAACTGTTCAATTAATGAAATTTAAATAATGTCTATGAAGAAAAATGTTCAGTTAAGATTCTCACGAATACCTATGATGCTTACGATGATTGCGTTCAGTAGTTCTTTATCTCTTGCGCAAGTCAAAGTTTCTGTAGACGAGGCAATTGCTCGTTTGAAAGACGGTAATCAACGTTTTACAAAGGGTAAGTCTATTAAACCGCATCAGGACTTCCAACGAATCAAAGAAGTAGCCGCGGGGCAATCTCCATTCGCCACGATTATAGGGTGCTCCGATTCGCGCGTGCCAAACGAAATCATTTTTGATCAGGGGCTTGGCGATCTTTTCATCGTTCGCACAGCAGGGCAGGTATCCAGCTATGCATCGTGGGGCAGTATTGAATTTGCTGAAGAGATATTGGGGACAAAGTTGATTGTTGTGCTGGGTCATACGCAATGTGGTGCAGTGAATGCTGCGGTCAATCTACCTGAAGTACCAGGTCACATTGTAACACTGATCAACGCTATAAAACCTGCGGTTGTAAATGCCAAAAAGAAAAATCCTGATGATTTATTGGACAGTGCTATTCGGGAAAACATATTGATGCAAGTAGAACAGTTAAGGAACCTGGAGCCAGTATTGGCAAAACGGGTTCGTGATAGTGCTATTAAAATCATCGGTGCCTTGTATCATCTTGAAACAGGTGAAGTAGAATTTTTAAGTAACTAACAAAAGAAAAAACACGATATGCTTACCAGTATACTTTCACCCATGGTGCTTGCCTTCTTGCTGGGTATTATTGCCTCGCGAGTTAAAAGTGACCTTAAATTTCCTGATTCATTATACCAGTCGCTAACGATCTACTTACTAATTGCCATTGGTATGAAGGGAGGCTATAAATTATCGCTGGCTACCTTCACAGAAGTCTTTCAACCTGCGCTTATTGCTATTGGGTTGTGTTGCACTATCCCCATGTGGACGTACTGGATCATGCGCAAGGCAGGAAAATTTGATGTCTACAACTCAGCTGCCCTGGCGGCACATTATGGATCTGTATCAGCTGTCACTTTTTCCGCAGCGTTGGCCTTTCATGAAAGCCTGGGTATTTCATTTGAAGGATTTATGCCGAGTATGCTGGCGATGATGGAAATACCAGCCATCTTGATTGGCATATCATTAGCACGTATCAATGCACCAGTTAATGAGAACACACCTCAGGTATCGATTAAGGAAATTACTCGTGAATTAATAGCCGGTAAAAGTAGTTTACTTCTTCTCGGATTTTTGGTAATCGGATTTTTGGTTGGGAAAACAGGTTGGGAGCAAGTCGCACCGTTGTTTGATGTTCCCTTTAAAGGAGTACTTACTTTGTTTCTGCTGGAAGCCGGGCTTGTTGCAGGAAGAAAATTATCGGATCTGAGAAAAGGTGGATTAATATTGATTGGATTTGGAATCGTTTTTCCAATCTTTCATGCAGTGCTGGCAATTTTTTTGGGACACTTGGTAGGCCTTAGTTTAGGTGGCGCAACGATACTTGGAGTACTGGCAGCCAGCGCATCTTACATTGCGGCACCCGCTGCTTGTCGAGTAGCTTTGCCAGAGGCCAACCCATCCTACTACCTCACTGCGGCTTTGGCTATTACCTTTCCGTTCAACATTATCATCGGACTTCCACTTTATCATGAACTAGCACTCTTCATTTTCAACTAAATTCAACATCATGAATAACCTTAATTTACTCACCATTATTGTAGAAGAAGCACTTGCTGCAACTATCGAAAAAGAAATTGGCAACCTGGGTGCGAAAGGGTACACCGTATCCGGTGTTTCCGGAAAGGGATTGTCTGGCATGCGTGATAATCAATGGGAAGGTGAAAATATAAAAATAGAAACCATCGTATCAGATGCGAGTTGCCAAGCCATTTTGGATCATTTAAAAATAAAGTATTTCGATCGCTATGCCATCATCGCATTCCATCATCCTGTTCATGTCATTCGTACCAATCACTTTATGTAAAAAGTTGTGGATTCAATATCATGCCATTAACTCAACGATCCATTTAATAGTATCGAAATAAATGTTTACGAATACATTAACAAAGCAGCGAAGTGACGCTATATAGCCAATATTTGATTTTATCTTTCGCCATTTTATTATTGACCTATATTCACAAAAGGGCGACAGATTCAGCTGGAAAAAATGAATAGAGAAAATCACCACTTATTCTCGAATCTGAATGCCGTGTTGATCTTTCGGAGAGAACTGTGAATCAATCAATCGTTTAGCAAAGCCACGAAATGTCTGAAGTTCGTACTGCGCGAGATAGATTTTTTATTCCCAATGAGCGTTGAAAGTTTTTGGTTAGAGTGAAAACTTGGAGCATTGCTTTCATTGTTCATGTCAACGGGTCGTTTATGGGATTATCATATTTGCAATTTCGCAAACAGTCTAAATGAAGAAAGGCCTGCAAAATAATTGCAGGCCTTTTGAATGATGAAATGAAAGTGATTAGAACAATTTTATGGCTGCACTTTAATGGCTATTGATATATATTTATTAGACTCGTTGCCTTCCATCGCCTCAAGCACTTTTATCATACCTTTCTTGCCATACTGATCTACAAATTCAACCACATCTCCGGTAACGAGACTTTTGACAAACGTATCCGCAGGCGTGGTAATGAAATCCAAATCAGAAGATATTGTAATGGCATCGAACTGCGCTGTGGTCTTGGTCGAGTTTCTAAAATACACAACGTTTTTCGTCTCAGTCAGATCGTTCAATGAAGGTATCGCAACTACCGGATAAGAAGAGGTGGCATGGAGCGCAGGGCCACCATCCATTAAATTAATATAACCGAAATCCCAAAAAGTAATGAACTCCTCGCCTTGTTCGATTTTATACACCATCCCATCTAACAATGAAACAAAACTCAGTGATTTTGCATCGGCAGTTGGAGTAAAAAGTTTAACATTCGCAAACGTTTTAACAGCTGCAGTCGGATTAGTTGATGTTCCGAACTTTAAGGTAATTGTTCCTGGTGTTCCAATAAGGCGTTGAGTTACATCACGAAAATCTCCGTTTCCACTCGTTACCCAAAATTTATAAACAACCGTTCCATCCGTGCCTAATCCAGAGGGTATAGGTAATGTAAACTGAAACTCGAAATCCTTGTCGTTCTTTCCTGTTAAGTCAACGGCACCGTCTGCTTTTAAATCAACGTTCTCGGTGGGAGCGAATTTCGTTTCGCCCTGACCTTTTATATTCTGGGTGATGTAAAGGCGCTTCATTGATGTAGTAGACTTAAAAATAACTTTCGCCTCAATATCGCTTTGAGTAATTGCATTAACATTAACGGTTACATCCGGATTGGCCGGTCCTGCTTCTTTCACTTCCAATATGGCGTCAAATTGAGCATTTGGATCTACCTGAATTTCATCATTGTTATCGCAGCTAATAATAAACAGCGAGCCTATCGCGAATAAAAATGGTGATGCGTAATTTCTAAGATGTTTCATTCCCTTGTGGTTAGTTATTAATCATTATTGATTCAAATGATGCAAGTGTTAAAATCATGCCATTTTACCTGTGCCGAATGCTTTTGCGGCAACAGACATATCATTTAGGCACCAACAGGCTAATTTTAATATGGCGGAATCGAATGCGCGTGTTTAAGGTATAACTGTAAAATAATTCGCTAAGGCTAATCTGCTATCACGTTGACTAGAATGATAGGGAATTAATTACACACAGGAACGCCATGATGTAGATATTCCTCTTAATGTTATTTGTATTTCAGTTTGAATGTAGCCACCTGACTGCGTAAAGTAATAAAATTGACAAAAACTTGATTTATGCTTCCATCCCATGATACGCGATCGCCCACGTTAAATCTTGTCAGGTGAAGTAAGGATGTCGCTTAGTGCATAAGTCGTAGACGTTCCACAACCATTCTATTCAAAATCCCCAGTTCGTGCTCCGACAAATTTTTCAAAATCGGTTCAAACTTTCGAGTGATGGCTTGAGTGTTATCTATTTCAGACCTATCAATTAAATCTAAATCACTTTTGTAACTTTGAAATATTACCTAGAATTCTCTTGAGTGCATTATGAAATTCTGTTCGCGGTGGGGGATCATCAAAAAAAATATCCTCCATCTCTGATTCATCAGATGTCATCATTTCGCGCACGAGTTCTTCTGATTTCTCTATAAACATGGCTTCGTCATCACACTCATCGCTTAACAGCCCGAACTGCAACGTAAGGTCATGGTGAAACTTCTCAGATTCTGAAAGTATGGCTTTGTAGGTTTTATCCGATAAGTCTCCGGTATCCATAGGTAGTGATGGGCTTTATATTTTATTCCATGTTCCTCTCGGTATGAAGCCACGGTTGTTCATTCCAGTTAGAGATGTTATATACTTTGGGCATAAATCACTTTCTCTTTTATAAACCCCTTCCGACTCCTTAGCAATAGCTAGCTCTTGCTCCGCATCTTTAATTTTTATTTGCCCGTTCATGAGCAGACAGCAATTGCAGAGTTCGATCAGCTTTTTCAAATCAATGATTGGTTGTCGCTAACCAGAGCTTCTCTTAACTGCCAGTTTCTACTTTTACAAATACGCGTTTGACTATTCCATTCTGCTCTACAGCCTTTACAATGAGTTTAAAACCACCTTGCCCCTTCATGTGAAATACCCGACTATGTATTTTCTTGATATACCCAACATGATTTCCTGCTTTAAAAACTTTTACAGCATCCTTATCATGTTTGTTGTGTTTTTCAAGCTCATAGGTTAGTGAATCTCCTTTTTGAACACTTCCTGCTGGTAGTTTCAGAACACTTAAACTTGCCAAATCGGTAAGAAACCGGAGCGATTTGACTCGGTTATAATCAGCAAGAAACTCAAAATTATCTGTTGGGCTTAAACCCTGTGTATGGGCAAGCAGATAGAACTTGTCTTCTTTGAATTTGTGTTCAACTTCCCAAAAATCCAAAAAGTCCTGAATATCTGAACGCTCTGATTTGATGATTCGCTGTCCGAATATCTCAACTACATTTTCTGAATATCGCTTGTTTAAATCTAGGAACTCAGGATAAGGAGCGAACCCTTCTTTTTTGGCCGCCTCTACACCATCTTTTAAATATTCAAAGCGAACACCCTTGGTGGCGTTTTTTTTCAAAACACCAACTATGTGTCTTCGCTCACCCTGACCTTTGCGCCAGCATAAATATATATGACCTATCTCTTTCACTTCATTTTCTCCTCCACCAGTGCTTTTAACGAATTAAACCGAGAAAGTACCAATTTACAAATCAGTTCCTTCCTTTCCGAAGGTATTTTGATGTACTGACACTCCGGAGGCAAGTCAACGTCAACTTTCGAAATAAGTTCATCGAATTGTTTTTGATTAAATTTCTCGATGATCCTTTTTATCGAATCTTGAACCATCCCCTTAAAGTCTTCTTCTTTCAATAGATTGATCAGCAAAACGAAATGACTTACTTTCTTTTCTTTCCAATGAATTTCACTTAATCCTTTCTTAGCATACTGTTCAACTAATGAAAGATCTTGTAACATTTCTGACACCTTATTATCCAACAATTCCCTTCCAAAGCTACAACCGCTATCATAAATGGGTGAGAAGCGTGTATCCTTTGGTAAGGAAAGCCGGGCTCTCCTAAACTCTGCTCTCAGTTTTCCATTTCTTGTATAGACTTTTTTTAGTAATCCCTTTAACCAGGAGGGTAGCTCCTTCATATGCTTTTCATGTGCCAGGAGAAATTCGATTCCGGCCAGGGATTTTGATATTCCGGAATGCGCATTTACGAACGCCCAGTTTTCTTGATGGCGGTCACTGTTGCCAATGAGCGCATCAAATACAAGAACCTCAATAAAATTGCGATAGTATTTTTGAAGTCCCAGGAATTGCATTGATTTCGTGATAACATCAAAAGAATATTGATGCCTGAGTGTACGGTCTTCAGGATTAAAAGTGTTATCAAAGGCTTGAATATAACGGCCTCCTTCCACCAATTCCTCTTTATCCGGGTTGATCATCGACTTTGAAATACAGCCCACCTCATTGCCGCGAATGGCGATATGATAGGGCAGAACATCGAAGCCACACATTTCACCAAGTTCGTATGC
>JAYVTB010000100.1:0-9564 GCA_043774805.1 Cyclobacteriaceae bacterium | reverse complement strand
AACAGTCGCATTTTGTGATGAGAATCATCCCTCTGTAATAACCTTGAAAGGGTTCAGAGATGTAATTCTCATCAATTCATATCTTGGAGCAAAGTTTATTAAAATATATTACAGTATTTCTCCAAGCATTGCAGATTATCTTAAGGGGCAATTTGTTTTGAATAAATTGATCAAGATAATCTTCATAAATCCGTTAGTTAATTTTATTAGAAAGTATTACAAACTTTAAGTTTTACAAGCTATAAATGACATAGAAAAAATCATAGAATTCTCACCTGAGTCTCCGGCTTCGGGGACTCCGCGCTTAATAAGTTTGACACCGTTCTGGAAATACATTTCATATTGGCTTGTTGGAGAAAAACTCCAACAAGGTTGAGGGCCCGTTGGAGAATTATTTTGGGTATAGTTATTTTTTTTGTGGGATTGTCCATTCTATTATGGGCACAACCTTCTAAAGGTGTCGGGGGCGATTGGAACAAACCGCTTATTCATAATTCAATATTACCACATATCATTGGACTTGTTCTTATACCTGTGGGTATTATTGTTCTTATTGTTGGGTTATTTGATTAACAGCGAAGTAAGTAATTTCCTGACCAGTAGGAGGTCTACTTATAAATCAACTCCGCTTTAATTTAAAAAAATGAATCTATTATATATATATAAGTTTTATTTCTTGTGTATCAAAATATATTTCGGTTGTGCGTGCTCTAATTAATTTTAAAATGAGTTAATATGAAAATATTTTCACTCCGTACCATACTTGTTTCAATCATAGCATTTAGTTGCAATAATCAAAGCGACAATAAAAAGATTCATCCCGATACTTTTAAAATCGAAGCTTCAAAATGGTATGTTGGTTTGTATATTTCTAGAATCGATACAATTGGAGAAAAAAAACTGCCAGTGATATTGATGTCCATTAGAGAGGATTTTACTGGTGTAAGTTATTTTAATAAGCAAGTTTCTTATTCAAAACCTGTCAACTGGGAAATTCCAAGTGGTGAATTTAATTGGAGTATTGACCCGGGATGGGATGAACCTGGTAATGATAAATCCATAACTTGCGTTTGGCCGAATGGGGAAGAAGTGCAGTTGGGCTACCTTCAAAAGACAGAATATGTCGATCCATTTGAATCTACCATGCTTTGGATGCCACAGGTTTATCCTCAAGATGGGAAAGTATATATGAAGCCAATCGGATACAGGGTTACCGATGATTATATGAAGGAATTACAACGAAGCAAATAATTCTTCTCACTTCGCAGCGTGGTCTCCCGTCTCGGGAACTCTAGCGTTGATAAGACATAGTTGTGCTGTTTTGGCATTTGCCTTCACGGAAGACCAACAAATGGTAAGCGTCTACCTTTTTAATCGCTCAATAATGTAAAGAGCATCATTAACCCATAAAGGGGATTAGCCTCTTTCATTACCAGAGACCCTGCATTCACTTCGGCCATTACAAGGGCTGTTTCACCTGAGTTGTCAATAAGATATGCCTTTTGAAATAGTTGAAGATTACCTTTCAAATATGTTAACCCCATTTTATAACGGTGTTCAATAATTGGCACAGGTATGTCGTGGCCACCTTCTGCAACTCGCTTCTTAACACGAAGTGTGTTAATTTCAAGAAAGGAAGTATATAGAAAGAATAGTACAACATCATAGCCTTTTCTTATCATGGCCGTTATCCAGTCATAATCCTTTTGAGTGGCCAGGTTACTTTCAATCATAAAGTCGGCCATGCTGCTGATGTGCAGTGTAATTTTCTCGCGTGCCATTATATCAGCTTTGGCAAAATTCTCTGGCGTGTACATGCCTGGGAGTGACCGCGTAATCAAGTCAACATTAATAAACGGAAGATTTGCATCAATAAATCCTTCTGCAGCGGCTGTTTCGTAATAGGTAGATTTACCAGCTCCGTTTGGGCCTGCGAGGATATACAGGGTAGGCATTAATGAGCTGGCAAAAGAGAGTTATTTTTAATGCTCTTGGTTGAGTCCTTAGGATTCTCTTCAATAAGTTGCCCGTTTTGCACGTAAACAATATTACTTCCTGCCTTTAACGCTTTGAGCCTCACGTGCGCACGGAACGCTATAGCCATTCTTTTGAAATTGATATTTACTACTTCCGCTTTCATTTTTCAAAGTTAGCCAATTCTTATTTATGAAACCCAATTTCGTTGCATGGTTGGCTGACAAGAGAGATTCTCATTGGCGTTAAGAAACTTTCTCTTTGAATCTGTGGCTATTTTTACATCTGTTTAGCCAGAGGGAATTGCCATTACATCAAACCCTTCAACGCCTTAATGAATTGATCAATATCCTTCTTCGACACAAACAGGTGACAGGAAATGCGAATGGCATTGTGGCAGAAGCTTTACAATACTATCCTGCTCCATCAATTGTTTGAAGATGTGACGTATGCCGAGCCCAGAAGCAGAGTTCCGAAACAAAAACTCGCACTTGTGATGTGGCACGGCTACTATTCTGAGAGATAAGTACATTTTAAAAGCCTTTATTTTAACCTGCGATTTACTTGGACTATGGATTCGCATAGTCCAATTTAATTCTATATGTTTGACTAAGGATAATTATCGCCAAACGTGTATTTAGCTTGTTGAATGAATCTGAAAGACTATAAGGCCGGAAAATTTACGAATCAATTCGGCTACAGAAGCTTCCAACCCGAGCCTTTAAATAAGGAGTGGAGCCTAAATCACCCTGAGTTAGCAACCCTGCTGGAAGAAGCCAACATTCGGCTGGGTGAACTCAATGCTTTTTCTACCATTGTTCCTCAGGTGGACACTTTCCTCCGAATGCACATCGTAAAGGAAGCAACACAAAGTAGCCGAATTGAAGGCACACGAACTAAAATAGATGAAGCCTTATTGGAAGAGAAGGATATTAATCCAGAAATGAAGGATGATTGGCAGGAGGTTCAGAATTATATCGAAGCCATGAATTACGCAATGGCAAGATTATCAAAACTTCCGCTATCCAACAGACTTATTCGGGAAGCTCATAAGATATTAATGAAGGGTGTGCGCGGCAAGAACAAGATGCCGGGAGAGTTTAGAACTTCACAAAACTGGATTGGCGGGGCAACACTGAAAGACGCCAGGTTTGTGCCACCCCATAACACACTTGTTCCAGACTTGATGAGTGACCTTGAAAAGTTTTTAAACAACAATGAGATACGTGTTCCGCACCTTATTCGCATTGGCATGGCACACTATCAGTTCGAAGCGATCCATCCATTTTTAGATGGTAACGGACGGATGGGCCGATTGCTGATTACACTTTATCTGGTAACCCAGAAAGTGCTAAGCAAACCAACACTCTATCTTTCCGACTTCATTGAGAAAAATAGAAGCCACTACTATGATAACCTTACGGCTGTTTCTGAAAAGAACAATATGGTGCAATGGCTTAAGTTCTTTTTGGTTGGAGTTATTGAAACGGCTAACACAGCAATTGATACATTCCATAAAATACTTGCCCTACGCGATAAGATTGAGAAGAAGAAGATTATTAAAATGGGTAAGCGTACACCTAATGCACAAGCTTTACTTACCTATTTGTATACAAAGCCCGTGGTTACCGCAGCGGATGTTATGAACGAACTGGAAGTAACTAAGCAAACGGCCAATACATTGATTCAGGATTTTGAAAAATTAGACATCCTGAAAGAGCAAACCGGATTTAAACGAAACCGCATCTTCATTTTTGAAGAGTACTTAAACTTATTCAACCGATAATGGCGAACATGAAGATAGCGAGGAAGATAATTTTTATAAGCAGTAGATACTTTATAACTGCAGTTTCAACGCGTTGATGAATTGATCAATATCTTTCTTCGACACAAACAGGTGACAGGAAATGCGAATGGCATTGTGTTGTGGAAGAAGCTTCACGATAATATCCTGCTCCATCAACTGTTTGAAGATGTCTGTATTCTTCGCTACCTGCAGCGAGAAACTGACTATACCCGTAGATAACGATTGTGCTTCCGGGCTGATTACTTTAAGGTCTTTTATTTTTTTCAGTTCTGCAAGACAGTAATTTCTTAACTGTAGTGTTCGCTGCTGAATTTTGTCAATGCCAATGCTTGTGATGTGATCGATGGCTAATCCCAATCCGATAACAGTGGCTACGTTGCGCGTTCCGGAAGATGCCGAATAAGCTCCATAACCGGAAGAAGTAAACACGGGCTTCACGTTCTCCAGAAAGTTTTTATTGAGATAGAGGAAGCCGGTTTCTTTGGGTCCCATCAACCACTTGTGGCCGCTGGCGGTATAGGCATCCACTCCTAACACTTTCACATCAACTCTGGTAAGTCCGGCAGCCTGGGCTCCATCAGCCACCAGGTAAATTCTTTTCGGTTTAGTGATTTTTGCAATCTCACTAAAAGGCATAAGCAAACCCGTCACCGTGTTCACATGACTTAACATCAACACCTTTGTTTTTGACGTGATGCTCTTTTCAATTACCTCCACTATTTCAGCAACATTGTTGGCAGGCATTGGTAATTCAATCTTTTTGAGAACAGCGCCTTTCGTCTTCACTAAAAACTCAAGACCAACTTCTCCACCTCCATGCTCAAGGGTGGTGGTGATTATCTCATCCCCTTCATTAAGTGATAATGATTGTGCAATCAGGCTGAGGCCTTCAGTCGTGTTTCGTGTGAGCACAATTTCTTCTAGATCGGCATGAATGAAATCGGCTACTTTCTTACGCACCAACTCCATGTCATCGCCCATTGAGCCCCAGTTTTCTATGGCGGGATTCATTTCTAATTGTCGGGTATGGGCATGAATGGCATCGATGATGTGCACCGGGCAAGGGCCTAAGCTGCCGGTGTTCAGATAAATCCGGTCTTCTGGAATAAGCAGTTGCTTTCTGACCATGGCAAACAATTCATCATCATTAGCGGCACTGCTAAAATCCGGAAGAGAAGAATTTTCGGGTATGGAGCTCAGCAACGGGAATGAGCTTAGCCCACCAAAGAGACCTGCTGTTTTTATAAATTTTCTTCGCGAAGTCATTTACGGTTTTTTCAAAATTGAATACTTCTTCCTGGAACAAACACTTTATAATCTTCACTACGCTTATAATTCCATCACCACCTTTAAACAATCATCTTTTTTGTTTGCAAAAATGTCGTAACCATATACTCCTTCACTCAGTTTCATGCGATGACTGATGATGGAGGTAATATTATATTTCTTTTGTTGCACTATAGGCACCAATTGCTCCATCATAAAACGGGCGGGGCAACGACCGACTTTATACGTAATATTTTTGTTGTACGCTTCGGTGGGCGAAAATGGCAGATGCGAATCGGTGCAAACACCCACGGCAGAAACAATTCCCCCAGGTCGCATTAAATCATACGCTAACCGGTTCGTGGCAGAATTTCCAACGACCTCCATCACGGCATCTGCTCCTCGCCCATCCGTTTCTTCCTTAATAATATCAAGAGCATTCTGATGAGTTGCATTGATGGTCGTTGCTCCTAACTTTTGTGCCATCGTTAGTCGTTCGGGCACCGAATCGATAGCGAATATTTTCTCAGCACCATATTCAATCGCACCTAAAATTGCCAGGAGTCCTACAGAACCGCAGCCCACCAGCACATAAGTATTACCAGGACGAATCTCTGCTTGTTTGGCACAGAAAAAACCGGTGGATAAAATGTCTCCGAGCAGTAATCCTTCTTCCAATGAAACGCCTTCAGGTATTTTCATCAATGAAGAATCGGCCATAGGGACACGCACATATTCTGCCTGACCGCCTTGAAGTCCGTGGTGATGTTCGCGCCACCCGAATAACTGCCCGTGAATACAACGACACGTCAACCCAATCTTACAGTAAAAACAATTACCACAATTTGTTGTAAACGGGCTCATCACCAAATCACCAACACGAAGATTTTTAATCTCGCTGCCTTTCGTTACAATTTCACCGGTAAACTCATGGCCCATCGCGGTGCCATGATCGCAACCCTTTTCATGTTCGTGATAAACATGTAAGTCGGATCCGCAGATGGCGCACAGCTTTACTTTTACAATGACATCCGTAGTTTCAAGTATTTCAGGATCGGGAATCGATTCGTATTGGATGTTGTGTTGGCCGTGGAAGGTGAGTGCTTTCATCAGCTGAATAAACTGTTGAGTTCCAGTTCAATTTTACTAACGATAATGGAGAAGTCCTCCACGCGCTCCACGAAGTCCATGTGATTAACATCAATCACCAGTAGCTTGCCCAGTTTATATCCACCGATCCATTCTTCATAATGCTCATTCAATGTTCTCAGGTAATCCAGTTTGATATTGAATTCAAAATCGCGGTTACGCTTTTGAATCTGTTGCACCAGTTTCGGTATATCCGCTTTGAGATAAATAAGCAAATCCGGAGGCTGCACAAAACTGATCATGGAGTTGAAGATATCCAGATAACTTTGATAGTCGCGCTCATTGATGTGCCCGCTCTTGCGCAGGTTGGCCGCAAAAATGTGAGCGTCCTCATAAATAGTACGATCCTGTATAATGGTCCTTTCGCTTTCGCGGATCTGTCGCACCTGGTTGAAACGACTGTTGAGAAAATAGATTTGCAAATGAAACGCCCAACGTGTCATGTCATCATAAAAGTCGCGCAAGTAGGGATTTTGATCAACAGATTCATAAAGAGGTGTCCAACCATAGTGCTTGGAAAGTTTTTCTGCGAGCGTTGTTTTTCCGGAGCCGATGTTACCGGCCAGAGCTATATGTTTTGGCTTTGAAGACACACAAGGAAATTTAGGAATGCAAATTCCGCATAACGGTATAGAAATGCAATTGCTTAGCGTTCAATTGCATGATAAATGTGCATGGCGTAGGTGTTCCTTATCTTTGGTCATCATTGAAATTCTACACATCTTCGCAACGTTAATTTTTGTTATGCGATTAGGGATTGTATTTCTGCTGGTGACAGTCATCTTTTCTTCTTGCCGTAATACGGTGCAGGAAGAATGCGTGTATGCACCCAGCACTGAGGGTATTCATGTTGACGTAAAGTTCGAGTCGTTGGAAGCAATACTTCCGGCAATAACCAGCAAAGAGCAACTGGTGGATTTCTTTTCCCGGAATACGACCATGCGCGATTATTTTTTCAACCGTCCGGCTTATCCAAGTGACTCTGTATTTATCAATGAGTTGTATAACCGATTCAGCAATCCACACCTCGACACATTGTTGATGGAAACAAAGTCTGTGTTTGGTGATGGATCTCAGTTAAAGAAAGAATTATCCGTAGCCTTCACCAATCTCAAATCCTACTATCCTGACTTTCAAATCCCACACGTGCAAACCGTCATCACCGGACTGGAGAGCGATCTTTTCTTAAGTGATTCCTTAATTATCATTGGCCTTGATTATTACCTCGGAAAAAGCGCGCGCTTCAGACCCAACATGTATGAATACATGCTGCGCAGGTATGAGAAAAATTTTATTGTTCCATCCATTATGTTGCTGTATGGAATAGATGGTCGCTATAATGAAACCAACCTTAGCGATCGCACGGTGTTGGCCGACATGATCTCATATGGTAAAGCGTATTATTTTGCCAAGCACATGATGCCTTGTGTGCCGGATAGTATTTTTATTGGATACACTGCAGAAGAGATGGCCGGAGCGCGCACCAACCAGGATTTGATTTGGAAAAAGCTGGTAGAAGATGAAGCGTTTTATGCCACCTCACAACAGATGAAACAACGATATATTGCCGAACGGCCCAAGACCTATGAAATTGGTGATCAGGCACCTGGCCGAATTGGCACCTGGGTGGGCTGGCAGATTGTGAACAAGTATGCGGAGAAGAATTCAGATCTTACCCTTCTGCAACTCATGAAAGTAAAAGATGTGAAGGAAATTTTCACGGAGTCGAAGTATCGACCTGTTACGAAGTAAGTAATTCTTTCAATGTGGCGCAGTATTGCCATTCAGATAAAATCCGGCATCGCACTTCGTAATTACTAATTAGGTTTCTATCTTACTTCTTGTATTAATTCCACGCCCATGAAACCGGTTGTCTTTGCCAAGTTATCGTTGATGATGCTCCTTGAATATTTTATCTGGGGCGCGTGGTATGTAACTATGGGCACTTACATGTCGGAGTTTTTGCATTCAAGCGGAATACAGATTGGTGCTGCTTACAGTGCCCTCGCCATTGCTACTATGATTTCTCCTTTCTTCGTGGGCATGGTCGCTGATCGTTACTTTGCAGCACAGCGCATCCTGGGGGTATTGCATGTGTTGGGAGCATTGTTACTTTTTCTTGCAACGCTAATTACAGACAACACTGCATTCTATTGGTTGATCGTTGTTTACTCATTAATGTATATGCCCACTATCGCACTTTCCAACAGTATTGCATTTCAACAGATGACTGATCCGGGCAAGCAGTTTCCATGGATACGCGTGTTTGGAACGTTAGGTTGGATTGTGGCCGGTTTCATGATTGGCACACTCGGTATAGAAAAGACACCTCACACTTTTGAAATGGCTGCCATCGCCTCGCTGGCATTGGGTGTAGTCAGTTTCTTATTACCGCACACGCCACCGAAAGGGAAATCCTCTGAGGCAAAAAAGGAAAGCGCTATTGGCACCGAAGCATTGGTTCTCTTTAAAGACAAACCCTATTTGATTTTCTTTATCGCTGCCATCCTGGTGTGCATTCCACTTTCATTTTACTATGGATTTGCCAATCTCTTTTTGAATGAAGCAGGGATGGAAAACGCAGCGGGCAAAATGATTTTAGGACAGATGTCGGAGGCTATTTTCATTCTGGCCATTCCATTTTTGTTCAACAATATTGGCGTGAAGAATATGCTGCTGCTGGGAATGACGGCATGGGTGCTCCGGTATGTTTGCTTCGCGTTTGGAAATGCGGATGCGAATTTATGGATGTTGTATGCTGGCATTATACTTCATGGAATTTGTTATGACTTCTTTTTCGTTACCGGATATATGTACACCGAAAAGAAAGCGGGAGAGAAAATTAAAAATGCAGCCCAGGGCTTATTCACCTTTGCCACCTATGGCACAGGCATGTTCATCGGCACCTGGTTTTCAGGATTTGCGACAGATCATTATACCATCGATGGAGTGCATCAATGGAAGGAAATCTGGTTTGTGCCGGCCTACATTGCCATTGGTGTAATCGTGTATTTTATTTTCTTCTTTAAGGAGAAGAAGGAGATTAAGCCAGCTTGAATTAGTTTAATGGTTGCACGCGGTATGTTTTAATACCTGGGTTACGTATAGATATGTTTATTCTTGTGAATCTTAGTGTCTTGGAGTCTTTGTGGCTAAATTTTCAACGGTTATTCTGCCACCCAGTCACAACGACACTAAGTATTCACTAAGCTTACTTTACCCGGTTATTACGATGTGATGAGAAAATAATTTTAGTGAACAACAACTAGCTAACTCTACTTTGTCACAACTAAGTTGCTGATTTTTGGCTACTTCCATAGTATTGGTGTTTAAGTATTTTCAGTTTTTTAAATTCACTTAGCACATCG
>JAYVTB010000099.1:0-92626 GCA_043774805.1 Cyclobacteriaceae bacterium | reverse complement strand
CGATGTGCTAAGTGAATTTAAAAAACTGAAAATACTTAAACACCAATACTATGGAAGTAGCCAAAAATCAGCAACTTAGTTGTGACAAAGTAGAGTTAGGTAAGCAAAATCATTGGATGATTGACAATGTCGTCAATTATCATTCTTTTTCTTGGGCAGGTTTTCATTTCTGAAATACTTATCCTCATCATCTTCGTCTTCCTTTTTGATCAGTTGGCCGATCTCCAGAATCTTAAATTCGGTTCTACGATTGCGTTGGCGGCCTGCCGGATTATCACTACCATCAGGGTTGGTATTTCGTGCAATGGGTTTTGATTCGCCATAGCCTTTTGCAACCAATCGATTTGGATCAATACCTTTTCGTATCAGATAGTTTACCGTAGACTCCGCCCTGCGCTGTGACAACTGAATGTTGTAGGCATCGGAGGCTACACTGTCAGTGTGAGATCCCATTTCTATCTTGAGATCGGAATTGTCGTTCAGCAGCGTAACCAGTTTGTCAAGTTCAGCCGCAGCGTCTCTTCGGATATCTGCAGAATCGTATCCAAAATAAATGTTCTCAAGAACAAACACTTTATTGCGTTCCTTTCTATCTAAAACCAGTATGGTATCCAGTGTTATGTTCGTAACCAACTCTTTCAGTGATTCCAGGGGTACTGATTTTCCAACGGTCGTATAGGATTGGCGCTTCGTAATGAAGCCATCGGTCTCTCCCAATAGGCTGTAGTTTTCATTTTCATAAACGCGGAAAAGGAATTTGCCGTCATTACCGGTAACAAAATCCTGCATGACATCACCATCCGGATCCATTAGCGATACTTTTGTATTTGGTAAAATCTCGCGTGTACTGTCTTTGCGAATCATGTAGGTGATCCCCTGAAGAAAATAGTTAACGACTTTCAGGTTTGGATCTTCATTGATGAAGGTATAAATGTCATCATCTCCTTTACCACCTTCACGATTGGACGTGAAGAAGCCGCGATCAGGTTTGAATAAAAACAATCCAAAGTCGTCAGACGTTGAATTTACTGGTTGCCCGAGATTATCCACTACCGTTTTTCCATTCAAACGGTTCACGACAAAAATGTCGAGCATACCATAGCCGGGGTGACCATCCGATGAAAAATACATTTTACCGTTTTCAGAAATGTACGGGAACGTATCGTCTCCTGCAGTGTTGATTTCTGCGCCCAGGTTTTTCACTTTTCCAAATCGGCCACGAGAGTCCATTTGTGCCGAGTACAAGTCTAATCCACCATAACCCCCCTTGCGATTAGACGAAAAATAAAGTGTTCTTCCATCTGCACTTAATGCCGGTGTTGATTCCCAGGTGTCCGGTAAATTAATGTTAATCGGTGTCGCTTCCGCCCACTGGCCATTGCGATAACGTGAAATGTATAAATCCACATCATTCGTTCCTTTGCGTTTACCCGTATTGCCCTTGGCAAAAATCATGGTCTTGCCATCGGGTGTAAAGGTGATGCAGCCTTCATTGATATTGGATTCGTTGATCAAATCAGGTAGTGGAGCAATGGAATTGGCATTTACGTTAGCACCGGTTGTTTCTGCTTTATAGATGTCCGTGAATGGCGTGCCGGTTGCCTCATAAATTTTTGCGTTGGCGCGCGATGAAGTAAAGTAAAGTTGGTTATTGGAGTACACCGGGTTATACTCAGTAAACGGAGTATTAATGGATTCCAGATTTTTGATCTTATAGTAACTCTTCTTCTCAGAAAGCTGGCCCAGGTAATTGAGACCATCAATCTCTTTTTGAGCACGGTCTTTCATCTTATCTTCCTTAGCGGATGACTCCAGTGACTCTAATACGGTGCGCGCTTCATCATACTTCGAATTTGCCTGAAGTGACTTGGCATAAAATAACTTAACGGAATCCGCATCTATACCTCGACCCCCCGCTTTGGCATAAAAGGGTTCCGCCTCTTTAATGCGATTCGATAAACGATACGATTCTGCGATGTAATAATTGGCATTACCGTTGCCCGGCTGCTTGCGAAGTACTCCTTTATAATAGCTGATTACACTTTCGTACTTACCGTAGCGAAATGATTTCATTGCCTTTTTTTCTGGACTACAGGCAGCTATTGCTATCAGAATACTTAAAACTACTACACCGGTTACTCTCATGCGTGCTTACTATTCCTTTAAAAATACAAAAAAATAAATGCTAAGAAGTTAACGCTGCTTTGGTTAAATATTTTACCATCCACGAATTTTCTATGGACAGCGTCCATTTTGCCTCATACTCGGCCTTGGTGGAGGCCAGCGTATTGAAGGTGATTGTTGATGCTTTCAACCGACCCGCGGCAAAACCGGGTTTCAATTCACTTAACGGGATCAGGGTCACCTTGTCATCTACATAAAACGCCACTTTGGTGCGATCTAAGAGATCCACTCCAGTAACAGATTGAATTTGTCTTAATATACCTACTGAACTATCAATGGAACACCCGCTCGGATTTTGATGGTCTTCATCGACAGCCATAATCACAAACTGATTTTTTTCAATTTTGAATGATGTTTTCAATGACTGGCCATGCGCCTGCCAAATCGTGCAGAAATCAGTTAAGGCCTTATTCACTAATTCTACTTCATTAGCAGTAAATGGACGGTTTCCCTGATAGATCCACACCCTGCTTTCTGCACTAAGATCTTCAAATGGGACATACATAATTCAAAAGTCAAAATTTAAAATTCAATATTAAAGCCCCAAAATCATTCATCAACATAAGTCCTTCACAAACCTATAAACCTTGTGCTTCGGCAATAAGTTCTGCCAGGTCTTTCACTTTAACTTCTGCTTCTTTCTCCTTGTTTTTCACACCATCCGTCATCATGGTCATGCAAAAAGGACAGGCGACCGCCACGGTCGTAGCCCCCGTTGTGAGTGCTTCTTCCGTTCGGGCAATATTGATGTCTTTATTGCCTTTTTCTGGTTCCTTAAACATTTGTGCACCACCGGCACCACAACACAAGCCCGTTGTGCGGCATCGCTTCATCTCTACAAGATCAGCATCCAGTAATTGCAATACTTCACGTGGCGCTTCATAAATATTATTGGCCCGTCCCAAATAGCACGAATCGTGATAGGTGATTTTCTTTCCCTTGAAAGCTCCTCCTTCTTTCAGCTTTATTTTTCCGTCATTGATGAGTTGCTGAAGTAAGGAAGAGTGATGAATAACTTCATAATTACCACCTAACTCAGGATATTCATTCTTGAGTGTATTGAAGCAATGAGGACAAGCTGTAACGATTTTTTTAATGCCATAGCCATTCAACACCTGGATGTTGCTCATCGCCTGCATTTGAAAGAGAAACTCGTTGCCAGCCCTACGGGCAGGATCTCCGGTGCAAGTTTCTTCCGTTCCTAATACAGCAAACCTGATATTAACTGCATTCAAAATTTTCACAAAAGCTTGCGTCACACGCTTGGCGCGATCATCGAACGAACCGGCACAGCCAACCCAAAAAAGTATTTCGGGTGATTCTCCTTGGGAGGCCAGTTCGGCCATGGTGGGTACAGTCATAGACAATTCGATTTATTTTTTCTCACCCGCCCAATTGAAACGATCAGCAGAAGAAAATTTCCAGGGTGCAAAACTTGTTTCAATGTTCTGAAACATAGAATTCCATTGGGCCGGTGAACCGGATTCTTCCATCGCCACATATCTTCTCAATTCTAAAATGATTTCCAGTGGGTTAATCATAACAGGGCAGGCCTCCACACACGCATTGCAACTAGTGCATGCGTTTATTTCTTCTTTGGTGATGTAATCGTTTAACAATGTTTTGCCATCATTTAATCCGGAGCCACCTTTGTCAAGGCTTATTCCTACTTCTTCCATCCGATCACGGGTATCCATCATTATCTTGCGAGGAGAAAGTTTCTTTCCCGTTAGGTTAGCCGGACACTCGGAGGCACAGCGACCACACTCCGTGCAGGAGTAAGCCGCCATCAGATTATTCCACGATAGATCATTCACGTCTTTAGCGCCAAACCTTCCAGGCTCACTAGCAGGAGTTGCGACTGTTTCCAATCCGAGCATCGACTTCACTTCGCGTGTTACCACCGGCATATTATTGATATGTCCCTTCGGCTCTACCTTGGCAAAGTAGGTGTTGGGGAAAGCTAAAAAGATATGAAGGTGCTTTGAGTAAGTAACGTAAACCGCAAAACCCAAAATACCAATGATGTGAAACCACCATGCAAATCGCTCGATCAGCACAAGTGTTGAAGTGTTGAGGTTTTCAAATGCTGGTATCAGGAATGAACTGAAAAACAATGTTCCGGTTGCCACATAATGATCATCGCGGGCTTGTAAAATCTGATCACTGGCATTCATCGTGAGGATGGCGGTCATTAATACGATTTCAGTAATCAGGATCAGGTTGGCATCCATGCGTGGCCAACTTGTCATTTCAGCTGACCAGAAGCGAGGAAGTTTCAAAACGTTTCTTCGCATCAGGAAGAACACGCAAGCCAGCAAGACAGCCACGGCAAGAAACTCGAAAACATTCATCAGTATGTTATAGAGGCCGCCAAGAAATGGGGCAAAAATGCGATGCGTGCCCAGCAAGCCATCGATGACAAACTCAAGCACTTCGAGGTTTATCACTAGAAAACCAACATATATAAAGAAGTGTAGAAATGCAGGAATAAAGCGCTTAAACATCTTCTTTTGCCCAAAAGCTACCAGGAGCATATTCGTCAGGCGTTCTGAAGGGTGATCTTTGATCTCGTTCTGTTTGCCCAGATTTATATTGGCTTTGATGCGCAACACCCGTTTCCTGATAAAAAAGGTTGCCACCCCAAGCGTGATGACGAACAAAATTTGTTGCAGATAGTGCATGCCCGATAAAGAATTTGACGGGAAATTAGTTTACGTCTCTGTTTGAACCTATAATTTACGTTCAAAACCTTAAAATTTCGATCTGCGTTTGCAGCAAAAGTAAATTTCCATAGTTTTGTGGCCCTGTTTAGAAGTAAGCAGACTTAAAGTGCCGGTGACGTAGCTCAGTTGGTAGAGCAAAGGACTGAAAATCCTTGTGTCGGGGGTTCAATTCCCTCCGTCACCACAAAAATGAAAGCCTCAGAAGTCTGGGGCTTTTTTTATGGATCCATTTTACGTTTACATATTGCAAAGTCAAATGAATGATTCCTTTTACAAAGGGTCAACTAATGATCTGTTACGCAGATTTCAAGAACATAATATGGGAAAGGACTTTGCAACAAGAAGATTTTTACCGTGGGATGTAGTTTGGTTTACTGCTAAGAACTCACGGGCAGAAGCATATCAACTCGAAAAAAAACTTAAGAACCTTTCGGTTAAAAGGACCATTGAATTCATTAAAAAGTATCCAGTTGATAAAATCATTGAAGGTCTTTCTGTTAAATCCGTGCGGGAGGTTCAATCCTGACGAGGCACTGGTGTGCCTGTCAGGATGCTGACCGAAGCGTCAGCATTCCCTCCGTCACCACAAAAATAAAAGCCTCAGATTCTGGGGCTTTTTTGTTTTTGGGAGTTTGAGAAGTGGAGAATTTTCACGTTATCTTTTTTCAATTCGTTCAGTGTCGAAACAAAGTACTGCCCATACTCAGAATTGTTTAGGAGCATTCTAAGATAAGACAGAAGAAATTCCCAAGGCAGCACGGGAATTAGCTGAAAGCAAAATAAGAATTTGATTGTTTTACTTTGACACGCTAAGGTAAAATAACGAGAAAAGCGTTTCTCGTTCGCGGCTGAGTCTCCCGTTTAGGGGATTCCGTGTCACTTGTTTCCCATCCCGACCTTGGTGATAACAATAAACCATAATAAAAAAAATTCCTCCAAAAAGCCCGAGTACAAGACAAAGTCCAATTAAGAACACTTGAAAAAACTCTTTCATAAATTACCATTTCGCTAAAGTGTCATACGTTTTAATTAGTTCACATTAGCTGCAGTTCACAGAGTAGTATCAAGTTTTGGCAATACTTTTTTTCTATATGTGGAAATGATTTAAAGCCTAAAATTCTCCCAGTATTCCTTAGGCGTCACAATTTTGGTGTGCTTATATTTTTTCATTGTAAAGTCGTTGGAATTCCCTGTGATAAGGAAATCAGCTTTACATTCACTCGCAAGCTCCAATAATTTATTATCGTCCTTGTCGGAAATGATACTAAGCTTTTTCGTAGGAATAAATTTCAAAGATTTTGATTCAATGTCGGCAATAAGCATTTCCGCTTTGCTGAGAAATTCGGAATACTTTGCGAATTTCTTTCTTTTCAAAACAGCATAATATTCTTCAAGCAGATCATCCGAAACGCACAATGAATTCTGCTTTCTATGAATAAGTTGGTTATTATTTGAAAGGGGAAACTCCGCTGGATGAGTGCAGAAACGAAAACATTTGTATCAATTACGAGTTTTTGCATGCTTTCTTACAGCCTTGACTTCCTTTGCGATGTCATCCATTGTCATTTTAGAAAGCCCGTATTTTTCAGACAGTTCAACACACTTATTAAGCGTTTGCCTTGAAAGCTCCTTACTCACCAGGTCTAGTAGTTCTGAAAAAGAAATCTGGTCCTTTTTTATCCCAAATTTGTCTAATTCAAGTTCTGATATAGAAATATTAAGTGTTCTCATAATTTCCGTTTTTCAATGACAATTTAGTAAACAATCAGCACTTTTTCCGCTATGTAAACTCGGCTTTGAGGATCAAGGACAGGCCCCAATGCTTTTTGCTGCAACCCATGCAGTGGTCCACGCTGCCTGAAAATTAAACCCCCCTGTTTCTCCATCGATGTCGAGAACTTCACCGGCAAAGTATAGACCCGGCACTTTTTCACTTTCCATAGAATTCAAATCGATGTCATTTAAAGAAACGCCACCGCAGGTCACGAATTCTTCTTTGAAAGTAGTTTTTCCCTTTATGTGAAACGGGCAAGCAAACAGTAATTCAATCAATCGGTTAATTGCTTTGTGAGATAAGTCAGCCCAGATTTTTTGTTCTTCAACACCGGCTTTGATGCAAAGAAATTCCCAAAGCCTTTTAGGCAGGTTGAAAAGCGGATTGGTGATCGCCTGCTTTTTACTGTTTTCATTTTTTAACTTCATCAGCATGGCTCTTACGTCTGTTTCGGGCTCACCGGTCCAGTTAACCAACGCGGTAAAGGTGTAGTGGACTTTGTGAAGATCAACTGCTGCCCATGCCGAAAGTTTGATCACTGCAGGACCGCTTAGTCCCCAATGTGTAATGAGTATTGGTCCGCGTTGAATCAATCTTGTGCCTGCAATTTTTACTTCCGCTTCTGGCACCGCTACGCCCATCAGGTCTGCGAATTCCTTTGCGGAATCATTGAATGTAAATAAAGAAGGAATGGGTTGAACAATTTCATGACCAAGAGCAGCAAGCCATTGATAGTTTTCTGGTTTGTTATAGCCACCTGCTGCGATTAAGAGTTTTGATGCAATGAATTGCTGATGGTTGGTGTGCACATGAAAGACACCACCTTGTTTTTCAATCTTTGTTACTTCCTGTTGAAGCTCGATTTCAATGTTCAATTTTTGTGCTTCCTGCAGAAAGCAGTCAATAATCGTTTGAGAATTATTGGTGGCTGGAAACATGCGACCATCTTCCTCAGACTTCAGTTTCACTCCTCGTTTTTCAAACCACGCCACCGTATCCTTTGCCTGAAATTCGCGAAAGAGTTTTTTTAATTCCTTTTGTCCTCGTGGATAATGTTTGGCCAGCGGTGTCGAATCAAAACAATGATGCGTGACGTTGCACCTCCCGCCACCAGAAATTCTGACTTTTGAAAGTAACTTGGTTGATTTTTCCAAGATCAAAATCCTACGAGATGGGTTTATCGAAGCCGCGTTGATCGCACCAAAAAAACCGGCAGCTCCTCCTCCTACTACAACAAGGTCTCTCAACTCAGCGCTTTCTTTTTTCATCGTGTTGAATCCATCGATTCATATTTACTGTGACTTTCCCAAACACATAACCAATTCCAATGGCCAATGGATAATCGCTCGCCCAATGGACTCCATTATTAATCATAGCTAATCCTACAATAGACATCAAAGAATAACCTACTGGTCTGATCCATTTTTTCTCCGGGTAATTATGAGCAAGAATTACCGTGGTGGCCATCATGGTGGCCATATGTCCGGAAGGAAAAGCATCATAATGAGATACGCTATTCTGGTAACTTATAAGGTTAGGAAAAGGTCTCCATTTGCCACGGTCCTGGGTTGCTACAAAGGGGCTTTCTCTGCCTGTCATTCTTTTTAACAACTGAGTCGTAATTCCTACAGCAATTAAACCCTGCATCAGTTGGCTGGCGGTGGAAAGCGATCGATAATCATTTTTCACAAATCCATGAACAAGCAAGCCTGCCCCCAAAAGAAGAGCTGGCATCCCTTCACCCACTGTATAGATTCCTGTATTAAGATTGTCTGGTGCCTGATAAATATCAATTTTCTTTTTGCCAAGATAAAAACCAATAACATCCACGTACTTTCGACTATAGTCGAGGTGGATATACCGTGAGAATTGTTGTGTCTTATTGGCAATCTCTTGATCAACTGCCCACAAAGCGAGGGTTGAACCGGCAATCCATACCCACGGTGTAATACTTTTGCGTTGAAATGATTCTTTAAAGACTCCTGTAAAAGTCTTTGGAATAGAAGCAATAAAAGTCAGTGCTCCGGGCTTTGGATACACATATCGCTGTGATGCCAATTGAAAAATTTGAGCTGGCCTTTGCCTGTTGCCAACCTCTATGGTGGTGTCAGAAATCTGGCAATGTCCAACCTGAAATAAAATGAGCAAAAAAAATGTAAGATGCCCCGAACCCATAAAACAAAAATAGGACAATACCCGTCATTTAAAATGACGAATGTCTTCGTCTTCCAAATCCGTGTGGATACAAATCCAACTATTTGAATCCGCCTACGGAGTTGCATTTCAATGGCGACTTCTTCAAACCAATTTCTTGGATATTCTAGTTATGCAAAGGAATAGGCGCCACTGCTAATTTTTTCATTACACGCTGGTTCACAAACCAGATGAGGGCAATGGTTATAAAAATAGTAACGGCTACAACATAGCCGAGAATGTTGTAGTGCAATAACTCACCGGAAGGGGATTGAACCACAATTAATCCAGCCGCGTAGGCAGCAACGCCTCCCGAGATTTGCTGAACAGAAGAGTTGATACTCATAAATGCTCCACGATCGGATTGGTCTGGAACTGCGGATAAAAGTGCCTGAGAAGAAATCATGCGCGCTGTAATGCCAGCAAACATGATGACGTTGAGTACGATCACCATCCACAAAGGCGTAACACCAAGGTTGGTGTAGAAAACAACAATTACCATCATTAGCAAAGAGCCAATGAAAAACACCCGGTACTTTCCCCAACTGTCACTTAGCTTGCCGATCATTGGTCCAAGGACCATTGAAAAAATCCCGGTAACGGTATAGAGCAGCGGTAAACTATCGGCAGATATTTTCAAATTATTGACTCCGAACACGGTACCGAAGGGCATCATCATAAAACCACCGGTGGCTAATAACGTTGTGGCCGCGAATGTTTTCAGGTAAACAGAATTGGAGGCTGTCTTCGCCAAATGAACAAACGCATTTCGATCGGATTTAATTTTTAGATGACCATCAATGGGTCTTAAATAAACAATGATGGAAACCATCACCACCAGACTCACGATTACGATCATGATAAAGGGAGAATGCCAGCTCCAGATGTTGGCGAAGTACAAACCGATTGGTAAGCCCAGCACCTGGCTGGAGGCGAATGCCATTTGTACGAATCCCATCACCCGACCACGCACTTCCAATCGAAACATATCTGTGATAATGGCAAAACTGATGGATCCGATTACACCACCAAAAATTCCGGTAACAATGCGGGCGATTAATAACAACGAGTAGGTATCTGCTAATCCACAAAACAATGTTCCTCCAATAAACCCTATATAAAAAAAGAGTAATAGTTTCTTTCTATCATACTTATCTGCAAAGCCTGCTGCCAAAAGTCCTGAAAGGCCGGCACTGAATGCGTAGGCGGACACTACCATCCCAAATTGCTGTGGAGTAATGTGAAGATCCGGCATCAGGAAAGGACCGAGGGGTGACAGCACCATGAAATCCAGAATAATTGTAAACTGGAGAATGGTGAGTATGATCACCACAAATATTTCATATCGTGTAAATGTCTTTGGTGTCATCAACGTGAGTTAAAATAAGGTTGCAAGCAATGCATTAACGATGTCAATGATATGTAAGCAGGCGAAAAATCTATTTTTTATTTCCTGATCAGATCACATCAATCTGTCCACGAAGCAGATCTTCGAATGTATCGCGCCTGCGGATCAATTTTGCTTCTCCATCGATGATCAGAACCTCTGGCGGACGCAGTCGTGAATTATAGTTGGATGACATGGAATATCCATACGCTCCGGTATTTTTAATCACCAGCAGGTCGCCTTCTCTTACTTCATTCAACTTGCGGTCGGAGCCGATCGTATCGGTTTCACAGATATTACCCACAATGGTATAAATTTTCTGTGATCCGGTCGGATTACTGATATTTACGATATCATGATAGGCATCGTACATCATCGGGCGGATCAGGTGATTTAATCCCGAGTTTACCCCTACAAATGTCAATGAGGGTGTAGGCTTCACGACATTCGTTTTCACAAACAGATAACCCGCTTCACTAACGATATATTTTCCGGGCTCTACCCATAACTCCAACTTGCGTCCGTAACTCTGATAAAATTCAGTGAAGGCTTTACTTAACTTAAGGCCAAGGTCATAGACGTTGGTAACCATATCACCTTCTTTGTACGCTACTTTAAAGCCGCCACCGAAGTCAATAAATTTTAAGGATGGGAAATCGCGGGCAATACCAAAAAGAATTTCGGCCATTTTAAGAAACACTTCAGTCTCCGTAATCTCAGAGCCCGTGTGGATATGCAATCCATTAATCACGATTTTGTAATGCTCCGCCAGCTGCATAATCTGCGGAAGTTGATATACTGATATTCCAAACTTGGAATTGCTATGCCCGGTAGAAATTTTATAATTACCGCCTGCCATGATGTGAGGATTGAGTCGCACACAACATGGATAGGTGTTGCCATATTTCTGTCCAAACTTTTCAAGTACTGAAAGATTATCGAGGTTGATATTCAAACCCAATTCAACGCCTGCAATAATTTCTTCAAAGTCAACACAGTTAGGAGTGAACATGATGTCTTCGGGAACAAACCCAGCACCCAATGCCAGCTGTGCCTCGTGAATGGACACCACATCAACCCCTGAACCATACTTTCTGAGGAGTTTCAATATGGAAATATTCGTAAGCGCTTTGGCGGCATATTTCACTTTCACGTCAGTATCCCTGAAAGCACTTTTAATATTTCTTAACTGGTGAATGATTTTTTCAGCATCGTATACGTAAAGTGGTGTACCAAACTGGTTGCAGATTTCCGTGACATCCAGGTCTTGTATGCGGTAGGTGTTATTGACTAGTTCCATAAAAATTGAAACCGCAAATATAGGGTATCGCTTCTGCGATTGAGCAGTTCGCCTGTTTTTTCTTTGTTATCTTCGCACAATGAAATTGCACTATAGAAAATCAGGGCAAGGAAAATCGCTCATTATCTTACATGGGCTCTTTGGTTCATCCGATAATTGGTTCTCATTGGCCAAAGTATTTGCTGAACATTTTACGGTTTATCTGGTGGATCAACGCAATCATGGACTGTCACTGCACACGAATGACTTTAATTATAAATTGTTGACAGAGGATTTAGCAGCTTTCATTCAAGATCACAATATTGAAAAACCAAACATCATCGGTCATTCGATGGGAGGAAAAACCGCAATGAATTTTGCTGTTAAATATCCTGATAGCCTGAATAAACTCATTGTAGTGGACATTGCACCAAAACAGTATCCTGTTCATCATGATCATATTCTGGAAGGACTTCATGATATCGATTTGAATACGCTTGCTTCTCGCAATGAAGCAGACCAGCTTTTGAGCAAACATGTGCCTGAACCGGACGTGCGTCAGTTTCTATTAAAAAACCTGGCGCGCAAAAATGAAAATAAGTTTGAATGGCGGGTGAACATTACCGCGATCGATGAACATATTGAAGAGATTGGTGCTGGCATGCAATACGATGGGCAGTTTAGAGGTCCGGCTCTCTTCGTCAAAGGAGCCCGATCGAACTATTATGCACCGGGTGATGAACAGGATATTTTAAACATATTCCCTTCTGCCCAATTCATCACATTAAATACCGGCCATTGGGTGCAGGCCGAAGATCCGAAAGCATTTTCAGAAGCTGTGTTTGATTTTTTGAAAATCTAATGACGAAAGGCAAACTCTATCTCATTCCTAATACTATTGCTGACGATACGCAATCATCTGTGATCCCAGTTCAGGTAATAAATGTTTTACCCACTATTCAGTATTTTCTTGCTGAAGACATACGAACAGCCCGAAGGTATCTAAGTAGTTTAAAGGTTTATCCGTCTATTGAGGTGCTGGCTTTTGAAGTTCTCAACAAAGAAACACCAGCGCAAAAAATATCTGAGTTGATGAAGCCACTTCTATCAGGTCATCATTTAGGTGTCATTTCTGAATCGGGTTGTCCGGGTGTAGCTGATCCTGGTGCGTTGGCTGTAAAATATGCGCATGAAAACACTATTCAGGTGGTTCCCCTGGTCGGACCATCCTCCCTACTTCTGGCATTAATGGCTTCCGGATTAAATGGACAACAATTTACATTTCAAGGTTACTTACCGATTGATTCCCGGGAAGCAGCACAAAAAATAAAGGAACTGGAGCATGAATCCAAAACTAAAAACCAGACGCAGATTTTTATAGAAACTCCTTATCGCAACAATTCCGTGTTTGACTATTTCTTAAAAAACCTTCATTCCGAAACCAGGCTCACAATTGCACTCGATGTTACTGGTGAGAATGAATTAATTCGAACACTAACGGTTGAACAATGGAAAAAGAAAAAAGAAAACTGGCCTAAATCGCCTGCCGTCTTTCTATTCCTCGCATGAATCTATTAAATCAATAGTCTGATTACTTGTCATTTAATCTTAGTTATTATCTTTGCCACCTTAAATTGAAAACACAATCCAACTATGCCATATTTGTTCACTTCCGAGTCGGTTTCTGAGGGTCACCCAGATAAAGTAGCCGATCAAATTTCTGATGCTCTTATTGATTATTTCTTAGCCTATGACGCCAACTCTAAGGTGGCCTGCGAAACGCTGGTAACCACAGGACAGGTCGTTCTTGCCGGTGAAGTTAAATCGGAGGCTTACCTTGATGTTCAGGATATCGCCCGCGAAGTGATTAAAAAAATCGGCTACACCAAAAGTGAGTATATGTTTGAGGCCAATAGTTGTGGCATCTTCTCCGCCATTCATGAGCAGTCATCGGATATCAATCAAGGTGTTGAGCGAAAGAAAAAAGAAGATCAGGGTGCCGGTGATCAGGGAATGATGTTTGGCTACGCTACCAATGAAACGGATAACTATATGCCGCTGCCTTTGGAGCTGGCTCATCTGTTATTGAGAGAGTTGTCTGTCATCCGGAGAGAAGGAAAAGTAATGACTTACCTGCGCCCCGATGCAAAATCGCAAGTAACCATTGAATACAGCGATGATAATAAGCCACAACGTATTGATGCTATCGTGATTTCAACGCAGCATGATGATTTTGCGAAAGATGCTATCATGTTGAAGAAGATTAAAGAGGATGTAATCAACATTCTGGTGCCGCGCATCATGAAAAAGCTACCTAAACGTGTGCAAAAGCTTTTCAATAATGATATTAAATATTTCGTCAATCCAACTGGTAAGTTTGTTATTGGCGGACCACACGGAGATACCGGCCTGACTGGCAGAAAAATTATTGTTGACACCTATGGTGGCAAGGGTGCTCATGGTGGTGGTGCTTTCTCGGGTAAAGATCCTTCGAAAGTTGACCGTTCTGCCGCATACGCCACACGGCATATTGCAAAGAACATGGTAGCTGCCGGTTTATGTGACGAGGTATTAGTACAAGTCGCTTATGCCATCGGTGTGGCAAGACCTGTGGGATTATATGTAAACACCTATGGCACCTCTAAAGTGAATATGACTGATGGCGAAGTGGCTAAGAAGATTGAAAAAATCTTTGATATGCGGCCTTACTTCATCGAAGAACGCTTCAAATTGCGCACGCCTATTTATTCAGAAACTGCCGCCTACGGGCATATGGGCCGCGAATCGAAAGTGGTGGAGAAAGTGTTTAATAAAGGAAAGAATAATGAGTTGAAAGTGAAGGTGGAGTTATTCCCTTGGGAGAAACTGGATCATGTTGATGCGATAAAGAAAGCATTTAAGCTTAACTAACATAAAATAAGAAGGGCTCCGATCTGGAGCCCTTTCTGTTTCTATACCCTTCCGTTGGTCTGTTTTGTTTTATATTTCTGCAGCTGAGCTTTTAATGCTTCTGTAGCCAGGTCGGTAGCTGCCTCAAACGAGCGGGCCTGTTCCTTCGCAAAGAATTTCTGACCCGGACCATTTAATTTAATCTCAACTGTTTTATTATCTATTCCTTCATTATTAAGTCGCAGAAAGACTTCTCCGTCTACCATCCTATCATAAAATGTCTCCAGTTTATCAATCCTCTTCTGGATGAAGTCGATGAGTTTCTGATCTGCGTCAAAATGGATGGAGTGAACTTGCAGTTTCATAAAAAAAAATTTAAAAGTTTAACATAGATTATATCCGGCTATTTTCAGACTGACCGGAAGAGTCCGTGGGTATCTTTATTTCATAGGCTAATGTCATCATCTTTTCACGCTTTGGGATGTGCTTGATCAAATACTTTTTTAAGCTTCTCCATTGAATTATGAGTATAAACCTGAGTGGCTGCCAAACTGCTATGGCCAAGTAAGTCCTTCACGGCATTGATCTCCGCACCTTTGTTCAATAAATGAGTAGCGTAAGTATGTCGTAACACGTGTGGACTCTTCTTCTCAACCGAGGTGAATAACTTCATGTATTTTTTAACGGTGCGGTTTACCATCATCGGATACAATTGATCTCCGGTGTCGGTAACGATTAAATAGGAATGATCATTTTTCTCCACTTCAATATTCCGTTGTCGGATGTATTCCTTAATTACCCTAACGAGCGCGGGTGAAAATGGTATCACCCGTTCCTTATTTCTTTTACCTAATACACGAACGGTTCGCGCTCCCAGGTTGATATCACTTTCCTTCAAGGCAATGAGTTCAGCAAGACGCATCCCGGTGCCATAGAAGAGTTCTAAAATAAGCTTATCACGCTGACCTTTATGTCCATCCGGAAAACTGACATTGTCCAGGAGCTTTACGGAATCTTGCTCATTGACGAAGTGAGGGAGTTTCTTTTTAGTTTTCAGAATTTTGATCTTCATCATCGGATCCTTGGTGATGATTTCCTGTCGCATCAGAAATTTATAATAGGATCGAAGGCAGGCAATTTTACGATTCACTGATACGGCATCCAGCTTTGCTTCTACCAGGCTAACGATCCAGGAGCGAACCAAGCCATAGTTGGCTTCTTGTGGGGGAGTGTTGTCAAACTCCTTCTTTAAGAAATTTTCAAATTGAGTAAGATCTGTCTTGTAGGAAATAACCGTCTTCGGGCTGTACCTCTTTTCGAACTGAATGTATTTTAAAAATGACTCAACCATTAACTATCACTGCCCCATTGTGTCGTTCTAAGGTAAAAAAAAATCCTCCCGGGAAAAAGCCCGGAAGGATTGCATATTCTTACCCGTTTATCTGGAATCAGTAATTCTCAGTCGCATACAGCTTCTGGCGGTATGCTGCACGAATAACCTGACCACGTCTTCTTACAGAAGGCTTGGTGAAAGATGTTCTTTCGCGTAGTTCTTTCAAAACACCAGTTTTTTCAAACTTCTTTTTGAAACGCTTAAGAGCCTTATCGATCGATTCGTTTTCTTTAATGTTGATAATCAGCATTGTTTTATCTATTAGGGCTGCAAATATAGTAGTCTTGGATCTAAATACGCAAGCCTTACTTTAAAATTGAACGCGATATTACCAATTTTTGAATCTCTGAAGTGCCTTCTCCAATGGTGCAGAGCTTCGCATCACGATAGTACTTTTCGGCCGGAAAGTCCTTCGTATAGCCATATCCACCAAAAATCTGGACTCCTTCATTGGCAACTTCTACGGCAATCTCAGATGCATACAATTTGGCCATGGCCGACTCTTTATTAACACTTTTTCCTTTATTCTTGAGGTCAGCCGCCCGATAGGTGAGCAAGGAAGCTGCTTCAATTTTGGTAGCCATATCTGCCAATTTGAATGAAATTCCCTGAAATGCTGAAATGGGTTGATTAAACTGATGGCGTTCCTTCGAATATTTAAGAGCTGCCTCAAATGCACCCATGGCAATGCCTAAACTCAAGGCTGCAATTGAAATTCTTCCTCCATCAAGCACCTTCAGTGATTGAACAAATCCTTCTCCTTCACCTCCAATCATCTGACTTTTATGAATGCGGCAATCGGTGAAGATGAGTTCAGCGGTCTCTGAAGCACGCATTCCTAACTTGTTTTCCTTTTTTCCGGCACTAAATCCTGGTGTGCCTCTTTCAACAATAAAGGCAGTCATTCCGTGAGAATCACCCACTTCACCCGTTCTGACAATCACCACAGCAACATCGCCTGACTTGCCATGCGTGATGAAATTTTTAGCTCCGTTTAAAATATAATCGTCTCCATCTTTAACGGCTACCGTGCGCATGTTTCCGGCATCTGAGCCCGTGTTCGGTTCCGTAAGACCCCATGCACCAATCCATTCTGCGGTTGCCAACCTGGGAAGGTACTTCTGCTTCTGCTCTTCATTGGCAAATTGCAAAATGTGCCCCGTGCATAACGAGTTATGTGCTGCCATGGAAAGGCCAATTGAACCGTCAATTTTTGCCAGCTCTGAAATTGCTGTAACATATTCAAGGTAACCAAAACCAGACCCACCATACTCATGAGGAACTACAACACCCATTAAGCCAAGACCTCCTAGTTTACGAAATAGTTCAAGCGGAAATTCCTGGCTTTCGTCCCACTTCATCATGTGTGGCTTTATCTCTCTTGCTCCAAAATCACGAATCATTTGGGCAATCATTTTTTGATTTTCCGATACCTCAAAGTCCATCACATAATCAGTCATCATAAACAACTACAGGGTTATTTCGCAAAGCTAAATAAATAACCCGAACGATTGTTAGGCCGTGGTTATTTTGCCCTTAATTTAAGTTACTCAAACTCATTAACTCGTTTTTAAGGTTATTTTTGCAACCAAATTTTTAATTCTCCTATATGAAAATTGCTGTCGTTGGCACTGGCTATGTCGGATTGGTAACCGGAACGTGTTTCTCAGAAACGGGTAATACCGTAACCTGCGTTGATATCGATGTGGAAAAAGTAAACAAACTCAATAGTGGTAAAATAACCATTTACGAGCCTGGCCTTGAACTACTTTTTGAACGTAACCTTAAACAGGAAAGACTTACGTTCACCACGAACCTGGCAGAAGGAATTAAAGACGCAAAAATCATTTTTCTGGCGTTGCCAACTCCTCCCGGTGAAGATGGATCTGCCGATTTGAAATATATTCTTGGTGTTGCCTCAGGACTTGGTCCGTTGCTCAATCAGTATACAGTGATTGTTGACAAAAGTACAGTACCTGTCGGCACGGCCGATAAAGTAAGAGCACGCATTGCAGCTAATTGTTCAGTTGAATTCGATGTTGTTTCCAACCCGGAGTTTTTAAGGGAAGGGGTGGCTGTAGAAGATTTTATGAAACCTGAACGTGTCGTGATTGGTACAAAATCCGACAAGGCTAAGAAGATTATGGAAGCATTATATGCTCCGTTTGTGCGCCAGGGAAACCCATTAGTATTCATGGATGAGCGCTCCGCAGAATTAACCAAGTACGCAGCCAACTCATTCCTCGCCACTAAAATTTCATTCATGAATGAAATCGCTAACCTATGCGAATTGTTAGGTGCCGATGTTGATTCTGTTCGTAAGGGAATAGGAACTGACAGTCGAATTGGGAAGAGGTTTTTATTCCCTGGTATAGGTTATGGAGGTAGCTGTTTCCCTAAGGATGTGCAGGCACTTTCAAAGTCTTCGTTAGATGTTAACTATAGTTTCCGGATTTTGGAGGCAGTAATGGCCGTGAACGCAGATCAGAAAACAAAACTGATTCCTCGCATCAAAGATTATTATCATGGAGATTTAAAAGGCAAAGTATTCGCGCTATGGGGACTTTCATTTAAACCTCATACTGATGATATACGTGAAGCTCCAGCTCTTTATAACATTGAAGAGTTATTACGTGCCGGGGCGATTATCAAGGCACATGATCCGGAATCCATGGAAAATGTAAAAAGAATCCTTGGTGGAAAGATTCAGTTTTGTGATAGCCCATATGAGGCCGCCACCGAAGCAGATGCTGTTTTCATTGCTACCGAATGGCCCGAATTCCGCACACCTGATTTCGACAAATTATCATCTATCCTGAAAAGCAAGGTGATTTTTGACGGACGAAACTTGTATGATCTTGCTCAAATGAAAGAGCTTGGTTATACGTACTTTAGTATTGGAAGAGAGACGATTTATGGCTAAGAAAAGAGTATTAATCACCGGTGGTGCAGGTTTTTTAGGGTCACATCTTTGTGATCGGTTTATTAAGGAGGGTTATCATGTAATTGCCATGGATAACCTGATTACGGGTGATCTACGGAACATTGAACATCTTTTTAAATTGGAAGATTTTGAGTTCTATCATCATGATGTCAGCAAGTTCGTTCATGTATCGGGTGAACTTCATTACATTCTCCATTTTGCTTCTCCGGCCAGCCCGATTGATTACTTAAAGATTCCGATCCAAACGTTGAAAGTTGGATCGCTGGGTACCCATAATCTTTTAGGTCTCGCCAAAGACAAAAACGCACGCATTATTATTGCCTCCACATCCGAAGTTTACGGTGATCCCACAGTACATCCACAACCAGAAGAATATTATGGAAATGTAAACACGGTTGGCCCGCGCGGAGTTTATGATGAGGCCAAGCGCTTTCAGGAAGCAATTACCATGGCTTACCATACCTTTCATGGATTGGAGACACGTATAGTTAGAATCTTTAACACATACGGCCCACGTATGCGCCTGAATGATGGACGTGTTTTACCTGCCTTCATTGGTCAGGCCCTGCGTGGTGAAGACCTCACTATATTTGGAGACGGATCTCAAACCCGTTCTTTCTGTTATGTTGATGATCTGGTGGAAGGAATTTACAGACTGTTGATGTCTGATTATACACTACCCATGAACATCGGCAATCCTGATGAAATCAGTATACACGACTTTGCTGAAGAAATCGTAAAACTTACTGGAACAAAACAGAAAATTGTTTTCAGGGATCTTCCCAAAGATGACCCTAAGCAACGCCAGCCAGACATAACTAAAGCAACGCAATTGCTTGGATGGGAACCTAAAATTTCAAGAGCTGAAGGCATTAAAATTACCTACGAATATTTCAAATCATTGCCAAAGGACGTTCTCTATCAGCGCGATCATAAAAGCTTTGACAGCTACATGCGCTGATTGACTTACGGCTCTTCATAATAAATCACATGAAGCAAAGTTGACCCTACTGCTTTCAGCGTTTCTTTGCTGATGATTGACATATTATCTTTTTGTGTGTGATGATATTCTCCGAAATAGTCCATGCCGACCTGGTAATGCACAACATCGATCATAGGAATTTTAGCTAGTTGATTCACATAGATATGATCATCTGTAATGGCCGGTGCTGTTTGCTTTACAAAATAATCTGAATAGCCAATCCTGTGGGCTGTAGACCAGACTTTATCAACAATTTTAGAGGCGAATTCCATAGATGCACCTTCGCGATAAAATTGAGATCGTCTTGCTCCAACCATATCCAGTAAAATTCCATATGAGGCAGAATAATTTTTCTTGTGCTTGTTTTTTGCCCAGTGTTGTGAGCCCAGACACCACCATGAATCAAGTCCATCTGGAAGGGGAATAGAATTCTGATCACCATCACGTTCGCCCCAGTCTTCCCCGTCAAAAAAAATAATATCAACCCCCACGGATAGTGAATCCTCTTGACTTAACACTCGTGCTATCTCCATTAGAATACCCACACCACTGGCCCCATCATTCGCTCCGTCAAATGCAGCATTTTTATTTTCGGCATCCTTATCAGCAAATGGCCGGGTGTCCCAATGAGCAGCCAGCAAAATCCTTTTTGATACTTCCGGATTATAACTTGCAATAATATTTCTGAGTTTCAAGGTTTGATGATCAAACGTATTAGCTACAAATTCCTGTTCGGATACTGAGGCTCTAAATGATTTCAATTGGTTGACTAAATAATTTCCGGCATCAATATGAGCTTGACTATTCGGTATGCGAGGTCCAAACTTAACTTGCCTCTCAACAAAAAAATAAGCTGAGTCTGCATTAAACTCTGGCACATCAATTTGAATCAGTTGGTCCGTTACCTTGTCCTTCTCAACGTTGCAAGATGTGATCAACGTCAAAAAAAAGAAAAGCCAAAATGATGATGATTTGTAATGCCTTATTCGGATCATGCTGGTCAAATAACACTATAATTTGCAATAAATTAAAAATCAGTTACCTTTGCATCACTTCTTGGAAAAATTCAAAAGAGGGGACCTAAAAGTCCCCTCTTTGTTTATAGAAATTTGATGGATGTAATTGAAAAAATAAAGGATTTGGCACAATCGCACGTAAAGGACCCTGGTCATTTTGTGGTGGATGTGATTTTGAGCAAACACAAACCCTATAAGGTTACGGTAATCTTAGATGGCGACAAGGGTATTACCATCGATGATTGCTCTTTACTCAGCAGGGCCCTTTCAGAAGATTTGGACAACATTGACCTCATCAAAGACAATTACACACTCGAAGTAGGAACGCCCGGGTTGGATCAGCCTTTAAAATTAACAAGGCAATATGCCAGGAATGTAGGGCGCGAATTGAAAGTACATAAGAAAGACAAGACGATTGTGGTGGGTCGATTAAAAGAAACAGCCAATGAAAAAATCGTGTTGGAAATTGAAGTGGCGGGAAAAGGAAAGAAAAAAGAATTTACTCAATCAGAAATACCTTTTAGTGAAATAGAAAAAGCAATTGTAATGGTTTCTTTTAAATAGTGACAACTATGGACGCATCCACACTTATTGAATCGTTTGCCGATTTTGCCAAACAGAAAAACATTGATCGGCCTACCATGATCCGCATTCTGGAAGACGTGTTTCGCAACATGATCCGGAAAAAGTATATCGAAGATGATAACTTCGATATCATTGTAAATGCCGACAAGGGTGACCTTGAAATCTGGCGTTTCCGCGAAATTGTAAACGATGAATCAGAAGATATCTGGGATCATGATAAAATCAGCCTGACTGAGGCGCAAAAGATCGAAGGCGATTTTGAAGTAGGTGAAGAGGTGGCAGAACAAATTTATCTAGAGGATTTTGGTCGCAGGGCTGTAACCACTGCCCGCCAAACGTTAATGCAGAAGGTAAAAGACCTTGAGAAAGATATCCTATACCAAAAGTATAAAGACATTGGAGGAGAAATTATCGCAGGAGAAGTATATCAGGTACTGAGCCGCGAAGTCCTTCTAACCGATTCTGAAGGAAACGAAATTTCAATTCCCAGAGGAGAGCAAATTCCTAAAGATCGTTATCGCAAAGGCGAGAATGTAAAAGCTGTAGTTCACAAAGTGGACATGGTAAACGGAAGCCCTAAAATTATCCTTTCCCGTACTTCTCCAGTTTTCCTGGAACGTTTATTCGAACAGGAAGTGCCTGAAGTATATGATGGATTAATCACCATTAAGAAAGTGGTTAGGGAGCCAGGAGAAAGAGCAAAAGTTGCTGTTGAATCATACGATGATCGTATTGATCCAGTGGGTGCTTGCGTAGGTATGAAAGGTTCGCGTATTCATGCCATCGTGCGTGAGTTGCAAAACGAAAATATTGACGTCATCAACTACACGGAAAACCTTGAACTTTACATACAGCGCGCATTAAGCCCTGCTAAAATTGTAAGCATCAAGATTGATAAGGAAAATAAACGGGTAGCGGTTTACTTAAAGCCTGATCAGGTTTCATTGGCGATCGGAAAAGGTGGTCTGAACATTAAGTTGGCCAGCCGGTTGGTGGAAATGGAAATTGATGTATTCAGAGAAACCGATGAATTGCAAGAAGAAGACGTAGATCTTGACGAATTCAGCGATGAAATTGAAAGCTGGGTAATCGATGAATTAAAGCGCATCGGTTTGGATACAGCAAGAAGTGTGTTAAACCTTAATAAAGAAGAACTTGTTCGCAGAACAGACCTGGAAGAGGAGACCGTTGACGGAATCCTGACCGTGTTAAAGAAGGAGTTTGAGTAAGCTTAAGAGTAAAAATCAAGGGGTAAAATCATTTAAATAGCGATATTTGGGCATGGCAGAAGAAAAGTTAATACGGTTAGGACAAGCATCTCGCAAACTCAATGTGGGCCATAACACCATTCTGGACTTCTTGGCCAAAAAAGGGTTTACTGTTGAGAATAATCCTAATGCAAAACTTTCACCCGAGCAGTTTGCCATGCTTTCGAAGGAATTTGCTTCTTCGGCTTCAGAAAAAGCAGAAGCGTCAGGCCTTACCATTGGGGCGAAGCATGCAGAAGTTGCACCCTCCAAGCTGGAGCCGGAAGTTCATCGCAAAAAGTCTGACGAGGAAGAGAGTGTATTGATTAAAAATCTCGGTTCTAAGGAAATCTTAAAGGCTAAGGAAGAAGCTAAACCGGAAAAGGTTGAGCTTGAAAAGCCTAAGCTGGAAGGCATTAAGGTGCTTGGAAAGATTGAACTTGAAAAGGATAAAGACAGGGAGAAGAAAAAGCCTAAAGAAAAAGAAGTAGAGGCGGAAACAAAGGAAGAAGTAAAGGCGGAAGTCAAAGAAACCAAAGAGGTTGTAGAAGTTAAAGTTGAACTGGCCACTCCAGTTAAACAACCGGAAGTGAAAGTGGAACCAGTGATTGAAAAACAAATGCCGGTGGAGCAGGAACTTGAGTTGATTAAAGCTAAAGCAGGCAAGCTTCAAGGACTTAAGGTGGTTGATAAAATAGAATTGCCCGTTGAAAAGAAAAAAGAACAACCTGTTGCCTCTTCTGACTTAAATAAGACAGCCGCCCAAAAGAGACCTCGTAAACGCCTTCCGAACTTCAATGAACAGAAAGGTCAACGACCACAACAACAAAGTGGCGGAGGCGGTGGCCAACAGCGGCCGCCACAAAAACCTTTCCCTCCACGTCAACCAAAAGCGGAGCCGACAGACAAGGAAATTCAGGATCAGATACGCGCTACATTGGCCAAACTGAGTGGCGGACAGAAAAAAGCTACCGGTGCCAAATACAGAAAAGAAAAACGTCAGGCTATTTCTGACGCGGAAGAAGAGCGTTTGTTGCAGGAGCAGGAGTCATCTAAAACATTAAAGGTAACCGAGTTCATCTCAGCCAACGATTTGGCTTCCTTGATGAACGTATCCGTGAATGAAGTCATTTCTACCTGCATGGGGTTAGGGATGTTTGTTTCCATCAACCAACGATTGGATGCTGAAGCCATTACTGTTATCGCAGATGAATTTGGATATGATGTTCAATTCACCTCTTCAACAGAAGAAGAAGAACTTCAGGAACAGGAGGAAGAAGCCGAGAAGGATTTAAAAGAGCGTGCCCCCATTGTTACGATCATGGGTCACGTTGATCATGGTAAAACTTCCTTGCTGGATTATATCAGAAAGACAAAAGTAACAGCATCAGAGGCGGGTGGAATTACCCAGCACATTGGAGCCTATTCGGTGACCACTAATGGTGGCGACAAAATAGCCTTCCTTGATACACCCGGTCACGAAGCATTTACTGCCATGCGTGCACGTGGTGCTAAACTTACTGATATAGCAATCATTGTAGTTGCTGCTGACGATGATGTAATGCCTCAGACGAAGGAGGCCATCAACCACGCACAAGTGGCGGGTGTACCTATAATTATTGCCATTAACAAAATAGATAAGGTTGGTGCTAATCTTGAAAAAGTAAAAGACTCTCTTTCCAAGATCAACATTCTGGTGGAAGATTGGGGTGGAAAATATCAGTGTCAGGCCATTTCTGCCAAGACCGGTCAGGGTATTGATGATCTTCTTGAGAAAGTATTGCTGGAAGCAGAAATTCTTAACCTCAAGGCGAATCCAGATAAACAGGCGATTGGTTCCATTATTGAAGCCTCCCTGGACAAAGGTCGCGGCTATGTAACCACCTTGATGGTGCAAGCCGGAACATTAAAAGTGGGTGATGTAATGGTTGCCGGTTCAAATCATGGACGTGTAAAGGCTATGTTTGATGATACTGGTAATAAAGTAAATGCTGCCGGGCCTTCAACTCCAGTTCAGGTGCTTGGTTTGGATGGTGCGCCACAAGCTGGAGAAAAATTCCAGGTAATGGATAGCGACCGTGAAGCCAGAGAAGTAGCCAACAAGCGCAGCCAGATTCTCCGTGAGCAAAGCATTCGCACCAAGAAACACATTACCCTGGATGAAATCGGAAGACGCCTGGCAATCGGTTCGTTCAAGCAATTGAATGTAATTGTGAAAGGTGATGTGGACGGATCAGTAGAAGCATTGTCGGATTCATTGTTGAAACTATCTACTGAAAAAGTAGCCGTAAGCATTATTCATAAAGCAGTAGGTCAGATTTCTGAATCAGATGTGTTGTTGGCCTCAGCTTCTGATGCCATCATTATCGGATTCCAGGTTAGACCTTCACCGGCAGCAAGAAGAATTGCTGACAATGAAGAAATTGAAATCAGATTATATTCAATCATCTACGATGCCATCAACGAGATTAAGGCGGCCATGGAAGGCATGCTCGAGAAAGAGATGGAGGAAGTGATTGTTGGTAATGCAGAAGTGCGCGAAGTGTTCAAAATTTCTAAGATCGGAACAGTTGCAGGTTGTATGGTAACTGATGGTTACATCAAGCGCAGCAATCCAATCCGGTTGATCCGTCAGGGTATCGTGGTTTACTCTGGAGAGATGACCGCCCTGAAACGCTTCAAAGACGATGCTGCCGAGGTAAGGTCTGGTTTTGATTGCGGTATGAGCATCAAAAATCTTAATGATATTGAGGTGGGTGACGTAATCGAGAGTTACGAAAACCGTGAGGTGAAGAAGATTTAATTCCGAAATAATATCCAACAAAAAAGCCTGACCGAAATTCGATCAGGCTTTTTCTTTTATTACGTTTAGCTTAACCTTACTTGTTAAAAGCATCCTGTACACTAGGCGCATTCTCTGAGCCTGCTGCCGCTTCAAATCCCTTGCGAGGGGTGAAGTCTTCACCTCCGCCAAACATATTCAACGCCATTTTCTTAAAGAAGCCCCTTACATATGAGTTATACTCTTTGATGGTCTCGTTATAACGCTGACGCGCAACGTTGATTCTATTTTCAGTTCCTTCCAATTGGGATTGCAGCTCCTGGAAATTCTCTGTCGAGCGAATCTGTGGATAGGCCTCAAATGCCAGGTTGATGGCCGTATTGATCTTTTTACCAGCGATATCAAGATCCTCCGGAGTTTTTGCGTTCACAATGCCTGCTCGTGCTTGCGTTACGGCAGTTAAAATACCACGCTCGTTTTCCGCGGCTTCTTTTACGGTGGCCACGAGATTGGGAATCAAGTCGGCTCTCCTTTGGTAAGTGGCCTGAACATTGCCAAACGCTTCATTTACGTTCTCCTGCGAACGAACGGCACTGTCGTATACCCCCGTTCCCCACATGAAAAATCCACCTACGAAAACAACGATAATTCCGATAATTACTAAGGTTGTTATTAATCCTTTGCTCATAGTTTCTGTTATTGATTTGGGTGGCAAAATTAGGGATTTATGTTGAAATCATTTTTAACCGGTTTAGTAGTAATTATTCTGATCCTTAACGGCTGTAAAATCGATTGGGATAAAAAAGTGGACCGTTCAAAATTTCAGTTTCAAATGGGTGATGACCCGGAGTTGTTTTTCAGAAATGTCAGACAAATTTATTACGACCGATCCAGCCCGGATGGCACGTGGCAAGCCTATCGGTTTGGAGATCGCTATACCGGAAATGAAAGGCCTGTGATATTGCCCGTAATTGTCATTAATTGGCTCCATGATGAGGCCTACCTTCTGATTGAAAGCAATGATATCCTTAGTGAAGAGGACTATTTACAGATAGTAGTTTCTGAGGCCTCCATGTCTACGTCAGATACGCTGACGTTGAATGAGCGCGGTCGTGAGCGGATGCTGGAATTCGGTAGTCGACTTTACGAAGCTCTTCAGGCGAATAGTAAGATTACAGTAAAGAGCAGCGGTACCTTTGTCCCTATCTTAACCGAAGAAATTGATCGGGAAGCATTCAGAGTTACCATGGCAGATTATTATCGGCTGACCAGGGTATTTTGAATGCTTATGCGCTAACCAAATTCGGTTATTTGCCTTTGGCTTATCTTATTTCATTCCCGTGCGGATAAAAGATCAAACCTCAAAATAAGAATCAATTTGAGGTATACCGAACTCAAGTAAATCAATCGGCCTCAGTTAGGTGCTCCAGATATCCTAAACCAGAGGGCCCGGATGGAATTATTAGAACGAAAGGGAAGAAACTGGTTTTATACAATTCCTTCCCTTTTTTAAGTCTGTGATCAGAATTACTCAACAAGTGCAGGCACTCGGCTGTCTTTCTAAGAAACTAAACTTTTTTCTGTCAAGAACTCGGCAATCTGAACGGCATTGGTAGCCGCCCCTTTGCGGAGGTTATCAGAAACGATCCACATATTCAGTGTCTTTGGTTGAGACTCATCTCTGCGCAACCTTCCTACAAACACTTCATCTCTTCCATGCGAAAGAATTGGCATAGGGTAAACGTTATTTTTCACATCATCCTGCACAATAACACCTGGAGTATTTTCAAGAATTTCACGCACCTCTTTCAAATCAAAGTCTTTCTCAAACTCCACATTCACCGCCTCCGAGTGACCCCCAATAGTAGGGATACGAACCGTAGTGGAAGTAACACCAATGGTTTGGTCATTCAGGATTTTCCTCGTTTCATTCACCATCTTCATTTCCTCTTTGGTATATCCATTATCCAAAAATGAATCGATGTGAGGCAATGCATTCATGTCAATCTTATGCGGATATACTTTTATGCCATTGGTAATTCCCTGACGCTCGTCCATCATCTGTTGCACGGCATCTTTTCCTGTGCCCGTTACTGATTGATAGGTGGAAACGACAATACGCTTGATTTTATACTTGTCATGCAGCGGAGCCAATGCCAGCACCATTTGAATCGTAGAGCAATTTGGATTGGCGATAATCAGGTCATTGCTGGTAAGGTCCTTGCCATTGATTTCAGGAACAATCAACTTTTTGGTCGGGTCCATTCTCCAAGCTGAAGAATTATCAATCACCACGGTTCCCTTCTCCGCAAACTTAGGAGCCCACTCCAATGAAGTGCCTCCACCGGCTGAGAAGATCGCGATATCCGGAGCCAGCGCTACGGCCTCCTCCATGCCTATAATCGTATATTCCTTACCCTTAAATTTTATCTTCTGGCCTACCGATTTGGCAGAGGCTACTAAATACAATTGGTCAAACTCTACGTGGCGCTCTTCGAGCACTTTCAGGATCTCCTGGCCCACCAGGCCGGTTGCACCGACTACAGCTAGTTTCATTTTATTTTTTTAAATTAAGAGTTGCAAAAATACTTTATTGATCGCAACTGATGAAAAAAATACTCATCATACTGTCATTGATTTGTTCTGCATCCGTTTGCTACGGACAAGTAGTTGAAAATTTTGCTGATGAAGACTACACCAGCGACCCGGTCTGGGCACCTGACGATGCTAACAATTGGACGGTAGTCAATGGTCAGTTACGATCAAACTCTGCCATTGCGAGCGCTTCATTTTTCATCGTCACCCCGTCTGAAAAAGCAGTAACTGCGGAATGGGAATTTTTTATACAGCTTCAATTCAATACCTCAAGTGCTAACTATGTTGACGTGTATCTGGTATCCGACCAGGCCAATCTGTTAAGCCCAACAAACAACGGTTATTTTGTTCGCATTGGAGGAACTCCGGATGAAATCAGCTTGTATAAAGTAACTGCCGGCACGGCAACACTACTTATCAATGGAACGGATGGAGTTACCAATCGCTCAAACAATCCCTTGCGGATCAAAGTAATTCGTGACGAAAATAATAACTGGTCGTTGGAGCGTGATGCTTCCGGGGGAACCACCTATACACTGGAAGGGACAATCGTTGACAATTCCTTTTCCACCAGCAATTTTTACGGTATTCGCATTCAGCAATCTACCTCCAGCTTTTTCAATAAACATTTCTTTGACGATATCTATGCCGGTGACATTCTCATTGAAAAAGACCCTCCTTTGTTGAGCTCCATACAGGTAGTATCGAACACTCAATTGTCGTTAGTTTTCAATGAACCACTTGACATCATTTCATCTCAAACAGTTTCTCATTACAACGTATCCAACAATATTGGGGATCCCGCTCTTGCCGAGCTTCAAAGCGATGGGAAAACTGTGCTGCTCACTTTTTCGATACCTTTTGTCAATGGGATCAGTAGCGTGCTTGAAATTTCAGGTGTGCAGGATTTGGTGGGAAATACCATGATGCCTGTGAGCCAATCATTTCTTTATTTTAAGGCAATGCCTCTAAATGCCAAAGACATCATAATCACAGAAATTTTTGCTGATCCGAGCCCTCAAATAGGGCTACCCGAAGCAGAATTTATTGAGATCTGTAACCGCAGTGCCAACCCCATCGATCTTAATGGCTGGAAATTTTCGGATGGAAATTCGGTTAGCACTTTCTCTTCGAAGATAATTCAGCCAAATCAATATTGGATCATTTGTGCAGCAACCAATGCCCCTCTGTTCTATCCTCAAGCGAACACGATCGGGGCTTCGAACTTTCCTACACTTAACAATGGAGGCGAAGCTCTCTCACTTAAAACCAATGAAGGTCTCTTGATGGATTCCGTGAACTATTCCCCATCATGGTATCGCGATGAGGATAAACAAGAAGGAGGCTGGACCCTTGAATTAATCGACCTCAATAATCCTTGCGGAGAGGAAGACAACTGGATTGTTTCGGAAGATGTTCGGGGTGGAACGCCTGGAAAAATAAATTCAGTAAATGCCAACAAGCCGGATCTTACCGGGCCTAAACTAGTATCCGTTTCTGTTATAAAACCAAATGAGCTCTTATTGCGCTTTGACGAGAAACTAGAGAAATCGCTCAGCGGGGTCGCGTTTAATTTCGCTCCGCAAATCGATGTAACCGCGTCATCTTTTACTACTCTTTCCTTGAGGGAAATTAAACTTGTATTGCTACAGGACATTGGCTTGCGTCAGCTTTATAACCTGGAAATAAAAAATCTGAGAGATTGCAATGGCAATTTTATTCAGGACGATTTTAATCAGTTTTCCTTTGCCTTGCCGGAGGAAGCAGAAACGGGTGATGTATTGATTAATGAAGTCTTGTTTAACCCAAGGCCAGGCGGAGTAGATTTTGTTGAGATTATCAATGTTTCTTCCAAATATCTAAACCTTAAAAATTGGTCGCTGGCCAACCATGAAGGCGAAACATTTTCCAATTCTAAATTAATTACTGAATTCGATTACGTTCTGGCTCCACAGGATTATCTTGTGTTTACTACTGATGGTTCAATCATCAAAAATCACTATTCCAATGCACTGGAAAGAAAGCTACTGAACACCATACTTCCTTCTTTGAATGACGATAAAGGCTCGATTGCTATTCTTTCCGATAGCAATGTCTTGCTGGACTTTTTTGACTATGATGATCATTATCACTCCCCATTGCTGAAAGACAACGAAGGTGTCTCGCTGGAAAGAATCTCTTTGAATGACTTCAGCAATAATCCTGACAACTGGAAATCTTCCAACTCTTCAGTAGGATATGCAACACCAGGATATCTGAACTCTAACTCGAGACTTGAAAATCCAATCGATGAAAATGCTATTCAAATCAGTCCTGAAATTTTTTCTCCCTACGTGCCCGGGCAGGATTTTACCCAAATCAACTACCGGTTTGACCAAAGTGCGCTGGCCGCCAACATAAAAATTGTAGATCATCAGGGCAGGCTCATCAAAGAAGTAGCCAACAATGAGACTCTGGGCCATGAAGGGTTCTTCCGGTGGGATGGTGATCGCGAGGACGGCAGCAAAGCCCGTATGGGTTATTATTTTGTCTGGTTCGAGACTTTTGCCCTTGACGGAACCGTGACTACCTATCGAAAAAGAGTCGTGGTGGGGCGCTAAAAGTAAACCCGGAATTAATGCGATAACATTTTTTGTTTCAGGCCCTTCCCTGTATTTTTGCGCATCTTTTTCAAACCTTTAAAGAGCATTAGTTTATGGCTAAGACCAAGAAAAAAACCGCTGCCAAACCTGCCAAGAAATCTGCGGCAAAGGCAAAACCAGCTGCCAAAGCAAAGAAGTCGACTCCTGCAAAAGCAAAGAAGCCCGTTGCCAAGAAAAAGCCTGCACCTAAAAAAGTTATAGCTAAGAAAGTTGTCGCTAAGAAAATTATAGCTAAGAAGGTTGTGGCTAAGAAAGCTGCTCCGAAAGCAGCAGCGAAGGTGGCCCCTAAGCCAGCTCCAAAAAAAACAGTAGAAAAAGTAGCGAAAAAAGAGGCTCCCATGCCTAAGGCAATTAAAAAGCAAACAGCTGAAGTAGCGACTAAAGCAGAACCTAAAGTTGTTACTCCCAAGCCAGTACCGCAACTGACGATTTTCCCGATTGTAAACCAACGACCTATTGCCCACAAACCTGCCAAGCCTTCAACTATGTCTGAAGACAAGACACGTTATAGCGAAGAAGAGTTGAAGGAGTTCGAAACCTTGATCTTAGGTAAATTGAATAAGGCACGTGAAGAGTTTAAGATTTTGAAAGATACATTAAACCGCAACAACGATGCGGGCACAGATTCTACGTCAGGTGGCAACACCAAAGTACTGGAAGATGGTGCTGAAACTGCCGAGAAAGAGAATCTTAGCCAGTTGGCTGCGCGTCAATTGAAATATATCACCAACCTTGAAAACGCTTTAGTGAGAATCAAGAATAGTACTTATGGAATATGTTCTGTAACGGGTAAACTGATTCCTAAAGAGCGCCTGATTGCTGTGCCTCATACCACACAGTCTATCGAGGCTAAAATGATGAAGCAAGACTAACCACATCAAGTCCTCCTCCCTTGCGGGAGTGGGAATTGTAAATTAAACTATGGATTTCTTACAGAACCACATCGAAGCACTCATTTTTTGTTCTCCTACTCCCACCAAGTTGGCGGATATCAAAGCCTGCCTATCGGAAATGTTTAATGCCGATGTTCCAGACGAAGATATTGCGGGTGCTTTGCAGCGATTGGAAGAGAAATTTCTGGGTGACGAGTTTGCCTTTCAACTCTTTAAAGCCGGTGGTGGATATCAGTTTTTAACCAAACCTGCCTATCAGGCAAGTATAGGCATCATGCTGAAACAACAATCTAAAAAAAGATTGTCAACGTCAGCTATGGAAACACTTTCCATCATCGCCTATAAGCAGCCCCTTTCCAAAACAGAAGTCGAGAATATCCGTGGTGTAAACTGCGATTATGCCATTCAAAAACTACTTGATAAAGGCCTTATTGAAATTTTAGGCAAAGCAGAATCTATTGGAAGACCTTTGTTATACGGAACCAGTCCAAAATTCATGGAATACTTCGGCATCAACGATATCGGTGAATTGCCTACCCCGAAAGATTTCACCAGCGAAGTAAATACGATTGGAGAAACGCCAGAAAATCAATAACCCAAAAGAGTTGGTAGAGGCTCATTTATCAACTCACTTGGATTTTTTTCATATAGACATTAATAATTAATCCGACCTTTAACAAAGTGGCTGCTTGTTCATGAGGCAATCTCTTAAATAAATCATTATGGCACGTCCCAGAAAATCAACCGGAGGCAAAACTTCCTTCGGTAAGCGTTCAGAAGCAGAAAAATCTTTCCGCGATAAAAAGAAACGATCAGGCAGAGGAGATGATGAACGCCCTCGCAGCAATTTCACCCGTGGTGGCGATTCAGAAAACCGTTCATCCCGTCCTTCGCGCTTTGGCGCAAGCAAGTCATCATTCGGTAAAAGAGATGGCGACTCCAACGAACGTCCAAAAAGATTCTCAAAGCCATTCGAGAAAAGAGAAGGTGGTGCTGGCGGGCCGTTCCGCAAAAGAACTTCTGATTCATTCCAGCCACGCACAGGCGGCCCATCAGGATTTGGCAAAAAACCTTTTCAAAAAAGAGAAGAAGGTGCAGGAGGCGAGAGACCTTTTAAGAAAAGAGAATCAAGTTCATTTGATTCCCGTTCAGACAGACCTTCACGATTCACCAAGAAACCGTTTACAAAACGGGAAGATGGCGGTGACGAAAAGCCATTCCGTAAAAGCGGACCACGCTCATTTAGCTCAAGACCTGGTAGTACACCTCGCTTCGAAAAGAAATCATTTAGTGGCAATAATGAAGGGGGCGAAAGCCCATTTAAAAAGAGAGAATCCAGGTCGTTTGATTCGAGGTCAGACAAACCTTCCGGTTTCACCAAGAAACCATTCACTAAGAGGGAAGATGGAGATGAGAAGCCTTTCAAAAAAAGTACTACCCGCTCCTTTGATTCAAACGCAGGGGACAAACCTCGCTTTGAAAAGAAAGCATTTGTTAAAAGAGCCGCTGAAGATGGCGAGAAAAAATCATTTGAGGGAAAAGAAGGGGAAGACAAGCCCTTTCGCAAAACCAGCAGCTTTGGACTCCCCTACAAGAGGAAACCCGCTGATAAAGTTCGCAATGAAAAACCAGCGACAAATACAAAACCTGTAGCCAAGCAGAAGTCTGATCCAGACACAATACGTTTAAATAGATTCATGGCGAACAGCGGTGTAGGCAGTCGCAGAGAAGCGGATGAATTCATTAAGATGGGATTGGTATCGGTAAATGGAGAAACCGTTACCGAGATGGGTCATAAAGTAAAAATGACCGATGACGTGCGTTATGAAGGAAAAAAATTAAAAGCCGAAAAACCGGTTTACATCTTATTGAACAAACCCAAAGGTTTTATCACCACTACGGCAGATCCGCAAGAGCGCAACACGGTGATGAATTTAGTAGCCAACGCGGGTAAAGAAAGGATCTACCCCGTGGGAAGATTAGACAGAAATACTACCGGTTTACTTCTTCTTACCAATGATGGAGACCTTGCTGATAAACTTACACACCCCTCATACAATGTGAAGAAGATTTACAAAGTGGAATTGGATAAACCCATCACGAAAAATGATTTCCTGAAAATCAAAGAAGGTGTGCGGCTGGAAGAAGGACGCGCGATGGTGGATGACCTTGCTATTGTAGGAGATGACAGTAAAGAATTAGGCATTGAACTTCACATTGGTTGGAACCGCATTGTGCGCAGAATATTTGAGTCGTTAGGATATGAGGTGGTGAAACTTGATCGTGTTGCCTATGCCGGTCTTGACAAGAAGGATGTTGCACGCGGTCAGTGGCGATTCTTAAAGCCAGAAGAGATCGTGATGTTAAAGCATTTTAAATAAGACCTCCTTTAGATATTTTAAAAAGGCGACAGACTATTCATCTGTCGCCTTTCTTTTTATTCACTCTTCAGATTTTCTACCGGCTTCACGAAAGTCGCGCGCACGGTTTGAGACCCTACAGTCAATACCCCAAAGAAAATCAAAACGAGCACACCGGTCACAATCACTCCCCAATCCATGCTCACGTGATAGGCAATCATCTCCAGCCAAAGGTTGTTGATGAAAAAAGCAGCGGGTACGCCAAGTGCCACTGCAATACCAAGCATAGTGAGGAAGCCCTTTGAAAGTAACAGAATCAAAGCGCCACTGCTTGATCCCAACACTTTCCTTATCGAAATTTCTTTTATGCGCGTTTCCGTAGCATAGGTGGCCATGCCTAACAAACCCAGGCATGAAATCATGATTGCGAGAAAAGCAACCACGCCCACTACTTTTACAATATCACCAAAAAAGATGTTGTAGATCGTTTCAATTTCTTCCTTCATGGATTTGTAGTCGACTTTCAGCGCAGGATTTACTATAGCCCAAGAACCTTCGATAGTTTTGGCTGTCTCTGCATAGGGGCCAATATACTCCACTTGCAGAATGCTGAGTTCGGAAGGATTATAGCGCAATGCCATTGGCTCAAGCTTTTGCATTAGCAATTGATGATTGTAGTTTTTAAGCACGCCAATGATTTGCACTTTTGCCGAGTCCGTATCCATGATCAACTCTTGTCCTAAGGCCTCCGTGGCATTCGCGAAGTGGAAGGTTTTGAGTGCCTCTTCATTTACCACGATGAAATTCTTATTAGACTCACCGGCTGCTCCGTCAAAATTTCTTCCTGCCAACAACGTTAATTTCATATTGCGGATGTAATCTTCATCCACGGAATAGTAGTACACATTGGTCCAGTTTTTCTCCTCCAGCGTTTTCTTAAATCCCATGCTATATGATGAGCCCGCGGCTGGCACATGCGATGAAGCCGAGACGCTTATTACATTTGAGTGCTTCAGAAGCTCGGTTTTAAGAAGTTCTGGTTTCGTGCTATTCAATCTTACCATGATTTGATTCTCCGATTGAAACCCCAGGTCAGTCTTGATAAAATATCGCAACTGGTTAAACACCATAAGTACACTCAGTATGAATATCAATGACAGCGTAAACTGCGACACGAGCAACGCCTTTCGCAATCCCATGCGAGAAAAAAGTTTAACATTACCAATGTTCTTAAGCACCTTCACCGGTTGAAATCCGGAAAGTACAATCGCTGGAAATAATCCAGCTAATATGCCCACCACCAATGCAAACACGGCAAAGGCAGCATACACGTATAGATTGGCTTCCAGATCCCACTTCATGACACGCGCAAAATTCAATTGCAGCATAACGGGCTTCAGCAACAGTACCATGGTCACCGCTATGATCAATGCGAAGAAGGCAGTGATGACCGACTCCGACAAAAATTGAATGAAGATTTGCCAGCGCATGGCACCCGTTGCTTTGCGGATGCCTATTTCTTTGGCACGGGTTAGTGATCGGGCGATTGAAAGATTCGTAAAGTTGAAACACGAGGTAAGCATAATCAACGCTGCAAGTCCTGCAAAAAAGTAAACAAACAACCACGGCAGAAATGGCCCGATAGGATTATTACGCATCGGCCCAGGGGTGATATTCATCATTGCCTGAAGTTGAAACTTTGCTTTGTTCACATTGGGATTGGTATTAGGCGCAATATATTTTTTGTAAATCTTATCGAGGTAAGGTGCGATATCAGATACCGTTTTGCCTTCCTCCAGCAAAATGTACGTCCACGTCTGCCAGTAGTTGTGCCAGTTTTCAGATTCCTTTCCTAAAACTCCGCTGGCCTCTAATCCCTTCACAGAAGACATACTTGCGAGTGCCTCGAACACGATATGAGATTTCTTGTTGGTTTCTTTCAGCACACCGGTAACATTGTACACGCCTTTATCTCCCACTTTAACAGTAAGACCCACCGGATTTTCTTCTTTAAATAATTTTCTCGCAGCCTCATGAGTGAGGACGACACTTTGTGGTTCCTTTAAGGCGGTGCGTGCATCCCCGTACTCCATTTCATATTGAAACACTTCCAGGAATTCAGGATCGGCAAAGTAGCCACTCAATGGGATGTTAACATTCTGATCAAACTCAATCCATGAATTGCCAAAGCCGCGTTTAATGCGCACCACTATTTCAATGCCTGTGTAATTATTTCGTAACTCTTCGCCCAGCGGGTGAGCCGAGGTGGCCGTAATGTTATCGCTCATCGTTCCATCAGCATGGGTCACCTGGCTGTTGATTCGGTAGATGCGATCGCGATTGGTATTAAATCGATCGTAGGTCATCTGATCAGCCACGAGCATCATGATGGCCATACAAATGGTCATACTCACAGCCAGGCCAAAAATATTGATAGCCGAGAAAAAGCGATGCCTTATTAAACTGCGCAATGCTGTTTTGATGTAATTTCTGAACATGGAAATTCCTGTTTAGTTATTTACTAATTAAATTTGATCACATGTAGGTTAGTGCTTAAGCTGTTGAGTAGCTTATTCTGTACTCAACCATTTATACGTATAGGTAGCTGCATTCTTCTTAACTCTATACTGCAGCTCTTTCACTGTCAATTGAAGAATCAGATAACTTGTTTCTTCAATACCGGACTTTATGACTAGGTTACGATCATTATTTTCCAGTCTCCAGGTGCCACTGGTTACTTCTCTTATAGGAGTTGACGATTTCCAGGCTCCATCTGCAAAAAACTGAAGTTCCGTGCTCTTCTGTAAGGAAGTATGAACACCCAGGCCCGACATTTCATCGGACTGGATTTTCCATACGTTCTTTACCAATAGATCTTTGTTTGACTGTTGTGCAACTCCCGAAAAAGCAAAGAGAAAGCAAACACAAAATAGAATTGAACTTTTCAACATATCATTATTTCGTTTCGATTTCTTTCTTCAACAGGAAGTAATAAATCAAAAAGCCGAGTGATACGGACACTGCAAACAAACCATAAGGTAGCGGAGACTCCGGCCTAGCTGGAATGTATTCCATAATAATCAGAGAAACACCTGCAAAGAAAATAATCAAACCCCACTTCAAAGAAGTAAACTTATTGGTGGCTGAGTGTTGCTTAAAAATAGCTTGTGTGTCGTCATTCACGAAACCCTTTTCTATCATCTTCTTTTTAAGGATGTAATCGGTCATCACTTTGGTGAAGAAATAAATGGAGGCGCCAAAACTTCCTATAATAGCGATCGGCATTAAAACATCTGAATTCATAATTGTTGCTTTTAAAAATTAAAAAATGTGTGTTGAGGCGTAAGACACGGGTGCTTCAATCAATGTTGCAGAATCTTTTAAAATATTTGTTAAATGCCTCATTAATCAATTGTCACCGGCCAACAGTTTCCAGTAAACGGGGACTGGCAACCGGAAACCGGCTGCCGATTTTTTAACTAAATTCCTGCAACATTCGTATTAATCTGTGTGTCTAACCCCAAAATGATCGATGACAAGGCCTTGGTCTCACAGGTTTTAAGCGGAGATAGGCAGGCATTTCGTGCGCTGATTAAGCAACATGAAAGGCTGGTGGGGCATATGATATCACGGCTTATTGATCTGCAGGAAGATCGTGAGGAACTTTGTCAGGATGTATTTCTAAAAGTGTATAAAAAACTGGGGGAGTTTACTTTTCAGTCGAAACTGAGCACTTGGATTGCTACCATCGCATACCGACATGGCATCAACCATTTACGAAAAAAGAAAATTGAAATACGTGAATTGCCTGATGAAGAAAGCTACAGGGAACAATTCATCTCCACCGAAAATGTGGAAGAAAATTTTTCTGAGCAGCAATTGGATACTATGGTGCTCAACCTGATTGATCAACTGCCTCCACAATACAAAGCGATATTAACGTTATATCATGTGCAGGAGATGAGTTATCCGGAGATCGTAGAAATAACAGGACTGCCGGAAGGAACTGTGAAAAATTATTTATTTCGTGCCCGGCAATTATTGAAAGAAAAAGTAAAAAAGTATCTTGGCAAAGAAGAACTGATATGAAACGCGAAGAAGAATTACAACATCAGATTGAGAAGGGTTTGCCTAACGAATCCTCTGAAGATGCGCGCGCCTATCAACGTGTTTTTGACGTGTTGAAAAAAGAACCTGACTTCCATGTGTCCCTTCCCTTTGCCGATCGCGTTGTGGCACTCCTTGAAAAGAAAGAAGAGAAGCGCGACTACTTTTGGATGGCCACTGGCATTTTTCTTATTGTTGTAACCCTGATTGTTAGTTTAGCGCTTAGTAACATTCATTGGACTACCGGGGTTTTTACCTTTATATCCAGATATTCCGGTCTGATTATTTTTGGCATCGTCTTCATCCTATTATTGCAATGGGTGGATAAAAAAGTGATTAAAAAACGAATTGAATTTCGGTAATCACTCGAAGTCTCAAACGATTAACCTCTCTCTCAACCACGACTTTCTCCACCTATAGAAATTATGTAACCTTTTATATATTGGGTGGGTTATTATTCCTTAATTCATATAAATCTACCCCCCAAGCATGAAGAAACTATACCGTTTGCTTTGTTTACTGTTTATCATTGGCACGATCCAATTAAAAGCACAAGAGCCCAAAAAAGAGGAAAAGGCAGACACCGTAAAAAAGGAAAAGCCAAAAAAGAAAAGAGACCTTCCGCTGGAAGTAGCCAGGCGTGTGCCCATCAAAACAAATGAAGGCACCTGGATGTCGCTGGATGTAAGTCCGGATGGCAAAACCATTGCTTTTGATTTTATGGGCGACATTTTTACCATGCCCATCACCGGTGGCAAGCCTATTCAATTTACCAGTGGCATGGCCTACGATTCGCATCCAAAGTTTAGTCCGGATGGAACCAAACTTTTATTTATCTCTGATCGTAGTGGTGGTGAAAACATCTGGTGGTTTTCGTTAGATAAGAAAGACTCCTTACAGATCACCAAAGCAAACATCGATCATTATCAGTCAGCCGAGTGGACACCCGATGGAAATTATATCATCGGCTCACGCGGCACGCGCAATTTTAAGTTGTGGATGTTTCATAAAGACGGAGGTTCTGGCGCGCAATTGATCAGCAAGCCTGATAATTTAAAAACAGTAGAGCCTGCTTTTGGCGCTGCCAATCGTTACGTCTGGTTTTCTCAACGTCTTAACGCGTGGAATTATAATGCCCAACTTCCGCAATACCAATTGGCAGTATACGATCGCGAGAACGGTGAGACTGAAGTGAAGACGGCACGCTATGGATCTGCATTTGCGCCAACGCTTTCATCCGATGGCAAGTGGTTAGTCTATGGATCAAGACATAACGATCAAACCGGTTTAATCATCCGCGATTTAAAAACAGGAGATGAAAAATGGCTTGCGTATCCCGTGCAACGCGATGAACAGGAATCCATTGCTCCATTGGGCGTGTTGCCTGCTATGTCATTCACTCCTGATAGCAAAAATCTGATCGCTTCTTATGGTGGAAAGTTTTATAGTATTCCAGTAGCAGGCGGCAGTGCTGTAAATATTCCATTTGAAATAGAAACAGAATTTTTAATAGGTCCAAGCTTAGCCGATTTCAAATATCCCATCAAGGATGATAAAGACATGATCGTGACACAAATCCGCGATGCGGTAGTGTCTCCTGATGGAAAACAAGTTGCCTTCACCGCATTGAACCGACTTTATACCATGCATTTACCAAATGGTACACCCAAGCGAGTAACAGCTAATAACTTCACAGAAGCCTTGCCTGCCTGGAGCACGGACGGTGCGCAGCTTGCCTGGGTAACCTGGGAAGGACAAGGTGGACATATCTATAAAATCAACTTCAAAGCTAAAGCTCCTAAGATTATAAAGTTGACTACTGCGCCTGCATTGTACACGGATATCGCATGGAGCTATCAAGGAAACAAGATTGTATTCATGCAGGGCAGTGCGCATAACTTCAAGGAAGATGAAGGACCCGTCACCTTTGCTAACCAGGAAGACATTGCCTGGATAAGTGGCGATGGTGGCCCCATCACTTTGATTGCAAAAGCAAAAGGACGAGGCGTACCTCATTTCACAAAATCCGATGATCGCATTTACTTATATAGTGGTCAGAAGGGATTGGTGTCGATTCGTTGGGATGGTACCGATGAAAAAGCTCATTTAAAAGTCACGGGCATTATGACCTACGGCTCTGTGGCAGATGAAAATCATTGTATGCTGGTTGAATCAGCCACCGAACCTCAACGCGAACCTTCCAATGCCGCAGTAATTCTTATGGCTCCCGAAGGAGATCAAGCATTGGCAAAAATCAACAACGATATTTATGTCGTCACCTTACCTCAAGTGGGAGGAGAAGTTCCTAAGATTTCTGTTGCCGATCCTACGAGTGCACAGTTCCCTTCACGAAAGCTCACAAAGCTAGGTGGTGAATTTCCGACCTGGAGTAGTAATGGCAAAACGGTTTATTTTTCCTTAGGCAATGCCTTCTTTACTTACCACCTGGATGAAGCGAAAACCATAGAAGAAGAGTTAAAAAAGAAAAAAGCAGAGGAAGAAAAGGCGAAAGACGCAGGAACGGAAAAGAAGGACGAAGAGAAAAAGGACGGAGATAAAAAATCAGAAGAGAAAAAAGACGAAGGGTATAAGCCGGGTGAGATGCGCATTAAGATTACCGTGCAGAAAGACATTCCGACAGGAAAAGTTTTGCTGCAAAATGCTCGCATCATCACGATGAAGGGTGATGAGGTGATTGAGCGTGGTGATGTGCTCATCGAAAATGCACGCATTAAACAAGTAGGCACTGCCGGTTCAATCTCGGTAGATGCTTCTGTTCAGAAAATGGATTTGACTGGAAAGACCATAGTGCCGGGATTTGTTGATACTCACGCACACATGTGGCCTGCCTGGGGTATTCACAAAAACCAGGTGTGGGTATATGCCGCTAACCTTGCTTACGGTGTTACTACCACCCGTGATCCTCAAACCGCAACTACAGATGTACTTACCTATAGCGATATGGTTGAAACGGGTGATATCCTCGGGCCACGAGTTTACTCTACCGGCCCTGGTGTAGGCTACTGGATGTATAACCTGAAAGATGCAGATCAGGCAAAAGATATTTTGAAACAGTACTCAGAATATTATAATACCAAAACCATCAAGATGTATCTCACCGGTAACCGTCAGCATCGGCAGTGGATCATACAAGCCGCGAAGGAACAACAGTTGATGCCAACGACAGAAGGCGGATTGGATTTCAAATTAAACATGACTAACCTCATTGATGGTTATCCGGGTCATGAACACTCTTTCCCGATATATCCATTGTACAAAGATTTTACTACAGCGGTGGCTGCATCGAAGATGACGTATACACCAACGCTTCTGGTGTCCTATGGCGGGCCATGGGCGGAGAATTTTTATTATGCTACTGAAAATGTAAATGGTGATCCCAAATTAAATTACTTCACAGCCAAGTCAGAACTCGATCAAAAATCGAGAAGAAGATCAGCCTGGTTTATGAAAGAAGAACACGTATTCGAAGATCATGCACGATTTGTTAATGATTTGGTGAAGGCTGGCGGTAATGCTGGCGTTGGATCACACGGTCAGTTGCAAGGCCTGGGCTATCATTGGGAATTATGGAACATTGCTTCCGGTGGCATTAGCACACACAATGCATTAAAGGTCGCCACCATTCAAGGCGCCAACGCAATTGGTTTAGATGGAGACGTGGGAAGCATTGAAGCAGGGAAACTTGCTGATTTGGTTATCCTCGACAAAAATCCATTGGAAAATATTCGCAACACCAACACCGTTAATAAAGTGATGAAGAATGGAAGACTCTATGATGGAACCACGCTAGACGAAGTTTATCCAACAGTAAGAAAAGCTCCTTCTTTCGCCAAAGAGCAGCAGATGCCAACCCCTGGTTTACCCGGAGTAAATAAATAGATTCAAAATATATAGCCACAGATTCACTGATTAAGACTATCTGTGAATCTGTGGCTTCTCTTTTCAAATTATTACAAGCCTAAAAAAATCCTTACCTCTAATGCGATAATGAGTAGTGTAATTTGGGTTAGAGGTTAACTCAAAAAACCTTACTTTCATCAATCAATAAAAATATGGTTATGAAAAAAATAACACTCGCACTCCTCATCATACTTTTCACTTCACCGTCATTTTCACAAACTAAACCCGATGCCATTCGCATCATTATGCTTGGCGCACATCCTGATGATTGTGATCAGGGTGGAGGAGGAACGGCCATCATGTTTGCTTCAATGGGGTATGCTGTGAAATTTGTTGCTGTTACGAACGGAGATGCAGGCCATCAAACACAGGGTGGTGGTGCTCTGGCAGTGCGTAGAAAAGCGGAAGCCAAAGAAGCAGGAAAACGCTTTGGTGTTGAATATGATGTGCTCAACAACCATGATGGTGAGTTAACTCCAAGCCTGGATGTTCGATTACAAATCATCCGTAAAATACGTGAATGGAATGCCGATATTGTGATTGCTCCACGGCCTAATGATTATCATCCGGATCATCGCTACACAGGTGTACTGGTACAGGATGCAGCATACATGGTTGCCGTGCCTAATATTGCCTCGGACACCCCTCCTCTTAAAAAGAATCCCGTATTCCTATATTTGCAAGATCGCTTTCTGCGACCTAACCCCTTCCGTCCTGACGTTACTGTTGATATCACCAGCATATTCGACAAAAAAGTGTATGCCCTTGCCGCCCACGAATCGCAATTCTTTGAGTGGCTACCTTGGGTTGGTGGCTATGCGAGTGAAGTGCCTGCATCAAAATCAGAATGGCTTCCATGGTTGGCAAAGCGACAAACCAGACGCATCACTCCGGAAATGATGGAATCACTGGAAAAGTGGTATGGAAAAGAACGCGCCACTAAAGTTAAAAATGTAGAAGCATTTGAGATTTGTGAGTATGGCACACAACCTACCCCAGAAGATATCAAGCGACTATTTCCAATGATTGGGAAGTAACTTGCTTAACGTCAAAGCAGCCACAGATTCACAGATTTTTTTGACAAGTTGAAATAAACTCTTCCTTTACTACCCATGCCTAAATTCTTGTCGCTGTTCCTTATCATTTTTTCATTCCACGCAGGTCGTGCACAAACTCAGTTTCGGCATGATCTGCAATTCAGTTCACCACCTAAAAGCTGGGACGAAGCCCTGCCACTCGGCAATGGAATGATCGGCAATCTCATCTGGCAAAAAAATGGCAAGCTAAGATTCTCACTCGACCGGGCCGACTTATGGGATCAACGGCCCTCGCCCGATTTAGATAAACTCACATTCAAAATGGTGCAGGACCAGGTAGCAAAAAATGATTACAAGATCATTCAGGATCTTGGAGATCTTCCCTATGAGCGCGATCCTGCCCCTTCCAAAATTCCTGGAGCAGCGCTGGAATTTGACATCGCGGCATTGGGTGAAGTTGCTTCTACGCGACTTTACATTAAAGAAGGAATTGCTGAAGTGAAATGGAAAAGTGGCGCCCGGCTCATTACTTTCATTCATCCCAATCTACCGATAGGTTGGTATAAATTTGAAAAGGCATCTATTACACCTTTCTTACTGCCACCCGACTATGAGGGCAGTAATATTTCCGTTAATAATTCGGTCGCAGGTCAGGGGCTTCCGCGACTGGGTTATAAACAAGGTAACATACTTGCAACAGCTACCAGTGTTACCTATACACAATCCGGATGGAACGAATTCACCTACAACGTAAGTGTTACGTGGAAGAAAACCCATACAGGAATGGAAGGTGTTTGGAGTATTACTTCTAATTCACCTTACAATCAAAAAAATGTTGCTACCGATGAAGAAATACGCCAGGCATTACAGCGAGGATTTAAAAAGGATTCACATGAAAATAAGAAATGGTGGAGCAATTTCTGGAATCAGTCTTCACTATCTATTCCCGATTCACTTATAGAACGGCAATGGTATCTTGACAATTACAAATTTGCTTGTGCCGCCCGCGACTACGCTCCTCCCATTACGTTGCAAGCCATCTGGACAGCGGATAATGGAAATCTTCCTCCATGGAAAGGAGACATCCACAATGATCTTAATACACAACTTAGCTATTGGCCTTCGTATTCCGGCAATCACATGACGGAAGCAAAAGGGTTTACCAACTGGTTATGGAACAGTAAGCCAATATTTGAAAAGTACACGAAACATTACTTTGGCGTTGCCGGACTTAACGTGCCTGGAGTAACTACTCTTGAAGGAAAAGAAATGGGTGGCTGGATTCAATATTCCTGTTCACCTACCGTGGCTGGTTGGCTGGCACATCATTTCTATCTGGAGTGGCGCTATTCAATGGATAAAAATTTCCTCAAAGAAAAAGCATATCCATGGATCCACGATGTTGCCACTTTCTTTGATAATATTTCTGTAGTTGATACGAATGGAAAAAGAAAATTACCCCTGAGTTCCAGTCCTGAGATTAATGACAACAGGATTACCGCATGGTTCACTGAAACAACGAATTATGATTTGGCCATTATACGATGGACTTACCTGAAAGCCATTGAGCTTGCTCTTGAATTGAATCTCAACAATGAAGCAGAACACTGGCGCGAGCAACTGAACCAATGGCCAGACTTAAGTAAAGATGAAATCGGTTCATTGGCCGTTGCTCCTGGAATACCTTTTGCCGAATCGCACCGTCATTTTTCTCACCTCATGGCTTTTCATCCACTAGGCATTCTGGAATATTCAAAGGAAGCCGATCGGAAAATAATTGATGCCTCAATGAACGTGCTGGAGCAAAATGGATCTATGAAGTGGGTGGGCTACTCCTTTAGCTGGCAGGCCAATATGTATGCCCGCATGAAGCAAGGACAAAAAGCTGCGGAGACCCTTCAGAAGTTTGCGTCCTGCTTTGTACTTCCCAATAGTTTTCATGTGAACGGTGATCAATGTGAAGGAAAGCTTTCTTCCTTCCGCTATCGGCCATTTACGCTGGAAGGAAATTTCGCTTTTGCCTCAGCGGTGCAGGAGATGTTGTTGCAAAGTCATGATGGAGTGATTGAAGTTTTTCCAGCAATCCCTGAAACATGGCGCGATGTTTCATTTCATCAGCTACGGGCTGAAGGAGCGTTTGTGATATCAGCAAAAAAGGAAGACGGAAAAATAAAGGAGCTTATCATCGTAAGCGAAAAAGGTGGTGAACTCAAAATAAAGAATGTGTTTGATCACTTCCGTATTGACAATACAAGTTATCAGGTAGCGAACAACGTCATTACAATAAAAACACAGTCTGGACAAAAGGTCACTATTACATCAAAATAGAATCAGAAAGATTAATTCTTTTCAAATGTGAGAAAGTCGTTGATGCCCATCGCCTTTGATGTTTTTTCTAATTCTCAGCTGCCTTGCTCACCTTTCTATACACATAAGAATGATAAATGTGCCTGCGGGCAAAGCGATCGGGCGTTTCCGAATTCAAAAATTTATTGTAGACATTATGTGGCACACCAAAATATTCATAGCTGCTGCCATCGGCAAAGTTTACCTGCAAGGTTTGAGCTTTGAATAGAAAGTCGACAATCTTTGAAGATGTGATTACTTCTGTGTATTGCTCTAATTGCTGCGCGTGAGTTTCTGGCGCCACGCTTACCAACAGGTGATAAGCCTCAATGAATACTTTGCTTTTTTCTTCAGCTTCAAGTTTCGCCTCATGGTTGTCGTTAAACTTATCAGGATGCCAGTCCTTCATAAAATTCCTGTAAATCGCCTTTAATTCCTTCAATTCGGCAGTTTTATCTACTCCCAAAAGTTTTCTTGATTCAATTATTTTTTTCATGCGGGCGCAAAAATATACTTTTTGATTCAATTTTGGCGTATGCCAAACTTCATCTCGCTAAACTCCTGCATTCCTAATTCAATTCTTTAATCAACATAACCCGTTGTTTTAAATGGAATAGCTACTTTTGTTCACCTTTTTAACAGCTAATAAAATTGACTAAAAGGCTAGAAAGCTGATTTCAAAACCACTGAATTTTGGTGTTCATAAAACAAAAAGCATCATTCTATCGTGTTACTGGTTAAAATTTCACGTTGTACCATTAAAATTCACCGAGCCAATTAACGCCTTTATGAAGGAGCTTAAATACATCAACAAATACCTGTTCAAATATAAATGGCACCTGATTTTAGGTCTCGTATTTGTCATCATCTCCAACCTGTTCCAGATTTATCCCGCACAGCTGGTACGTTATTCCATCGACCTGGTAGTAGACAACATCAGGGTGTACCGGTCTTTTACAGAAAGCAAGGTGCAAGATGATTTCTTCCAGATTTTCGCGCGAGGCATTTTATTATATGCCGTATTGATCTTAGTGATGGCCCTGTTGAGGGGATTGTTCCTCTATTTTGTTCGGCAAACATTAATCGTAATGAGCCGACTGGTTGAGTATGATTTGAAAAATGAAGTCTTTGAGCATTATCAAACGCTTCCTCTCAGTTTTTATCGCAGAAACAGTACCGGTGATCTGATGAATCGCATCAGCGAAGACGTAGGTAGAGTGCGTATGTATCTCGGGCCCTCCATCATGTATGGGATGCAACTAGTGATGTTGTTCATCATGCTGATTCCGATTATGTTTTCCATTAGCACCAAGCTAACATGGTATGCCCTTGTACCGCTACCCATTCTTTCTCTTAGTATTTTTTATGTTAATACGGTTATCGAACACCGTTCAGAGGAGATACAAAAAAGTCAATCGAGACTGAGCACATTTGTACAAGAAGCTTTTTCAGGCATTCGTGTAATCAAATCATTTACACGGGAAGCTGAATCAGTGAAGAATTTTACTACAGAAAGTAATGAATACAAAAGGCAGTCATTAAAACTCACTCGCGTTCAGGCCTTATTTTTTCCATTGATCATGGGGCTGATCGGATTGAGTACCATTCTTACCGTGTATGCCGGTAGTGTGGAAGTAATCAATGGTTCACTTACCTTCGGTAACATTGCTGAGTTTATTATCTATGTAAACTTGCTCACCTGGCCGGTTGCTTCACTGGGCTGGACGATGAGTTTAGTGCAGCGCGCGGAAGCTTCTCAAAAACGAATCAATGAATTTCTCAAGACCAAAACAGATATCATCTCCGAAAAGAATCTTGAAAAAGACATTCAAGGAAAAATAGAGTTTGATAATGTCTCGTTCGTCTATCCGGACACCGGCATTTGTGCTTTGAAAAATATCTCTTTTAAAATAGAACCTGGTGAATCGCTTGCCATTATAGGAACAACCGGGTCTGGTAAAAGTACCGTTTCCAACCTCATCAGTAGGTCTTATGATGTTACTGAAGGTGAAATCAGAATTGATGATATTCCTCTAAAGCATTACGATCTTCAAAACCTTAGACGACAAACCGGTGTTGTTCCGCAAGATGTATTTTTATTTAGCGACACCATCTTCAATAACATCGCCTTCGGACTTGATAAGCCGGATGAAAACAGAGTGATTCAGGCGGCCAAAGACTCGGATGTATTTGCAAATATCACTGCCTTCCCGCTGGGTTTTAACACCCGTGTTGGTGAGCGAGGTATAACGCTTTCAGGAGGGCAAAAACAGCGCGTATCCATTGCCCGTGCAGTAGTGCGGGAACCAAAAATTCTCATCCTGGATGATGCCTTGTCTGCGGTGGACACAAAAACAGAGAACACCATTCTCAACAGCATGAAGCGAATCATGCAAGACCGCACCAGCATTATTATTTCACACCGGGTTTCATCAGCAAAACTCGCCAACAAAATTATCGTGCTCCACGATGGTGAAATCATTGAAGAAGGAACTCACGAGTATCTTTTGATGAAGAGAGGTGCCTACCAGGAGTTGTATGAAAAACAAATGCAGGTTGACGAAGTTGACTAGATTTTAAAAGACATAGCGTAATCCCACTCCCCCTTGAAACCTACTATATCCGGGGTCTAACGCAACATCTGAAAACCATTCTATTTCAATGAAGGCTGAAATGGGGATTGAAAAATAAGCGTATTCAAATCCCAGTACCACCACAGGGCCATACGTATAACGGTTCTCCGTAAACGAGCTAGTATAAGAAATACCAGTACCAGAATTATCTGTGTATAGATAATCGTATTTAATATTGGCACTTCGCCACTGCCAGCCAGCCCCCGCGTAAAGATGCAGCCCTTTAGATATCATATCCGCATCCCATTGGTAGAGAAACTTACCCTCAACAAAAATGTTGGACATCACCTTATGAGAAAGATGTTGGATACTTTCCTCTTGAGTAAGGGAATCTGGCATATAATCCGTGAATGTGTTGCGGTAGTATTCATTATATAACCCACTGGCAGTTTTGCCGGCATCAATGGCAAATGTGAGACTCTTACTTGCGTAAAATTTATAGGTAAGGGCAAATGGGTCTCCCAACTTGATACCAATTCCCTGATATGGATAGAGTTTTTCGTTAAAAATGGGACAAACGATAGAAGCGTTGTTAGGCCTTGAACCAGGCCGTGGTCCAATTGCATATCGGCTCCTGGAATTTCTGCTTTGCGCATAGGCAACCTGCGTCATCCAGATAGAGCCTATAATCAAAAGCAAATACGTTTTTGAAATATGCATCAAAGCAAATATAATGCTTTTGACTAAACGTTCGGACGAGTAGTCACTTCCAGAGTTAAGCGTTAGATTACTTCTTTGTATTGCATTTTATGAAGCTGTGAGTAATATCCTTCCTGCAATAAAAGTGCTTCATGTGTGCCCTCCTCTTTGATTTCTCCATGGTCCAAGACAAGGATTTTATTTGCCTTCTGGATGGTTGACAACCGGTGGGCTATTACTATAGACGTTCGGTTATTCATCATCTTGGAAATGGCATCCTGAATCATCTCTTCCGTTTCGCTATCAACGGACGATGTTGCTTCATCCAGTACCAGAATTTTAGGATCATATACCATGGCCCGGATGAAAGACAAGAGTTGTCGCTGGCCAACCGATAATGTAGATCCGCGTTCCATCACATTATAATTTAATCCACCGGGCAGTCGCTCAATAAATTTACGGGCGCCTACCAAGTCGGCAGCGTGTAAAATCATTTCATCTGTCACGTCCGGATTACCAAGGGTAATATTATTTCTAATCGTGTCGCTAAATAAAAACACATCCTGCAATACCACTCCGATGTTCTTGCGCACGCTTCCCAGGTCATACTCGTTAATATCAACTCCATCAATGCGGATACTGCCACGGTTTATTTCATAAAAGCGATTCAGCAAATTAATAATAGAAGATTTTCCGGCTCCGGTGGCTCCGACCAACGCAATGGTTTCTCCTGCTTTGATTTGCAGGTTAATGTCTTTCAAAACATAATCGGAATCGTTATAGGCAAACCAAACATGATCAAACATTACTTCTCCTTTTATGTGATCTGTCTTATATGTGCCGTTGGTCATGACATCGGTCTTGTCATCCAACAAGTTGATAATGCGTGACGTGCTGACAATACCCATCTGAAGTGTATTGTAACGATCAGCCACCATGCGGATAGGACGGAAGAACATCTGTATGTACATAATGAATGCCGTGAGGGTTCCTACCGTAATTCCGGTTTGTTCAAAATGGATGACGCCTTTGGCGCCATACCAAACCAGCAAACCAATACCCATGGCAGCAATGATTTCTGCGACAGGATAATAGATCGAATAATACAACACCGAACGAAGGTTGGCATCGCGATGCTCTTTGTTGATCTCATCAAACTTTTCGAATTCTTTTTTCTCACTTCCGAAAACCTGCACGATGTTCATCCCGGTAAGATGCTCTTGTACAAAAGAATTCAAATTGGCAACGGCATTGCGCACATCATTGAAGGCCACTTTTATCTTTTCTTTGAATACATAGGTAGATAACAACATGAGCGGAATCGTGGACAAAGAAACCAATGCCAGCTTCCAGTCGGTGTAAAACATAAATCCTAGAATGAAGATAATCTGAAGCAGGTCGCCTGCCATGGCTGCCAGACCTTCTGTGAAAACATCCGCCAATGTTTCTACATCAGAAATGTTGCGCGTCACCAATCTTCCAATTGGAGTTTTGTCAAAAAACTTCAGGCGCAGGTTGATAATGTGTTCATAAAGTTTAATCCTGATATCCCGGATGACAAACTGCCCGATGCGACCAGAAATATAGGTATGCACATACTGGGCTGCTGATTGTATCACCATTAAGACCAGCAACAGGATGATCACGTTCACCATGTTCCAGTATTTTCCAAAGGCCACGTGCTCATCCAATGTATATTGAATGAGCATTGCCCTGAGCGGAGTAAGAAAACCCAGCAGCACCGTCAGGAACACCACAAGGTAAAATCTTCCTTTATAGGGTTGAACAAATTTCATGATGCGGCCCAGCACCTTCCAATCGATAATATTGCCGCTTTTTATTTTTTCCTTTTCCATCTATTATCTCCTCAACGTGGACCCATTATTTAAATACTGATCTGGGATATTTTACCTGCGTGAGATACAAACCCTCCGGGGGTGCATTCATGCCGGCTTTCTTTCTGTCTTTGCTCTTCAATATTTCCTGAAACTGCTTTACCGTTAATTTCCCATTGCCCACATCCAACAAGGTTCCTACTATGGCCCTAACCATACCCCTCAAAAACCGGTTGGCCGTGATCGTAAAAACCAAAACATCACCCTTTTGATTCCAGCTGGCTTGTTTAATGTCACAAATAAAGTGATTCACATCGGTTTTTACTTTACTGAAACATTCAAAGTCGTGTTCGCCCAACAATAACGCAGAAGCCCGTTCCATGGTTAACAGGTCAAGGTCACGAAAAAAATAATGAGCATAACCCACCAGGAGCGGATCTTTTATTCGGGTGATTTTATACTGATACGAGCGCTCATGGGCGTCATAACGTGCATGAGCATCATGCCTTACCATCAAAATATTTCTGATCGCGATGTCTTTGGGCAGAAAAGCATTCATGCGGTGGATTAAATCCCTGGGATTGAATTCGGCTTCTATATCAGCATGAAAAAACTGTTGAACACAATGGACGCCTGTATCCGTGCGACCACTTCCTAAAATTGAAATTTCCTTTCTTAACAACTTACTCATCGCCTCCTCCACTACTTGTTGCACCCCAATGGCATTCTTTTGATTTTGCCATCCGTGATAGTGGGTGCCGTTATAGGTGATTTCGAAAAAATATCTCATGCGTTGGAATAGTTGGCAGTAGGCAATTGACAATAGGCAATTGACAACGGACAATTATGATAATAATAATTTTGCCTACTGCTTACTGCCGATTGCCTATTTATTATCGAATTCCATAAGTAGAATATTCCATTCATAATTCTCATATCTTTTCATAAATAACAGCTGCTCCCTGCCCCACCCCCACACACATCGTAGCAATGCCATATTTCACTTTTCTTTTCTGCATTTCATGAATAAGCGTTGCGCTGATGCGAACACCACTGCAGCCCAATGGATGACCGATGGCAATTGCACCTCCATTTACGTTCACTATCGAAGGATCCAGATTCAAGTCACGAATACAGGCAATGGATTGGGAAGCAAAGGCTTCGTTGAGTTCCACTAATCCGATATCTGAAATTTTCAATCCTGCCCGTTTCAATACTTTTTGTACCGCAGGCACCGGGCCTACTCCCATATAGGCGGGCTCCACTCCGGCAATGGCCATAGCCACCACACGAGCTAATGGTTTCACCTCAGATCTTTTTATAAACTCTTCACTGGCTATAAGGCAAGCCGCAGCGCCATCATTAATTCCCGAAGAATTTCCCGCTGTTACGGTGCCGTTTTCTTTGAAGGCTGGTTTCAGCGTGGCTAATTTTTCTAGCGAGGTTTCACGGGGATATTCGTCTTGCGTGAACTCAATGGATTCTTTTCCTCTTGTTATAGTGATAGGCACAACCTCTTCTTTAAACTTATCCGCGTTGTTGGCGGCAAAATATTTTTGCTGTGACAAAAAACCGAATTGATCCTGCTCTTCTCGACTAATCTGCCATTTTTCCGCCACATTCTCTGCAGTTTCACCCATCGAGTATGGATGATATAATTTGGAAAGTTTTGAATTCAAAAATCGCCACCCGATGGTAGAGTCAAAAATTTCTGCTTTGCGCGAATACGCTTCATCCGCCTTGGCCATAACAAAAGGTGCGCGACTCATGCTTTCTACTCCACCCGCGATATAACACTCACCATCTCCATTCAATATACCTCGCGAAGCATCCATGATTGCCTGGAGGCCCGATGCACACAAACGGTTTACAGTAACTCCGCCAATCGCTACCGGCAATCCAGCTAAGAGCAAGGCCATGCGCGCCACATTACGATTATCTTCCCCCGCCTGGTTGGCAGCACCAAACACAACATCTTCTATTTGCTTCGGATCTATTTTTGAATTCCGTTCCAATAATTTCATAATCACCCATGCCGCAAGATCATCTGGCCGCACCGTAGCAAGCGTGCCACCATACTTACCAACAGGTGTGCGGAGTATATCAATAATGTAGGCTGATTTTGTCATATAAATCCCGATTGAGTATCAGTCGACCACTACATTTTAGTAGTTTTGCGCGGACAAGTTAACGCAACCCTTTTATGTGGCAAAGAATACAAACATTGTTTCTGGTTTTGGTAGTGGTAAGTATGGTGCTGAGCCTTTTTTTACCTATCTGGAAGCTTACGGAGGGAGCTAAAGAATTACAGTTGTTTCCTTTGCATTTTACCTCCATTGAAAATAGCCAGCGCATCACCAGCTACTTTCCATACAGTATTACCGCGATTTTGATGGTCGCTGCTGCCACTATTGCCATCATGGAAATCAGGAGATTTGATAACCGGATGATTCAGATTAAACTGGGAACTCTCAATTCGCTCATCCTTGCGGGTGTAATGATTTGTGTAGTCATATTTTATAATAATGTCACCAAAGAATACGGCTATGGCCGCTATGGATTGAGCCTCTGGATTCCATTTATTGGTGTTGCCTGCAACTGGCTGGCCATTCGCTTTATCCGCAAAGATGAAAAACTGGTACGCGATTCTGATCGCATCCGGTAAACTTTATACCCCTCTATTTGTTTTCATTTCTATCTAACTAAACAACTTATTAATGGCCCATACTAAACTTGGACCCAACGAAGCAAACACTGTTGGCGATCTTCCTGCTATTGGCTCTTCTGCTGCCGATTTTATATTGACAGCAACAAACATGAAAGAAGTAAGCTTTAAAGATTTTGCAGGTAAAAATGTTGTGCTTAATATTTTCCCTAGTGTTGACACCACCACGTGTGCTATGTCCGTGCGCGAGTTCAATAAACGGGCAGCGGCAATTGACAACACTGTGATCCTATGTATTTCCAAAGATCTTCCTTTTGCACAAAAAAGATTTTGTGGAGCAGAAGGAATTGACCGTGCTATCACACTATCTGATTTTCGTAATCGTGGGTTTGGCAACGCTTATGGAGTTGAACTTTTGGACGGTGCCTTTGCCGGATTATTTGCCAGAGCCGTGGTTGTAATCGATGCTGCCGGAAAAGTGAAATACACAGAACTGGTGCCACAGATTGGTGAAGAGCCAAACTACGAAGCGGCACTAAAGGCGATTTGATCACACTTTAAGCACCTAAGAAGAAGGATTTGAAGGCAGGACCTTTCATCATTGAAAGGTTTTTTTATTTCCCATGAAGCTGTAAATTTAAAATCATGAATGAGTTAATCTTTTTAATCGAAGACTCTACAGAAGGGGGCTACCAGGCACGTGCCCTTGGTGAATCAATATTCACGGAAGCTGAAACCATGGAGGAACTTAAAGAGAATATACGTGAGGCCGTTCGTTGCCACTTTGACGATAATAGGGTTCCAACGGTGATTCGCCTTCATTATGTTAAAGATGAGATGATTAAAGTATGAAATTGCCACGCGATGTTTCTGGTAATGAATTAGTAACTGATGTTACGCAACCTAGTGGCTTCTTTGTGTCTTTGAGACTTTGTGGCAAAAAATTAAGCCACAACGACACAAGGTCACGAAGTTTCACAAAGAAAAATGCAAGCATGTCCAACTTCAATCAGGTGATCATCATATAACCATCCCAAATCATGATCAATAAAAATTGGAACATTATCATCAATTCTCTCTGAAATTGCAGAGACTCATAAAATTTCTAAACCTGAACTACTAAATAAAATCTTTGGATGAAATACAATGTTATCATTTTAATAATGTGCCTTATTCAACCATTGGCACATTCTCAATCTAAACCATCATATTACCTCACTGCCGATCGTGTATTTGACGGAGAAAATATGCACGAAGGATGGGCAGTAATTGTAGAAGGAAATAAAATTTTAGCAGCCGGACCGAAAGACAAAGTGAAGGAACCTGCAGGTGCAACAAAAATTAATTTCGCTAATTCAACGCTGACTCCCGGGTTGATTGAAGGTCACTCACACTTATTATTGTATCCCTACAATATCACCGATTGGGATACGCAAGTCTTGAAAGAAACCGATTCCTACCGCACCGCACGCGCTACCGTGCACGCAAAAAATACGTTAATGGCTGGCTTTACCAGTGCACGTGATCTGGGAACAGAAGGCGCAGGCTACTCGGACGTTGCGCTCAAACGTGCCATCAATGAAGGCATCATTCCAGGACCAAGGTTGATGGTAGCAGGACGTGCCATTGTTTCTACCGGTTCCTATGGACCGAAAGGCTACGATCATGATCAGGAAATTATGTTAGGTGCTGAACCAGCTGATGGAAATGATTTAGTGCGCGTAGTGCGTGATCAGATTGGCAAAGGAGCAGACTTCATAAAAATTTATGCGGACTATCGATGGGGTATTAATGGTGAAGATCAGCCCTCATTCACGTTGGATGAATTAAAATTAATTAACGAAGTAACGCGCAGTAGCGGTCGTGTGATGGTGTGTCATGCAAAATCCAAGGAAGCCATTCGAAGAGCGGTATTAGCTGGAGCTGAAACGATTGAACATGGCGATTTTATCGATGTCGAAATTGGCAAACTGATGAAAGAACACAATGTTACTTATATTCCCACAGTCTCAGCCGTGGATGTGATCTCTCAATATCGTGGATGGAAAAAAGGCGTGACACCAGAACCTTCGAATGTCACCAATAAGAAAAAGAGTTTTAAGGAAGCATTGGCGTCTGGTGTTACTATTGGTATGGGTGGAGATGTAGGCGTTTATCCTCACGGGGAAAATGTATTGGAGATGGAATTGATGGTGGAATACGGCATGAACACTTTTGACGTATTGAAAGCGGCAACAAGTGTTAACGCACGCGCATTTCATCTGGACAATCAAGTAGGCTTTGTGAAGGAAGGATTGAAAGCTGATCTCGTGATTGTAACCGGTGATCCATCTAAAAACATTTCTGACCTGCGCAAAGTAAAGTTCGTGATGAAGGATGGTGCGGTGTATCGGAATGATAAATAAATAGTTGTAGATTAGAAATCATAATCGCACGCAAAGCCGTGAAGAACGCAATGAAGAACTCAGAAAATAACTTTGCGACCTTTGCGTCTTTGCGTGCAAAAATTATTACCCATGAATCGTAAACAAGCCTTAAAAACCATTGCAGCCACTGCCGCCAGTGCCGTAGCATTACCTGAAATTGCAAAAGCCATGAACACGCTTCCTGCTGATTTAAAAAGTAACATCAATCACTCCGTGTGTCAATGGTGTTATAACTCTATTCCATTGGAGGATCTCGCCAAAGCGGCAAAAGAAATTGGTCTAAAATCCATTGAACTGCTGGGCCCGGACAAATGGGCAACGGTGCAAAAGCACGGACTTACCGTGGCGATGGCTTACGTGACCGACCTGGGATTGAACAAAGGATTTAATGATCCATCCCTTAATGAAAAGTTATTGAAGGACTTTTCTATGAACATTCCAAAGGCAGCAGATGCCGGATTGAAAAGCGTGATCTGCTTCAGTGGCAACGCCAATGGCCTGAGCCTGGAAAAAGGATTAGAGAACTGCGCCAAAGGATTGGAACCTGTGGTGAAAGTAGCAGAGAAATACAACATCAATGTGTGTATGGAGCTGCTTAACAGCAAAGTGGATCACAAAGATTATCAGTGCGACCATACCGAGTGGGGTGTGCAGCTTTGTGAAAAATTAGGATCACCCAACTTTAAATTGCTTTACGACATTTATCACATGCAGATCATGGAAGGCGATGTAATTGCCACCATCCGCAAGCATCAAAAGTATATTGGTCACTATCATACCGGTGGCGTACCTGGAAGAAATGAAATAGACGAAACCCAGGAGGTCTATTATCCAGCCATTATGAAGGCTATTGTTGAAACTGGCTTCAAAGGTTTTGTGGCGCAGGAGTTTATACCTAAACGGCCGGACAAATTAGCTTCATTGAAGCAGGGGGTGGGGATGTGTGATGAATAAGAATAAGTGTCTTATATTCTCACGTTGGGCGCAATAATTTTTTTGATGAGATTAGCGTTAGAATTACAGTACGCAGAATTTCACCCAGACCAAGTTGAAAAAGTTGGACAGGTAGATTTAGACCAGGCTCTAAAAATTATTCATTCCTACCCTTGGGACAGAGAGTTTGAAAAGATTAACGAGAGAACAAAGGAGAATTTAACTTCGACCGTTCCAAATATTGCAATCAAGAACAAAAACAAAGAGACGCTAATTATTTCAGCAAGGAACAATGAAAATTTCATTGTTGAGTTTTTGACTCCAACTCATCGCGGAGAACAAATCATTCCTATTAACTCTTTTGACAACAAACAAGCGCTAACAACAGAGGACATAGTTGCAAAGTTTTACGAAGGAACAATTAAAAAGGCGATTAAACTAAAACCCTTAACAACCACAGGGACAAATCACATTGATGTTTACAAACTAAGAGAGTACCCGATGTTTATATCAGGGCTTACTATTGGAATATTGACCTTGATACTTATTTTCGACTTTTGGACAAATGGACTAACATCAAAAGCTTTGCCAGCCCTCTATTTTGTCGGGCTCATGACTTTAATGATGGGATTTTCGGCAATTGTAACAATACAATATCTTTTCAATGACTGGGGTAAAGAGGTTTCATTTGATCAAGATGGGTTGACAATTAAGCAAAATGGAAAGGAAGTCAAAATAAAAAGAAGCGACATAATTCAAGTTGCTGTTATTGAAAATGAAAGTCATCGGAGTTTGAGATACTACAAATACGCAAGAATTAAGACTAAAGACGACAAAGCTTTCATTGTGACGTCTTTCATAATGGAGCCAATGGACCTTGTAGACAAATTGAAAGTTAATCATAAAGAAGAGGCCGTTTTTCTGCCGAAAATTAGGTTTGATATTCAATCAGAAAAGGAAAGGGAAAAGATTAAAAGGGAGCGAGGCAGAAAGAAAATTGAGTTCCTTGAGAATTTTAAGGATTACGAAGACTCAAAACTTAAACAAATAATTAGAGACAAAAAGAACTACGCGGACTATGCAGTGGACGCAGCGACTGAGATTTTAGAGAGGAGAAAAAAAATTACAGCGCCCAACAATGTGTATAAAACATAGTAGGGGTTCAGTGTTGCATCGTAGCTTTCGTTTCTTAATTTCGTTCACCCACATGGGACAAGTCGCAGCAGGTCGGCCTTGGCATTCCGCTACGCTCCATTGCCAAGTCCTCCTAAACCCCGCTAAGTCATAAGCACTCACGTTGAGCGCAAGCCCTCAAATAAAAAACAGGATTGAAAAAGAAGGTTAAAATACTCGGACTAATTGGACTCTTGATTGTCGCTGGACTCTTTGGACTTCGACTCATTGATAAGCCGGCTACAACGACCTCAAAGGACTTTCTTAACTTATTTCAAGTTAGTCAACCTACTTATTTGAACGACAAATTACAGGTCATTAAGACTGTTGACAGTTTACTCTCACTCCATGTGAAATACAAATCAGCAGAAAAAGCGCTGCGATTTTTTGACGGAAAAACTTACGAGGATACAGTAGACAGACAATGGGCAATTGACTTACCCATGAAAGGCATCAGGTACATTGAACATCATGTTGACACAATATTCTATAATCCACATGACCAAAATATGTTCGCTGGAATTTTGATAAGCAAGACCACGCATAGACTCGCAAGAAATGGAATCGAGTACGTAGGAAATGGATTTGTTTGTAAAAGAAACGGACAAATTCTACAGCTGGCAATTAATGGATACCGTGTGACAGGCAGTGGAACAATTGAGGAATGTACAGATGCAATCCACGGTATTTATTTTAGAGAAATGGGACTTGTTGATAGCAGTTTCAATTTGAATGGCAAGCGATTTTGGGCATCGAATGATTTAATAAAAATAAAGTGGGACTAGGGCCAGCGCACCTAATAATGATTCAACACAATGGACAAGTGTTCAACAATCAATGAGTGACCTCAAAGGCAAATTGAAAATTGAAAATAATGACGACCAAGAAGCGAGATGGACAACGAGCTGCCTCGTATATACTTGTCAATTTTAACCATAATACTTACTCCAGCATCAGGGCAGCTGGCCGTTTGAGTTTCCATCGCTTATGGCTCCATAACCAATAAGCAGGTTTCGCTATGATGTCTTGTTCCAGCAGATGATTAATCCTATTGGTAATCGCTCCATGGCACATCGTCTGTGGTTCTTCCATTACTTCCGTAAACTCAAAGGCGTAGTGTCCTCTTTTAAGCTTGTTGATGTGGCCATAAAGAACGGGATAATTGAATTCCCTGGCATACTTCTCCATTCCGAAACTGGTAGCGGTGTCTTGATTAAGAAATGGAGACCAGTGGCAATTCTTCGGGTTGCGCGGTGACTGGTCTACGGCAAAAATGATTATACACAAATCATCTTTTTTCTCAAACTCTTCTTTGGTCGCCTTAAGTGAAATCATTTTCAACCCAAATTTGCCTCGGGAAGTACGCATCTTTTCATCGAAGAATATATTGCTGAGAGGTTTGTATAAAGCGATTGCTTTGAGTTTGATAGGGGCATCAATCGCTACCGCAAAAAGTTCCCAGTTATTATAATGACCTCCGGCCAGAATTACGCTTTGATGCCTGTCGTAAAAACGATCAATAAAATCGGGATTGGTGATCTTGAATCGTTGCTGAATTTGTTTTTCAGTAATGGTAAACGTCTTAATGCTTTCTACAACCAGGTCGCACAAGTGCCGGTAAAAATCATCGGCAATTTGCTGTCGCTCTTCTGATGATTTCTCGGGAAAGGAATTGGCAATGTTTTGAAAGACCACAATTTTCCGATAACCAATCATCCGGTAGATAATCACATACAATGTATCAGACAGGAGATACAATACTGGGTAGGGTAAGTAGGAGACAGGGATCAGTATCCCATAATAAAAGAAAAGATTCAACAACCTCATGAATGTGTAAGTCTTCAAAGGTGATGATTAATACCTCAAAAGCAACAACTGATCTTTAATTTAGTCATCACGTTGACAGCGGCTACTTGGTCAAGATGGCTCCTGGTTCTATTTTCTGTTCAATCTTACTCTAGCATCATCAGCATGAATATTCACATTGGCGTTTCCATTGGCCAGTGTCAATCGGGTTCTGTCATCTGACTTCTCAACGGTATCAAAGTTGCCTCAGCAATTACCGTGCATCATCATGAAGAATGCTTTGGCAGTTTATAACTTATCACCGAAAAAAAGTGATTGAAAAACCCTAAATTCGGGCTATGAATTGGCAAGACTATATAGTATCGGACAAAGAAGTGTTATTGGGCAAACCGACTATTAAGGGGACAAGGATTTCAGTTGAACATATTGTTGGGCTTCTCGCACAAGGTTGGACTGAAAATCAAATTCTTGAAAATTTCCCTCGGCTAACAAAAGAGTCATTGCAAGCTGTTTTTGCATATATACAGGAATGCATGCATGATGGTCTTTTGTTTACTCCAACCAGAAAGACCGCCTAACTAACTTCATGAAATTACTAGCAAATGAGAATTTTCCGTTAAAGGGTATTCTTTATTTGAGGAGCAAAGGCTTTGATGTTAGTTCAATCGGTACAGATAATGCAAGCATCCAAGACCATATAGTAATGGATACTGCAATTAATGAAAATCGGACAATTCTGACTTTTGACCGAGATTATGGTGAACTAATTTTCAAACACAATTACAGGCCGCAAAAAGGAGTGATTTACCTACGCCTTGATGAATACGAGCCAGATGAGCCTGGTAGATTAATTGAAGAACTGGTTAACAAAAAAGAATTTGACTTTGATAACGCATTGACTGTATAGACAGAAACGGTATAAGGCAAAGAAAGTACTAAAGATAGAACTACATTCATTGGTTGATTTGTTCCTGTAATTTAGACTACCCCACCTTTGTTGGAGTTTTCTCCAACAAATTTGCTAACCTGAATTACTTGTAATTAAGAATTTATTTAATCAGCCGAACCCGTGCATCATCCGCATGTATTCTCACATTGGCGTTGCCATTGGCCAGTGTCAATCGGGTTCTGTCATCTGATTTCTCAACGGTATCAAAATTACCTTCGGCAATTACCCGTGCATCATCATGTCTGATATCAAACTTTCCTCCACCTCCCAACACCGTCATTGAAACCAGTCCGTCTTGTGCGTTGATGTAGTAATCTCCATTTTCGCTTAAGGAAGTCTCCACTACAAAATCTCCGTCATCAATGTCAGCCATAATTTTCTCGAATGCCGCACTTTTTATTTTGACATCGGCATCATCTGCATCGAGCTCAAGTGTTCCCTTTCCTGTATCCATACGAAGATCTCCATCATCAAGACGTACTTTAAAATTGCTTCCCTTGCATCCGGAGAGCTCTACATCGGCATCATCCAGATCCAGTTCGATAGAACCATTTACTTCTTTAATGAAATAATCACCGTCATCACCGTGAATCACCAGACTCGCGCCCAATGGAATTTCAATAGTAACGGTATACTTTTCGTTATAATAGCCCACAATGCCCACATGCGTGCCGCCTGATCTTTCCCGTATCGACAAATCTCCATTGTTTTCGGTTACCTCAACTGAAAATTTCTCATCTCCAAATGTCCATCCTTTGGTGGTGACCTCACGATCGATTTTAACGTGAGCCGTTTCACGGGCAGATCCGGTGATAAATACTTTGGCATCCGATGAGTTTAACCTGACAACACCAGTCGATCCCATCTTATACTCCTTATCAAGATGAAAATCACCTGATTTTTCAGATTGAGCCATTACAGAAAAGGAGGAGAATAATATTCCGGCAGCCAGTAGTATTTTCATATTATTATTGGTTTTGACCCATAAGACACGCGTAAACCTGAAACGGTTGCATCTGTTTACTGCTCTTCTATCAATTTATTAAAAAAGGTGATGAAAGAGACCGCTCCGTCCCTGGTGCGAAATGGTATTTCAAAGGATGCCTTTTTTACGGCAGGGTCGGTTGCTTCGGTAATGGAAGTATGATTTTGCATTGCGAAAATCACGTTGCTGCCCTTCTTCTTATCAAACTTAAGCTTTGTATTTTTTGACACTGGTATTCTGAATTTCTTCACGCTGACCACTTTTGCTTCCTCATCGTAACCCAATTCACCGGCATCCTCCCAGGCAACTTGTGAAGAATAGACCTCTTTAAGCTTAGTCAGGGCAGATTCAGATTGAGCCATTACCGCAGAAGCTATAAAGAGAAAAGCACTTAGCAACGATAATTTCATAATTCAATTTTTTTCGAATTGAACGGTCCCTGCTTTAAAAAGTTTTCTTGACTGAAATAACCAGGCTATAGAACAAGGACTCAGAGTTTTGAAATCAACTCCACGTATAATTCAGTGAGTTTAGATTCTGCTTTTCCTGCCACAGCAACAATTTCTGAAAATACGGCAGGCTTCAGATTATCAGGATCACAGTCATCGGTGAGCACGGATATCGCACAACACGGCAACTCCATATGGTTGGCCACCAATACTTCAGGCACGGTGCTCATTCCCACTGCGTCCGCACCAATGCGATGTAAGAATCGATATTCTGCACGAGTTTCAAGGTTAGGCCCCATGACAGCCACATAAACCCCTTTATTCAATTTGATTTTTTTTGCTTTCGCGATTTTAATCAAGAGGTCATTCATCTTCTTTGAATAGGGTTGGCTCAAATCAGGAAAACGTGGACCGAAGATTTCAAAATTAGGACCGCGTAATGGATTGTCGGGCTGCAAGTTGATGTGATCATCAATCAGCATGAGTTCTCCCTTTTTCCATTTCATGTTCATATTACCAGCTGCATTTGAAATCAGCAGTTGTTTCACTCCCATCATCTTCATCACGCGCACAGGCAACGTGATCTGCTGCATCGAGTAACCTTCATAATAATGAAAGCGTCCCTGCATGGCGAGCACTTTCTTTCCTTTCACATCACCATAAATTAGTTTGCCCTTGTGAAACTCAACCGTTGAAATCGGGAAATGAGGAATTGAATTATAATTAATCTCGATCTGATTCTTAATCTTCTCTACAAACTTATTGCCGAGGCCGGTGCCAAGGATTACTCCTACTTCCGGAGCTTTGATACCTTTTTTCTTTAAGTACTCAGTGGCTTCATTGATTTGATTGATCATGACGATTTAGATAGGTAGATTCCACGCGAAGAACGCAAAAAAATTAAATATAGAAGTCTTGTTTTGATGTGGTGGCGACTTCGACAAAGAACTGCCCCACCTTTTGTGTTACTGCTTTAAAATATTTTTCTCCTTTCCCAGCACTGGCCTGTCGTGGATCACCCACTCCGGTATCTGCGGTTACCTGCATCCATTTTCGTTCAGCCCAGGCCCAGCCTTCCTGCATGGCTTTGAATCTAAATTTCTTTGCCTTTCCGTCTCCCGCTTCTGATAATGGCCTTACCAGTTGTGGACGCAGATATAACATAATACTCGTTTCCATTTCACCGGCATGATCATCTTTATTTACAAAGAATTCTTTTTGATCGGTACTCTTAAACCAATCGCATGAGCATAAGAACATGTTAGGAAATTTCAATCCCAACTCACGGATTATCGTTTTAAAATCATTGCCACCATGGCTGTTGAGAATAATCAATTTATGAATTCCCTGGCGGTCCAGCACTTCAATTGCATCGCGCAACACAGCCAATTGCGTGGAAGGATTCATATTCATATCCAGCATCACATCAAACTGGCCAGTGTTTACACCAAAAGGAATTGCCGGAAGCACAATTACTTTTGCTCCTTGCTCCCACGCAAGGCGTGCACCTTCAGCAGCAATTTCTTCGGCTTCAACAATATCGGTGCCGTATGGCAGATGATAGTTGTGCGCTTCACACGCGCCCCAGGGAAGAATGGCAACATCAAAGGTTGAATCCTTAATGGTCTTCCAATTATTTTCTGAAAGAATGTACGGTCTCATAACAGTACAAGATAAATATTTGTGAAGTAATGACTATCAAAATTGATTGATTATTAGAAACAACTGCCACCAACATAAAGGTGGATAGCGGAATAATAATATTTTTTCGTGGCAGGCATTGGATCCTTTATGGCACAAACCTCAACACAACATTCATTTAGAAAATTATGTAGTTGCGCCCTGGCAACTTGATCCTGCCCCGGCTGTGCAAGCAAAACAATGCTGACCGATTACGATTTGCCTATGCTCAAGTTTATTTAGATCGAAGTTGCTGACGTGTTGTCCTGCTTGCACCTCAGTTTGCAATCCCAGCATCTGATTAAAGTCGCAATCATAAAGGTTGCCCTGCCAGTCAACCGAAATAGTATTACGGCACATTACTCCAGCGATTGCGGCCGGGTTAAAAGCTGTAACCAGTTTTTCCATATATTCTTCATAGTTTCCGGATTCAATCAGAAAATCCAGAAATCGACTTACGGGCACATTCGTGATTGTAAACAAATTATTAAAGTCGATCTGGAAATGTTCTTTAAGTTCTTTTTTGAAATCGCGTTCCAGTTGATTTTGATCTCCTGGAAGAAAAGCGCCTACTGGATTATATACCAAATCAAGTATTAATCCCGAGCCCTCTTTCCCATAACCTACTTTGTTCAGCATCTGCAAACCGATAATGGAATCTTTGAATACTCCTTCACCGCGCTGGCGATCCGTCTTTCCTGCATTATAGAATGGAAGTGACGACACTACGCGAACGTTATTCGCTTTAAAAATATCAGGCAAATCGTGAAACTTTGGATTAGCCGTAATGATCGTGAGATTGGATCGGACAATAATTTCACTCACTCCACAGGCATGCGCTTCACTCACCAACCATCTGAAGTTGGGATTCATTTCTGGTGCACCCCCGGTGATATCTAATGTACAGTTTTTTAATTTTACCAATACCTCCAGGCATTGTTGCATGGTTTCGCGTGTCATGATCTCTTTACGATCAGGGCCGGCATCTACATGACAATGCTTACATGTTTGATTACACATGTAGCCAATGTTCATCTGAAAGATTTCCAACTTCGATGGTTTCAATGGGAAAAAACCCGCTGAATCAATTTTCTTTTTAAACGTAGGCAGTGTGCCATCTTTAAAAATACTGTTGTCAAGTATTTCAACCTGGCGATGCTGATTAGCTAATTGATGGTGACGTGCGTGAAGGGATTTGATCATTTGTTGTTCACAGTTGGTCGTTGACTATTTGATAATGTAATAACCACAACGATTTCTACATAGAAAGTTTTTTCACCTTGTTCATCATCATGACACCATGGACCAATGAGGAGCCACCACGAATGGCAGCCGCTACATGAATAGCTTCCATCATCCCTTTTTCCGTTGCTCCTTTTTCCAGGGAATCCTGCGCGTAGGCGTCAATGCAATACGGACATTGTAGTGTATGTGCCACGGCCAAGGCAATCAAGGATTTCTCGCGCGCAGTGAGGTCTCCTTCTTTAAATACATCGCCATAGTAATCAAAAAACTTCGCTGCCAGATTTGGCTCCCATTCGGAAATGTCCCCAAATTTTTTCAGGTCGGCAGGATTGTAATACGTATTTTCCATAAATTAATTTTTCATAAATTAGAAACTATAAAACATTGTAGTAAACCATGCGTGACAAACATAATTCATGCATGTCAATAACAAGATACCGGGTGTATAAGTTTTAAGCAGGAAGGGCAATCCGATACTTCTTACCCTTCTTTACGGTTAGTTTATTCTGCCGGAGCCAGGGATTATGACGCTTTAGCAATTTATAATTTGAGCCTTGTGCTTGTGCAAATACAATAAGGTCTTTTATTGATTCCTCCACCTCAACTTGCTTCACCTCTTCGGGTTGATAAAGATGTTCAGGTTTTAATTTGAAGCCGTACTTTTCAGGATGTTCAAAAATCTCTTTGATCGCTAACAGCCGGAATACATAGCGCGAAGTTTCATCGTTCAAGTGCAGATCGTAATAGCTGGTTACATTTTGTTCTTTTAATTCACGCGACACTCCTGCCATGCCGCGGTTATATGAAGCCGCTACCAATGTCCAGCTGCCAAATTTTTCATATGCTTTTTTCAGGTACTTGCAGGCCGCTGCTGTTGATTTGATCGGATCATAGCGTTCGTCAACTTCGTTCGTAATCTCCAGGCCCAGTTCCTTGCCCGATGATTCCAGAATTTGCCAGTAGCCCACTGCGTCTTTTGGTGATCTGGAATTAAGCATTGCACTTTCAATCGATGGGAGATATTTAAAATCATCTGGTATGCCATTCTCTTTTAATATTTCCTGCATTTGTGGAAACCACCGATTTGCTCTCTTTAAAAGAAATAAAGTGCTGCTATGCAGGTAAACATTAATCTGTAACTCTTTGTCGAGGCGTTCGCGCACATCAGGTAAATTTAGAGGCAGAGGTTCTCCTGCAAAGGAAACATTTTCGGGCAGGTCGTAGGAGATTGCTAAGAATGGTCGTTCTGATTCAGATGTTTCAATTGGCTCAACCCCTGCCCCCTGGGCTTTTGTTGTTTTTAATGATTGGTCGTAGCCAATGTATAAAAGCAACAAAAAAAATGATAGGGCGCCTAAATAGGAAAGTATTCTTTGCATGTGTAATCAGAAGTTGGGCGACAATAAATACTTAGCATAGAAGTCGTCAATTACTTTCACTGCTTCTTTCGGGGTATCCACCACGTTGAAAAGGTCGAGGTCCTCTTCGCTGATCATTTTTTCAACGATCAACGTTTTCTTTATCCATTCTACAAGGCCGCCCCAAAACTTTTTGCCCACCAGCACGATCGGGAAACGGCCAATCTTTTTGGTTTGAATCAGCGTGAGTGCTTCTGAGAGTTCATCCAGCGTGCCAAAGCCGCCCGGCATGATGATGAAGCCTTGTGAATATTTAATGAACATCACTTTGCGCACGAAGAAGTAATCGAAGGTAATAAGTTTATCTGCATCGATGTACGGATTACCCTTTTGTTCATGGGGTAAGTATATATTCAATCCAACAGACTTACCTCCGGCACGCTTTGCTCCGCGATTACCCGCTTCCATGATACCCGGTCCACCTCCGGTGACTACGCCATACCCATGATTTACCAACTCTTCAGCAATGTCTTCCGCCATTTTATAATAGGGATGTGATGGCTTTACACGAGCAGAACCAAAGATCGTAACACAAGGGCCAATCTTGGCAAGTTTTTCAAAGCCCTCCACAAATTCACTCATCACTTTGAAAATCATCCACGAGTCGGAGCTCTTTATCTCCGCCCAATCTTTATCTTTGAATGCTTTGCGGATGCGGTGTTCTTCTTCGAGTGCTTCCTGAACGACCTCGTCATCTACCTTTTTCTTTCTTACTTTATTTTTTGCCATAAAAAATGTGTACTATTTTTTAAAGTTACTAAATGAAACGAAAATATAACTTCTTTGATATGAAAACACCCATGAATCGGTTTGTCGGATTTTATTGGGTGTGGGCGTCTGTTTTAATTGCTGTTAGCTGCAGTCCAAAGGAGCAGCAACAAAACTCATCTCAGGACACCCACTGGGCGATGCTACCATTTATAAAAGTAAATGATGCAAACCCAATACTTGCGGCTGGCGATCGTGTATTCAATTGTCCGATCTTAAAACAAGAGGTAAAGTGGGAAGAGAAGGATGTATTCAATCCTGCTGCTGTAGTGCGCAATGATACCGTGTTTCTTTTTTACAGAGCAGAAGATACGAAAGGAAAATATGCGGGTACTTCGCGGATTGGACTTGCCTGGAGCGTAGATGGAATTCAATTTAACAGAAGAGATAATCCAGTGCTCTTTCCCGATGAGGATTTCATGAAAATTTATGAGTGGGAAGGAGGTATTGAAGACCCGCGCATCATTGAGCGCGAAGAGGGATTATATATCATGACCTATTCTTCATATGATGGGAAAACCGCACGACTTTGCCTGGCATCTTCGAATGACTTGATTCATTGGACTAAGCACGGACCTGTTCTCACGGATGAATTCATTGATGCCTGGAGTAAATCAGGTGCCATCGTCTCCAGGCAAAAGGGGAATAAGATTCTTGCTGAAAAGATCAATGGAAAATTCTGGATGTATTTTGGAGATACGGATTTGTTTATGGCCACTTCTGAAGATCTGATTCATTGGCAACCGGTGTTGGAGAAAGGAAAACTAAAATCAGTGTTAAAGCCACGACCTGGTTATTTTGATAGTCGATTGGTAGAAAGCGGTCCATATGCCCTACTTACTGAAAACGGAATCCTGCTTTTATACAACGGCATGAACCTGGATGAAGGAGGAGATCCTGAAATTGAAAAAGGAGCCTATTGTTCAGGCCAGGCTTTGTTTGATGTGAACGATCCCACTAAATTAATTAACCGACTCGAAAAGAATTTCCTCCGCCCGGATCAGCCTTATGAAATTCAGGGGCAGGTAAATCAGGTGTGTTTCATTGAGGGAATGGTGCCCTATAAGAATAAATGGTTCTTGTATTATGGTACAGCTGACTCAAAAATTGGAGTAGCTGTGTTAAGTGAAAAGTAAAAAGTAAAAGCCGCGTATTAATTACTGGTTAAAGTAATGTTATCCAGTTAACGACCAAAGCGATCATCCTTAACAGAATGTTCGCTTTGTGTTTCCTCCCTAAGCGGCCTATCAATTTAGTTTTGTGATATAATAAAACATTATGTCACCATTTGCATCGGATAAATTTGTCTCATTTATTGCCTCAATACTGATTGTCTTGTTCCTGTTCGCAGTCACTATGTGCTTCATTATTCCAAAAGGCAATGAAGTGTTGTGGGTCAACGGAAATTATTCTGCATTTCAGGATGTTTTCTTCAGCTCGGTTACATGGATCGGAAAGACGATGGTGTTTGTTATTGTAATTGCGGTGTTGGCTTTTATCAGATTCAACTATGCTATTCTGCTTAGCGCAGTACTTCTGCTAAATTCCGTGCTCGTGCTCTTCCTTAAAAGAGTTGTTTTTCCCGATATGGAAAGACCGACTGCCTGGTTGGATAATTCACTTTTACATTTTGTCGAGGGAGTGGATATTCAGACATTATATTCGTTTCCATCCGGGCATACCGCCATAGTATTTTCATTGGCAATAACACTTTCGCTGTGCCTGAAAAACAGGGGCTGGTTTACATTTCTTCTCGCTCTTGCTTTGCTCGTGGGTTACTCAAGGATTTATCTTTTACAACATCACCTGATGGATGTAGTGGCTGGTGCGTTTATCGGTGCCGCCAGTTCATTTATTGTTTATTATTTGAAACCGATTACCTGGGTGCAATGGGTTCATAAAATTATACAAAACTATTTTATGACTAAAGATGGTCAGTTTGTATTTCTACCACCATTCTTAGTTAAGTCGCGCAGAGTGAAACAATGGGCGGAACGCGTATTAAGTGAATCCTATTAGCGAGCACTTTTCAAAAGTCAACATATCCGACTGTATAATTAAACAGGAAGAAGAAACTGAGTGGAGCAATCAGACCTGACTATTTCAACAAAATTTTAAGGGCACTATTCAGTTTATCGAATTGAAAAACAAATCCTGTGCGCCTGATTTTCTCCGAAGAGATTTTACTCCCATTGACGACAATCACCGACATCTCGCCTACTACAATTCTCATCACAAAGCCCGGAATAGGAGGCAGCCACAGCGGTCTCTTTAAAATGTTAGCGATTGATTTTGTCAATTCTTTATTAGTAACCCAATCACACACCGCATTATAAGCACCTTGCATGTGATCATCCTCAGCGGCTTTAATAAACATGGCGCAGAGATCATCAATATGAATCCAGGATAAATATTGTTTGCCTGTTCCGAGAGGCGCTCCCACTCCAAGGCGAATAGGTCTACCCATTTCAACAAGGGCACCTCCATTTTCGCTGAGCACAATTCCCATTCTGAGCTTTGCAACACGAATGCCTAAAGAAGATATCTTATCCACTTCTTCTTCCCATTGTTTTGTCACCTGTGCTAAATAATCAGAACCAGGTTTGCTCTCTTCGGTGAAGACTCGTTCGTCCAGACAAAATCCATAATAACCGATTGCGGAAGCCGACACCACTGCTTTCACAGAATGATTGCCCTGCTTCAATGTTTCAAATAATAAACACGAAGATTTTACGCGACTTTCCAGGATTTCCTTTTTGCGCTTTTCATTCCATCGTTTATCTGCCACACCCGCACCTGCCAGGTGAATGATTGTATCCACACCCACTAAGGCTTCTCGATCGAATGTTCCTTTATCCACATTCCAGACATACGAACTTACTGCGTCCGTCTTTTTAGTGCGCCCCAGATGTGAAACCCGGTAACCTTTTTGTAAGAGCATCTCTGTGAGCCGGGAACCTATCAGTCCGGAGGCTCCCGTGATTAATATTTTTTTGCTCATTATTAGTAGATTTGAACCAACTTAACAGTTAAAGTATGAATAAGTTTCTTGTTTCTGTTCTCTTCTCTGGGCTCATTACCTCGGGTTACTGTCAAACAGTAACCGTGAATAAACAAAAAGAAAAAATCAAAGGGGAAAGTATTGAAGTCTTTGCCGTTACCCTTGAAGGGAAAAAGGAAGATATTTCCTCTTCCTTTACAAAGTATTTAAAGGAAATAGGAAAGTTGAAGTTGTTTGCCAGTCCGATCACCGTATCGGATGCCATTATGAATGGGAAGACCTACTCAGAAAATGTCTTTTATGCCGATGTCAACAAAAATAATGAAACCACTTCCACCGCGTGGGCAGGAATAAATCCAACCGAATGGAATGAGAGCGAAGTGGAAAAGGTAAACCGCGGATTAGAAAAACTGGTCTATGAATTTGGTGTAACGTATTATCGTCAGAAAGTTCAGGTTCAGATTGATGAAAGTCAGCAAGCCCTCGATGCCGTTGAAAAACAAAAGCAACGCATGCTCAATCAAAACAAAGACCTGACCTTAAAGATGAGTAACAACGAGCAGGAAAAAGTGCAGCTTGACAAGTCGCTGGAAACGAATAAACTGGAGAATGCTTCCCTTAAAGTAAAGCTGGAAAACAACAAGAAGGCACAAGACTCCCTTGCCCATGTGGCTGTTCAAATAAAAAAAGTGATGGAGTCACAGAAGGAGAAACAGAAGAAGATTAACTGATCACTTTACTTTCCACTGCTTCAACGCTTTGTCAAAGTAGGTGTACTCATCCGGAAACTCAATGTATTCCACCCCATTTGAATTTTTCGTCTCATAAGGTGCCAATGGCTCTTCTTTCACAAATGCATCGAACAAAATCATTTCGCGTTTAGCTAGGGTATCGGGCACCATCTTCCAGGTGCGGAATACTTCTTCATACTCGCTGATCTTATTATCCTCGCCCAGTATAAACTTTCCTCCGGTTGCTACCCGCTTGTCAACCAGGCTTGGAGCTTTTCGGCTCACGAGAAAATAATGAGTATTGCCTTTGATAAAATAGGCATCAAACTTATGGACCTTAGCCTGCTCCTGATAGATAGAATCGTACGGCTTGTAAAAACGCTCTTCAAAGGTAATTCCTTCCGGTGCTCGGCCAATGTAGCGAATGATCTTCCACATCATTGCATCCTGCTGCTGTGGAGTGAGGTGTGCGCTCACCTGATAATTGTTTTTTGTGCTGCAAGCTCCAACTACAACCACTATAAATACTCCTGCTACCAGTATGTTTTTCATGATACAAAAATAAGAAGACCTGCTTGACGCAGGCCTCCTTTTTTTAAACTAACCTCTATTATAACCTACCTATTAATAAACTTTATTCAACGGTTGGAATTCGGACCATCCATCCGTCCAGTCAGTTGCACCGAATGCTCCGCGATAGGTGGTGCTTGTAAAGCCAGTCAATTTGGCGTCAGTAAAATCGGCACCGGAATTCAAATTATTTACTCCGGCTACTCCAGCTACCAATACAAAGTTTGGATTGGAAGGATAGTTGGAAGAAGTCTGACCAGCCCAGAACAAGGAAGCGGTGATTCCCAAATCAGAGAACACCGTTGTGCTCGTGATATTATTGAACACAGTATTGTTGTTACTTGCCCAGTAGGTCGATACTGCGGTGGCATCGCCACTTGAAAGTCCTGTTGCGAAGGCGGCATCAGACGCTGTCGTAGTAGAGCCAATCAGCGTAGCTCCCGGAACAGACAACACATTGTATCCATGCTTGCCGGCACCCGAGGTAAGGTTATCCAATGTTCCCTGATCATCGATCCTGATACCAATACGGAAGCCTGAGAAGAATGAATTAAAGATCGAGATAGATGATCTTCTTCTGATGTGTGCCGCATTCTGATAGTTCGCGGACATACTTCTGCTTTGAATTTCACGCGGACCAAGGATTGTCATATTTGAAAAGACACCACGTGTACATCCTGTGTTAGTAGTGCCATCGCAGATTCCTGCAATCGCATTTCCATTGGCCTGGTTATCACTTTCGAAGCCGTTAGAGCCCGACTGATCAGCAAAGAATGGGTTGCGCACCGCTAATCCAAACTGAACGTTTCCTCCCCAGCCAAAGTCAGTATCAAAATCATCATCCCATGCTGAATGAGATACTAAGTATTTTCCATTCACTGTTCCTCCGAACCACTCAAAATTGTCATCTCCACCAAATGAAGATTGAACATATTCTATGGTAGTTCCATTGCCAACCCCGCCCATAGTTAAACTATTGGTTTCATTGTTAGGAGTAAGCTCGATACCAGCATATTCAATGCGCACATATTTTAATGAGCCCGAGTTATCCGAAGCATTGGTAGATGGATTAGCTCCATCTGCTGCTACGCTGCCGTAAGTTTGAGTAGGTGTGATTCCTTCAATCGCTGGCTTCGCGCTCTGATTCACAAATGCATTTCCTAACAGGAGTACGCCACCCCAATCGCCACGATCGCGTTCACCAATAGACTGTGCTGAAGTAAATACAATTGGATTTGTGGACGTTCCGTTTGCAATTAATTTGCCTCCTGGCTGTATAATCAAAACCGCTTTGGTTGCCTTGTCTCCTTTAATTACCGTTCCTGCTGGAATCGTAAGAGTTACTCCACCTGGAACAAACACCTGTCCTTTTAAGAAATAAGGTTTCGTTGCATCCAGTGTTTGAGTTGCCAGAATTCCGTGTAACGTAACTACTGGGTCGCCCACTGTAATTACAAAATTTGAAATAGCCGAAGGATAATTTTTTATATCAATTACCTGAAATGATACGATGATCTTTGATCCCACTTTCGAATCAGCAGGAATCGTATAGCTAAACGCAACAGGCGCTGAAATATCGGTTGTACTAATATCCCTTGTTTCTACCTCTACGCCCGCAACATAGATCACCAAATCCTGCGCACCATTAGGAGCCGCGATAGCAAGGTTGGCTGTAACAGCACCCCCTGGAATATTCTGAGCTGTGGTAGGATCAACCGTTACCGATGGTGCCGGTTCAATTTTCTCTTCATTGCAACTCTGCAAAATTGTAATCGCAGAAAATACTACGAAGAGCAATGATAGTTTGAATAAGTTTTTCATTTGTATAATCATTTTTTCAGCTACAAAATTAGATGGGCGATAGCTGGAAGTAATTAAAACCCGATTAACAATTCATTACGGCAGTGTTAACATCCTTCTGTTGTATTAATAAAAAAAACCTGTCGCGCTGACAGGTTTTCAATTTCTATCCAATGAAAGAAGATTATTCTCCTTGAAATTTCCAGGATAACCCAACTGAGAATTGAGTTCCAATCTGATAGCGTTGAATCAATGCTTCCTGATTGGTCTTGATCTCATTGTCATTATTATTATCCTGATAAAGACGATAGGTTGCATTAAGCAGGTTTTGAATATTCAGCTTCGTCTCGAATCGCTTATTCCAGATTTTGGCAATCTGAAAGTCCACTGATTGTCTCGGCATTTCATACCAGGAAGGAAATAGCTTATCACCCACTGAGAAGATACGAGGACCGAATACATTGTATGCTCCATTCACAGAAAATCCTTTTTCTTCATCGCGGTAATAGACACCCAGGTTTACAATATAGGGTGATTGACCCTGCAAAGGTCTGTTTTGAATCTGGTTAGTGGCTGCTGTTCCGATGTCAACATTACTTTTGATCAGCGCAGCATTTAAATTAACAGAAGTGTTTCTTAAGAAACGTGATACTCCTAAACTGGCCAACGACTTTCTGAATTCAAACTCCACGCCCCAGGAGGTTGCACCCACCGCGTTACCATAATAAAGTTGTGGATTCTCCGAGGTGATCTGAAGATAAGTTTCAATTGGGTTCTTGAAGTACTTGTAAAAGCCACCAATACTGATCAGCTCTCCGGGATTAGGATACATCTCCCAACGAAGGTCTACATTGTCGATGAATGCTGTCTTCAGATTGGGAGAACCTACCAGGGCCGCTTCATATTCATACTGATAATACAGGAAGGGAGCAAGTTCTCTGAACTCTGGTCGGTTTACAGTGCGGCTATAGGCACCTCTTATCAATGAACGATTCGTTACATTATAACCGGCATTCAATGAGGGGAGCGCAGCAAAAATCGGGTTGTTAATGTCGATCAAGCCAGTATTGGTGCGGGCACTAATAGTTTGCACGTTATACTCACCACGAAATCCGGCAGTCACATCCAGTTTATTGAATGATTTTGAACCACTCACATATCCAGCTGTTAACAAATTGGTTCCCTGGTAAGAATCTTGCGGCTGTGTTCCTTCGTCAATGATAAATCCATTTTTACGCTTGATATTCTCTGGAGCAAAAATCTGATCCAAGGGAAGCTGACTTAACTGCTGACCGATGATCGGGTCAAAATCTGCTGTACTTGGATATTGATAGTTGATGTAACGGGCATTGAAATCACGGGTCTTATATTCCACATAATAACCCGCCTTCAATAGTGGTGCTTTCTTTTCATCTGCACCTCCAAATCGTTTTTCAAGATTCAACCCGTTAGAATATCCCAAGTCTTTTAAATCAGACCAGAAGCGTCCTGTTTCAAACACGTTGGCAGCGGCTGGCAATTGCATCGTATACGGTTCTTCGGTTCCTGCAAAGGTCTTGTCGCGGAAGGTTCTGAACCTGCGGTAGTCGGGCTCATTGCGCTTAATATAGTTAAGACCTAATACCCAATTTAGTTTATAGGATCCATCTCCTAATTTGTGCGTTCCCTCCAACTGGCCAGAATAGATGGAACGGCTTAAATAATGATACGCATAATTTGTGCGATCGTAATTCGGGTTTTGAAGTTTGTCTTCGCCTGTTCGTATCGTGGTTTCGTTCTCGCCCAACTGAACAAATAAATTTTTGAAATCGATTTTATTGCGATCATTTAGATCAATCAACCAGTTGTGCATCACATTTACCCGCACATCATTCGAGTAAAAATTGTCTTTATACTCGAAACGCTTTTCGGCCGATGTTGCCGTAAAAGTATTGTACCGCAAAAAATCAGATTGATAATATTGATAGCTATTCGAATAGGCAAGTGAGGTGAGGTTATTAAATTTTACTCTTCCTACTTTGAAATTTCTAGACAGTGCAAAATTAAAGCCCATATCTACTGGTGCTTTTCTTTTGTTGTAAGCGAAATTATTTGTCAGCGATTTGCCAGCACGTTCCCGAAGTGCTGAGTTCTTGGCAGAAGCCACCAGGATATTCGTTGCCGGGAAATTATCCGGAATAGAACGGAAGCCATTATCAAACCCTAATATATCCGTGCTGCTTCCATCTGAAGATAAATGATCCTGAAAGGTCGTATTAGTTCGGTATCCAAAGTTTAGACCCACACTGGTAAATGGCTCATAGGTTGGTTCTTTAGTTACCAATTGAATGAGTCCCCCTGCAAAATCGCCAGGCAATGCTGATGTACCTGATTTATAAATCAACATCTGATCAACTGCTCCGGCTGGAACCATGTCAAAGGAGAATGATCTTCTGTCAATCTCCGTGCTCGGGGCAATCGCTCCGTTGATCATCACCTGGTTATAGCGCTCAGGAACTCCACGAACAATTACAAAACGGTTATCAACAATCGTAACACCTGGTACGCGTTGTGCTATCTGTGCCACATCGCGATCCGGAAGTTTAGTGATTTGTTCAGAAGAAATTCCGCTTACTACTAATTTGCTTTCGCGGATTGATTTCAACAAATTCAAATCCGTAGCAATCTCTTTTTTCGCTGTTACAATTACTTCTTCCAACTCAGCAACATCCTCCGCCAAAGTGATTTCAAGGGTTGTTTTTTTACCTGGTTCCACAACCACATCACTAATGGTTTGCGTTTTGTAGGTAATGAACGACACGATTACTGTATAAGTGCCAGGCTTTATGTTCGGAATAGTAAAATTTCCATCGAGATCAGTAGCTGCTCCTACTGTGGTGCCTTCAATGACTGCGTTGGCACCGATAACGCCTTCCTTGGTCTTTAGATCAATCACTTTCCCCGCCAGCGTACCATTTTGCGCCATGCCAAGAGAAGTAATTGCGGATAAGAGGAGGATAAAATAAAGTTTACGAAACATGCTTTTAATATTTGTCACAAAGGTGCGGTGACAATATTACCCCTCTGGGTAGGGTATGTTATGTAATTGTTAAAGAGAGGCCATGAGTATCTTCACTATTAGTCCAGAAATAATATAAAGTTTTTCGTAAAACCTCAATAAGGCAAATGAAATGAGCAGGTTAGCTATCTGCGACCAAATTACATTGCAATAAAGGACTCTTAATGGAGATAAAATTTGGATAACAAACGAGATATTAAAATAAATCGTAATGAGATGCCAGTTGTTCTGGCATGCTTTTCCAAGCCAGAATATTCATTCATCGTAATATTACGATTATTCAATATATTTGCTTCCATTAAAATTAAACGGTATGAAATCACTTTTTTTTGCTCTTCAATCACAGATAGAACAATTTGAAAAGGAATTCATTCCGATTCTTGCAGAGCGCAAACAAATTTTAAAACAAATCAGCTCCTTTGTAGAAAAGAAGCACCGGGCAGGAAAGCCAGCTGAACTAAATTTTATATGCACCCATAACTCGCGTAGAAGTCACATCGCTCAAATCTGGGCACAGGCAGCAGCCTATTATTATCATGTGGAAAATTGTCGATGTTATTCAGGTGGTACTGAATCGACCGCATTCAATCCCCGGGCTGTGAAGGCAATGCGTGACGCTGGGTTTAAAATCCACAAGATTGATGACGCTGAAAATCCACAATATGAAGTGCGCTTTGCTAAAGAACAAAATCTCTTGATTGCTTTTTCAAAAGTGTATAGCGAACCATTCAATCCATCAGCTGGCTATGCCGCCATCATGACCTGTTCTCATGCTGATGAAAATTGTCCGCTGGTAATTGGAGCTGAGACAAGAATTTCACTTCTTTTCAATGACCCAAAAGATTTTGATGGCACTGCACAGGACACACAGAAGTATCATGAACGTGTATTGGAAATTGGTCGCGAGATATGTTATGCCTTCTCCATTATTCCACATTAATGCACCAAATAAAAGTTACCAACTTAACGCATCGAATGGTTATTACTCTTGGCAATAAAACAAATGCAGATCATCGCTGAATCAATCATAACCTGTCCGAATTGTGGTCATCAGAAAAAAGAAGAGATGCTTACGAATGCATGTCAATACTTCTATGAATGCGAAAACTGTAAAACCTTAATCAAGCCTTTGCCAGGCGATTGCTGTGTGTATTGCAGCTACGGTACGATAAAGTGCCCGCCTATGCAGGCCAATAAAAATTGTGGTTAATTCTTACTTTGAAATTGGCACCTTCGTCAACAGCACTTTAATGATATCTTCTGTCTTCACATTGTCGGCCTCTGCTTCATAGTTGAGAATGATACGGTGGTTCATCACATCCAGCGCGATTTCTTTAATATCTTCAGGCAGTACATAGTCACGCCCATCCATAAACGCCATAGCTTTGGATGCGAGGTTCATGTTTATGCTGGCGCGAGGTGATGCCCCAAACTGAATGTATTGTGCTTCGTGATCCAACTTATACTCTTTCGGTTTGCGGGTGGCCGTAACTAATTCAATGATGTACTTTTCCAGTGACTCTGAAATCTTTACTCTATTCACTTCATCACGAATAGAGAAAATATCTTCCTTCGTCAATACCTGGTTCACTTCATAGTTAAACTGCATGTTGGAAATCCTGCGCATGATCTCCAGTTCATCTTCCTTGGTAGGATAGTTCACAAACACCTTCATCATAAAACGATCAATTTGCGCTTCGGGCAATGCATAGGTACCTTCATTTTCCACTGGGTTTTGGGTAGCCATTACCAGGAAGGGCTTGTCCAGCTTAAACGTTGTTTCACCAATCGTTACCTGCTTTTCCTGCATTGCTTCCAGCAAGGCGGACTGCACTTTTGCCGGTGAACGGTTGATTTCATCTGCCAGAATAATATTGGCGAAAATTGGTCCTTTCTTTACTTCAAACTTTCCTTCCTTCTGATTGTAGATCATGGTGCCCACCAAATCCGATGGCAACAAATCGGGTGTAAATTGAATGCGCGCAAAATCAAGATGAAGTACCTGGGCCACGGTACTGATCGTGAGTGTCTTGGCCAAACCGGGTACACCTTCCAATAAAATATGACCATTTGTGAAGAGCCCAACCAGGAGGCGGTTTACCATATACTCCTGTCCCACTACCACCTTTGAAACCTCGCTATAAACCTGCTTGACTTTCCGTTGATGTTCCTTTTGTAATTCAGTTATTTCTGCAAATGCCATATCAGCTCGTCTTTAAAATCAGACCGCAATATTAACGATTTGAAGTCAAAAATCTTGAGTGATTTTGTGTATGGTTTTAGATAGATGTTTAAAAAAGTGATGATTTTGACAAGCTCTGGAACCTCACCTGAATTGAGGTGGCCAAAGTTTAGCCCAATGGGATAAAAATTGTTGCCCGAAAACAATCTAATGTAAAAGGCATTCAAAATTGGAGTACAAATCATGGGCTGCAAGGTTGACGCCAGGTAAGACCCATAGTCAATGGATTATTTGTTGCTAAAGAAAGATTTTCTATCCATTGCATCTTTCCTTATTTTCAAACTCAAATGAAACGACTCGTTCAATGAAAAGAATCCTAATTGTCTTACTTAGTTCACTCATCTTTTCATGCTCAACCAAAAATGCCCCTGACCTGGTGCTGATCAACGGTAAAATCTGGACCGGTGAGAATGATTCAACGTTTGAAGAAGCAGTTGCTATTAAATACAACCGGATCATTGCCGTTGGAAAAACAAATGACATCAACTCCCTGGTCAATTCAGAAACACAGGTGATTGATCTAAAAGGTAAACTGGTGTCCGCAGGGTTTAATGATGCGCACATTCATTTTTTGAGTGGCTCCTTAGGGTTGGCTGAGATAGGAATGAACGACACAAGATCAATCAATGACGTAGCCGAAAAAGTAAATCAGTTTATAAAAGAAAATCCCAACAAAGAATGGATCACCGGCCGTGGCTGGCAGTACACATTTTTTGAAAGTGGTTTACCTGATCACGAAACGTTAAGTGCCATCACCAACGATAAGCCTGTCTTCATCAAAGCATACGATGGTCATAGTGCATGGGCCAATAAGAAAGCATTGTCCTTAGCTGGCATTGATCGCAACAGCCGGTATGATGGCTTTGGTGAAATTGTGAAAGATAAAAACGGAGAGCCTACCGGTGCGCTTCGCGAAAGTGCCATGGATTTAGTAGGCAACCATGTGCCAACGCCTACCCGGGCAGAGAAGTTGGATGCTTTAAGAAGGGGAATGAAACTGGCTGCATCACTCGGTATCACCACAGTTCAAAATGCAGACGGAACAACAGAAGATATCTCTTTGTATAAAGAGCTACTAAACAACGGTGAACTTACCATTCGTTATGCGGCTGCCTTTTCCGTGGATGAAAATAAATCAGATGCCGACATCACCTTGTTTTCTAAGCTAAGAGATAGTGTAGGCACAAATAATCCTATGATTCGCGCGGATGCCATTAAGTTCATGATTGATGGAGTGATTGAATCGCACACCGGTTATATGCTACAGCCTTATTCGGATGTGGCTAATGATGATCCACTGGCGCTTGGACAAGTGGCACTACCGATAGAAAAATATCAGCAGCTGGTGGCACAACTAGATAAGAATGGCTTCCGGATTTATACTCATGCCATTGGCGATAAAGGCGTGCGCGAATCACTTAACGCTTACGAAAAAGCAGCTGCTATAAATGGAAAACGTGATGCCCGTCATCGCATCGAGCATATTGAAACCATTTCACCTGACGACATTCCAAGATTTGCACAATTAGGAGTGATGCCATCCATGGAACCGATTCATGCCGATCCGGGAACTATTACGGTATGGGAAAAAGCCATTGGTGAAACACGATTGCCATGGTCATTTGCGTGGGCACTTATGTTAAAAAGTAATGCCTACCTGGTTTACAGCAGCGACTGGCCTGCATGCATTGACATCAATCCCATACGTGGAATTCATGTAGCCGTAAACCGAAGAACGCCCGATGGCTTTCCTGAGGGTGGTTGGATCGTAGAAAATAAAATCTCCATCGCGCAAGCCATGAAGGCCTATACTTCGGCAGGAGCGTACTCTTCATTCGAAGAAAATCTGAAAGGACAAGTCAAAGTCGGGCAGCTTGCCGATATCGTTGTCTTTTCTCACGATTTATTCACGGTTGACGCGATGAAAACCTATGAGACAAAAGTGGTGCTCACCGTGTTTGATGGAAAGGTGATCTATAACACTTTGTAAGTATTGAGTCCTTAGTCTTGAGTATTTAGTATTAAAGAAAAGTGATTCTGGTTTTACTCTGATTCTCTTAGGCTGTTGCGTAGCACCCGACTGACAGCAAACCAAATTACAGGAGGTATGCATGCGCTCAGAACAATCGCTAATACAGGATCAGCATTTGCTGAATTGCCAACAATAGCATAGGTAAAACCAAGTGGCAAAGATCCACAAGCCAATGCGATGTAGAAATTCTTAACGGGCATACGGATAAGTCCAGCCATGCTCGCAATCACTTCGGGGAAGACCGGCAACCAACGTGAAAGGGCAACCACCCAGCCACCTACTTTTGTTGCTATTTTTTTTCCGCGTTCATATTCTTTTTTACCCAATATCCAGGTGGCAGCATTCTCGCCCAGCAAACGACAAAGCCAATATGCCAATACACCCGAAGCAAATGATCCTGTCGCGCTTAATAACCCACCCACCAATGGACCGTAAATGTATCCGAGAGCCGACATAATCAGCGTAGCCGGGAGAGGTAAAAACAAGTCGGCCATCAATAACACGATGGCCACCGCCCAGGCCCATGTTCCATATCCTTTCAAAAATTCCAGTGAGTGTTCCAAGGAGAAGAAGGCCATCAGCGTATCGCCCCAAATGAAAAATGGAATCAACACAATAATCACGAGGGCCACCAGTAAAAAAATAAGACGCATCAGTAAAAAAGTTTAAAACAATAAATCAATTTAGATGAAAGATTGGAATTGATCATACACTTACCCGTTTTGAATTGTTGTAAAGCCTGTAATCTTTTCTATTCAATCAACTATAATTGATCACTATGAGTAAACCCCAGCCACAACGAATTAACCCAGAGGATGTTCCACAAATAGCAACTGCGCTTGTTATGAAAGTACGGTTTCCTATGCTCGCTACCATTGACGATGATCAGCCGCGCGTGCGACCAGTATCGCCCGTGCGCACGGATGGGTTTACAGTGTACGTAGCCAACCTGAAGAGTTATGGCAAAACGGCCGACATTGAAAAAAATGCTAAGGTAGAGCTGTGTTACTTAGATGAAGATCATAATCAAGTCAGGATTACCGGTGAAGCTATGGTGGTAACAGATCGAAAACTTATGGAAGAAATCTGGAATGCCAATCGGTTATTACAGCATTACCTGGGCTCTATTGACAACCCTGAATTGATTGTTTATAAAATCATTCCTAACAAAGTTCGATTTATGCTGGAGTGGGCGCTGACGTATTATGAAGTGCCAATTTGAAAATTAACTCTTAGATACGGGGAAGACTTAATTATCTGCCTCTTTGATATAACCCCAACCCTCTGCCTGTCTGGTTGCTATTTCAATGATGCCATCCGGAACGGTGCCGACTCCCCGCACAAGTTGAGATTTATCTACTCCATGTCGCTTCATGGTGTATTCACATACTTTAATGGACACTTTGGGATTACCGGCTAATTTCTCGATTGCTTTTGATACAGTGGATTTTCCGTTCACCACCATGTTCATCGCTCCGCTATAAATTACCATCTCAAAAGATGATTGCGGATATGATTCCGCCATTAGACTAACATGTCGCATAGCGGCTTGCTGAGTAAGTGTATCCTTGCTGGTTACGTCAAAAACAATTTTAACAGGCTTTGTTTGCGCCATAGCAAACACACCGATTAATTGAAAACCCACTAATAGAATTAATGATCTCATTTTAAAACGGATTAGACTTTGGTAAAAAGATTCGTGCCTTCAAAAGAGTGTCTCTCTTCTGAAGGCACGAATAGTAAAAATCAACCACCAGCATAGCAATAACCACAACCTTTCTCCTGCGCACGGCTAATCGCCCACACACCCGATGGCACAGGTTGCACACCTGGCAACAACCCATTCATCCAATCAGCCTTCACATCTTCAGGTTTCATGTTCATTCCAGGAGCAATCATGCCACTGTACACGGTCATTGCCATATCGCACACACAGAACATTACTCCGCGTGCCTGCAGCTTTTTAATTCCTTCGATGGCAGCCATAGGGAAATCAGCTCCTTGTGGTTCGTAGAACGGATTGCGTAAAGCTGCTGCCTTGGTATTATTATCATTGATTTTAAATACCTCGCCAAACTTATATTTTGCCCACAAGCTGTCCTGCATGGCCATCGGGATCGCATTGTGGCGCAGCACGACAACGGCAGTCATATCGGTGTCTGGTGTATTGGTCTGGTTGTTCGTCTGGTAATAGACCCACGACCAAATGATAGGAAACCCATTGTGCGGCTCTGGAGCATCATACACAATCTTGTGTTTTCCTTTTACCTTTTTAAACCATTCATCAGCATCAGCCATTGTGCCGGGGTCGACTATGGCATTTGCATCAAATGATGACAGCAGCGTTGGGATACTTAGCGCAGCGCCTGTGGCGATCTTACCAAGGAAATCCCTGCGGGGAGTTTTCACATCAGAAATCATACAAATAGGGGGTTATGTTTAACATGAGTACCGAAAATCAAATTCAGGAACACACCAAAAAACAAGAACACATGCGATTCAGAACAAAGAGAACAAGCGCTGTAAGAAATCAGAACAGAACCAGAAAATAAAAGGGGGAGCAAGTCAAAATGCCTGACTCCTCACGAAAAGAGGAATAGAAATATAACCTTTTTTTTGGGATTTCAATTACTTGTACCCTTAGTTTTTATGAAGACGCATTAGAACTTACGGCAGTCATTGAAAATGAAATCAATGTTGCTTATTTTGAAACTATAGTCTTATACATTATAGCTTTTGCGGCTAACCATTGTCACTTGTCGAATAATAAAATTAATCATGGAAAATAATCGAATCACCAGGCGCACCTTTCTTGAAACCGCAGCAAAATCTACTGTTGCTGTCGGGTTGATGGGGAGCAGTGTGCTGAGTTGTGAATCACGCAATTCCGACATTCAGTCATTATCACTTCCACGTTGGCGTGGATTCAACCTGCTGGAAAAATTCATTGCATCCTCCGCCAACAAACCTTTCGAGGAATCGGATTTCGAAATCATGGCCAAACTGGGTTTCGATTTTGTGCGTTTGCCCATGTCGTATCTGTGCTGGACGGAAGAAGGGAACTGGAAAAACCTGCAGGAAGATAAACTCAAAGAAATTGACCAGGCAGTTAACTTTGGAAAAGAGTATGGTGTACATGTCAGTTTAAACTTTCATCGTGGCCCTGGCTATTCTGTGGATCGCTCGAAAGAAGAACCTTTCAATCTCTGGCGGGACGCTGAAGCACGTGAAGCCTTCAATTTTCATTGGAAACATTTTGCAAAGCGATATAAAGGGATTTCTAACAAAGAGGTGAGTTTTAATTTACTGAATGAACCGGCAACGATCACGAATGAAAGGAACAGCATCGTCAGTGAAGAAACCTATATAGAAGTAGTGAAAGGTGCCGCTGAAGCAATCCGAAGCGTTGACCCAAACCGATTGATCATTGCAGATGGATTATGGTGGGGTCGTGATCCTGTTCCCGGATTGATTGATCTTAACGTTGCACAAAGTACCCGTGGCTATGAACCCATGCAGGTAAGTCACTATGGAGCCTCCTGGGTTTACGGTGCCGATGCGTGGCCAGCACCATCGTGGCCGTTACATCAATATGAAAGTGCAGAACTGCGATGGGAAAGCCCGGTATTGAAGGAAAGCTATAAAGAAAAAATGCAGCGCTGGGGAATTCCAATTGATATGGAGTGGAATAAAGAAAGGTTAAAATTACAACTGATTGATCCATGGAAGAAACTGCAACAGCAAGGTGTTGGCGTTCATGTGGGTGAGTTTGGTGCGTTCAATAACACACCACATAAAGTTGTGCTTGCCTGGTATCGTGACATGCTCTCATTATGGAAAGAGGCTGGATGGGGATGGGCCATGTGGAATTTCCGTGGCGGATTTGGCGTGCTGGATAGTGAACGCAAAGATGTGAAGTATGAAAACTTTGAAGGGCACAAGCTGGATCGTAAAATGCTGGAGCTTTTGAAAGAGTTCTGAATTTTTTAGATCAAAAACACAATATAGAAAAGTGAAAAATAAAAAGAGTGCGCATTCGTTGGAACACTCCCTTTTGTTTCGTCTCAGCACAGACAAATTAATAATCGCTAAACCTTTACATATAATATAAAATCACCGCAGCCACCAGCACAATCGTGAAATGATGGCCAGTGTTGATGAAAAACAATTTCCAGGATTTGCCTTCCCACGCTACTGTGTTCAAATCAGTAGGCACGTAAAAGCCTAGCCAGGTGAAACCCGCTGCGCTCATAATGATACCCATCGAACCCATCTGATCCATGCCCGGCACAAAAGACCAGGCTGCATTGTTATGGGCAAAAACATAAGCCATTAGAAAGTTTCCGATAATACCCATGATCAAGCCTTTTACCATGGCGTTGGCAGGAGGCTTCGCGTTTGTATCCAAACCCATTTCAGTTGCCCAGGCATTTTTAAAAATTACAGAGTACCATAAAAAGCCGATAAAAAAATTCGCTATCGTAGCTACCAGTATGGCGGTGAAACTGATTCCTAACTCTTCCATAATAAGTGAGGGTTGGTTTTAGAGGTTTGTGAAGCTAATAAAAATTTAGTAATAAGTATCAAGACGTAAGTAGTAAGCATCAAATAGCAAGACTTATTTCGGTCTTGTGCCTTGTGTCCTACTACTTGTATCTGTCATTCATATTTCAACGCTTCAATCGGGTTGCTCTTTGATGGAGTGTGGGTTGAAATATTACGAAGTGCCGGTGGTTTGATAAATGATTTATAATGGTGAACGGGAAAAAATTACAGCTTACCATGGACAATACGTGTACATAACTTGTACATGGCAGGAATTGTTTATATGATAGAAATTGTTTATCCTGTGAATATAAACTTTCTTATATTTGTAAAATAAACTATATAACAACCACTAACCATGGTATTAAAGTCAGAACTGGAGATCGCCTACCGCCTGCAACAGGATTTCATAAAACCAGTGAAATCCTTCATTGAGCGTGAATACCCAGCCCCTTCCAAAAGCAATCATGTGGAAGTGATATCGGGCATACGCAGGTGCGGCAAAAGCACGCTGATGGATCAGATCAAGCATGGGTATAAAGGCGGCATTGCTTATTTTAATTTTGAAGACCCGCGTGTTCATGATTTTGATGTATCGGATTTTCAAAAACTGGACGAGGTGATCGGCCCCAGGACAAAAACTTATTTTTTCGATGAAATCCAAAATGTTGTTGCCTGGGAAATGTATGTCCGGCAATTGCATGACCGTGGTAAAAAAGTTTTTATTACCGGCTCCAACGCCTCGTTGTTAAGCAAAGAGCTCGGCACACGTCTCACAGGCAGGCACCTCAGGCACGAGTTGTTCCCTTTTTCTTATCCAGAGTTTTTGTTGTACACCCTGTTAAAAAATACTCCACTGGCCTTCGAGGACTATCTTCAACACGGTGGCTTTCCTGAATACCTACGGGATCGAAACGAGGAAATGCTTCATATGCTATTGAAAGACATCGTGTCAAGAGACATCGCTATACGTTATGGGATTAAGAACACGAATACGCTGATGGACATCACGCTCTTTTTACTCTCGAATGTGGGAAAGGAATTTACGTACAACAGCCTGCGTAAATCTTTTCAGGTGGGATCGGCCAATACTGTTTCAGATTATCTTGGATGGCTGGAAGGTACTTATTTGATATTTTTTCTCACCCGCTTCAGCTGGTCGGCAAAAAACCGTACCGTTAACCCCCGCAAAGTATATGCTATTGACACCGGTATGATCAATGCCAACAGCTTAAGTTTCAGCAAAGACAAAGGTCGCCTCCTGGAAAACATCGTGTACCTGTTCCTTCGGAAAAAAAACTATGACCTGTCTTACTTCCGCGAGCAAGCCGAGTGCGATTTTGTGGTGTTTGAAAAGGGTAAATGTAAAATGGTGATACAGGTTTGCCAGCAACTGCACAATGAAAATAAGGATCGCGAAACAAGGGGCCTGCTGGAGGCCATGGAGTTCTTTGATTTGAAAACGGGACTGATCATCACCCAAGGGCAAAGTGATATTTTACATTTCGATAAAAAAACAATTGAATTGATACCCGCTCATCTGTTTCTGACGGAATAGATAGAAATGGAAAGCTGCCTTTTAAAGTTGACCGTTGACAACGCACAATAGACAATAAGTACAAACATTGTCAACTGTCATTTCATGAGGTGACTTTGTTGCACTATAGAGGATTCGGAAGGTGATTTTGTTGAAATTGAGGAACCTGATTTAATAGTTTTTTTAATTTACAAGTCAAGAAATTTATTGTTTTCATTACTTAATTTAGAGCTATGAAAGAGCAAGAACTTATCAACCGCATAACAGTTAATCCTGAAATTTTTGCCGGCAAGCCAATCATTAGAGGGAAGCGTCTGGCGGTTGAGCATGTGCTTGGCATGTTGGCCGCTGGAGACAGCCCGGAAATAATACTGAAGGGTTTTAGTTGGCTTGAGGCTGAAGACATACAGGCCTGTCTGCTATATGCCCATAAATTGGTAAGCCATGAACGTATCGAACTGCGTACGGCTTCATGAAAGTTTTATTGGACAGTTGTATCTGGGGTGGTGCCAAATCTAACATTCAAGCAGCTGGCCACGATGTGAAATGGGTCGGTGACTTTCTCCAGGATCCAGGCGATGAAACCATTATTAAACTGGCCCATAACGAAGAGAGAGTCCTTATAACGCAAGACAAAGATTTTGGAGAACTGGCCGTATTTCGCGGTATACCCCATTCGGGTATCATTCGTCTCGTTGGCTTTTCCGCTGTTGATCATGGTAAAGTTTCCGTTCAGGTTTTAGAAAAATTTAATCCAGACCTTTTACAAAGTGCTATCATTACCGTTGACCCAACCAGAATACGGATCAGAAACAGCTGATTGGAAAGGAAGTGTTTGAGGTAGTTGAGGAGCATTTTGTTTTTTTAAGTTGACAATTATTCATACTTCAACGCCTCCACCGGGTTGCTCCTGGCTGCTTTGTATAACACGGATGCCACCGTAACGAGCATGATCAAAACCAAAATCACCACCGGCACAGCAAAGTGCCACCATTGCAAAGCAATATGATCGGCAAATTTTTTGAAGTACTCTTGTATCAGGTAGTAGGCCAGTGGCAAGCCGATCAAAACAGAGACAATCATTTGCTTTAAAGTTGCGTTCAGCAATAAGTTTCCAATGTGAATATTCTTAGCTCCCAATGTTTTACGAATGCCAATCTCTTTCGTCTTCTCCACTGCCTTGTAAGAGATCATACCCAACAACCCCATGCAAGCAATAACAATGGCCAACCCGGTAAAAAGGATGATTTGATTGCGTGCCGTTTTTTCATTGCCATACGCCTGATTGGTATGCTCATCTAAAAAATACCAGTTAAATACATTTTCAGGGAATTGTTGATGGTATAGCGATTCAATCGCTTTCATCGCCTCGTTAATCTTTACTGTATTTAGTTTCAGTCCAATTTTCTTTGCTTCCAGGTTCGGGAACAATTTATTCTTGTAAAGAAAAACGATGCCGCGGCCTTCACTCGAATACTCTGAACTGGCATCGCTCATGTTCAAGAGTGAAACCACCCGAAAGTCTTCAAATACCCCAATGACCTCCGCATTTAACCAGTCTGGTCCAGTGTCTTGATTGAGGTTTACAGTGGCTCCAATAGCGTCCTCGGGGTTTTCAAATCCCAGGCGAACGGTTGCTACGCGACTGAGAATAACCACATCCGAGCGATCATCGGGGAGGAAATTCCGGCCACCGATAAGTTGTACTTCATAAAGTGGGATAAAATTCTCATCCACACCGGCATTATCCATTCCGAAGAAAAGTTCGGCCCCTACACGCTTTGCATGCATAGGGTCGTCCTATCTATCTCCGGTAATGGTTCTACTGGAAGAGACTGCTGATAGATTAGGTTGTAGGGAAATTTGTTTTTTCAATGTCTCAAAATCCTGATTGAAGTTTTTCGACTTGACAATCGGAGCGTCCACGATGATGATCTCGTCTTTTTTAATACCTGTTTCCATATTCAAAATATGATTGAGCTGAAGGGAGACAACAAAACCAAAGAGAATGAAAACGAGGGCCGCGGCAAACTGACTTATGGTGAGCAAGGTTGGAACTATCCTCTTGCCTGAAGAAGAAACGCTAATTCGAAATAAAGCACGCGGATGATGGGCAATTGAAATCAAAGCCGGATATAACCCCGACAATAAAATACCTGATAACACGATCACCAGAAAGATTAAAATGGTTAGACCGCTAAGCGAAGAGAAGTCGGCTATCTGGATATTAAACAGGAAAGACATGGGGCTGCGTATCAGTTGGATCAAGGTGAAGGCAACACACAGCGCCAGCACATTCACCACCGCAGCTTCAGTGATAAATTGTTTCATCATGTCCCAAACGCCTGCCCCCGAAACTTTGCGCGTGGCCACCTCCTTTAGTCTTCGCGTAGTTCGGGTTACAGTAAGGTTAACATAATTTACCAACGCCATCAGTAAAACGGAAAGGGCAATAAAAGCAAGGGTAAAAAGAAAGGTCCTGGATTTTGGATAGAAATCATCGTAGCCGAAGGATTGACTAAAGGCCACTTCCTTCAAGGGCTGAACTAAGAAATCCAATTTTGCCATGGGATATCCCCGCAGTGTTTCCGCATAATAATCGTTCACCTTTTTATTCAGATTTATTTCCAGGGCATTAAGCTGGGCTCCTTCGCGCAGCCGAACATACCAATGCGCCCATGCCCAACCTGCCCGATCGCTCCAGCGGATAAGCAAATTCTGGTTTGAAATGACCATGTCGAAATTAAGGTGACTGTTGTGAGGCAGGTCAGCATAGACTCCACTCACCTTTAGTGTGGTAGTGTCGTTGAGTTTCAGTAATTCGCCAATCGGATTTCTTTCGCCAAAATATTTTATTGCTTTGGATTGCGAAAGCACGACAAAGCCTGCTTCACTCAGCACCTGATCGGGCTTTCCATAAATTAATGGGATGGTGAAAAAGGTGAAAAGGTTTGCGTCCGCATAAGCCACTTTTTTCTCCTTGAATATACTTTGTTGTGTTTGCGCATCTGGAATCGATATCAAAATTTCACTTCCATGACCAACACTACCCTCGAGAAAAATAGATGCGTTCATAATGCGCACAGAAGATTCAATATCGGGTTGGTCAAGTGTGGCCAAGTCGGCTATGTATGTTCTCTGGGGGCCAATTGCGATATGGCCCCAGGTTTTTCCGTCATCATCGCTCCAGCGCCAGTTTAGGCCTACTCGCACTATCCGCTCATAGTCTTTATGAAATTGGTCGGACTGCAATTCAGTGGTGGAGAATTCCCACAAGGCATAAAAGGAAGTGAAGCCTATCGCAAGACCAATCACATTGATGAACGTGAAAAATGGATTTCTTGCGAGAAGGCGAAGGGAGAGTTTGAGGTAGTTGAGGAACATAGTTGTTCGTTATTGGTTGGTTGTTGTTCGTGCCTTTCGAATAGTCTGGAACCAACAACGATCTAACACAGGTCAGGCCAAAAGAAATTTCCTCATAATCAGTCAAAATTCATGCTCTTAAAAATAGGAGTGTTCTGGAATGAAACAGTGGAGCGTTTCATTTCGGGGCAATGGCAACAGATTTTGCAGAGCAGGTTAACTCATTTTAAGTTTCTCTAACCACCGGCTAAAAAAAACATCATAAACGGCCAGTGCCTTCTTGTTGTCAAGCGTTTCCTGGTAAACAAATTCTTTATCGAGAAGCGCTTTAACAGATTTCAGAACTGCCGATGAACTTCCTAACCGGTAGCGATGAATGAATGCGTTAGAAGTGGGTGAAGAAACAGTGCCCTCTCTGGCGATGGCACTCAACATCCGCCATTGGTTTCGGGTAAAATGTTTTTGTAATTAAAGTAGGCAGCCTCATTTTCCTGAAGGATACACGCGAAAACATTTTTCACATCCTCTTCATTTCAATTGTATGTACCATAAATCTTCAAAATTTGCTATTATTAGCCAATCTATTCTTGAGTGAATTAACCGGTTAGCTATCGTGCCTTTCGAATAACGAACAACCAACAACGATTTCATTATTCATACTTCAAAGAATCAACCGGATTAGCCCTTGCCACTTTCAATGACTGCCCTGTTACCGTGAGCAGCGCAATTCCAATAGCCAACAAAGCAGCCAGCACGAAAACATCAGCACCGAGTGTAATGTGATAGGCAAAAGTTTCCAGCCACAGGCGCATAAGGTACCACGCCACCGGGCAGGCGAAAACAATAGCCACCAGAATCCATTTCAGAAAATCCTACGAAAGCATGGAGTATATGGTGCCCACTGATGCGCCCAAGACTTTACGTACACCAATTTCTTTCACTCGCCTCGAAACCATAAACGATGACAACGCGAACAATTCCAGGCAGGCAATGATCACGGCCAACCCTGTAAAGTACCCTATCACCGAGGCCAGTTGTTCATCGCGCTTATACTGACTGTTGAACGTTTCATCGAGGAAACTGTAGTTGAAATTTGCTGTTCCCCAAACGTTTCTAAATTCTGTTTCAATAGTTTTAAGCGTGGCCGGAATGTTTGATTGAGCCACTTTAATGCTGGCCGTAATACCGGGATTTGAGTTCCAGACTAACAACAATGGCTCAATCTTGTCGTGCAAAGAGCGAAAATGAAAGTCCTTTATGATACCGATACCTTCAAATTGGAACCGGTTCGAATCAATAGTGTAAATCATTTGCCCGATAGGGTCGTCCATTCCAAATTCGTGAACGGCTGCTTCATTTAATAGAATTCCTGCAATTCGCGTTCGTGGAACCCAGGCCCCATTCGGCCGATCAGCCGGATTCCTCAAGGAAAAACCCCGGCCTTGGGAAAGGGAAATGCCCATCACATCCAGATAATCCAAATCAGCAAACAAGAGCTTTATCGAACTGTGTGTTCCATTGATTTCTACTGTGGGAGAATCAGCCATTGCCCATGCCCGGATTGCCGTAGGAAAAAGTGGCATTTACTACTCCCGGGTGTTGAAGCAACTTTGTTTTAAAAGTATTTCTTAATTCGTGTTCATTAGGAATGTCGGCTGGAGTATAGAAAGTAATTATTTGCTCTTTATTAAAACCCAGGTTCGCAGTTCTCAGGTAATTCAGTTGCCGGAAATTCACGACTAAAGTTTAGTGTGATTCCGCTGTGATCGATTACCTGTTGAAGTGAAATGGTAGTGACCAACGATATAAAAATGAATGATGCTCTTCTTCCTTGCCTACTGAATCCTATCTGATATTTGTGAGATAGCATCCGATTTTTTTGCTTAATTCAGCTATAATTACAAAATAGAATCAAACTTTTGATCTTAGAATTCATTAAAATGCCAAATAAGAAATTTTTCTGATTGTTGCTTTTTTATTTCGGTTGGCTTGAAATCAACAAAAAAGCAACCCCTTGTCAGAGTTGCCTTTTTTCCTTCTCAATAGCCTATAGTGATAGGTCATCTGTAGCGTAAAGACTTTCTATTTATTTTAATCCCGAAGGGATGGCAGTACTATAGTTCAAATTAAGAAACATTTTTAGCCAAACCCCGAAGGGGTGATAAATTCTTACTCTATCCATTGAAGTAAATATTTTTTATTGACTTCATGTTTCCGACCATTAATGTCACGGCTTCGGGATTTAATGGATTTCAAATCCTACTCTATCCATTCAAATAAATATTTTTCATTGAATTCAATTTCAAATCTTTTGAGAAGCTCAAGGTACTCTTCCCTGAATGTTTTTTTTGCATGATGATCTTCCTGATTTAAAATATAATTGTACACTTGGTTAATATGAGAATGGGAGTAAGAAAAAGCACCATAACCCTCCTGCCACGAAAATTTGCCCTTCACAAATTTATTCTCATTGATGAAGTTGGATGAATTGTTCTTGATATCGCGAACCAAATCAGAAATTGACATGGAAGGTTTTAAACCCACAAAGGCATGGATATGGTCGGGCATACCATTCACAATAATTGGCTTTTGTTCTTTTCCCTTGATGATGCCAGCCAGGTATCTATGCAAGTCATTTTTCCATGTTTTAGAAATCAGGTTCTCCCGGCCTTTTACTGCAAAGACTATTTGAATGTAAACCTGTGAGAATGTTCCGGCCATCAATGTCACCCCTCCGGGGTTTTAAAGGTTGTGTGATATGGTTTCTAATCGGGTAGGAAGCGGCTCATCACCGCTGTCCCCCCACACCACCCGGCATACGTTCTTCGTACCAAAGGCGGTTTCTATTAACTTTTACACCT
>JAYVTB010000098.1:0-30169 GCA_043774805.1 Cyclobacteriaceae bacterium | reverse complement strand
GTCATCATTAGGTCAGGACCAGAAGCGCCTCCGGTTATGGATACGCGCAAAGCTTGTAATATTTTCCCGGTGCCAATGCCAAGGCTTGTCGTAACTTTTTCGAGCGTTGATTTGGCCACCTCTGCAGTGAAGTCTGTCAGCTTTTCAACTTCTTCACTGAATGCGGTTAATACTTTCACCGCATCATCATTCCATTTCTTTGCTGTCACACTTTCATCAAATGCTGTGGGAGCCAGAAAGAAGAATTTTCCCTGCAGCCAGAAATCCTGAGGAAACGTAGCACGCTCTTTCATGATTGCACATATTTTGAAAGCCTTCTCTTTGGTACAAGAAATTTTCTCTGCAGCTAATGACGTGAGCAGAAATCCAGATAATTCATCTTCAGACTTGGCTCTCAGGTATTGTTGGTTATACCACTGGGCCTTATGGATGTCGAACTTGGTGCCCGCCTTGCCAATTCGCTCAATGGAAAAAGCATGTATTAATTCTTCCATGGAAAATATTTCCTGAGTTGTGCCAGGATTCCACCCAAGGAAAGCCAAAAAATTAATCAATGCTTCCGGTAAGTAACCTGATTCTTTATAGCCTTTAGACACCTCACCGGTTTTTGGATCAGCCCAGTCAAGCGGGAAAATAGGGAAGCCCATCTTATCAGCATCACGCTTACTTAGTTTTCCATTTCCATCAGATTTAAGTAATAATGGGAGGTGTGCAAAGTGCGGCATTTCGTTTTGCCATCCGAAAAATTTATACAACAAAACATGCAATGGTGCGGAGGGCAACCACTCTTCGCCCCGGATTACGTGTGATATTTTCATCAGGTAATCATCCACCACATTGGCCAGGTGATACGTGGGCATGCCATCTGATTTCATCAGTACCTTATCGTCAATCTGCTCAGAATTCACCACCACTTCTCCACGAATCAAATCGTTTACTTTTATTTGTTCGCCTTCCGGAACCTTTAGTCGAATTACAAATGGAGTTCCTGCGATAAGCAAGTCATCAACCTCCACGGCATTCAGAACGAGGGAATTTCGCATCTGCATGCGCGTGGTGATCCCGTATTGTTGATTGTCGGACCCAGCCGCTTTTAATGTTTCGCGCATGGCGTCCAATTCCTGCTCGGTGTCAAATGCATAGTAAGCAAGACCATCATCAATAAGTTGTTGAGCGTATTTTTTATAGATTTCTTTTCTTTCGGATTGTCGGTATGGGGCATAAGGTCCACCTACTCCCTGGCCTTCATCAATTTTAATACCCGCCCAGGCCAGCGATTTAATAATGTAGTCCTCCGCACCCGGTACAAATCTCCCCTGATCAGTGTCTTCAATGCGAAGGATCATGGTGCCCTTGTGTTGGCGCGCCAGCAAGTAGTTGTAAAGGGCTGTTCGAATGCCACCGATATGAAGACCACCGGTAGGGCTTGGGGCAAATCGAACACGTACTTCTCTCATTTTATTTGAATTAATTGAGGTATAAAGGTAAGACGATTTAGCCTTTGTCGCACATCAAAAATTCAATCGAATGCGTCCGGCAGCAAGGCCCGAGGCTTTGGGTAATTTATTCCGATGAATCCAAATCCCTTCCTACCTTTGCAGCTTTTACAATATATCCATGGCAGACGAAAAAGGCTTGAATTTCCTCGAAGAGATTGTCGAAAATGACCTGAAGGCAGGAACCTATAAAAGTATTATTACCCGGTTCCCTCCCGAGCCTAACGGCTACCTGCACATGGGTCACGCTAAAAGTATATGTCTGAACTTTGGCCTGGCGCTAAAGTATGGTGGAAAAACCAACCTTCGCTTTGATGACACCAACCCGGTTACAGAAGAGACGGAGTATGTTGACGGAATAAAGAACGATATCAAATGGCTGGGGTTCGGTTGGTCGCAGGAACTATATGCCTCTGACTATTTTGAAAAGCTCTATGAATTTGCAGTTGCCTTGATTGGGAAAGGACTGGCTTATGTGGATGATGGAAGCAGTGAAGAGATTGCAAAGCTCAAAGGCACGCCTACACAAGCCGGCACTGATAGTCCATACCGCAATCGCAGCGTGGAAGAGAATTTGAAATTATTCAGCGAAATGCGTACTGGGAAATATAAAGACGGAGAGAAAGTATTGCGCGCGAAAGTGGATATGGCCCACCCCAACATGCAGATGCGCGATCCGCTGATGTATCGTATCAAGCATGCTCATCATCATCGCACCGGAGATGCATGGTGCATTTATCCTATGTATGATTTTGCGCACGGACAAAGTGATGCTATTGAAAACATTACACATAGTATTTGTACGTTGGAATTTATCCCGCATCGCGCCTTGTACGATTGGTTTATTGAAAAACTAGAGATCTATCCTTCACATCAATATGAATTTGCCCGTTTGAATATGACCTATACGGTAATGAGCAAACGCAAGCTTCTTCAGTTGGTAAACGAAGGTCATGTGCGCGGCTGGGATGATCCGCGCATGCCTACATTAAGTGCGGTGCGAAGAAGAGGCTATACGCCTGAAAGCATTCGAGATTTCTGTGATAAGATTGGTGTGGCCAAGCGTGAAAACCTGATTGATGTAGGTTTGCTTGAGTTCTGTGTACGCGAACATCTCAATAAAATTTCGTTTCGCAGGATGGTGGTGTTCGATCCCCTGAAAGTGGTAATCACGAATTATCCGGAGGGCAAATCAGAAATGCTTCCCGGAGAAAATAACCCGGAAGATCATGACTCAGGAAACCGGGAGATTCCCTTCTCAAGAGAGTTGTATGTGGAGCAGGAAGATTTCATGGAGAATCCTCCGAAGAAATATTTTCGGTTGGCTCCAGGTGAAATGGTGCGATTGAAGAGTGCTTACATTATCAAATGCGAGGAAGTCATCAAAGATGCTGATGGTAAAGTGATTGAACTTCGGTGTTCTTATGTGCCGGAAAGTAAAAGTGGTTCTGATGCTTCCGGCCTTAAAGTAAAAGGCACGATTCATTGGGTAAGTATACCTACGGCAGTTTCTGCCGAAGTGCGTTTGTATGATCGCCTCTTCAAGGTGGAGAATGTAGGTGACATGGAAGGTGATTTTAAAGATTATCTCAATCCAAACTCGTTGCAGATCTTGCCAAACGTAGTTGCTGAGCCTGCGATCAAGACGGCTGTCGGAGAAGAACGATTCCAGTTTTTGCGCAAAGGATACTTTACATTAGATCCGGATTCTGCTGTAGATAAATTGATATTTAATCGCACCGTGACGCTCAACGATATGTGGGCGAAAGAAGTGAAGAAGGGCTGAGCCTTAAGCTTTATCAGAAACCAACTTACAGGTATCATATGGGCCGAGCCTACCGTTCTGTTTTTTACTTTACTATGCTGAGGCAGATCGACTAAAGTCCATCCTTACAAAATGAAGCGAGCCTCCAGCTCTGATTTATCAGCCAAAGTTCCGCAGGAACGAAACATACCTGTAGGAGATGGGCCGAGCCTTACCTCTGATTAATCAACCCTGTAATGGATGAAAGTTGGAGTTCCGTAGGAACGATTGATATTATAACACCGGACTTCAGTCCGGTGAAAATGAAAAGTGAAAATGACGAGTTCCTCAGGAACGAAACATATTACTTCACGGCAATACAAGAAATTTCCACATTCACATCTTTTGGAAGTCGGCTTACCTGTACCGTTTCTCGTGCCGGTGGATTAGCTGTAAACTTCTTTCCATACGCTTCATTGACCTGCGGAAACTGATTCATGTCTTTTAAGAAGATGGTGCATTTCACGATGTGCGAAAAGTCCATTCCGGCAGCGGTCAAAACTTCACCGAGGTTTGCCATCACCTGGTTAGTTTCATCCGTGATGTTGTCGGTGATCATCTTTCCGGTAGATTTTTCAGTCGCGATCTGGCCGGAGGCAAATAACATGGAGCCTACTTTGATTGCCTGGCTGTAAGGACCTATAGGCTCTGGAGCGTTGGCGGAGTAGATAACTTCTTTTGACATAGCAGATAGAGTGTTACTTTTGATCAAATATCGAAAATCAAACTGCAGTTGACAATGAACCGCTGACAATTGTTTCAGAATATCCCTATGCAAATTCTTGCTATCGGTAATGAGTCAAATCTGGAGGAGCTAAAGCAAAAGTTCGGTCATGCACATACCTATTTGTTGACAGGGTCGAAATCAGAAATCGCCACGTCTTTAAAGAATACTGATGTCATTTTTGACTTTGATCCAACGGAAGAAACTGTCGCGATGTATTCGGAATGTAATCACCCCGTCTTCCTGAATTCAGTTTTTACTTCTCTCACGAATCTGATCAGTCCGGTGGTTATGGATAAGCGTGAATTGTTTTTTGGTTTTTGTGGCTTGCCCACTTTTTTAAATCGTTCTGTGCTTGAAGTTTCCGCAAGGTCGGAGAAGAGCAAGGAGTACTTAAAGCAGATTTGTTCGCAACTGGAAACGGAATTTGTTTGTGTGGAGGATCATGTTGGATTTGTTACGCCAAGGGTGATTTGTATGATCATCAATGAAGCGTATTACACGCTGAAGGAAGAGACAGCAACACGGGCGGATATTGATCGCGCAATGAAATTAGGAACCAATTATCCATGGGGTCCTTTTGAGTGGGCCAGGCGCATTGGTATCAGTGTGGTAGTTAAATTACTCGATGCCGTATATAAGGATACATCCGATGCCCGTTATAGGGTCTGTGATTTATTAAGAAACGAAAGGGATAATTGAAAATGATGAAAAACATCTTCATCGCTATTATCATTTTACTTTGTGCGCTTTCGTTGCAGGCACAGAAAGTGCCAGTTACGACAGGCTCAAACGTATTACCTGAGGAGGCACAGAAAGCACTTGATTTTCAAAATAAAGTTCGAGCCGATGTTGGGTCACCGGCTCTACAGTGGTCTCCCGAATTAGCCAGCTATGCACAAGCCTGGGCCGATCATCTGGCTGCCGATTGTGAACTGGAGCACCGTCCCTATTCAGGGCCGTGGAAGCAAAAGTATGGTGAAAATATATTCTGGGGTGGAGGCGAAGACTACACGGTTTTGCATGCCAGTGAAAGCTGGTACAGTGAAATTAAGCAGTATAAATATGCACGGCTTACGGAAGGCAATTGGTATAAAACCGGGCATTACACTCAGATGGTTTGGAAGAGCACTTCGCATGTTGGAATGGGCATAGCTGTTTGTAAAAGCGGGGCCATTCTCATCGTTGCTAATTATAGCCCGTCTGGGAATTACATGGGAGAGAAGCCGTATTAGCCAGGGAGCAGGAAGTACAAAGACTTCATTTCAGTAAACCCAAATTGTAATGCAAACTCAATTTAATTAAAAACCTCTGCGGTCAGACTGCGGAGGTTTTTTTATGGATTGGAAGTTATCAGTTAATGCGTTTCTTTTTTTTATTGATCTACCTATTTAACCGTTAAATTAGTGAATCGGCAAGCTAAACGTCATCAGCCTGACAAGCTCGAATAAATCTTACTCCATGAATATAAAATTGACCAGTGCAATTTGTGCCATTTGTTTGATGGCTACAATTTGTCAAGCCCAATCAACTTTCTCCTCCAATAGCAATTGTATTATCCGCATCCAGACGGATAGTTATGAATATGAGTTTAGCTCAGACAAAATGTCGGCCCGACTAAATACCAGGCTGCAGCAATTCGAGTTTGAAATACCCGTTGGCTCGGTGGTCTCCATAAAGGATTTACAAGATCTTGAGTTTTTGAATGGGCTGGTGAATGATAATCCCACCATAACCATAAATGCAACTTTGCCCAATGACCGGGATGAGGCGTTCGATCTTTCATATTTTAAAGGGAACAAATCGATGAAACTGGATGCAACAATCTCCATGGGCAACAATAAATTCCTTCAATCTATAGAGTTTAAAGGAATGCTGATGGGCAATAATCAAAGTATGGCTTATCGGTTTGATTCCTTTGTAAATACACGCAATTTGCCCAAAACCCTGGAAGTGAGTCAGGAAAAGATTCTTGAAATAGAATTCTCGGCCAAAGGGGATAAAATCATCGGGCTAACTGGCAACTGATCGATGATAGATAATAGTAACAAAATCCGTCTAACGAATTTATTCTACAGTCACACTCTTCGCCAGGTTTCTGGGCTGATCCACATTACAGCCTCTCATCACGGCAATGTGATACGATAGAAGTTGCAGCGGTATGACTGAAATCAGCGGCATCAATGATTCAGTCACAGCAGGCACCTCAATCACAAACTCCGACATTTTTGGAATGATGTTGTCTCCTTCGGTAACCACAGAAATGACTCTTCCTTTTCGCGCCTTTACTTCCTGAATGTTGGAGACAACTTTTTCATACGAGCTGTCTTTGGTCGCGATGAACACTACGGGCATTTCTGCATCGATTAGTGCAATAGGTCCGTGTTTCATCTCAGCTGCAGGATATCCCTCGGCATGGATGTATGAAATTTCTTTCAGCTTAAGGGCGCCTTCCAGGGCTACCGGAAAATTATATCCTCTTCCCAGGTAGATGAAGTTTCTGGCATCTTTAAATTCAGCCGCAATCTTTTTAATTTGATTATTAAGAAGAAGCGCCTTCTCCACTTTAGCGGGAAGGTTTTCCATCTCCACCATTAGCTCATTAAATTTTTGTTCGGTGATGCTTCCTTTCTTCTGGGCCACGATCAACGCGATCATGTTCAGCACGGTAAGTTGGGCGGTGAACGCCTTCGTGCTGGCAACACCGATTTCAGGACCCGCATGGGTATAAGCTCCGGCATGGGTTGTCCTTGGAATGGAAGAACCCACTACATTACATACTCCAAAGATGATTGCTCCCTTTGATTTAGCAAGGTCGATCGCAGCCAACGTATCGGCTGTTTCCCCTGATTGAGAAATAGCAATGACTACATCACCTTCACGGATGATTGGATTTCGATATCTGAATTCAGAGGCATATTCTACTTCAACCGGGATGCGACAAAATTCTTCAAAGAAATATTCCGCCACCAGGCCGGCATGCCAGGAAGTGCCGCAGGCTACTATCAAGATTCGATCAGCGTTCACTAATCGATTCAGGTATTCACGAAGACCACCTAGTATTAATCGACCTGAGGATGCATCAAGGCGGCCTCTCATACAGTCTTTTATGGATCGAGGTTGCTCAAAAATTTCCTTGATCATGAAGTGCTCATAACCACCTTTTTCAATGGCCTCCAGTTCTAAGTCGATCGTTTGGACATAAGGAGTTAAGGGAAGATTGGAAGTGTCTTTGATGGTAAGTTTACCATGATTGATGATCGCGATTTCCTTATCATTCAGATACACGACTTCATTGGTGTATTCAATGATGGGTGTAGCATCGGATGCCATGAAGAACTCACCTTTACCTACTCCCAATACCAATGGACTTCCTTTTCTGGCTGCAATCAACAGATCAGGATCTTGTAATGACATCACCACGATGGCATAAGCGCCCACCACTTTTGTTAAAGCAAGGCGTACGGCTTCGTCCAGCGAGCATTGTTCATTCTCTTTGATGTCTTCAATGAAATGAATAAATACTTCAGTATCTGTTTCGCTAAGAAAAGTATGACCCTTTCTTAACAACTCTTGCTTTAGTGAAGCATAGTTTTCAATAATGCCATTGTGAATAATGGCCAGGTTTTTTGTTGCCGAATAGTGGGGGTGGGCGTTTTCGTCATTGGGCTCACCATGCGTGGCCCAACGAGTATGCCCCATACCGATGCGGCTATTAAGGGATTGGCCTTTAAGGAAAGATTCCAACTCAGCCACCTTACCCTTTTTTTTATAAATATTGAGGCCACCGTTTAACAGCGCAATGCCCGTGCTGTCATAACCGCGATACTCCAGACGCTTAAGGCCTTTGATGATTACTTCGTGAGCCTGACGATGACCCACATAGGCAACTATTCCGCACATATATTAGATGTTATTGGTTCTCCAACGTGGCTCGGGTATAATAAATCTTCAGTTTGATATTGTCTTTAGGAAACACGACACGGTTCAATGATTTACCTGGCTGAGGGCTTAGCGGACGTATCGCCCAATAAGGATATCGCGTTGATTTTAAATGAAAAAGTTTTTGAATAAACAGGGTCGGCAGGCACGAATAATTAGTGGTGGTGGATGAATAATCTACTGGGAAAATTTTCCCCGCCCCATCGCCAATAAAAAATTTCCCTTGGTCTCCCAGGGTTATCAACCCACCAAATGATAAATAATCCGTGGTGTCCTGTTTATCTTTTAACGTTTTAAATCGGTTATTCGGTTCTAGCATTGAGATTGCCAAAGACACGGGTTCCGGGAAGGCAGAAGATACGTCCACTCCTGAAATATCGATCTCCGCAGAGTTAACAATGACGTTGGACAGGGTATCGATGTAATCATAAAACTTCGAGAGATCTATCTTGGTAACAATGGATGAACCGCCCTGGACGTATCGCGAAGTGGCGGGTTCAAACGGAGTATGATATTGATTCAACCCCGACAATTCGGTAGATGATCGATCGGAAATTATTTGCGAAAAACTAATGCACGATTGAAAATCAAAGTATAATACTTTGGCACCGTTACCATCATGATAATGAAGTTCCAACACGCTATTTAAATCAATAGGATTAAACCCGACTACTTTGTCCGATTGTTGGGGAACAATCGACAATCCTTTAAAAACAGTTTTGAACACATCGGGATCGGTATAATTTACATCTTCAGGATTTACCACATCGAATAAGCGCTGACCGAATGCGTTATCAAGTTTAACCGATAACACGATGACCGAGTCTTTATCCGTGTCTTCAAACTCTTGCTTGAAGAAATCATAACTCACATCCATGGAAGTTGATCCTATGGGTGCCGGTGATACACCTATATTTGAATTAAAGAAATACGTGGTGCTGGGACTTATAACTTCTGTGACTTCGTAAATATCAAAAGTCTGAGTGGTCTTATCCGGGGCGCCATAGGTATAGAAATCATAACGCATCCGGAAGATGATGGAATCAAAGACTGAGCTGGTAGTAAGTACGGTGCTCGGAGAAGTCGGCCTGAACTGCATGACTGCCTGGGCCTCGGTTTGCCCAAAGACGGGATCATCATATTTACCTGCTAACATCCGGGTTGTTTCACCAACAAGGTTGGTGGTTCTAAGCGAATCCATCAAAAGCACACTGCTTTCCAATGGGAATTCAACGTAATAAACCTTTAACTTACTTTGCTCGCTCTTGAACCCCAGGGTAGTGACTTCTTCCTCGCAGGAAAACAGTAGAAATAATAATGAAAAAAGGAGGGCTGGGTTAGCCCACCAGTTCGGTATATAAGTTGTAAAACGATTCTGTATAGTTGTCGTCTTTTTCGATGGTTTCAATTTTCGTCTCTTTAAGCTTCTTAACTAATCCTTCTAACTTTTTATTGTCCCCAGCCATTAAAACAACGTCAGAGAATTGGGCCCCTAATTTAATAAACCCTTCGTAATCCGCAGTCTTCAAATGCCCGAGCATGTTATCTTCAATGTCCATCATACGCACTTTGCCCATGAGGTCACCTTTGAACTTGTGGGTAAAGCTGTTATTGTAAATGGTGAAAACGGTCTTGGTATTTTTAAATAGCGGGTCGTTCTTATAGGTAGTCTTAAGATATAACGGAATGAAACTGGTTATCCAGTCATTGCAATGAACGATATCAGGAGCCCAGCCTAGTTTACGCACGGTTTCAATTACTCCCTTGCAAAAGAAGATGGCGCGCTCATCATTATCTTCGTAAAATTTATTCTCCTTATCGTGAAATACAGATTTGCGATGGAAATAGTCTTCGTTATCGATGAAGTAAACCTGCAGTTTGGCATTGGGTATAGAGGCAACCTTGATGATCAAAGGCTTCTCTTCATCGCCAACAGCGATATTAATACCAGACAGGCGAACTACTTCATGCAGCCGGTTCTTTCTTTCATTGATGAGGCCGAACCTCGGCACCAAAATTCGAATCTCCATTCCTTTTTCTTGCATTGCCTGAGGCAATTTTCTCACGAAATCAGACACTTCAGTGGTTTGCAAAAAAGGATTGATTTCACTGGCTACATAAAGAATGCGAATCTTGGACATATTTTGGACTTTAAGTTCTGATAGGAAAATCGAGCCACAAAAGTACTGAATTTTTACCCCTTCTTCAACTTATTTTCCGATATAAGGACTATATTTGCGACCCAAAAAAAAGCCCTCTAATGGAGATTTTCTCACAAATTGGACCGCTAAGGGCCTTTTTAGAGCAAAAAAAAATGATCGGTAAATCGGTCGGTTTTGTTCCTACAATGGGAGCTCTCCATGATGGACACCTTTCCCTGATCAAGGTATCCCGTCAGGAAAATGACATCACCGTTTGCAGTATTTACGTTAATCCGACCCAGTTTAACAACCCTGATGATCTGGCCAGATATCCAAGACCTCTTGAAAGAGACACGGAAATGCTTAAATCCTCCGGATGTGAGGTATTATTTTGCCCTTCCAATGAAGAAATCTACCCTGAAGAATCAATAATCACCTTTGATTTTGGCCACCTCGAAAATGTTTTGGAAGGTAAATTCAGACCAGGACATTTTAGTGGGGTTGCCAAGGTGGTTGCCAAGCTATTGAATATAGTGCAACCTCGCTGGACTTATTTCGGACAAAAGGATTTTCAGCAATTCAAAATAGTGGAACGCCTGGTGAGAGAACTAAAGTTCAACACGCAATTGCGCTGCGTTTCCATTCAACGGGAGGAGGATGGATTAGCCATGTCTTCGCGTAATATGCGCCTTACTGCTGAGCAAAGAAAACAGGCGACTGTATTCTATGAGTCATTAAAGATGGCCAGTCGGAAACTCGCAGCCGGTATTTCGATGCCTGATATCAAAGGCGATGTAAAAAATTATTGTGCGTCAAAACCTGGTATTCAGCTAGAATACTTCGAGTTGGCAGATGCGACAAACCTTGTGATCAGGGAAAACGTTACAGGCAATGCCATACTTTTAATAGCAGGCTACGTAGGCGATGTGAGGTTGATTGATAATTTATTATTAAACGAATGAGAATTGAAGTCTTAAAGTCAAAAATACATCGTGTTAAAGTTACCCAGGCAGAATTACACTATGTAGGAAGTATTACTGTTGATGAGGCACTGCTGGAGGCAGCCAATATGATAGAAGGCGAGAAGGTGTTGGTGGTGAATATCAGTAACGGGGAGCGACTGGAAACCAATGCCATTAAAGGCGAGCGAAACTCCGGAATGGTTTGTTTGAACGGACCTGCCGCAAGAAAAGTGCAGGTTGGAGATGTGGTTATTATTATTTCATACGCATCTATGGAGTTTGAAGAAGCAAAGAAATTTAAACCATGGATCATTTTTCCAAATCCGGACAATCAGTTAAGTTAATTTTAAATCTTGAACCTTGAATTACATTGAATAGCAGGTTAAAATCAGTTCTGCAATATCTGTTACTCATCCTTCTTACTGTCTTATTACTATGGCTTTCGTTGCGCGGCCTTCAAGTAGGAGAAGGTGAAAATAAAGCTGGCTTCCTTTGGCAGGCCTGGCAGAAATCAAATAAGATGTATTTGATTTTAATGGCTATCACTGTAATGATTAGTCATGTGTTTCGGACTGAGCGATGGCGAATGCTATTAAAGCCAACCGGAAATCATGTTTCAATGTCCAATAGTTTTCTTTCACTCATGATCGGATACCTGGTAAACCTGGCCGTTCCCAGAGGGGGCGAAGTATCCAGATGCTATAATCTCTATAAACTTGACAAAACGCCAGTTGAGGTTTCCTTTGGTACCGTAGTGGTTGAGCGCATTGTCGATGTTATCTGCCTGTTGCTTTTGATAGCGATTTCGTTTTTAGTAGAGTGGAAGAAATTGAAAGCATTTATCGATTCACTGAAGATTTCTTCTGGCACGGGGTCTTCCGTTTCTCCTTGGTTAATTTTGATTCCGGTTGGTCTTACTGCAGTTGGCTTGACGATATTTCTACTGCGGAAAAATGAGAAGTTTAAAAAAGTGCTACTGGGATTTAAGGAAGGATTATTAGCGGTGTTTCAGTTGAAGAACAAAGGCTTGTTTATTTTTTATTCCATTGTTATTTGGGCGCTTTACTTTTTTATGAGCTATTTCGTACTTAAGGCATTTACGGAAACGCAGGATCTTGGTTTTAGTGCTGTGATGACTTTATTTGCGATCGGTGCTATCGCAATGGCTGTGCCTCTGCCAGGAGGAGCGGGCTCTTATCATACGCTGGTGCCGATGGGTCTGGTGGCGTTGTACAACTTGCCGAAAGCCGATGCCATTGCGTTCGTGTTTATATTTCATGGCTGGCAAACGTTAATAGTAATTGTGAGTGGAGTAGTGTCTTTAATAATCAGTTATTGGATTATAAGATGGAAGAAAGCGCACGAAAAATAGCAACACTTCAGGAAGCGAAAACACAGGTAAAAGAATGGCAGCATACAGGCCACCGAGTAGTATTCACCAATGGCTGCTTTGATCTCATTCACCTGGGCCATGTCGATTACCTGGAAAAAGCGAGAATGCTTGGTGATAAATTGGTGATCGGATTAAATACAGACGATTCGGTAGGCAGATTTAAAGGGCCGGAAAGACCTCTTCAGGATCAAATTTCAAGGGCGCGTGTATTGGCATCTATGCAGTTTGTTGATTTGGTGGTTTTCTTTAATGAAGACACTCCATTAAATTTGATTTCTGAACTAGTACCTAATATCCTGGTTAAAGGGAGTGACTATTTGGCAGATAATATTGTTGGCGCAGATGTTGTAAAAAAGAATGGCGGAGTAGTAAAGACCATAGATTTCGTTCCGGGTTATTCTACGACTCGCATTGTCGAGAAAATAAAGAAAACATAAACAGTAAAATATATGGGATTAGGCGCAATTGTAATTGGTGTTTTTTTCATGATCGTGGGAATGATTGTGAGTTCCCGCCTCAAAAGTAAATTCAAAAGATATTCTGAAGTCCATTTAACGAAAGATCTAACCGGTGCTGAAATTGCACGATTGATGCTAGCGGATAATGGAATCAGTGATGTGAAAGTGATCAGTGTAGAAGGACAACTAACGGATCATTACAATCCAGCTGATCGCACGGTGAACCTAAGTCATGATGTGTATCATGGTCGCAATGCAGCGGCCACTGCCGTAGCTGCACACGAGTGTGGTCATGCCGTGCAGCATGCAACTGCCTATAGCATGTTGCAATTCCGTTCAGCAATGGTTCCTGTTCAGAATGTTACTGCCCAGGTTTTGAATTTCATTATGATGGCGATGATGTTCGGAAGTTTTTTTGCCGGAAGTTTTCTGCCCTGGAACACAGCATTACTGATCATCATTGTTTGTTATAGCGTGTTTGCACTTTTTTCAGTGGTAACACTGCCAGTAGAATTTGATGCAAGCAACAGGGCATTGGCGTGGGTAAAGTCCAGAAACATTGTGACTCCTGGTGAATATGACATGGCGAAAGATGCACTTAATTCAGCAGCAATGACCTATGTAATAGCGGCTATTGGAGCTGTGGTTACGCTGATTTATTATATCATGATGTTCATGGGTTCTGATAGAGATTAACCACTTTATTAGTCATTTCTTACAAAGAACTTTTTACTTTGCAGGCCTGAGGTAACTCAGGCCTCTTTTTTTGTTAACTTGAATAAGTAATCTCACAGCCATGAATTTTGAATTAACGGAGGAGCAAGTAGCAGTGCGCGATGCCGCCAGAGATTTTGCACGGACAGAATTATTGCCTGGAGTAATAGAGCGAGATACAGAACAGAAATTTCCCGTTGAGCAAGTTAAGAAGATGGGTGAGCTTGGCTTTCTGGGTATGATGGTTGATCCAAAATACAATGGTGGAGGAATGGATACGATATCATATGTGCTTGCGATAGAAGAGATTTCGAAGGTGGACGCTTCAGCTTCCGTATGCATGTCTGTGAATAATTCGCTGGTGTGTTGGGGGCTTGAAAAATTTGGCAATGAAGAACAGAAAGAAAAGTATTTAAAGCCGCTGGCCTCAAAAGGTATTGGTGCGTTTTGTTTGTCGGAGCCCGAGGCAGGTTCAGACGCCACCAGCCAGCGTACTTCTGCCGAAGATAAAGGTGATTACTACTTATTGAATGGCACAAAAAACTGGATCACCAATGGAAAAAGTGCAAACACATACCTCGTGATTGCTCAGACGGATGCCTCGAAGCGCCATAAAGGAATTAATGCATTAATTGTCGAGCGCGGAATGGAAGGCTTTGTGGTAGGTAAGAAGGAAGACAAAATGGGAATAAGAGGATCCGATACACATTCGCTCATGTTCACGGATGTGAAAGTGCCCAAGAAGAATCGGATCGGAGATGATGGTTTTGGTTTCACCTTTGCCATGACCACATTAAATGGAGGGCGTATCGGGATTGCCTCTCAGGCGTTGGGCATTGCATCGGGAGCCTATGAGTTGGCGTTAAAATATTCGAAGGAAAGAAAAGCATTTGGTAAACATCTTTCAGAACACCAGGCCATACAATTTAAGCTGGCAGATATGGCCACCAAAATAGATGCTGCTAGATTGTTGATTTGGAAAGCCGCGCATTTGAAAGATCAGAATAAAGATTTTGTAAAGGCCGCAGCAATGGCAAAGTTATTTGCTTCGCAGATTGCCCAGGAAGTAACCACCGAGGCCGTGCAGATTCACGGGGGATATGGATATGTAAAAGAATTTCATGTCGAACGCCTCATGCGCGATGCCAAAATCACCCAAATCTATGAGGGCACCACAGAGATTCAGAAGATGGTGATATCCAGAGAGCTCCTGCGATAAGGGCAGATGAATTTTTTACCGATTTGATTTTATAAACTTTCGGGTGATTACATCACCATCACCCAAGTCTACCCGCAGGAAGTAAATCCCTTCTGACCAATTCCCAACGGAGTATTCTTTTTTATTGGTATCCCGCCCAAGTTCAACCTGATCTGAAATCATGGTTTGTCCTTGACCATTGAGAATCTGAACACCGGCTATCGTGCTCGATTCATTACGGGCAAGTTCTAGCGTAAGTACTCCATTCAATACTGGGTTGGGGTACATGCTTATCACCGCTTCATTACGCTTTTCAATTCCGGTAACAGGACCCTGTATGCTGAGGTTGTCGATGGACCAGCCCCATCCATTCACCAACGCATCAGCAGTAAGCCTGAAGCGAATCAATACATTATTTCCGGCCGCAAATTTACCCGATGAAGTAAGATTGATAAGCCTTGATCGATATAACGAAGGAGTTGGATTTGAGCCAATATTGAAGGCAGTCTTCCATGCAGAGTATGCGGCAGCTGAATAAGGACTCAAAAATCCCTCCCAGGTAACTCCATTATCTTTGGAACCTTCCACCACAATGAAATCTTTGTTATTGCTACCCGTAAATTCTACTAATCCTATTTCGTCAAAAAGCATGTAGGGATTATCAGTACCAATGATGATGGGCTTTTTCAGAATATAGACAAAGTTGGAGTTGCTGTTAGTGAGTCCAAATCCATTTGGATAAGGATGCGAGCTGTGAATGGCGCCATTATTAAAACCGGAAGGTTGAGCAATGGAAAAAAAGTTGCCGACAAAGTCAGTGTTTGCCGAATTGAAATCAGAAATATATTGGTTTACCGGAGTGTCAAAATTTATCGCAGGCACATGGAAAAATCCGGTTACGGGAACTGCGATGGCATTGGCATTAATATCCTCACTTCGTATCCGGTAGTCGATCTGGTCACCCACCTGTAATCCGTTGATGGTTAAATTTAATGTGTATTGCTCTACATTTTGGCTGACGGTTAATTCCTCAGTCACTAAGGGTTCGCTGTTGATTTTATAATCAACAAAAAGTTTACTTACGCCAGCATTATCAGTAACGTTTGCTGTGATAGCAAGTGTTGGTGACGAAGGCCTTATAAAATCAAAATGATTGTGCAGCAGTGTCGGTGGAACATCATCAATTTGAATTTTAATATTGTCGATGGCCCATCCCCATCCATGTACTAGTTGATCGGCCAGCAGCCTGAACCTAATCACGATCTCATCATTGGCAACAAAATTTCCATTGCTGGTCATGTCTATCGTTTTTAATTTGTACAGACTTGGAATTCCCTGACCGGTTGAGTTTGGTGGATCTTCGGTGTCAAAACTGCTATTAAATTTGGCCAACCAGGCTGCATTGGCCCGGCTATCATAGCCATCGGCAAGTGGCTTCCATGTAATACCCCCATCTTTCGATCCTTCAACAACTACATAGTCGAAGAAATCGGCACTACCGAATACGGAATTATCGGCACCCGGCTCAACCAACACGATTTCATCAAACTTAATCGTTGCATCTTTAGATTTTAATCGAATAGGTATTCTAAGCTGGTATACAAAATTACTGGTAAACCCAACGCCAGTTCCATTTGGGTAGGAATGCGAAGTATGAATGGCCCCATTTGAAAACCCTGACGGTGTAGTTATGCCGAATAAATCGTCACCGAAGAAGTCATCGCTTGCCAAATTGAAGTCATTGGAATATGAATCCTGGATAGCAGCTAGGCTTACCACATTAATGGAATAGAGTTGATTAAGAGAAGGTTTAGCAGCTTCATTCTGTGCAATCGAGCTGTCTTTGGCTCTGATCCGATACGCAATTTTATCACCATTTAGTAAAGTGGGTAACGGAATCGTTACTGTGTATGTTGAATCGGTGGCTGGTTTTAGGGTTAGCGCAACAGAAGGTTTGGCTACACCATTGATTTGATAATCCAATGTGGCAGATAGAATACCAATGTTATCAGAGATGATGGCTTCAAGAGTCAGTTCTGTATCAGATGCTAAAATAAAAGGAATTGGTGAGTGAGTAATGTGGGGTGCTTTAGTGTCAGGACCTGCTTCGAATACGTAATTCTGATTGACTGGATCTTTTCCATCCTCCGCAACAATGCCCGGCTTGACCAGTGTTCGGTTAAGATTATCCTTAATGGAAATATGATACCCATAGGTAATTGGTGAACCCGTGGATGGGATAATAGCAGAAAATTCATTCGCATTCCCGGTAGTGGTCATGGAAACAGTCGTGTAATTAATTTCATCGGTTGTGTAATGCAGTTTTACCGCATTGGGGTCATAATCATACCCGCTAATTTGATCTGGCTCCAAAGTTATTTTCACGAGGTATGGAGTTGTAAGATCTTCGGTATTAGGAAGTGGGGTATGTTGAATTTTAATGCCCACCCAGCCCAAATCGCCAAGCATATTCATAGCTACAGGGCCCGGGTCATGGTGTACTTCTGCTGTACCAATCTGAGGAGTCATTAATGCATTGATTGACTTGTCGTAGGTTGCTTCATCAAGATGCGCGATGCTCGATCCGTCTTCGAAGGTAGTTGGGGCATAGAGTACGGCTCTATTATCTGGTCCGGCACCTACGAATTCTAATTGCGGGGAGCGAAAAAAAAGTATCCCACTGGTTAATTCTGCCTTCAATGCTGCAGAGGGAGGCACAAAATTACGGACCAGGTTTTGATTTTTATCGTTCTCTACAAAATGATCATAGACCTCATGCAATGGTGAAAAGAAATCTGAGATTGCACCGTTGCTCCCGTTTACAACATAACTTTTAGTGATGCCTAGACCGTGCCCGATTTCATGTAACACTACCGTTACAAAATCAGTTTTACCAGATTGAGGAACGCCATCTATACCAAAATACCAATTAGGATTTGCACTATTAAACTGCGCGAAAATATCCGGATCAGCAACATCATTTAATTCCTTTCCTGCTATTTTTTCTGCCAAAGCAACAGGATACCATGAGTAGAATCGTTGGGCACCATCAAAATTGCTGTAAAATGTTGCAGGGTTGGCGCCACCCAATATTGTGTTTGAGGATCCATTGGCATCGCTAATCACTTGCCAAACTGCGGTAATTCGAATTGGCACTTTAGATACAATAAGTGTCGACCAGATATCTACGGCTTTTTGAAAAGCATCCTTCGCTTTGTTGTCGGGCGGAAATCCTTCATACGTGACTTCAAAGATTGCCGATGTTGCATTGGTTCTGGAATTGATGTTTTTCTTCCATTGCTGATAGGCTAACGGAGCCGGAACTACTGTATTTTGATCCTCCGGCTTCCCATAACAAATGATGTCATTTTTAGGATGCATTGACCTCATTGCAGGGAATTGTTTTTTCAACTGGGCATTTGCAGAAAACGACCAAGCGACACCAACGATCAACATCACCAATACCTTACGCATAAATGGAATATTTAGAATTCTAAATGTAGCAAGAAATGGAATTTTTTCCGACAGCATTTTGCGTGATGAGACGAAAGCATAAAAAGCTGCGATTAAATAAGATTTCTGGCTTTTAACTCGAGGTATTTATTGATCGTGTTAATGGTCAGTTTTTCCGGTGGAGTAAGGATGGATTGGATGCCATGTTTTTGCAATTCTTTTACGATCAGCTTTTTTTCATAGCTAAATCGCTCAGCAATGGCTTTGTAATAAATTTCCTGGAGGGTTTCAGCCGGCTGCTCAATCACTTCTGTCAATTCTGTGTTTTCAAAAAAGATAACGACCAATAAATGTGTGCGGGCAAGATTGATGAGGTAGGGCAACTGACGGTGTAAGCCATGTATGCTTTCGAAGTTGGTGAATAGTAAGAGAAGGCTTCGCTGTGAAACAGATCTTCGAATCTTATTATATAAAACAGAATAGTCCGTTTCTAAAAAAGCCGTCTTTTGATTATAGAGCACTTCCTGAATGGCCGCCATCTGGTTGTTGAGACGGGCAGCAGGCAACATACTTCCTATACGATCCTGAAATGTAATTAATCCTGCTTTGTCTGATTTCTTGATCGCGATATTAGAAATAACCAACGTGGCGTTGATGGCATAATCAAGCAAACTCATTCCATTAAATGGCATCTGCATGACACGGCCTTTGTTGATGAGCGAATATACTTGCTGTGATCGCTCATCCTGATATTGATTGACCATTAAGTGCGATTTGCGCGCGGTGGCTTTCCAGTTCACTGTCCGAAAATCATCTCCGGCTACATATTCTTTTATCAATTCAAACTCCTGATTTTGTCCAATGCGCCTGATTTTTTTTATTCCGGTATCCATGAGCCGATGACTGATGGCCATCAGTTCATATTTGCGCAGCTGAATGTAAGAAGGATAGACGGGTACAATTTTGTCTGCAGAGAATCGAAATCGTCTTGCATAAAGTTTCAGCGGTGTGCTGAGGAGGACATTCACGGATCCAAATGAATATTCGCCTCGTTTAACCGGGCGAAGGTGATAGTGTATTACACTGCCTTCGCCAGCATTCATAGAAAGATTGAACTCAAGATCTCTTCGTTGAAACTGGTGAGGGATTTCATCAAAGACGCGCAACGCTGTTTTGAAGCGGTAAAAATTCTCGAGGTAAATGGAGATTTCATTTTCATCCCCGTTTGATAGCTTGTCAGCCAAGATGCGTTTACCAGACAAACCTCGCCTTACCCGGAACAATAAAATCAGATCAGTAAGTTGGGCGGCAATAAAAATGAAGAATAATACTTTTGGAATAACATCTCCTCCCTCCGATATAAAGGTGATGATGAATACCGACACGATAAGGCCCGCTATCCAAAAAAGGCGGTTATTTAAAAACAGATCGCGTACTATTTTCATCATCGAGGCACTTCCACTTTGTCGACAAGCTGTTTCACGACTTCATCGGCCGCCACTCCTTCCATTTCTTTTTCAGGACTGAGGATAATGCGATGACGCAGAACCGGTATAGCCACAAACTTAATGTCTTCCGGATTAACGAAGTCACGTCCATGAATCATGGCGTATGCTTTAGCGCTATTCAGTATGGCGATGCTGGCACGTGGTGATGCTCCCAGAAAGAGCATCGCGTTATTGCGGGTTTCCTGGATGATCTGTGCAATATATTTTACAAGGTTGCTTTCGATATGCACTTGTTGAGCAAATTGTCTGAATTGTAAAATTTGTTGAGCAGACAAAAGAGCACTTACTTCAGCAATCGCCTGAAGTCCTTTTCGGTGATGATGCCTGTTAATGATATCGATCTCCTCCTCCAGGGTTGGGTAGCCCGCCATTACCTTGAATAAGAAACGATCCAACTGAGCTTCGGGCAGGCGATACGTGCCTTCATGCTCAATAGGATTTTGTGTGGCCAGCACGATGTATGGACTTTTCATTTTATGGGTTTGGCCATCAATGGTTACCTGGCGCTCTTCCATTACTTCAAAAAGAGCAGCTTGTGTTTTTGCAGGGGCACGGTTGATCTCATCAATGAGGATGATGTTTGAAAATATGGGACCCGGACGAAAGTCAAACTCGGATGTTTTCAGATTGAAGATGGAGGTACCTAATACATCCGAGGGCATGAGATCGGGCGTAAATTGAATTCGTGAAAAATCTGCAGAGATTATTTTGGAAATCAATTTTGCGGTCAAAGTTTTGGCAACACCCGGCACACCCTCAATGAGCACATGACCATCTGCAAGTATGGCAGTGATCAGTAATTCGACCATGGTTTCCTGGCCAACGATTACTTTGCCAATTTCTTCTTTGATTCTTTTTACCTGTTCATTCAAAGCGGTGAGATCCACCCGACTTTGAAACATGTTTTCTTCCATATTGAGATGAGTTGTCGTTATTTCTTTCTATAAAATTTTTCCAGCAGTCTGTTCAATGATATCAGATCTTCTTTTGCGATTGCATTCCCTGAGATGATCTTATCAATCAACGCAATTAATGACCTTACCGTTTGTTCTCCAGCCCCTGATTTCCCGGCTAAGGTGGAGATAAACAACTCACCGCGATGTGTAGTGGACATGAAGTAATGAGCATGAATGTAATCAAAGAAGAATTGAATCTTTTTGTCGGCTATATTTTTATGATCACCCCGATGATAATATAAGTTGCCAATGGTGGAAATGAATTCGAGTGTAGTATTTGCCAGCGGCTTAATGACAGGAATAATACGTTGTTTGCGCCTGGCTTCAAAGATCATGAAGGTCAATAGGGAGATGACAGTAATGTAGTAAGCCCATCGTAGGGGCTCGTTAGTAAGAATGAATCGTAGGGGAGTGGCAGACTCCATTCTTCCTACATGATAGAATTCCGTCCAGTACGTTTTCTTTTCTGGCAGGTAAGAAAGCGTGGAGGCAATAAAGTCATGATGTTGGTTTGATAACAGATAGATATTGGTAAAGATGATAGGTGTGCAGTTGAGAATGAGCGTTCCGTTACCTTCTTTGATGCGCACGGTTACGGGTTGATGAAAATCGTTTTTCGCGAGCACGAAGGCGGTTACAGAATCGACCTTGCGAAAGTAATTGTGAATATTGGATCTCCTGTAATTGAATGTTCGTACGGAATCCAGTACCGGGCTCACCATATGCAATGAGGCAGAGTCATCTTTACTGAATGAATTCTCGCCTTGAAAAAACGAATCACCAGTAGCCAACCCAAGCGTATCGGCAAACGTGCCTGAGAAATAGCTGGCTGAAATGAAAGCGGTAGCTCCGCGGTCCACCAGGTTTAAAAGTGATTTTGTGTCTTCGGCATCTGGATCAAACCGTGAACTAAGAATAAATATATTTTCCCGTGCTTCAATAGAATCCTTTAACTCATAGACTGTTTTGTAGCTGTTAATAATGGATTGGTTTTTCAAATGTCCTGGAAGAAGTGAATTTAATGCATAGGTGCCGTAGGGCTCCTTGGAAACGTGGGACAGGGAAATGCCCCAGTCATGCTCTTTGGTTTTTGATAAAAAGACAAAGACGAGGAGCAAGCCCAGTAAACTAATGTAGACAATATATTTCCAGTCCTTTGTCATTTAATGTGGCTTCTCCAATCGGCAAACGTGCTTTTAATCTTTTGAAACTGTATCTCCGTAATTATAAAATTTCCATACCAGGCATATTCAAAGTAGAAACTCAACTCGTTAAGACCGGTCTTTAGTTCAGAAGCGTTTAGTTCTTCCACGAAATCATGGTTGGTTTTTCCCGGATTGAATTCAATGAGATGTTTGTCCGATAAAATTTTAAGGGCCTGAAGAAAGATTAACCGGGTGGCCAGCCGGAATTCTTTTTTATGGGCAGCCTCCTGAATCAGTTTTTCAAAATCCATCTCGTGGATATTTTCATGAAACACCTGATACGGTTGCCGTGCCTGATCGGCTCCTGTATAAAATACCCGAAAGGCATTTACTTTCAAGAGCATCATAATCACAGCAATTAACAGAATGACGGCCAGCGAATACATGATTAACCGACCGATATCCGTGGTGACTGCTTTGCCAAACAGGTTTTCAAAAAACCAGGCAAGCCATTGTTTAATGCGATCCCATAAACTTTCTGCAACGGTGGGCGGTTGTTCATAATTTAATTCTGAGTCAGATTTAAGCTTATCTATGTCAGAGGATGAAAAGGATCTTGAGGATATTTTTAATGTGTCGTTCGTGCCGGCAAATTCTTTTTCCTGATCCGATGGGTCTTGATATTCAAGAGAATCAATGGTTGCCGTTGCGACCTGATCTTGTGGATACGAACAGAATGACAAAGCAATAAAAACAAGGAGCAAAAAGAATTTCACGCGAGCTTTTCTTTTTAGAAGTGTTCTTCAGGTCGGTTATTTTGGGCGGTGGGCTGTCCCAGGTTTTCAATCTGATTCATCAATCCTTTTGCTTCTTTTAACTCGACCAGGTTAAAGTATTGAAATGCGATGCCCACGTTGGGTAAAGCATACATGAGCATTTGTGCCATATAGTATAAGGTAAAGAATACCATGGTCCAGATTTTAAAACTGGAAGAAAGTTCCGGTTCGGTGCCGGCCGAAGCAGAATGAAGAGTGTTGGCAAACAGCACCACATAATAGGGGATGATGAAAACATACGATACCGTCATCATAATGAGGTACAGGATCGTGATCAACCCAAAGGTGCTCCACCATTTCCCATTATTCACTAAACGGAAAGATCGTAATACAGCTTCAACGAAATTTTTCTTTTCATACGACTGTATAAAATAGGTGAGTGACGAACTGAATACTAGAAAAACAATTCCTCCGATAATGAATAAAATACCAAAGAAGACAAATACGCCAGAAATGTCAGCCAAAATGAAGACTGGAATTAAGAGAATCACATAGGCAATTATAAACAGAATGAAGAATAGCATCGATGTGCCCAGGTAGGACCAGAAAACGTTACGTACACGACCCCACACTTCACTTACTTCGATCTGATTCGTTTTTCTATTGTCATATATAAGGAGGTAGCAATTAATGGTGGCAATAGCCACTACGAAACTTACCGTGAGAAAAACAAACATCAACAGCAATTGCACCCAAAAACTAACCGATAAAAAATACTCCGAGATAGCATCAGGATTACTTTGAGCCAAGCGACCGAAATTGAAAAATTCGCCCATGAAAGAGCCGGCCATTACACTTCCAACAAGTACCGGTGGCCCGGCAATCAGTAAAATACTCTTGCCCAGTGGTTTGAAATTTTGACGTATAAATTCAAACGTGGCATTTAGTTTTCTGCTAAAGTCACGGGCTCGCTGAAACTCTATCGCTTTAAATTCTTCCATTGCGTTTTAATTGAATGGGGTATAGTACAAAATAATAAATGATCAGAAAAGCAGACGTGCCGATGATCACCATCTTAACGCTCCAATGCATAAAAGCAAACCGTGTTATAAATGATTCGATAAATCCCGCTATGATAAAAAATGGAATTAAGCCCATCACAATTTTTAAGCCTTTCATCGCCCCTATTTTGAACGAGGTTAATCGTGCATAAGTGCCTGGAAATATAATGCTATTGCCCATGACAAACCCGGCCGCTGCGGCAATAACAATGGAAGAAAGTTCGATGGTGCCGTGGAGCATGATCACCGGAAGCGCCTGAGATAATTGATTTTCGTTATAAAAGAACATGACGAAGGTACCCACCATGAGTGCATTATAGAATAAGAACAGTCCCGTGCCGAGCGAGAAAAAAACGCCAAACACAAATACTTTTAATGAAACCATAATGTTGTTGAGCGTGATCATAAAAAACATATTCATTTCATTGCCTGATGAATACACCTTAGTTGGATTGCCATTTTTGATATTCTCGAGGGTCATATTAACATAGGCATCACCCAATATCAAGCGAACGAATGTATCATCATACGCAGTGGAAATGGCACCTATTGCACCGGCTATAACGAATAGGATAAATGCATACAGCAATTGCTTTTGAACGCTGTACATGACCGCGGGCAATTCTTCTTTCCAGAATAAGATAAACCGATTCTTATCTTCCTTTTTGTTTTTATAAATCTCCCCGTGAATCTTGCTGGCTAGCGAATTGAGATAGTGAGTCGTCCGGCTATCCGGATATTGCGTGCGCGAAAAAGAGAGATCGTCTGTAATCTGTATGAAGAGTTCTGCCAGTTTATCAGGTGGGGCTGAGCGTTGATTTTTTACAATGCCTTCAAACTCTTCCCAGCGTGCCTTATTTTGTTTAATGAATGCAGATTCTCTCATAAAAAAAGAAGTTGGAAGATAGGACTTAACCCTTTTTCTTCCAACTTCCTTTTGAGCAAATGGGCGTGAATATATTAGCCTCCTTTCGCCACCTGCGCTACCTTATTCCATACTCGCCACACATTTTTATAACAGATTTTCTCAATGTCCTCTTCTGAGTAGCCTCGCTTTAAAAGGAGATAGATCAAGTCAGGGTATTTTGAGGCATCTTCCAATCCGGTTGGAAGTTGACCTTCAACGCCATCAAAATCAGATCCAAAGGCCACGTGATCAATACCAGCAAGCTTTACAACATGATCAATATGATTAGCTACCATTTCAATGGTGGAGTTTATAGGAGGGTTATCCATCTGGAACTTATCAATAATTGCTTTGCCTTCTGGCGCATCCTTGGAGATACCTTTTTCATTGAGCAGAACGTTGAGTTTGTTACGATTGCGTTGATCGTGGTTCGCCACAACAGAATCCAAAAATGAATTATAGAAGGCGATTTGCATGACGCCATCATTTTCTCCTAGTTTTTTAATCATATCATCGGTCATGTCTCTTTTTATGGTGGGAGAAAAAATCCGGCATGAGGAATGAGAGGCGATGCATGGGGCCTTCGCAATTTTCATTACCTGATAAAACGTACTGTCGTCCACATGAGAGATATCTACCATGATTCCAAGTCGGTTCATTTCTCCAACAACCTCCTTGCCAAAGGGACTTAATCCATTCCAGGTATGCGTAGTATCTCCTGAAGAATCACAGATCTGATTATCCTTAGTATGGGTGAGGGTAATATATCGGATGCCCCGGTCATAGAAATATTTCAGATTGGAGAGGTCATTTCCAATAGGAGCTCCGTTTTCCATCCCCATGGGCAATGAGATTTTCCCGGCTTTGAAGTTTGCCTCTACCTCTGACGGTGAACTGGCTAACGCAAATTTATCCGGGATATGCTGAGTGATGGTAAGCACCATGTTGATCAATGAATCGGCAAGTCCTTTACCCATGTCTGGAGTGCGCTGATATGAAGCTGGTATATAGATCGACATGAAGGGGGCATCAAGTCCACCTTTTTTTGCACGTGCATAGTCAAATTCTCCTTCTGTGGAGGATACAATCATCCCTATGTTGTCGTGATCAAGACGTATCTTTTTCTCATGCAGCAACTCGGGGAGATCAACGTGGCCATCCGTGATAATAAACTTGTGTGCCAGTTCATCCGCATAGTTTCGCAGTTGGTCATCGCTCATGCGGTCTACCGGTTTCTTTTCTGCACAACTAAAAAGTAAAATGACAAAGAGGATCATTAGTGGCGAAATCAATCTCATAGGAAATTATTTAGGTTTGCGCTTGAAGATAATGCATTAAACAATATCATTACTTTTGCTTTCTAAAATTGGCAATAAATCAGGAAACGCGGCACGCACATGCAGACAATACAGGTACGAACTACTCAAAATGTATTTATTCACTATCCTGTAGGCAGCGTGGGAGACCGTATTCTGGCTCATTTGCTGGACCAACTTATTAAAATCATTTATGCCGTTGCTGTGGGGATCGTCCTTTTCAACATGGAATTTGAAAATGAGTGGGTGTATATCCTGATTATTGGTATCCCCTGGTTGTTCTATACTGTCTTGTTTGAAATATTTATGAACGGACAAACGCCTGGAAAGAGATCGTTGAGCATTAAAGTGATCCGGTTGAATGGAACACCAGCAACCATTGGTGATTATATCCTGCGATGGATTTTTGCCATTATCGATTTCGGAATTTTAAGTGGAGCCATTGCAGTAATAATCATTACAGCCGGTGGCAAGGGACAACGCCTGGGCGATTTAGTGGCAGGGACCTCAGTAGTAAAACTGACAGAGCAAAAGGAAATTACAGCCAACGAGGTCTTTGTTTCTGCTGACACCGCGTATGAGCCTACATTTAGTCAGGCTGTTCAATTAAATGAAAAAGATATTGAGGTGATACAACGTGCACTGGAAGTTAATCGCGATCAGGGTAATCCTCAACCGATGCTGGCGGTTGTAGAAAAAGTAAAAACGCAATTAGGCATTCAGACCGACTTGCCACCCGTCAAATTTCTTTATGTATTGATTAAAGATTTTAATCATCTTACCTCCGATGGACCAGCTCGCTGAAATTACCAAAGCTCAGCTTGCCTTGCGCAATGGTCAGGACAAAGACCAGGTGTGGATTGCTTATCAGGGCCAGGTGTACGATGTAACCTCTTCGCGACTCTGGCTGAAAGGGAAGCACTATGAACATTGGGCTGGTCAAGACCTCTCAGATGAATTGAAAGATGCTCCACATACGGAAAAAGTAGTTGAGAAATTTAAAATTATTGGACTACTGAAGTAACAGCATTCGGTTTTAATTAAATTACCACCTCATCCACAAATTGGAACGATTACCATGATTATTATTGCAGATAGCGGAGGCTCCAAAATAGATTGGAGACTCTTAAAAAAAGACGGCACCATAGGTCAGGCATACAGCCCCGGCTTTAATCCATACTACCAACCATTAGATCATTTAACCAATATTGTTGAGGAGCACCTTGTGCCTAAAGTAGATGAGGTGTTGGATAAAATATTTTATTACGGCACCGGTGTTTCGTCCGAGAAAAATGTGATCGTCATACAGAATGCTTTCGCGAAATACTGGCCAAAAGCGCATATTGAAATTGGATGGGATTTGCTGGCAGCAGGTCGTGCCTTATGCGGAACAGAGCGGGGCATTGCCTGTATCCTGGGCACAGGTTCAAATTCGTGTTTATACGATGGTGAAAAAATTATCGATAACGTTGCAAACCTGGGTTGGATTTTAGCGGACGAAGGGTCCGGCACTTATATTGGTAAGAAATTTATCTTCGACTATTTCCGCAAGGAGATGCCGGAGAAACTGGCAAATCAATTTTATCAGCGCTTTCCGTTCAGTCGTGAAGAGGTGCTTGAAAAAGTATATCAAGGTGAAAAGCCAGGAGCATTTCTGGCCAGCTTTTCCAAATTTATATTTCAACATATCGATGAGCCATATTGCTATCAACTCATCTACAACAGTCTTGCAGACTTCTATCGCAATAATGTGATGAAATACGAGGATTACAAAAACACGAAAGTTCACTTTGTCGGTTCCATTGGTTTTTATTACAGCGATATTTTGCGGCAAGTGGCCAATGACTTAGGCGTTACGGTAAAAAACATTCTGGAAGGACCGATTGCAGGACTTACCTTATATCATCAAAAAGATCTTTAAACGAAGTGAGCACTACCGAATCTTCATCGCACTATCGTCATCTGGAAAAGATGAGTGTTCATGAATTACTGGTTAACATCAACAAGGAAGATAAAACGGTTCCCGGTGCCATCGAGAAAGTAATTCCTCAGATTGAGTTGCTGGTCAATGCCATTGTGGAAAAAATGCAAGCCGGTGGCCGACTGTTTTACATCGGATCCGGCACCAGCGGTCGCCTTGGAATTGTAGATGCTTCTGAAATTCCACCAACATATGGAATGCCACAAGGGAAAGTAATTGGAATCATCTCCGGAGGAGACAAGGCTATACATAAGGCCGTTGAGCATGCCGAAGATGATCCTAACCAGGCATGGGTTGATTTATCAGTGCATCAGATTACTTCCCGTGATGTTTTGATAGGCATTGCCGCTTCGGGGAGAACGCCTTACGTAGTTGGTGGCGTGAAAGAGGCGAGGAAGAATGGACTCGTTACAGGTTGTATTACCTGCAATGATGGAAGTGAGTTGACACAACAGGTTGACTATCCCGTTGAGGTGGTAGTAGGACCAGAGTTTGTAACCGGCAGCACGCGAATGAAAGCCGGTACGGCACAGAAATTAGTATTGAATATGATCTCCACCGCCACCATGATTAAGTTAGGTCGTGTGCGTGGTAATAAAATGGTGGACATGCAGCTTACCAATGATAAGTTGATTGACCGTGGCGTAAAAATGATCATGGAAGAATTAAAAATCGATCAGCAAGAGGCCGAGCTGCTCCTCAAGAAATTTGGCAACGTGCGAGCAGCCATCGATAGTAAGAAATAGTCAAACGCTTTCATGCACCAGATTGAGCCTTATGCAGGCTGGCTTAAATACTACGATTCGTCATTTGATGATCGATCACCCTTTCAAGGAAAAGAATATAACTATGATCTGTATTCAGAAACTATCTATGGTTATTATATTGATCCGGCCTGGGATTCTTTTGGCTCGGAAACACTCTATTTAAAGATTCTTTATGCCGATTACCTTGAAGGTTTTGTCGTGCTGGAATTTATTGGCGAGTGGAACGATACGCTTTACAACGACATCATGACGTTGAAGCGCGACTTTCTTGAGTTATTGACGCATGAAGGAATCAATAAATTTATTTTGATTGGAGAAAATATTTTCAACTTTCACGGCTCTGACGATTTGTATTATGAAGAGTGGTTCGAAGAGGTGGAAGATGGATGGATTGCTGCGGTAAATTTTCCTGAATTTATTCAGCAAGAGTTTAGAAAGTATCATATTGATACCTATGTCAATATGGGGGGCACGTTGCAGATTGATCAGTGGCGAACACTAAACCCAAAACGGTTTTATGACCTGGTCAGCGCCCTTATTCAACGAAGGCTCAACTAAAGGAGTGTAAGTTGAGCGCTACCGATGGGCGCGTCAGCAGGCACGAGATATTGTCTTTTGGATTTTATTTCCTGGCAAAGTACACGGGTGCGCTTTAGTTTGCCTTTCTTAAACCATCGTCCCTGAAAATCGAATATGCTCCCTTCCGGCAATTCAGAAAGCAGCGTGACACTTTTAACACGCGGATCAATAGATCTCAAAAGTTTAGTAAGAGAACTATCCGAATACGTGCTTGCTTTTGGATTAGCCATGTGTTCTTTCAGGGAACTCAACACCGGTTCTGGAAATGTATCTATTGTTAATAACGGTGAAAGCAGTTGTTGAAATGATTTCTTCCATTCCAAGCCGTGAGGTTCAGCCCGGAAACCAAAGTGTTTGTGAACATGGAGGTGAGCCACTTCATGCACGTAGGTAATCAGAAACTCGTGATGCGAAAGATCATGATTAACTGTAATTCGGGGTGTTCGGCCGTGGTGACAGGTAAAATCGCCTGCTTTGGAAATCCTTTTTTTTCGTAACCGAAAATCGAATGGATTTTGTTGCCAGAGGTGAAGGCAATATTCAAATGCCTGAGTAGGTACATGGACACGTAAAACTTCTCTGACTTTTGATTCAATTAACACAGGCGCAAAATAAAAAAGGCTTTAGATAACTAAAGCCTCTTTGGTCAGTCTTTTAAAGATTGATTACTTTACTACAGCAGCTGTATCAACAGCAACGGTATCAGCAACAACAGCAGCTTCAACAACAGCGATAGAATCAGCAGTTGCGATAGAATCAGCCTTAGCTTTAGCAGCAGCAGCCTCGTTCTTACCACCGCAAGCAACCATTGCTACAGCAAAGCCACAAACGATAAGAGATGCGATAATTTTTTTCATAGTTTACAGGTTATTTGAATTTGGGCGCAAA
>JAYVTB010000097.1:0-10884 GCA_043774805.1 Cyclobacteriaceae bacterium | reverse complement strand
CGATGTGCTAAGTGAATTTAAAAAACTGAAAATACTTAAACACCAATACTATGGAAGTAGCCAAAAATCAGCAACTTAGTTGTGACAAAGTAGAGTTAGTTTTATGGCCTTAGGTTGGTGGTTTTACACACTATTTTTGCAGATTCGTTTATTAAAGAAATTACAGGATGAAATCAACTAAGATTCTCGCGCTGCTTGCATTATTGTTTTTTTCATTGGATTGTTTTTGTCAAGGGAGTGAACAGGTGGAAATGGCTGACACGTTAAGGAGAGACGGGAAAATTTATACCGTTGTTTTTGGATTGGTTATCATACTGACGGCCATGATTATCCTTTTAATAAGAGCGGATAGGAAAATATTCCGACTCGAAAAGAATAATGAAAACAAGATTGACTCCGGAAAGGAGTAGCCTTGATCTGAGGGCGGAAATATCACTATAGGTTTATTTGCAAACAGCCTGAAATTGTAGCGATAGCACGTTGAGCAATTATCACCTCACAATGTGCACCCAGCCCTGTAATTGACGCTTTCTGCTTTCGGGCCTCAACATATTGAATGTTACTGCGGCCGTGTAGAAGTAGACTCCACTACTTAATTCGTGCCCGTTGTTATCATGACCATCCCAATCAATGCTGATTGAGTTTTCATCATTGGATGCATAGGCAAACACTTGCTGGCCCCAACGATTGTACACTTTGAAATCAATGCTTTCTACAAAGCGGGGGCACCGAATGACTACTCCTGTAGGAACGGTGCCTTCCTGCAAATCTTTTACATCAAAATTGGCGCTGAACTCATCGTTGTAACCATCTTCGTTAGGAGTAAATACATTGGGTAAATCGTAATATGGACAGTTATCATTACATACCGAATCACTCATTGGTCCTTCCTGTCCTAATGCATCAATGGCGCTTACCCGATAGCACCGTGCAAAGGAGGGAAGATTTTGCTCGATGAAGAACGTGTCTTTCGACATTTGTTTCACCAATGCATAGGTTCCATCAATGGAAGAGGAGGTATATATTTTATACGAAACAATATCCCTGCGGCATCCTGGCAAATCTTTCAACGTCCAGAAAATAGTGTTACTGTATTCATTCTGATAGCAATTATTCTCGTTTAAGAAAACATCACAGTTTACCGTTTTAGCTTCTACAAGTTGTGCACATGGTTTGAGGTTGCCTGAAGGATATGTGGTAATGATCTGAGAATAATTTTCCTGCAACGCAATTTTTGGATTGCCGTAGGTGCCACGCGTCAGAATACGATACGAATAACGTTTGTCATCCTGCAACGCCTGATTATTGTATTTGCCAGCGTCTACATAAGTAAAACCATTTTCGCTCACATCAACACTATCGATTAATATCATGTCTTTTTCATGCGGACTTTCAATGGATCGATAGATAAGGTGATATGGCCTGTTCTGCGTTACATTCGACCACGGTACACTGTCGCGCCAGGAGAGTTCAATTTTTTTAACACCTGCGATGAACGAAAGTCGTTCGGAAGATGCGACAGACGAGGTGTCTACGGCTATCACTTCAGTAGCATTTGCCGGTTTTGAATAGAGCAGAATCCGATAGTTGAATGTGTTCTTGTTGGTATTGATTCCTGAATCGACAAAGGTGGTGTCTTGAACACGACCTACTTTCAAAATAGCATCTTCACCATAAAATCCGGAGGAGCGGTATACTTCGTATTCGTAGGGCTTTGGAAACTGGGTTGTGTTAATGTTGAAAGGACTTCGCCAGCTCACCCGTATTCTACCTTGAACGGTATCAGTCTTTTCAACGCTCACATGGGTAATCACAGGCGCATCGGCTTCAATCGGACCAACGCATAATTCTGTGGATACGAGACTAGGAGTGCTGGCAGGTGAATTGAAATAAGCAATAATCCGGTAGCAATATTTTGCACCCACAACTAACTCAGTTCCGTGGTTCGTGTCTGTATAGGAAGTTTGAGAGGTGGGTACTTCTGCGATAAGATTATAACCGAGAAATTTAGGCAGGCCTGGGCTGCATGTTCCCGGTGCATAAGGATATGAATCGACCTTACGGTAAATCTGAATTTTGCTGGCATTGGTGCAGGCATAACTCTCCCATTCTAATTCCCCATAGCGATTCACCAGGTCCAGGCTCACGGTATTCCATTTGGGTGCCGGTGCGACCACTTTGATATTCCATATTTTGAAGTTGACAAGCTTGGGTCCTTTTGGAGGATTATCAGTAATCTTAAATACGACCTGATAAGGTTGCTGACGCACATGTATGCAATCGGTTTGCCATCGAAAATTTAATGAAGCAAATGGAACAGATGGACTGAATAGAGGAAGATTTGGTGAATAAGTTGGGGGAAGTTTATCAGGAGTGAAATCAATCAACTCAGAAAATACTTCAATCTTCACATCATTTCCATCACCATCTATTCCTTTTATCAGTTCTTCAATTAATGTACCTGCCTCTACACATAAATCGAGCGGCACTGTCAACTCGGGCCTGATGTTGGCGCATTCTTCCACCACAATCTGCATGTCGCGTGTAGTGGTGCTTAATTTTCTATATGTATTGGTAAGTGAATCTTTGCGCCATTCAATAATTTTAAAGGCGATGTTATATTCACCTACCGTACCCGGAGCATCCCATGTAAGAAGACCGCTAACGGAGTTAATTGAAAAAGTCGGTGGACCATCCCCAGCTTCATTACCCTGGTTGTAGTTAGTGTAAAACTTTGAGTTATTGGGAGCGGTGTATTCAGCCAACGTGGTGGGGCTGCTGGCCGGGATAGAAAGTTCATAGGATAAGCTATCGCCATCGATATCATACGCTCCCGAAGAGTGGTAGAAAGTGGACTTGAAACAAGCTCTGTCCAAAGGAGGCACCGCCAGGATCGGCACCGTATTGCAGCCGTCTTTCGGATCGATTTTAAATTCAACAAACGTAACATAAGCTACATCGAGCGAATTAAAAATATTGAGTATTCCCGTGCTTCGATCATGCTCTACATAGGCGATACTATACGTTCCGTCCGTGTCATAGGTATGCGTGGTTGTAAAAGTAGCAACGGCAATGTTGGAGCCAAGGTCGGGTCGCAAAATGGCAGTGGTTATCGGGATTCGCACAAATGAACCATCACCGAAAAAAACCTGGCTATTGGTTCCAAATCGTGTATTGGATAAGGTATTCAGATAGGCAATTATGGTAATTTTATAGGTGCGAGGTTGTGTGCACTCTGGTTCAACTTTAATATCCGCTGAACGAATGTGAGTAGCCATCGCACTATGAGAAAGCAATACACCGGATAGGAGTAGTATATAAAAGAAAAAGGTGGAGGTCTTTTTCATGTTTTGGGTTTGCTTCTAATAACCTTTTAAATTACAGAATCTTGTCTCCAATTTTATGAAATGCGACAAAACAAGAGTATTTGTAGATAAAATAATCTCGGTAGGTATAAAGTTAATCTTTCAGAATTCGTTTACTTGTTAATCTAAAATAATGATTCGCAATTTTATTTTCCCCTTTTTAATCCTGATAGTAGCCTGTACCAATCCGGCAGAGGAGGAGATTATCAATCAAAATAATTTTTCAGTTCCTGATTGGACGGATGCTTCCCATGGCAATAAAACGGATCCGGATTACACTACTGTTTTTCCGCAAAACAAGGTAAATACATTGGAGATTACCATGACCAATGCCGATTGGTCGAGCATCCAATCTAACATGACTACGTTGTATGGTTCTGCGTTTGGCGTTGGCGGTCAAGGTGGTGGAGTGTTTCCAGACACTGAGCCTGACTATGTGAGTGTATCCATGAAGTTTAATGGGAAGGAGTGGTATAAAGTTGGCTTTCGCCTCAAGGGCAATTCAACGTTAAGGAATAGTTGGCGCAATGGGATTTATAAACTTCCCTTTCGGTTGAACATCGATCATTATGAAGATCAGTTTCCTCAAATTAATAATCAACGGTTTTATGGCTTTAAGGAATTGTCGATGTCGCCAGGGGCAAACGATAATTCACTGATTCGTGAAAAAGTAGGAGCTGATATTTTCCGTGCGGCCGGAGTCCCCTCTTCACAAACGGCATTTTATAAAGTGTATATCGATTTCGGCAGCGGGTTAAAATACTGCGGAGTGTATACCATGGTAGAAGTGGTGGATGATACCATGGTTGACAAGCAATTTGGTGAACACAGTGGTAACATTTACAAACCTGAATCAACCTTCCAGTCTTTCCTCTCCAGTCAGTTTGAGAAGAGGAACAATGAAACAGAAAACGATTATGCGGATGTGCTATCTGCCGTCACTGCCCTCAACAGTAGCATGCGCAGCACTGACCCTATGCAGTGGCGGACTGAAATTGAAAAGACATTCAATACGGATCATTTTATGAAATGGCTGGCGATCAATACCACGATGTTGAATTGGGATACGTATGGCCGCATGGCACATAATTATTACCTCTATAATGCCCCCGGCAAAGGCCTGATCTGGATACCATGGGATAATAATGAATGCATGCTTAATCGTGTCATGAACAGTTCATCACCCTACAGTATTTCATTAAGTACGACCACTTCAACTTGGCCTTTAATCCGCTATTTTATGGATGACCCTGTTTACAGTAACCTGTATAAGCAGTATATGAAGGAGTTTACGGAACAGGTATTTACTACCGCGAAAATGAATGAGCTTTTTACTAAATATCACACCATGATTTCTCCTTATGTAATAGGGCCTGATGCTGTTGAGGAGGGAAAGTACACCCATTTGACCAGTGGGGCATCCTTTACTGATGCGCTGGAAACGTTGAAGCAGCATGTGGTCACACAAAATATGGCAGCCGCTGATTACCTGAAGTAGGAAACTAAATGGTAATTTGACCAATGATTTTAGAAATCAAAACCCTCTCTTTAAATTTCAACATTATTCTTAAACAAGGAAACTCCTTCATTCATGTTTGATCTCTTTACGGATGGTCCGGTGTATGAATACCCGCAACTGATTAATGTAGCCTATTCATTTCTTTGGGCATTTGTGTTGTCTTCGATGATTGCCATTACCCATAAGGCTACCTTCACGGGTGATTATTATCCAAAGAACTTCTTTCAGGCGCTAATCCTGGGGGCCGTTGTGACCGCGATGGTCATGATGGCGATTGGGGATAGTCTCGCCCGCGGGCTAGGGGTTTTTGGAGCAATGGCGATTATTCGGTTTCGCACACGTATTGATGATCCGCGAGATGTTCTTTTCCTTTTTGCTGCGCTGAGTACCGGTTTAGCCATTGGCGTTTTTGGATATACGATTTCATTTGCGGGAACAGTATTATTTTGCGCTGTGGCATTTTTATTACATTTCTCTCCTTTTAAATCTTATGTGCATCAGCAAAGACTTTTCTTTACCCTGACTGATGCGCAGCGTCTTGATCAGGTTTTGCTTGTTATTCGCAATTACTGTCAGGATTATCGGCAAATGAGTGTTCAGGATACGAAAGAAAATACCACGCGTTATCAATTCAGTGTTTCATTTCGCAGCGGAATAAATACGACTGAGATGCTGGAGGCATTGAATAAAATTGAAGGAGTACACCAACTTCGCCTGGTAGTAAACGAAGTTGCCAATCTTTAACATGAGATGAGATTCAACTGGTTTTTTGTTTTTATTGCTTTATTTTTCATTGCCATGCTGGTGGTGAATCGAAAGTACTTCCAGGGAACTGGCTATTCTTCGGTGGGGATAACGTATTCAAAAGGGTATAAAATCAGTTCTGACAAATCGGCTCAGGTAAAAACCATTGCTGTTGTTCCAGGGCAGCAGGTGAAGGCGGGTGATCTCTTGATTGAATTAAGCAGTTTTAATCTTGAGCTTGAACTTGATAAAATTCAAAGCCATATTACCACGTTGCAATCCGAGCGTGCTGAAAAATATAAGTTGGCAAAAGCTGAAATGGAATTTGTTAAGGCTGACCAAGGAATAGAAATTGAGAAAATTAATGGAGCAATTGCCCAAACCGAAGCTGAACTTTCTCTTAATAAGAAGTTGAGTAAAGAATTTTCGGGCCAGGAATCAAATGAGATTAATCCGCTCACTCAAAAGATCGATGCACTCAAGCTGCAGCGCGCAAGATATGAAGAGGCCATCACCATAAAGATTGCTGACATTCAACAGGAAACAGAAACGGATGAACGTTTAATCGACAACCAGATCAGGTTGCTGCAGCGCGAGCTCGACATGCATCTTGATCAGAAAAATAATTTACGGAAAGTGGCCCTGGTAGATGGTGTCGTTGAAAATGTATTGGTGAAGGTAGGTGAGCAGGTAGATGCGTATGGAGAATTATTATCGATTAATCCCGTGCATCCTACCACGGTGGTGGGCTACCTGGTAGGAAGAAAGAATGCATTGCCGATTGGGGCTGATGTGCTCGTCAAGTCTTATGAAAATTCGGAGTTGATAGTTTCAGGAAAAGTAATTGGCTATGGTTCGGTGGTTCCACTTCCGGAGATTTTGCAAAAGTCAACAGCGGTTACCGGTTTTGGAAGAGAGTTTTTTGTTGAGATAGGAGAGCCGAATAATTTTGCCAATGGCGAGCGTGTATTAATCCGCTAAGCATGAAATATCTGCTTTCATATCTGTTCATGATACTGGTTTCTCGACAGGTATTTTCACAAGTGGCCATCGAGGAATTTATCCTGTCAGCAGGAGATGATCCGCAAGTGAAATCAGCGGAAGCCCAGATGAATTATCTTCAAAGCAAGCCTTATCGTTTGTCACCCTTACAGAAGTTGGAATTCCGCTCGAAGAACCGTGAATTACTATATACCCAGCAAGAGTATGCGTTGCGATTTAATCCTGCCAATCCATGGGAAGTGAGTTACAACAACAAGTACTTTCAGGAGTATCATCGCTCTCTTTCCTTTGAAAAAGAAGTGGCATTGAAAAGTGCCCTGGTAGATCGATACAACCTGGTGATCCTCTATTTGTATTACTACGAGTTAAAGGTGTTGGCAGACCAACATGCACAATTAGTTGAAAAACAACTCGCGATTCTGGAGCGTCAAAGCGCCAGTAGTTTTTTTGATGCTGATGAATATGTAAAACTAAAAGTAGAACAGCTTGACAGAAGTGTTGAAAAGGAGGAAACTGATTTCGATTGGCAAAGTCAAAAATCTGCGGTGAGTCAATTGTTTCCTGCTGCTGAAGGAAAGAATATTGTTTGGGAAACTCAATTACTCATCACCGTGAAGAGAATAGAGGAGATTGCTGACAGCATAAAGGAGCGAAATGTCAGTTCTTTGGAAGTAGCCTACCGCCAGCAAAAAGTAAATGTGGCACGGAGTCAGTATAATTTAGAGAAATCCAATATCAATCTTGGATTTCTTCAAACTTCGTATGATCGCAGAAGAGTAAATCAGGAACGAACTCCATTTAATATTTCATTCGGTGTTACTATCCCGATCACCAATCCAAACAAAGGGGATATGGCCCGCAGAAAACTGGCAGAGATTGAATCGGAATACGAATTGAAAACTGTGCAAATCGAAGATCAAGTGTCACAAGCGATTTCATATCAAAAGCTGAAGGAATCCATTACGCGGTATCGCGACTTGCAAGACAAAATAGAAGTATTGAAAAACAGCAGTTTGCAAAAAGACCTGACGTTACTAAAAGGTGGCGATCCTTTGATTGCACTGCAGTTTGAAAGTGGTGTGGGTAAGTTACATATCCTTCAAAGCAAACTGAAGCGAAAAGTACTTACTTACTATATTGAGTTTCTAACGGAGTCTGATCATCTGCAACAAAAGCCATTGATCAATTATATGTCAAATAGTCTCCCTCGAATTGAATGAGTTATTTACGTTATTCATCGGCATTCAAAATATAGTAATTGTGTTTTGTATTTATGGTGTAACATATTAGCCATTTCAAAGTCTTAGCATTGTCATTCAAGCCTATGTTTCAGAAGATATTCAATTCATTCACCTTAGCATTTGGTAACATCCGGTCAAATTTGTTTCATACTTTCCTTTCGGTACTGGGTATAGTGATCGGTGTGGCAGCACTGGTGTCGATGCTATCCCTTATTGATGGCATGGAAATATTTGCCCGTGAGCAAATTTCCAATACTACTTCCCTGAATGGCATCCTGGTCCAAAGTGAAAGTTATAAACGGGTAAATGACGTGCGATTAAAAAAGGATACGGTATCATTTATTGATTATAACCATTTTAACTCCTTAGTGAGAGGCCTTTCAAAGCCAGTGAAATCCTACATGCGATCTGCTTCCTCCAGAGAAGTTTTCTTTCCCTTTTCCGGAAAGAAAATTGGAGTGGATGTGATTGCTACTTCGTCAACGTTACTTCCGCGCGTTGAAAATACTCATGACGATGTATTTACAGAATCAGATATTGAAGAAAGAAAGCCTTATGCGTTGGTGAACAGGGCATTTGTCAAAGCGTTGCAATTATTGGATGAAGACATACTTGATAAAGAAGTCGTATTAAATGGTACTTCATTGAAAATCAAAGCGGTAGTTACCTGGGGAAAGGAAACACCTCAGTTATATTATCCGATCAGTATGCTTTCTGTGCAGGAACTTCAGGCTACTCCACCGGAAGTGATATTTGAAGCGCAAAAAACGGAGGATGTTCTTGTATTGAAAGAAGAAATTAGCAATTGGTTGAAAGGCAATTTCAAGAATGCTACTTCTGATTTTGTAATTCTTACCAACGACTTTCGCCTTGAGCAAGCCGCTAAAGGTTTTTTGTTATTCAGAGTAATTATGGGTTTGATTGTTGGTATTTCAGTAGTAGTGGGGGGGATTGGAGTAATGAATGTTTTACTTATTTCCGTTACGGAACGCACCGCGGAAATTGGAATAAGAAAGGCAACCGGTGCGAATAGACGAGATATCGCTTTATTATTTCTTGCCGAGTCGATTTCTGTTTCAACCTTTGGTAGTCTCTTGGGCTTGATTTTCGGTGTGCTGGGCACCATGGTGATAATACCCATAGTAAAAGCAATCACTAAAGTGCCTTTTCAGGCCGCCTATACCTGGAATACGTTTTTAATCATTTCAATTATCTCAGTGTTGGTGGGTGTGCTATTCGGCACTTATCCTGCCATACGGGCATCCAGGTTAGATCCGGTAGAAGCCATCCGCCACGAATAAATCATTTAAATTTTTATAATCAGAATAGGGGTGTGGCAATCAACAATTGTCGTAGGGGTATAAATTTTACCTCATATGAAAACTCGTTCGTTAGTTACACTTTTATTTGTTACCTGTTTGGTAAGTGTCGGTTTTGGTCAAGATGTTCAATCAATTTTCAGCAAGGGAAAGGCCACGGGTGGTTATGGAGCAATTTCCAACAAGTTCACTTATATAGGTGGTGAGTTTGCCAACATCAGTGAAGTGTATGGTGGAGTGTTTATCAATCGCAGGTGGATGGTAGGCCTCGCATTTGCGGGTTCAACAAATGATATTCGCGTGCCTTTAGAGTATAGCATTGATCCAATAAACCCAATGACGTATCAATATGGTCAAGGCGGTTTGAAACTGGAGCGGGTGTTTAATTCCAACAGACCCTTCCATTTTGTAGTAAACTTATTTAGTGGAGTTGGTTTTACAGCACAATATAATCGCAATGAGTGGGACGATTACCATTATCAACATTCTGGTTCTACCCATGATGAAAATTGGTTTTATGTATTAGAGCCTGGGGCGCAGATGGAATTGAATCTTTTTCGATGGATGCGGTTAAGTCCGGGAGTTTCTTATCGGAAAACGTATGGTAGCAGTGCATTAGGATTAACTGATAATAATTTAAGTGATTGGACGTATAGCGTCACCTTAAAGTTTGGAGGCTTTGGAAAGCGATATAAAGACCAGGGGCAGCAATAATCTCAAGAACTAATTGACCCAAAAGTGGTTTATATATGAGTACTTTTATGTAAACCACCTTTGTATGAAATGGCTTGATGTATTACAACGCACTAAATCCGGCAATCTTACCCCACCAAACCGGGTTGAAAAGAGCGATGAAGAATGGAGAAAAATTCTGACAAAAGAAGAGTTTGATGTAACCAGAATGAAAGGCACAGAGCGTGCATTTAGCGGTGAATATTGTGAAATTCACGAACCGGGTTTGTATGCATGTCGCTGTTGCGGAACTATTCTTTTCGATTCAAGAACCAAGTTTGAATCAGGAACAGGATGGCCCAGTTTTACGAGCTCGGTGACACCGGAAGTTATCAAGTATATCAAGGACACCAGCTATGGTATGACCCGCGTTGAAGTTGAATGTAATGTATGTGATGGGCATTTGGGTCATGTTTTTCAGGATGGTCCGCCACCAACTGGCCTGCGGTTTTGCATTAACTCAGTCTCTATTGAATTAGTTAAATAAGATCAGTGATTTCACTTGACATCATTCGTCCGCTTGCTTTTAAGTTGGATGAAGTGAAGGAAGAACCCCATTTCGATAAGATATCCTTTCGGGTAAAAAATAAAATATTTGCCACAGTTGATACAAAGAAACTGCTGACTGTTTTGAAACTCTCTGAGATTGATCAATCTGTTTTTTCAAATTTTGACAAGACGGTGATCTATCCTGTTCCGGGTACCTGGGGCCGCTTGGGGTGGACGATTTTTGAAATGAAAAGAGTAAGAAAAGATATGTTTGGGGATGCATTAATATTAGCCTATTGCAATGTTGCACCTGCAAAATTATCATCAAAATACAGGATTCAGTAATGATGATTGAGTTGCGGTGCGACACAATTTTAAGTGCGCTGGGCATGCAGTAAAACTCAAGGGTGCGAGGAAGACGTCCTCCAGTCCCGAAGGAGCCGTGATGACCGGAATCCTCTAGTCGAAAGCAA
>JAYVTB010000096.1:0-68298 GCA_043774805.1 Cyclobacteriaceae bacterium | reverse complement strand
TACTTTATTCGATAATTTTCGTGTTTACTGTATACGTCCTCTACAGTTCTTCCTACAATAAAATCTACATTGGGTTTACTTCAGATCTTGAAGCAAGATCATTAGTCCAGTCACTGAATGGAGTGACTAATCTACGTTTAATTCATTGCTGACTGCTTTTCACACAGAACTTATTACAACAATAACTTGGCAGAGATCAATATTGATTACATAGACCTGTTAATCTCTCGAATGTAGTTATTCATGAGTCATTTATCTACCAAGATTCCGAAGAGCGGAAAAGATAAGTGAGCCGCTATCCTCTTCTCATTTTAGTTCGCCACCCACTCAAACAGTTAAATGACTTCCGTCAGATTTTTTGATCCCAAAATTAGATTTTGTGTTTTAATTTGTCGTTACACAAAAATTGATCTAAATTAAAATCGAAACGAAGCTATTATGGTTAAAGGGAACAAAAAACTATTCACTTCCGATTTTGAGATTCATGCTTCGATAAAAATGTTGTACCCATACATTCAAACTGCAAGCGGATTATCAGAATGGTTTGCCGATAATGTCAAGATAAGTCCTGAAAAAGTTTTCACATTCGTTTGGGATAATGAAGATCATAAGGCAGTAATGGCTGCCCATAGAACCAATCACTTTGCACGGTTCGAATATCTACCTGAAACAAAAGAAGATGAAAAGGACCCTGCTTATTTTGAACTACGTTTGGAGATCAATGAATTAACTCAAACCACCTTTCTGAAGGTTATTGACTACTCCGATTTTGATGACCATGAAGAATTGCAAGACTTGTGGGAAGGATTGATTGAAAACCTCAAAAAAGTAGTGGGCGGTTAACCCTATTCTTTCTGATAAACTTCCATTCGAAAGTTAACGTCAATTCCTACTTTTGTATACTCACCTTTTTTGGTGATAACCTGAACATTACTGATCTATGCTACCTTCAATTAACCCAACCGAGACATCTTCCTGGCAGCAACTTACTGCACACCTTCTTACTATGCAGGCAACTCACATGCGTGAGATGTTTGAGGAGGACCCACAACGATTCGAAAAATTCAAGATTACTTTTAATGATATCCTCATTGATTATTCAAAAAACATAATTACAGAGGAAACTATGAATCTGCTCGTTGAACTCGCCCATGAAGTTCAACTCAAAGACGCTATTGATTCAATGTTCAACGGAGATAAGATTAACAAGACGGAGCACCGTTCTGTACTTCATATCGCCTTAAGAAATAGTTCGAATACCCCCATATATACGGATGGTGAAGACGTGATGCCTCTGGTTAATTCGGTTCTGGAGCAAATGAAGAATTTTTCCAGTCGTCTCATCCGTGGAGAATGGAAAGGATACACTGGCAAACCCATTACCGATATTGTTAACATCGGAATTGGTGGATCTGATTTAGGTCCCCTTATGGTTACCGAGGCTCTGAAGCCATTTCATAAAAAAATTACACCCCATTTCGTATCCAATGTGGATGGCACTCACATTGCCGAAACTTTAAAAACATTAAATCCCGAGACGACACTCTTTATCATTGCTTCCAAAACATTCACCACACAGGAAACCATGACCAACGCTGAATCAGCAAAAGCCTGGTTCCTGGATAAGTCATCAGGACAAGGTGATGTTGCCAAACATTTTGTTGCCGTATCCACCAATACAAAAGCAGTAACAGCCTTTGGTATTGCGCCAGAAAATATGTTCGTGTTCTGGGATTGGGTGGGCGGCCGATATTCATTGTGGTCATCCATTGGATTATCCATTGCCTGTACGATCGGCTACGATCATTTTAAAGAGTTGCTGGAGGGAGCACATGATGCCGACCTGCATTTTAAGAATGAGCCTCTCGAAAAAAATATTCCGGTTATTCTGGCCTTGTTAGGAATTTGGTATACCAATTTCTTTGATGCCCATTCAGAAGCAATTCTTCCCTATGATCAATATCTGCATCGCTTTGCTGCTTATTTTCAGCAGGGAAATATGGAAAGCAATGGTAAATCTGTGGATCGTAACGGGCAACCAGTACTCTATCAAACAGGTCCGATTATCTGGGGAGAGCCCGGCACCAACGGACAGCATGCCTTCTATCAATTAATCCACCAGGGCACAAAGTTGATACCCTGTGATTTCATTGCTCCTGCAATCAGTCATAATCAGATTGGAGACCATCACGACAAACTTTTGTCCAATTACTTTGCACAAACAGAAGCATTGATGTTGGGTAAAACAGAAGAGCAAGTGGTAAAGGAACTACAGGCCTCTGGAATGAGTAAAGAGGACATTAAGTTTCATCTTCCGTATCGCGTATTTAGTGGTAATCGACCTACCAATTCAATACTATTCAAGAAACTTACTCCACGTACCTTAGGAACACTCATTGCTTTTTATGAACATAAAATTTTTGTGCAAGGCGCGATCTGGAATATTTTTAGTTTTGACCAATGGGGTGTTGAGTTAGGCAAAGTATTAGCTAAGAAAATTCTTCCTGAATTGACCTCAGCAGATGCAATTTCTTCACATGATGCTTCAACTAACGGATTGATCAATTATTTCAAACGATTGAAATCCGAATAACTTTTAATCTTCTTGTAAAACATTCTTTTAGCTGTATTTTTGGCGCTTCTACTAAAGGAATGAATTCAACTATTTCGAAAATCGGAGTATTCACCTCCGGTGGAGATGCTCCAGGAATGAATGCTGCGTTGCGTGCAGTTGTTCGGGCTTCCATCTACTACCAAAAAGAAGTGTACGGAATCATGCAAGGGTACGAAGGCATGATTAGTGGAGAAATTGTGAAACTAGGTGCACGCTCCGTTGGTAATATTATACAACGTGGTGGAACAATTTTAAAGACTGCGAGAAGTGCAGAGTTTCGTACGACCGAAGGGCGAGAAAAGGCGTATGCCAATATTAGGAAGAATGGCATTGAAGCCTTAGTAGCCATTGGTGGCGATGGAACATTTACTGGTCTTCATAAATTTTATGAAGAGTACGCTATTCCTTCTATTTGTATTCCCGGCACGATCGACAATGATTTGGCAGGTACTGATTTTACCATTGGCTTTGATACCGCTACTAATACTGCCGTAGAGGCCATCGATAAAATCAGGGACACTGCTATCTCGCACAATCGTCTATTCTTCATTGAAGTGATGGGACGCAATTCAGGCTACATAGCACTGAACTGTGGAATAGCCGGTGGAGCAGTGGCTACCATTATTCCAGAAGAGTCGATGACATTGGATGAACTTTTTAATAAGCTGGATGAAGGCGGGAAGACCAATAAAAAATCAAGCCTTGTCGTAGTTGCTGAAGGAAGCAAACTCGGTGGCGCCATGGAACTGGCCAATAAATTTTCAGCAAGAAATAATTATTTTGATATCAAGGTTACTATCCTCGGCCATCTTCAGCGCGGTGGCACACCCTCTTACTTCGATCGTGTGTTGGCTAGTAAAATGGGTGTCGCAGCAGTAGAAGGTTTATTAAAAGGAGAAAAAGATGTCATGGTTGGCATCCGTAATAATATAATTGTGTATAACGATTTCGCTACCACCCTCCATCATATTCACGAGATAGACAGTGAATCGTTAAGAATAGCAAAAATTCTTTCCATCTAAATTTAGTACATGAAAGATTTAACCATCGGTATCGACATTGGAGGGACGAATACAAAATACGGAATTGTAGACCGTGAGGGAAATGTCTTGCACCAGGGCAACATTCCCACTACGCAATACGAACATTTTCAAGAGTATTTTGATGCGATGGCTGATGCGCTCCGCAAGGGAATTTCGGAGCTACCAACCGACACGCGCATCGTAGGAATGGGTGTGGGAGCTGCCAATGGAAATTACTATACTGGTAATATTGAACGTGCCACTAATTTAAAATGGAAAGGTGTATTGCCGTTGGCACGCATGTTTAAAGATGAGTTTGGAGTGCCTTGTATTCTTACCAACGATGCCAATGCCGCGGCCGTGGGTGAGATGATTTATGGCAACGCCAAAAACATGAAGGACTTTGTGGTGATTACTTTAGGTACAGGACTTGGAAGTGGTTTTGTTTGCGGAGGAGTACTGTTGAATGGTCATCATGGCATAGCTGGAGAAGTGGGGCATACAGCTGTTAACCCCAATGGACGCTATTGCAACTGTGGCAAACGCGGTTGCCTTGAGACGTATGTGTCGGCAACAGGCATTAAGCGTACGGTTTATAAATTACTGGCCGATCATTTGGAGCCAAGCGAATTAAGGGGAATTAGTTTCGAAGATCTCAATACCAAGATGATTACAGAAGCAGCCAACCGTGGTGATGTGGTTGCAAATGAAGCCTACGAATATACCGGCAGAATATTAGGGATGAAATTGGCCGAGACCGTTGTTCATACTGATCCTGAAGCTATCTTTCTTTTTGGTGGCTTGTCGATGGCCGGTGAATTAATCTTCCGCCCAACGATTAAACATATGGAAGCGAACCTAATGCCGCTCTTCAGAGGAAAAATAAAGGTGCTCCCATCTGCCATGCATAATCAAGCTGCTCCAATTTTAGGTGCAAGTAGTTTGGTGTGGGATTACCTGGATAAGTTACATGCAAAGGTAGAGTTAGCTTAGCTTCTACTCTACTTTTACTCCAAGATTAGCACCGAGCAGAATAAAGTGATCCGACCATTCACTTTCTTTTTCAGCAAGTGTTTTTTGCTTATTCTCCATCGCGATTTCAAAATAGAGATTCTGGCTTTTGTGGAGATTCGGTTCAAGATTGAATTTATCAAGAATCGGAAACATCCTATTAAGGCGTTGAATCCTTCTGACATTCTCCCGTTCACTGCTGATACGCTTGAGCTCTTTGTAGATGCTCTCCCCTGCCATTCTGGAAAGTTTTTCAGGATCTTCAATCTTGAGACTCCAGCGATCCATCTCCGCTGAAATCCGTTCCATTTCTTTAATGTTGATTCTGTCAGACTGAAAAATCCGGACGAGATCGGCATTCAAAATATATTCAAATGTAGTTTTGTAGGCAGTTGGGATAGGAATATTATTATTCGACAAAGCATTGATAAGCGGATAATCCCGATTATAACATCTGCGCAAGGAGCTCTCCAGTTCCGCCATACTCTCTAACGAAATCATATCGAGAATTTTTCTTTTTTCATCCTGAAAGAGATGCCAGATCGTGTACTTATCCGGTCCAAAATACATCTGGATTAAGCCAATCATCTCGCCCAGTCTTCCTTCTTCAAATGCTTTCACCATTCTGAATTGCATACTGGCGAATTCATCAGGCTGCATATTCAGCGAGATGTTACAAATGATATTGTGCTTGCCGAGGTAAATAACAGCGAAGGCAAATTTCTTTTCAGATCGGGTAACAATGGATTTTACTTTGGTGATACCCAATACCAGTTTTTGTTCTCCTGCTTCTTTCTTAACAAAAGCTTCGTTGCTAGTAGTGTAGTTAAAAATATTCAATGACTCTGGCTCATCTTCGAAGATAGAAGACACCGCATAGTGTATTCCAACACGCTGAAGGTTGGTGCGTGAAGGAAGTACCAGTTTCTTGTACACTTCATCACCGGTTTCATAAGCTGGAACATTGCTAGGTGCCGTTGACAATCTTTTAATGAATTCCTGTTCTAAATCCTCTTCGCAAATTTGATTCGCCAGCTGAATTACCCGACAAGCATACTGCATGACCTGAATGGTTTCAATGCCGGATATCTCATCAAAGAACCAACCACAACTCGTATACATTAGCATGGCATGCCGTTGCATTTCCATAATGCGAAGTATTTGATTAGGGTGCGCATGCGCCAGTGCATGGTCCTTCAAAAACCGTTTTACATTATCATCATTTCGCTTGAGAACTACATTGATATATTCGTTACGTGCATTCCATGGATTCTTTACCACTTTAGCCGCCTCCCGATCAAAAATAACGGAAACGCTTTCTCTCAACCAATCCAACGCATCCCGGAGTGGTCCTCGCCATTGCTGATGCCATCCCGGCTTGCCACTATTACATCCACAATTGGACCTCCAACGCTCCACGCCATGCACACAACTCCACGAACTGTCCTCTATTATCTTAGCTTCTTCAATTGGGGGATGTAAACTCAGAAACTGGGCGTAGTTGGTAAGGTTCACATCATCATTCTTCTCGATATAATCAAGGCAAAATGCGAGAGCCATTTCTCCATGCTTATGATGATGGCCGTAAGTCTCTCCATCGGTGGCAACATGCACAAGTTGTGAAGTCTTATCCTGATGATCGATGGAGTTAAGCAGGCGTTCGGCAAAACGTTTCCCATCATTTAGCAATCCATTAAAAGCAATTCCTTGTGAGATGTCGCCATCATAAAAGAATAAGGCAATTGATTTTCCGCCCGACAGATTACATTGATAGACTTTCCTTGTGTTTACAGAGCGGTCATTTACTTCCTTCCATTCTTCGGCACCAATTTTTCTTACTGCCTTTGCCTGACGAGGAGCCAGGATTGTAAATTTTATATTATGATCGGCCAACAACTCCAGTGTTTCTATATCTACCGCTGTTTCGGCCAACCACATTCCTTCTGGCTTTCGCTTGAAGCGCGACTCAAAATCGCGAATACCCCAAAGTATCTGCGTCTCTTTATCTCGCTTGCTGGCGAGTGGCATGATGATATGATTGTAAACCTGGGCTACTGCCGAACCATGTCCACCAAAGTTGGCCATGCTTTGCTTATCAGCCTCCAGTATGGCTTCATAGGTTTCCAACGCATACTCTTCCATCCACGAAAGCAACGTGGGGCCAAAGTTGAAACTGATGCGCGAGTAATTATTTATAATATTCTTGATGACATTATTTTCATCCAGAATGCGTGAAGTCGCATTTGGCTCATAGCACTCTGCGGTGATTCGCTCATTCCAATCATGATATGGATGTGCAGAGTCCTGCAACTCAATCACCTCCAGCCAGGCATTCTCGCGAGGGGGTTGATAAAAGTGACCGTGAATACAAATGTATTTATTTGCCGAAGCCGCCATTTCCTAAATTAAAATCTGATTTAATTATTTTCTAAACTGTTACTCAATATTAAATTCCGCAATCTCTTCTTTCAGCTTTAGAATTGAAATCCCGAGTGGCGGCAAGGTAATCGATACTGAATAATCTTTATTGTGATACTTAACAGGAGTCGTGTTTAAGAGACCCGCATTTAATACACCACTTCCTCCATACCTAAAATCGTCCGAATTGAAAATTTCATTCCAGGTTCCACGGAATGGAACTCCGATTCTGTATAGTGGTCTCGTCTCCGGTGTGAAATTGCAAGCAACAATCAGTGCATCTTCGCGCTTCTCTCCCTTTCGCATAAATATCATCACACTGTTTTCCTGGTCAGAGTAATCTACCCATTCAAAACCCTTATCACTGAAGGGAAATTCATAGCAGGCCGGTTCTGATTTATATAAATGGTTCAAGTCTTTGATCAAAGTAAGTACTCCCTGATGTGGTGCGTGGTCGAGTAAGTACCAGTCCAGACTGCGATCATGATTCCATTCTCCTGATTGACCAAACTCGTCACCCATAAATAAAAGTTTCGTACCTGGGTGGGCAAACATGTATGAAAACATCAGGCGAAGATTGGCAAAACGTTTCCATTCATCGCCAGGCATGCGGCCTAACAACGATCCCTTTCCATGCACCACTTCATCGTGTGAAAGCGGCAACATGAAGTTCTCCGTGAAGGCATACATGACGCTGAAGGTGATTTCATTCTGATGATACTTGCGATGTATCGGATCTAGCTTAAAATAATTCAACGTATCGTGCATCCACCCCATCATCCACTTCTGGCCAAAGCCAAGCCCGCCCAGGTAAGTAGGTTTTGAAACTCCTGACCAGGCAGTTGATTCTTCTGCAATAGTCACTACATCGGGGAAATTACTATACACCACTTCATTAAATTCCTTAAGGAAATCAATGGCTTCCATGTTTTCATTACCTCCAAATTCATTGGGAATCCATTCGCCCTCTTTTCTTGAATAATCAAGATACAGCATAGACGCAACAGCATCCACCCTCAATCCATCTGCATGAAATACATCTAACCAGAACAAGGCATTGCTGATCAGGAACGAGCGCACTTCATTCCTTCCATAGTTATAAATGTAGCTGCTCCAGTCGGGGTGAAATCCCTTCCGGGGATCTGCGTGCTCGTAAAGATTTGTTCCGTCAAATTTATATAATCCATGAGCATCACCAGGAAAGTGGGACGGCACCCAATCGAGAATAACGCCAACGCCAGCCTGATGAAATGCATCCACCAACTCCATGTATTCTTCTGGAGCTCCAAAGCGACTCGTGGGAGCAAAATATCCTGTCAGTTGATATCCCCATGATCCAAAAAATGGATGCTCCATCACGGGAAGAAACTCCACATGAGTGAACCCGTTTTCTTTCACATAGTTGACCAATTCGACAGCAAGTTCTTTATAACTTAACGAACGGTTTCCATCTTCAAAATTTCTCTTCCAGCTTCCAATGTGAACTTCATATACCGAATAAGGCTTTACTTTCCCCGCTTGCTCTCTTCTTTCCGCTAGCCAACGATCGTCCTTCCAATCATAGTTATGATCCCAGATAACAGAGGCGGTGTTGGGCGCAATCTCAGCATAGAAAGCAAATGGATCAGCCTTCTCCAAATACTCACCGGTGTTAGAGTGAATAGCATATTTGTAGACTTCTCCTTTAGTGATTGCCGGAAAGAAGCCTTCCCATATTCCAGATTCATCCCAGCGTGGTGAAAGTTTATGCTCGTTGCCATTCCAGTAGTTGAAATTTCCGATAACAGAAACCGCTCTTGCATTGGGAGCCCAAACAGCAAAGTATGTTCCCGTCTGATCTCTAAACGTGGCCATGTGCGCCCCTAATTTCTCATAGAGTTTAAAGTGCTTTCCTGACCTAAATAAGTGGATATCAAAGTCGGAGAAAAGGCTAAAGCTTTCTGGTTCTTCAGTCTTGGTTTTAGAAGTTGCTTTCTTGCCCATAGTTTTAGTTTTTCTTTTTAAGTTCTTCTTTAGCCTGGAAATATCGATTCATATGATATTCAATGCCGCGCAACGGAATATTTACCCAATCTGGTCTGCCATTTAATTCGTACCCTAATTCATACGTTGCTTTTTCAATCAGGTACGTTCTGATCAGGATTTCATCCTGTTCGGATAATGTGCTCTCTAATCCCATTTTTTCCAGGTAGGCACCTAAATAAAACCTGCTCACGTAATGTTGCCACTGTTCTGCCCATTGAATCAAAAACTCAATATCCTTTTCTCTATAGTTTTCATTTAACATTATTTTACCAAAGGCCGCATAATGGAATGAGCGCATCATACCGGCAACATCCTTGAGAGGGTTCTTCTTTAACCTGCGCTCACTAAAACTGAAACCCGGTTCGCCTTCAAAATCTATGATTATAAAATCCTTGCCTGTAAACAATACCTGACCGAGATGATAGTCGCCATGAATCCTTGTCTTGATCGCATTGATGCGTGTCTTGTACACTTCACTAAAACACTCCAGCACCTGCTCTTCCATAGCAAGAACTCTTCGTGCCAGTGCTTGCGTTTCTACATTGAGCTTATCAATCGACTGCTCCAAAAGCTTAAACCGATCGCGTACTAATTTGCGTAACGTTGAATACAATGATCGCTGGTAATTCGAAGTAAAGTATTCCGGTGCAAAAGCTGGGGTGGTTGTGTCAGAAGCCAACGCCAGATGCATCTCAGCAGTGCGTTGACCTAATCGAACAACTCGTTCATAAAATCCGCGACCAATAAATTCCTGGATGAGTTCAGGTGCTTCTTCAAATTTAATAGCTGCCTTGTTCACCAGCTTGGGGAGCTTTTCTTTTTTAGCCTTCGCCATCACCCGCTCATAAAAACGACCCACTGAATCAATCGTCATTACCCACGAGTCGCCCTGATTCTCTACTTTTTCCTGTAATAGTCCGAGCACGGTGGTCTTTCCATCATTATCACGGTATTCAATACTACCTGCATATTTAGGAGCATTGCGGAAACTGGTGTTCTCGGAAAGGAACCGGATTATTTCCAATTCCGGGTTAATCTCCTGTTCAATCTTGCGATAGAACTTGAAAAAATACTGATCGTTATAGATGATCGCGGTATTGCTTTGATCGGCCTTTAAAATCTTTGATTCTACTTTGTCTGCATTCAGTTTAGCAAACACACTGGAATTGAATTCAAGAACTCCGTCATCATCCTTCACCCGCACTTTACGATCCATGCTGGTAAATAAGTAATCGCGGAACGACCGATCGTAACTGCTGTCTAAGATAAAGCCTGGTTTACCCTGTATCTCTGCCCGGCTGATGACACTTTGAGCCGTGTACTCCACCTTGTCAAATAAAGTATCGGATGGTGCAAAGCACATCGGTAAAAAATATAGTTCTGGAAGGCGCTGCACATAGTGTACTTCAATGATGGTCAGGAAGTGCATGTCCTTATCCACTTTCAGTGGAATCACTTTCTGAATACTCATTTTACTAATCGCCCGGGCTTTACCTCCAAACCATCGGCACTTTTTCATAAAAGGCGGAAGGATTTTCCTTTCCAATATTCTCACTTCATTATAATTGGAAAATAAACGCTCCCACGATAAATCGGATTTGTACAGGAATAACTCATTATTATTACCCGATGTATCTTTATTTTCAGAGGCATCAGCCTGGAACCAGAAATATCCATACGGTCCAATGGTGATTGAATATTCTCCATCAGTCACGCTCATAAACCTATTCTGACTGAAGACTTCCGTGATGTCGCAATCTTTAAATGCTTTTAAGTTCAGCGTGGTTGCTTGCGAAAATTGTGAGAGACTGGCTACCACAATAATGCTTTGGTTTTCATACGTGCGGGTAAAGCACAACACTTTTGAATTCGAACTGTCAATGAAAGTAAGATCACCACGACCAAAAACATTTAATCGTTTGCGCATGGCCAGCACGTTCTTTATCCACCACATTAAAGAAGATGGATTTTCTTCCTGTGTGGACACATTCACTGACTCATAGCGATAAACCGGATCGGAAATAACCGGCAAGTATAATTTTTGAGGATTTGCTTCAGAAAATCCTGCGTTGATATTCATATTCCACTGCATGGGTGTGCGCACGCCAAAGCGATCACCGAGGTAAATATTATCCCCCATGCCAATTTCATCACCATAATAAAGAACAGGTGTGCCTGGAAGAGAAAATAATATAGTGTAGAGCAACTCAATTTTTCTGCGGTCATTATTCAGTAATGGCGCGAGCCGTCTTCGAATACCGAGATTGTGTTTGGTGTTTGGATCATTTGCATATGCTTTAAACAAATAATCTTTCTCTTCCTCAGTCACCATATCTAACCCAATCTCGTCATGGTTACGAAGAAATAATGCCCATTGACTGTTGGGAGGAGTGGTGGGAGTTTGCTCCATGATGTCAATAATGGGATAAGTGTCCTCCGTGCGCAAGCCAAGAAACAACCGAGGCATGAGCGGGTAATGAAAGTTCATATGACACTCCTGCCCTTCTCCAAAATATTCAGCAGAATCTTCCGGCCATAAGTTTGCTTCCGCTATTAATATCCTGTCTTCATAATGTTTATCAATATGACTTCTTAGTCGCTTGAGAAAAGTGTGAGTTTGCGGCAAGTTCTCACAATTGGTGCCTTCTTCTTCAAACAAGAATGGAACAGAGGGAAGCCGGAAACCATCCACTCCCATCTTCATCCAGAAGTCAACCACTTTAATCATTTCCAGTTGTACTTCTGGATTTTCAAAATTCAATTCAGGCTGATGACGATAAAACCGATGCCAGTAATAGGCTTTTGCTTCATTGTCCCACGCCCAGTTAGAAGACTCTTCGTCCGTAAACATGATACGGGCCTCTTTGTATTTGTCTGGCGTATCATTCCACACATAATAATCTTTATAACGCGAACCAGCACGGGCCTTTCTTGATTTCTGAAACCATGGATGTTGATCGGAAGTATGATTAAGAATCAGCTCGGTGATAACACGAAGGCTCCTACGGTGTGCTTCTTTGAGGAATAATCTGAAATCCGCCAGCGTTCCATAGTCAGAATGAATGTCGCAATGTTCATTAACATCAAATCCATCATCTTTCAATGGTGATGGATAAAATGGTAACAACCAAATCGTATTGATGCCCAGATCTTCGAGGTAGTCCAGCTTTTGTATTAGCCCTGGAAAATCACCAATGCCATCGCCATTGCTGTCATAAAAGCCGCGCACACTTACTTCATAAATGATGGCGTCTTTAAACCAAAGTGGATCTGTATTTTTTGAAGCTGCTGCTGACATAGTTACATGTTAGACTCGTGAATTTTTAATTTAAACAAATGAAAAGGCATTTTGTGTGGATTCAGGTCAACAAAGTTCCACTCTTGTGTCCACGTATAGTTCTCGTCCGTAATCAAATCGTGAAGCTTCACATTGATTTTGTCGCCTAATTGCAAGGTTGATTTAGGCAGTTGAACATAGCCACCTTGAGAGCTGTTTGGATCAAGGTTTACGATCACCATTATGATATTGGAAAGATCTTCAGTTGCTTTCAGGTAAGCAATAAGCTGGCTGTTTTCAACTGTGCAAAACTGTGTATTCCAAGTTGAGTGAAGTGCCTCATTCTGTCTGCGAATTTTATTCATCAGACTCATTATGTCAGTCATGCGATTCGTTCGCTTCCAATCATAATGTCTTACTTCATACTTTTCTGAAAAATGATATTCCTCTCTTCCTTCTACGGGGGTATTTTCATAAAACTCATAAGAAGGTCCGTACACGCCATAGTTCGATGAAAGCGTGGCCGCCAATGCATATCGTAATATAAAACTGTTCTCGCCTTGATGCTGCAAATGATAAGGAAGAATATCGGGAGTATTCGGCCAGAAGTTAGGACGGAAATAATTTCTGGAAGGACCGTAAACCAGGTCATTTACATATTCCATCAGCTCTTGTTTGGAAACACGCCATGTGAAGTAAGTATAGGATTGCGTAAATCCTACCTTGGCTAATGAAGCCATCACCTTTGGTCTTGTAAATGCTTCAGAAAGGAAGATGATATCAGGATGGTCTTTTTGAACTTCTTCAATTACCCACTTCCAGAATAAAAAAGGTTTGGTATGCGGATTATCAATTCTGAAAATAGTTACCCCCTGCTCTATCCAATAAAAGAAAACTGATTTTAATTCTTCCCATAATTCTTTCCAGTTATCCGTTTCAAAGTTGAAGGGATAAATGTCCTGATATTTCTTGGGAGGATTTTCCGCATATTGAATGGAGCCATCAGGTCGTTGCTTGAACCACTCAGGATGCTCTTTCACATAAGGATGATCCGGTGCACATTGAAATGCGATGTCCAACGCTATATCAATACTCAATTTATTTGCTTCCTGAATCAATCTCTTAAAATCTTCAAGCGTACCCAAGGCAGGCAGAATAGATTTATGTCCGCCTTCGTCACTGCCGATTGCCCAGGGAGAACCGTAGTCACCTTTTTCGGCACGCACACTATTGTTCTTGCCCTTCCGGTTGACTTTACCTATAGGATGTATGGGAGGAAAGTAGAGTACATCAAAACCCATGGCTGCCACACGAGGCAAGAGTTTAATGCAATCCTGAAATGTGCCATGCTTACCTGGTTCGAGCGAAGATGATCTTGGAAAAAATTCATACCAGGCACTGAAGTTCGCTTTCTTATGTTCAACGCTGATCTCTACCTCACGTTCATATATCGTTTCGTTTTCACGTAATGGATATTGTTGAACAATACGTGCGAATTCCTCACTCAATACCAGCTCAATAGCACCAGCGTAATTCTCTTTATCCTCCAGTTTTTTAGCCAGGTTTAGTAAGTCTCTATGGCTCTTGCCAGCTAAGCGAGTCAAAAAAATAGCGCCTTCCTGCAATTCAACGGTCACTTCTACTTTGGCATTCGCTTTCTTTTTGAATCCATCAAACCAGGTATCAAAGTGATCGATCCAGGCTTTGATCGTAAATACATAGGTTCCCTTCTCTTCTACTTTGAATGTACCTCTCCATTCATCATTAAATGTAGGAGTCAACCCTATTACATTCCATTTTGATGCTTCCTTCTTCTTATAAAGCAATTCAGCCCTGACATGATCGTGTCCATCTCCATAGATGGCTGCACTCACGTTGACACTTTCCCCAACGGTACGTTTCGCTGGATAGAGGCCACCATCCACCATGGGCTGAACATTTTCAATAATTACTCTTGTTTTTCCGTTACTCATTGAAGGTATAATTACAAATGAAAATTATTTTAAAATTACGGATGCATTCGGAGGCAACGTCACTTCTTCATCCATCACCTTGGCAGAATTGGATGAATCAAATTCAATGGACTCAAACGTTGCGAGCGCCTCTTTCAATTCAATAGTAACAGCCTCATCAGAAATATTATGCAACACTAAACGTTTTTCTCCATCCTTTTCGCGAATGAAACTAACCACCTCCCGGAGACTGACAGGTGCCGTTTCAATTCCACCGTAGGTTAAAATGTTGCTTGAATTTCTATAGTGTATAAATCGTTTGTAAAAATTATACAGTGATGTTGATTCTTCTTTTTGTTTTAAATAGGGAACCACTGTTTTATCCGTGCTGTATTTGGGTTCCTCCCAGGAAGTTTGCATTTTATCCTTTGTATCGAAATCCCAAATAAATGGCTCTCGGATATATTCATCTGGCTTCACTCCTAGCATCCCTAATTCTTCGCCATAATAAATATAAGGTGTTCCCGGAAGGGTAAACAAGATTGCAGCGGCTAAGCGGGCTTTATTTGGATTCCCACCGAGTTCGCTTAAGATTCTGTTTTGGTCGTGATTTTTCAGGAACGTTGCATCAATGAATTCAATCGTGCTTTTATTATAAAAATCATTGATCTCTTTGTATTTATCAATCAGGTTAATGGTGTCTTTCCCTGCTCTCACCACACTGGTGATGGCATATCCCATGTCGAAATCAAATAGTGCAGGAAGTCCTTTCAGGTAAGGCGCAACATCTTCCGCTTTTGACCAAACCTCCCCCACCAGGTAGACGTCCGGTTTTATCTTTTGCATTTCTTCTCTGAACCAAACCCAAAAGGCATGGTTGTCGGCAGCACGTTCTGTTGGATAAATATGCTTCGCTGCATCCAGCCGAAAGCCATCCACTTTTAATTCACCCAACCAGTATTTTCCAATCTCAACAAATTCTTGTCTTACCTTCGGATTATCCAGATTCAAATCCGGCATGCCTCCATAGAAGAATCCATAATAATGTTCTGAAACAGTATCCCCATTAACCGGATGCCATTGGGTAATATTATCCGAGTCTAACGAAGTAGATTTTTTGGATATCTCCTTTCTTATGGAGTCTTTCTTCGCCCACACATAGTAATTTCTGTACGGACTCTCCTTTCCCTCTATCGCGCTCTTAAACCACGGATGATCGGAACCCGTGTGATTTACAATAAGATCAACCAGAACGCGAATACCTTTCTGGTGGGCGGCTTCCACCAGCTTTTGAAAATCTTCCTGGCTTCCATATTCTGGATCTACTGCTTTGTAATTGATCACATCATATTTGTGATAAGTAGGTGAAGGCATGATTGGCATGAGCCAGATGCCACCTACTCCAAGGTCTTTCAGGTAATCGAGCTTTGAGTTCAACCCGTTGAAGTCACCTATTCCATCACCATTGCTATCTGCAAAGGAGCGAACAAAGACTTCATAGTTTACTCCATAAGGCCATTGGGTTACCCTTTCCGATTCCTTACTGCATGAAAAGGCAAAAACAAAAACAAGCAGAAGAAACCTGGTACCAATTCTCTTCATAGAAGTTTATTTGACTTTAAAGATGAAGGAAGAATAAGGTAGGATATCCACTTCAAACGACCTGGACTTATCAATGCCAACATCTGCGCTGCTGCGCAACATATCATGACCTACATAATCCGATTCCGCATTAAGTTGAAATGCCTGCACCACTTCATCGGATAACTTAATCTTCACACGCATTGGTTTATCTCCAAAGCTGGATAAAACAATAAGCCGTTCCTCATCATTTACGCGGGCAAATGCATGAACATTATGCGGAATGTTTCCTTGCGAGAGATTGAAGTTAGTAAGATCATAATAAGCGCCATCCGTGATGGCTTTATTATTGGAAGCAAACGTGAGTATGTCGCCATAAAATTGACGCAACGCTTTTTGATCCTCTCTCAATAAACCACCATCAAACTTTCCTCCATTCATCCACTTCTGATGGTCTGGCACTCCCCAATAATCAAAGATGGTGGTCCGTCCGTCTTCACCGGCAAACCCTTCACTGCCAGCACCGGGCTCTCCCACTTCCTGACCGAAATAAATCATCACTGGTCCCTGATCAATCAAAGCGCTGATAACCATGGCAGGAACCGCTTTCCATGCGTCACCAGCAAACTGGGGCGATGCAATGCGTTGCTCATCATGATTCTCGAGAAAGTGAAGCATGTTATGATTAATGCCACTCAGGCTTTGCTGAATTCCATGAATATGCGAGGTACTTGAATGTTTATTGATCAACAATCGCAGTGTGTCATACAATTGTACCTTGTCATACAAGTAATCGAATTTACCCTGGTCGATATAATTTCTGTATTGTGCAGGGTTGTAAATCTCAGCAATAAAAAATATTTCAGGGTTCACCGCTTTAACTTGAGGTATCGCCCAACTCCAGAATTCGGCAGGTACCATCTCGGCCATATCGCAACGAAAACCATCTACCTTCTTATTGGCCCAGAACACCAGGATATCTTTCATTTTAATCCATGTACTGGGGATAGGATCAAAATTGTTCTTTCGTCCATTCTGAATATCGACACCGTAGTTGAGCTTAACAGTTTCAAACCATTCGTTGATTCCAGGAGTTGCGGTAAACTGATCATTGCCAGTAACCTTGGCAGGATTCTCTTCAAACTTTTTATCCTTGGTAGGAAAGGGCTGATTGCCTAAAGCGTTATACTCAGCGGGTGGTTGAAACGATTGACCTGGCAGATAATAAAAGTTATTGGATGGTTTAAATGCAGCGCTAACATCATCTCCTTCTCCTAGATCCAGAACACCAGTTGGTTTAGCATCACTCTTATAACCGCGAGCCACATGATTGGGGACAAAGTCAATAATCACTTTTAGATATTGGGCATGTGTCCGTTCTATGAGTTGCTCAAACTCCCTCATCCTATTTTTTACATCTGATGCGAGATCAGGATTAACATCATAATAATCCTTAATTGCATATGGTGATCCGGCACGGCCTTTCACCACATCAGCATCATCTAATGGAATACCTTGATTTGAATAATCAGTGAGCAATGCATGTTCGAGCGCGCCCGTATACCACACGTGAGTAATACCCAGTTCCTTGATGCCCTTTAATGCAGTTTCGTTGATGTCGGCAAACTTGCCCACGCCATTTTCTTCAATGGTTCCATACGGTTTGTTGGTGGTCTTTTGATTTCCAAACAAACGTGTCATCATCTGGTAGATGATCATTTTTTTGCCGTGGCTTTGCGACATAGTTGAATCAGGAATTTTTTCTTTTGGAGTAACGCAACCCAAAAGCAACAATAATGAAACAAAAACGACTTTTTTCATTTTCTTAAAGGTAATTAATATAGTATACCCGCACCAAAATGGGCAAAAAATAGATGGGATTAAATGATTTTTACCCAGAAAACGTTTGCAAACATGCAAGTTATATTAAGCGAACTCGCAGGCGGAATTGATGAAGGAGGAAGTCGTAGAGATTAAATAGATGACTACCGTTTCTTGTTTGTAAGGAGGTGAAATACGCCCACACAAATACAGATCAGGAGCCCCAGACATTCGCGTGTCTCCTCGATGTAGAGATTTTGCATCTTGGCAATATCATCAAATAACATCGCCCTATCAGGTGACAATAACCACTCCCATGCGCTTCCTGCTAATAGCGCTGCATAAATTGTATAGAGTATAATAGTCGTCATGATCCAATACACAAATCGCATCTTAAACATGGCCAGTACGCACAGCACCGCCATGTTGCCATAGATAAGAATCCATAAAATCGGATCTGGATCATTTATCTGAACGAAGGCAAACAGTAGAAAGACGAGTGTTAAAATGAAATTTATAACTTTCATATCATTAAAATATTGCACCTGCTATAGTGGCCGTCATCATAGTGGCGAGAGATGCTGCAATCATCGCCTTAAGGCCCAGCTTCGACAAATCTCCTTGCCGGTTGGGGGCCATTCCACCAATGCCTCCAATCTGAATTGCTATTGAACTGAAATTGGCAAAACCACATAATGCATACGTGGCAATCCGAATTGACTTTTCACTCAGAATACCGGCCGCCTTCATATTGGCCAGGTCCAGGTAGGCAACAAATTCATTGATCACCATTTTCTGACCCAGCAAGCTTCCTATGTACAAGGACTCATCCCAGCTTACTCCAATACAAAAAGCAAACACCCTGAAGACCTGTCCTAAAATATACTGCAACGAAAATCCCTGATAAGCTCCATTGGTGTTCTGAACAACAAATTCATTAAGCCCTGTCATTGCGCCAATGAAATCAACCAATACCCAATTGAGAGCATATATGATTGCAATGAAAGCAAGCAGCATGGCGCCAATGTTCAAGGCTAACTTCAATCCGTCTGCTGCCCCACTCGCCATGGCATCGATAAGGTTAACGCCAATTTGTTCTTTGTTAACTTTCAAACTTCGATCAATCTTTTCCGGCTCTGTCTCCGGTAAAAATAATTTTGCCAGAACAATCGCAGCGGGTGCATTCATGATGGAGGCACTTAATAAGTAGGTAGCAAACTTTGCTTGCTCAGCGGGATCACCTCCGCCTAAAAAAGAAACATATGCCCCTAACACGCTGCCCGCGATGGTAGCCATTCCACCCACCATCAGGCAGCTAAGTTCAGACTTTGTCATGCGGGGAATGAAAGGTCTTACCAACAAAGGCGCTTCAGTTTGTCCCATAAAAATGTTGGCCGCTGCGGAAAGACTTTCCGAACCAGACAAACGCATGGTGCGTGCCATGATCCAGGCAAATCCAAAGACAATTTTCTGCAACACTCCCAGATAATATAACCCCGCTGTTACGGAAGAAAAGAAAATTACCGTAGGCAGCGCTTGAAAAGCAAAGAGGAAACCAAGGCTGTGTTTTACTCCAGGATTGCCATTGCTATTCTTGGCCAGGTCTCCATAAAGGAATTCAGCTCCCTTGGCAGCAAAGCTCAGGAACGTGACAAATTTCTCACTGACATAGATGAACGCGGTCTGTGCAAACGGGACTTTGCCAATGATCAAACCAAAGGTTAATTGAATAAGAATACCTATGCCAACCAGGCGCCAATCAATGGCCTTTCTATTTGCAGACAGCAGGTAGGCAACACCTATGATGAATAGTAAGCCCCCAAGGCCGCGTAAATAATCCATCATATATTCGAAATTAGAATGAGAGGTTAGTTGCGCTTGCTGAGTTCGTCACGGATCTTGGCGGCCTTTTCATAGTCTTCTTTGTCGATGGCGTCTTTCAGCAATTCATTGAGCTTTTCAAGCGAGTAGTTTTTATAATCTTCACCACCTGATTTCTTGGATGTTTCTTTCTTGACCTTGGCTTTTGTTTCCGCTTTCGGCTCTACTTTCTCATCTTCTTCTTCCTGATCAGTGAGCACAATACCAGCTTCCGCCAGAATTGTTTCGTATGTATAAATCGGTGAATCAAATCGCAAGCCGATGGCAATGGCATCAGAAGGTCGTGCATCAATTTCAGTTTTTTTCAAGCCATCAGAACAAACAACCTTGGCAAAGAACACTCCTTCTTTCAGGTCGGAGATAACGATTTCCTCTACATGAAAATGAAATGCATTGGAAAATGATTTAAACAAATCATGCGTCATAGGACGATTAGGAATAATCTTTTCGATTTCAATTGCAATGGCTTGGGCTTCAAACATGCCAATGATGATCGGGAGTCTGCGATTACCTTCTGTTTCGCCCAACACTAAAGCAAAAGAACCAGTCTGCGACTGACTGGAGGAGAGTCCTAAAATTTCAAGTTTAATCTTCTTCAACGGTGCCACTCAAAAATTGAATTTATAAAAAAGTATGTCAAACCCAAACAAATAATAACCTCTGATCTTTAATTGGCTGCCTTAATTGCTTCTGTTAATTTAGGAACCACATCAAAGGCATCACCTACAATTCCATAATCGGCTGCTTTGAAGAAGGGTGCATCAGCATCCTTATTAATGACTACAATACACTTCGATGAATTCACTCCTGCTAAATGCTGAATAGCACCTGATATTCCAATGGCGATATACAACTGTGGGGCTACCTTCACGCCTGTCTGGCCAACGTGTTCATGGTGCGGTCGCCAGCCCATATCGGATACGGGTTTACTGCATCCGGTAGCGGCATGAAGGGTCTTGGCCAGCGCTTCCAGTATGCCCCAGTGCTCCGGTCCCTTAAGTCCTCTTCCTCCAGATACAACTATCTCAGCTTCAGGGAGTAAAACATCTCCAGTAGCTTTTTCAGTTGAAAGTATTGACGTATTGAAATCCTTGTCACTTAGCGTTGGTGAAAAGGCTACAACCTGTGCACTCCCTCCCACCTCTTTTATCTCAGCTGCGTTTTTACGAATGGCAATTACTTTCTTTGAATTCTTTAGTTCCACATGGGCAAATGCTTTTCCGGTGTATATACTTCTGCGGACTACAAATCCGTTGGAGGTATTTGGTAACTCCACCACATTAGCGGCAAAGCTGGCACCTGTCTTTACAGCAACTTTGGCGGCAACAGGAGTGCCAAGGGAAGACCCTGCCAGAATTAATACGTCTGCTTGTTCATCATTCATCGCCTGGGTTAAAGCTGTCGCGTATGCCTGAATAATTCCATGTTCTAACTTTGCATCAGCGGCATGCAATACCTTCTGTGCGCCATACTTACCTAAGGAGTGCACCTCCGAACTATCGGCTGGGCCTAACACAACGGCAGTAACCGATCCCCCTATGCCATGTGCATAGCACACTGCCTCGAGTGAAGACTTCTTTATTTTTCCTTCTGATATTTCTATGAATACGATCGTTGACATATGCTTGCTTTGAATTATAATACCTTCGCTTCGTTTTTTAATCGCGTTACCAACTCAGCTACGTTATCCGCTGAAATCATTTTCACTGTGCCTTTAGGAGCAGGCAATTCAAATTTTTGAAGCGTCACGTGTGTCGAAGTTGGCTTAGCCTCTACTACCTTCAATGGTTTTGTCCTGGCCGACATGATACCCCGCATATTCGGAATCTTCCATTCAGCAATAGGCTCCTGACAGCCGGCCACTAATGGCAACGATGCCTCTACCTGTTCCTTACCTCCCTCTATCTCACGCGTCATCTTTACTTTTGTGCCTTCGATCTCCAGTTTCATCACGGGAGAAACGGAAGGCAGTCCCAATAAATCACCTATCATGGCATGCACCACCCCGCTGTTGTAATCAATTGATTCTCTTCCGGTCAGGATTAAATCAAATCCCTGAGCGTGTTCCGCTATCTGGGTGGCAACAAAAAACGAATCTGCAGGTTCTGCATTTACCCGAATCGCATCATCGGCACCAATGGCCAATGCTTTGCGGATAGTTGGTTCAGTCTCGGCAGTGCCCACATTAATCACCGTTACGGTGGTGCCCGGTGTTGCTTCTTTTATCTCAATGGCTCTGGCCAATGCATAATCATCATAGGGACCAATAATAAACTGCACACCATTGGTATCAAACTTCGTGTTGTTTTCTACAAAATTGATTTTTGAAGTGGTGTCAGGGACGTGAGAAATGCAAACTAATATCTTCATAGATCGGCTAATAAAATGACACTCAAACTATTGCCCTTTTCGGCTTAAATTTGGCCTCAAGATATAAGATAAAATCTTAACTAAGGCACTAAAAAACTGAAAAAACGGATGAATCATTCACGTATTGGGCTGTTGGAGAAATTCATCGCTGAGGACCCCTCTGATCCGTTTAACTATTATGCCCTGGCATTGGAATACCAACATACCCATCCTGCGAAAGCAAGTCAGCTCTTTGAGGAGTTGCTGATTAATCATCCTGATTATTTGCCTGTCTATTACACAGCAGGTGTGTTCTATGCGGAAATCGGTAATGAAATCAAAGCACTTGATATTTTGAATCACGGAGTCGATCTGGCTAAACAAAATAGGGATGTAAAGACTTTGCGGGAGTTGCAAAGTGCCATTCAAAACCTGGAGAACTAAAATTGAAACACAATCTTGCCAACTTTATTAGGCCGCGTGATATCTGGAAATGATTCAACAATCTTGTCGAATGGACGGATAGAATCAATGAGCGGCTTGATCTGATGTTTGCTCACGAAAGAAAGCATTTCACTAAATTCATGATCGTTGCCCATGGTCGAGCCCAGCAATGAAAGTTGATTCCAGAACATTCTATACAAATCAAGTTTTGCAGGCAATCCATTGGTGGCTCCATAGAAAACGATCCTGCCTTTTGGCTTAAGGATTTTAATAAAGTTATTGAGTTGATCACCGCCCGCACTATCAATCACCAGATCAAAACCTCCTTTGGTTTTCCAGAGATCAGGATAGGTAGAATCCTTCTTATAGTTATAGGCACCTTTTGCCCCGAGCTTTAATGCTTTTTCTATTTTATCGCTGCTTCCTGAAGTAACATAAACATTGGCTCCTATGGCCTGAGCGAAGAGAAACGCAAACTGAGCTACACCGCCTCCAAAGCCAGATATCAAAACGTTCTGCCCACTCCTCAAGTCGCCTTTGCGAAACAATGCCCGATAAGCAGTGAGCCCACCCATGGGAATTGCAGATGCCTGTAAAAAATTGAGATGAAATGGTTTGTGATGAAGTCGATCCACCGATACAACAGCATATTCTGAAAAGGTACCATCCACTGGCATTCCAAGAATCGTATACTTGCTGGATTGAGCTTCCAGATCGGGGCCCCAATCATTATTCGGATTGATAATTACTTCCTGGCCAATCCACGGCTGATTTAATTCATCACCTACGGCCTCCACTGTACCCGAACCATCCGAACCCATGATTACACCATAGCGGATATTGGGATATTTTCCCTCTCTAATCCATTCGTCTCTCCGGTTCAGAGACGTTGCTTTCATTTTAACTAGCGCCTGGTCTTTACCAGGTAACGGTGTGAGCACATCTTTTAATTCAATGACTCCGGGACCAGTAAGTAAAAGAGCTTTCATAGTCATTCAAGATACGAATGCTAACAAAATATATAAAGACTGTTTTAAAATTATTACGAACTAATATCAGAATCAGAAGGGGGTTTCATCATCTGGTCCTGGAGGTGATGCCGGATTATCACGGAATGTATTCAGCCTGCTTTCGCGTGTGATGCTACTCATTGGTGTGAGACCATCCGGTGCATCATAATCAGCGAACTTGGTGTACTTGCCTATGAATTTCAGTTTTACGTTTTCCAACGAGCCATTCCGGTGCTTGGCAATAATTACTTCGGCCATACCTTGAGTAGGCATACCTTCTTCATCCACGGAAATCTTATAATATTCAGGTCGATATAAGAACATAACAATGTCGGCATCCTGCTCAATAGATCCGGATTCACGTAAGTCTGAAAGCTGCGGACGCTTATCACCTCCCCTGGTTTCCACACCACGGCTTAACTGGGAAAGTGCAATCACCGGCACACTTAATTCTTTAGCTATCCCCTTCAAGGCGCGGGATATGGATGCAATTTCCTGCTCACGGTTTCCACCCATTTCACCCTTCATTAGCTGAAGATAGTCGATGACAATCATCTGAATGTTGTGTTCCGCTTTAAGTCTTCTGCACTTCGCACGAAGTTCAAGGATGGACAGAGCGGGAGTATCATCAATAAAGATTGGAGCGGTTGAAAGACTGGTCGTCTTATGAACCAGCTGCTGCCATTCAAACTCCGCAAGGTTACCTTTTTTTATTTTCTCAGATTCCAGTTCTGCTTCTGCAGAAATCAAACGATTCACTAACTGAAGCGAAGCCATCTCCAGTGAAAAGATGGCCACAGGGATTTTAAACTCTACGGCAGCGTTGCGAAGGGCCGTAACAACAAATGCGGTCTTACCCATACCTGGACGTGCCGCAATAATCACCAGATCCGATTTTTGCCAGCCTGAAGTAACACGATCCAGTCGCGAAAATCCACTGGGCACACCGGTTAATCCATCCTTATGATTTTTCTTTTCCTGCAATTCCTGGATAGCACGAAACATGAGTGACTTCATGTTGTCGTAATTCTTGCGTAGGTTAGAATCAGATATCTGAAATATATTTTGCTCGGTTTTATCAAGAAGTTCAAAAACATCCGTGGTGTCTTCGTAGGCATCATGATGTATCTGTGAGGCAATCTGAATGAGATCGCGCTTGATGGCCATCTCAATAATGATGCGTGAATGATATTCAATGTTGGCAGCGGAACTTACCTTTGAAGTTAACTCAGCGATATAATAGGCACCACCAACTAATTCCAGTTTAGCAGTCTTTCTTAATTGGGCCACTACGGTTCTCATATCCACCGGCTCAGACGCTTTGAACAGGTCAACGATGGCAGTATAAATTTCCTTATGCTGCTCAGTATAGAAATGATCGGGTCTTAAAAATTCAACGACCGCTGTGAGCGCATTTTTTTCCAGCATGAGCGCGCCAAGAATAGCCTCTTCCAGATCGAGCGCCTGAGGCGGAAGTTTGCCTAAACTTTCTGAGATATCTCTCACTAAAAGTTTAGACTTACTTCCTGCTCCGCTCATCACAGAACTTAACCTCACGGGCGTTGATCGTTGCTCCATACTTCGTGGTTGTTGTACGTAGTTTCTTTTAAGGGTGACAAACGTACTCTTAAGATTGAAACTACCTTCAACAAGTTATCTACATTCAACATGTGAAATTGTTAATAAATTCTAAGTGAGAGATAATTAAATTTTAATATGCCGCATCACCAACTCGTTGTAAAGCACAAACATTTTACTTTATCTTTAGCACTTTAATAGCATCATTTTGAACGGAACAGATATTTATCAGCAATCCATTGATAAACAGCGAATACTGATTGTTGGTGGAGGTAATGATTTAATCACTGACATCATTATTCATACCCTCAAACTACAAAATCGAAAATTTGATTTAGTGATATCGGGTAAGCCCATATCGCTTGAGAAGGAAGCTCCAATCATCATTCTTAACAATGGTGCTCAACCTATTGATTATAAACATCATATCATTGTATTAGGTAACAACGCTTCAACTGAAAATTTACCTCAGCTCGAGGCGCTGGCCGATGCTACCCCCAAAGGAGGAACCATTATCTATCCAAAAAATCATTCCGCACTTAATAAAATTGGTTCGAAAGAAAGAGCAGACGTGCAATCAATTCCTTACGAAGTCTACAAACACGAAACGGTGGAGGGAAAAACAGTACTGATTTCGAGCACCAAAGAAAGAATCCCGATTGAGTTATCGGGTGACCTTGAATTACAGTGTGTAGCTGCAGCCAAGGAGCTGTTAAAAAAGATTGGCATCAGCAGCGGTAACTTTTATAATGCCATCAGTGAATACAAACCCGCCTAGGTTTATTCGTACTAATTTTCTCTTGCTACCTCATCATGAAGTTAAACCTTAGAATACCGCTTTGTTTTTTTGACCTGGAAACGACTGGTATAAATATCACTCACGATCGCATCATAGAAATTGCTGTCATTAAAGTAATGCCAAATGGTGAAGTAATTCGCAAAAGTAATTTTGTGAATCCCGGAATGCCGATACCAGCTGAGTCTACTCTCATTCATGGAATCACCAACGAGGATGTTGCCGATAAACCTACCTTCAAAGAAATTGCCAAAGATTATGTGAAGTTCTTAGAAGGAGCAGACTTGGCTGGCTTCAATATTCTCAAGTTTGATGTGCCCATGCTGGTAGAGGAATTTCTTCGTGCCGGAGCAGAGTTTGACTACAGCCGGAAAAAGCTAATCGATGCCCAGAAGATTTTCCACCTCATGGAGAAGAGAACCCTATCCGCTGCCTTCAAATTTTATTGTGGAAAGGAGATGAACAATGCCCATTCTGCAGAGGCGGATACCCAGGCGACCATGGACGTTTTAATGGCCCAAATCGAACGGTATGAAAACGAGGAAGTAACTGACGGATTGGGAAACAGGGTCGGAATTGTGAAAAACGATATGGAGGAGTTAAATAAGATCACCGCTACGGAGATGGTTGATTTAGCAGGTAGAATGGTCAAAAACGATAAAGGTGAACCTGTGTTCAATTTTGGGAAGCACAAAAACAAGCCCGTTCTGGTCGTCTTTAAGGATGAACCCTCCTATTACGACTGGATGATGAATGGCGACTTCCCACAGGACACTAAACGCAAACTGACGGAGATCAAACTAAGTGCCTTGAAGAAATAACACGATCCAATTTCTTTTCCATGTGCTTATCCTTGATTGTAAAATTTGTGAATCAGTGGCTAACAGTTCTCTTCGCATCGAGGTTAAACTTCCTTCCACGTATGATCGGCCAGCAACTTAACCGCAGCGACAAATTTATAGGGCGACTTCTTCCCCCACTCCTTCGGGCTGATCATGGAAACCAGATTTGAACTATCCTCTTTCTCGTATAGATAATATGTTTGCCCAATCACAGGAGCAAAGCTGATCTTTGAATCATAAATAATCATAGATAGCTCCTTGCGCTTTTGAATCTCCTTCGCCTGTATGGCTAGTAATTCAATCTGCTGACGGATCTGGGTGAGTTGCATATTGGTTTGCTCCTCCATCGCACTTAAGGCCTGATGACGAATTATCCCTGCTTCAGTTGGTTTAATCACTGCTCCTGAAACAGATGCTGAGTAAGGCAATACACTTAATTGCTTGTGGTAGATCTCTTCATTGGTAAACTTCTCTTCGTTCCCTTTAAAGTGAGTTTGAATTACCTTCAAGTATCCTTTAGGTGTTATCTCATGGCGCACCAACAACGCCACTTTCTGATCCTTGATAAAGGAAGTTTCAAATGTTGCTGAGTCCACAAACTGAGATTTGGTCACCTCTGCCAGTTCATGATTTTCGAGAGGATACTCCTCTCCATCAGGAGTAACTGTATATTTTGACGAGAACGCCTGATCTTCCAGCGACACCCAGTTCATACTGATATCGAGTTGCTTGCCTGTGCCACCCAGCTCAATCTTATAAATACCTGACTTAGGTCGCTGACCTACTTCATAGGTTCCTTTCTCAGGAAATAATTGCCACGAAGCAAGGAAGTTATACGCATCAATCATTTGATTCATTTAAGCCCGAACGCTATGTTAACGAGCCTTCATGAAAAGTGTTCAATCTACTTTTTATAATATTTGTTTGCTTCCGGAATCCAACCCTTCAGGTCCTGGATACGGGTTGAATGCGAGGGGTGTGTAGAGAGAAATTCAGGAGGCTCTTGGCCACCACCTAAGGATGACATTCGTTCCCAGAATACCGGTGCGGATGCTGGATCATATCCAGCCATGGCCATAAAGATTAATCCCATGTGATCGGCTTCTGACTCATGACTTCTTGAAAACTTTAACATGCCTACGTTAGTGCCCATACCTACTGCCTTCATAAATATTTGTTGGGTGGCTGTTGGATTTTGACCCATGGCTGCACCAATGGTACTGAGACCAAACTCAGCGACAAGACCCTCGCTCATTCGTTCCGCTCCATGATTGGCAATAGCGTGTGCTACTTCATGACCCATGACCACCGCTACGCCCAATTCGTCTTTACAGATCGGAAGAATGGCCGAGTAAAAAGCAACCTTACCTCCTGGCATACACCAGGCATTCACAGTCTTATCATCCTGAATCAAATTAAATTCCCAATTGAATCCAGCCAGCTGAGCACTGGCTCCCTTACTTGCCATATATTGTTCAACTGCCTTTTCTATCCTTACTCCCACCCGCCTGACCAGGTCAATTTGTTCCTTATTGGTGGACAGCGGACCTTTCGCCACTACCTCTTTATATTGTTGTGCCGACATAGCATTAATCTCATTACTGCTCACCAGGCTTAATTGTTTGCGGCCGGTAACAGGAACCGTAGCACAACTGTAAAGCAACGTTACGATCACCACCAGGAAAATTACTTTTCGCATCATAGAGTTTTAGTTAGAAGATGACAAAGGTAACAAGGTCGGGAGATTAAAAAATTGAAATTACCTCACAAAATGACCATTTAACGTCAGTTTGTTCCTAAATTTGCAGAACTAATGAACATTACGGTATGAGGATTTTTGCCATCGGTCGCAACTATGTCGAACACATCAAAGAACTAAACAACGAGCGCCCGGATGAACCTGTGATTTTTACCAAACCCGATACCGCGATCATTCGCAACAACGAGCCGTTCTATTATCCTGATTTTTCAAAAGACATTCATCACGAAGTTGAGTTGGTGTTAAGAATCTGTAAAGAAGGAAAGAACATTGAAGAAAAGTTTGCTTCAAAATATTATGACGCCATTGGTATTGGTATCGATTTCACTGCAAGAGATATCCAATCCAAATTAAAAGAAAAGGGATTGCCGTGGGACATCGCCAAAGGCTTCAATGGATCTGCTCCCCTTTCTGATAAATTTATTCCTGTCACTGAGTTTAAAGACTTGAAAGACGTCAATTTTAAATTAGAGATTGATGGACAACTAAAGCAACAGGGAAATACGAGTTTGTTACTTTTTCCGTTTGAATATATCATATCCTATTTATCAAAATTTTTTACGCTACGCACTGGCGATTTGATTTTTACTGGAACTCCCAAAGGAGTAGGCCCCGTAGCCATTGGAAATAAATTATCCGCCTATATAGAAAATGAAAAGTTATTGGAGTTTGAGGTTAAGTGAGGTAGTACTTTTTAGTCTGTTATTTTTTTGCGGAACAGCGTACGCACAGTTCAGTCCTGATAAAACGATATTACCAGGGAGTGCGGGAAGTAACTATTTGTTTCCGATCAATCCTGGTAAGACTTCTATTATCACAGGAACGATGGGAGAATTGCGCAATACCCACTTTCACGCAGGACTTGATATTGATACCCCCGGTGTAGGTTATCCGGTTGTTTCAGTACAAGATGGATATATCTCTCGCGCAACGACTACCACTTCAGGCTACGGAAATGTTCTCTACGTCACCCATTCAGATGGAAACACAACATTGTATGCACACCTGGATGAGTTTAAAGGTGCGGTTGGTGAGTTTATCAGGCGAGAACGCTATGCACGAAAGGTGTCCGAGATTGATCTCCAATTTAATCCAGGTCAGTTTCCTGTATCAAGAGGTGAATTAATTGCATTGTCTGGAAATACAGGGGGATCAGGTGGGCCGCATCTCCATTTTGAGGTGAGAAACAATAGTAACGAAGCGCTCAATCCATTGATCTATGACTTTAAGGAAGTAAAGGATAATGTGGCGCCACTTGTATTTAAAGTAGCGTTGAGAACCATGGACACACAGTCCAGAATCAATGATCAGTTTGGTCGCTTTGAGTTTTCGGTAGTGAGAAAAGGCAATTCCTATTCTCTCCCCTTCCCTATACTGGCCAGCGGTCACATCGGTGTAGAAGTTCTGGCTCACGACAAGATGGAGAATTCACGGTTTCGCTATGGCATCAATTATATAGACATGAGTGTGAACGATCAACCGGTATTCGGCCAGCGCATAGATAAGATTGACTTGAATGAAAGCAGAAGAATACTCACCCTGATGGATTACAAAACACTTGAACTAAAAGGAACGAGATATAACAAATTGTATATTGATGATGGCAATCAGTTGGATTACTATTCAGGCGTGGACAAGAAGAGCGGCATCCTGGTAACCGATAGAGAAGCACCTGTTCAGATTGAACTAAAAGATTTTAATGACAACATAAGCAAAGTCAATTTTACGTTGAAGCCCTCCAGACCGGTGGCAGAAACTCAATTACTGGGAACGATAAACAAACCCTATGAAACTGAGTTTCAAGAGAACATATTAAAACTTTCTGTTAAGACCTGCCTGAAGGCAAACAGTGAAATCGAAATCTGGCAGCGTGGACAGGCGGTAAGTTTTAGTCCGGCCTATCAAGGAAAATATCAATCAGTGTACCTGGTTGACCTTCGTCAATTCCTGCCTGATTCAATCAGCACCTGCCAGGGAACCATCAATTACTCTTTTCAGGATCGCATTCCATCCGAAACTGATTACAACTATTACAGTAATCTCACCGATATTGAATTTCCGAACCATGCGCTGTATGACACCACGTTTCTTGCAATATCTTATGACACCATGAAGGCAGAAGAATCCTTCCGGATCGGGAGCCGGCTTGTTCCCTTGCATCAACCAATACTGATCACCCTCAAACCTCATGAAATTTATTCTCCTACACGTGATCTTGGCGTTTACCGAAAGGAAGGAAATTCTTATAGCTACCTTCCTGCAGAATGGAAAAACAATCGCGTCACCTTCTCATCACGCGAGTTTGGCGAGTTCGTCATTCAAAAAGATACAGTGCCTCCCACCATCACCAGCGTGAGTGTAAATGCCACCAATGCCCGTCTTAAAATACGGGACAACCTTTCCGGCATTTCCTACTTCGAAGCAAACATAAATGGCGAATGGCTGTTGATGGTCTATGACTATAAAACGGGCTATCTTAAATCGGAAAAACTGGATAAAACTAAACCGCTAAAAGGTGATTTCGAATTAAAGGTGGTGGACAATGCCGGCAACGAAAAAATCTATAAACAAAAAATTCTATAACCAATGGCACTTTCAGTTGGATCTAAAGCACCTGACTTCAATGTGAAAGATCAGGATGGTAATTCCGTTAGTTTGTCTGGATTAAAAGGCAAAAAAGTTGTTCTTTATTTCTATCCGAGAGATATGACACCGGGCTGCACTGCCGAAGCATGTAGTTTGAGGGATAATTATAAAGCACTTCTCAAGGCAGGTTATGAAGTGTTTGGCATCAGTACCGATGATGAGAAATCGCATCGCAAGTTTATTGAAAAGGAGAAGCTTCCCTTTCGCCTGCTGGCGGATACCGATAAGGCCGTGCATAACAAGTATGGAACATGGGTGGAGAAGTCGATGTACGGAAGAAAGTACATGGGCACAGCCCGCGTGACTTTCAATATCGATGAGAATGGAATCATCTCGGAAATGATCGAAAAAGTGGATACCGCAAACCATGCGGAGCAGATCCTGGGCGGAACCACGCCATCCCCGACTGCAAAGAAAGTTGCCGTAAAAAAGACATCTGCCAAACTCAGTAAAAAAGTGGCGACAAAACCAGCGAAAAAGGCCGCTAAAAAGAAGAAATAAAATCTTATCGATATCTGCATCAGGAACCCGCTTCGTAGCGGGTTTTTTATTTCATATCAGGTATGTAATCCTTCCAAACTGCCTTATATTCGCGCAAAGTTTCAATCTATGGCACAACCTGATATCGACCATCTTAAGAAAGTTGCTTCACAAGTTCGCAGAGACATCGTGCGTATGGTGCATGCTTGTCAGAGCGGCCATCCTGGCGGCTCGTTGGGATGTACCGATTTCTTCGTGGCTCTTTATTTCCATGCCATGAAACACAATCCAAAATTTAGCATGGAAGGTAAGGGTGAAGATTTGTTCTTCTTATCTAACGGTCATATCTCACCTGTATTCTATTCGGTATTAGCGCGTTCTGGTTATTTCGATGTTAAAGAACTATCAACATTCCGTTTGCTGAACTCACGGCTTCAGGGCCATCCAACCACCCACGAACATCTGCCAGGAATCAGGATAGCATCTGGTTCATTGGGCCAGGGGCTGTCCGTAGCCATCGGTGCAGCTCAAGCAAAAAAACTTAATGGTGACTCCGGTCTTGTCTATGTTTTAATGGGTGATGGCGAACAGCAAGAGGGCCAGGTTTGGGAAGCAGCCATGTATGCCGCACATAACAAGATGGATAACGTGATCGCTTCAATCGATTATAATGGTCAGCAAATTGATGGACCGGTCGATAAGATACTTTCTCTACTAAACCTGAAAGCCAAATGGGAAGCTTTCGGTTGGGAGGTGCAGGAATTTAACGGCAACGATATGAATGCAGTGGTTGCCGGACTTGAAAGCGCCAAATCCCTCGCTGGAAAAGGAAAACCTGTGATGAATCTGCTGCGTACCGAAATGGGCTATGGCGTTGACTTCATGATGAACTCACACAAGTGGCATGGTGTGGCTCCCAATGATGAAGAATTGAAGAAAGCATTGGCACAGTTGGAAGAGACACTGGGGGATTATTGAGAGAAAGGTCTGGAGAAGGAAGAAGTCGAGGCTCTAAGCCCAGTGTCATCGAATTGCAATATGTGTTCTCTTTGCAGAGTTTGATAAAAACGAAACCTCCGACTGTTTTCACAACCGGAGGTTTACTCATCACCACTTTTCATGATACGCGGGGTTAAGCTGCTAATTTGAGTTTACCGATTTCCCTGGCCGGTTCACTCCTTACTCCAAAAATGGATCGGATATAATCCTTCACGGCATCGGCTGTTTCAAACATGCCTCCTTTCCCATGGAGAACTGCATTGCGATGGATGCGGGCGTTCGCCAAAGCGTTCGATGTACTGGCTACCGCCACTGAGGCGTTTCTCAAATTGGCTGCCATTTTCCGGAGCGCGGTCACCTGAAGGTCAACTTCATTAGGCATGTACGAGGGCATGCTCTGAATCAGCAGAACCAGGTTGGCAAAGGTATCCGCACGACTATTGTAATCCAGCCGCGAGATGATACCCGGTGTTGGAGTAGGATTTCCCTCCGCACCGCTTTCTTTAATGACAAACCCTTTCACCGTAGTTTGCGGGGCCAGCTTACGCTTGAGCATGCGTGCATCCTGGATGTTCCCTTTCGAACTCTCCGTGGAGGACAGCGCACGAACAATACGTGCTGCAAGTGGATAGACTCCCGCATAAAGGTCCTGCCGGCTGTTGATAGCCAGCACGTAGTTTACGCGGGCAACGTTCACTGCCTCTAAACTTTGCTGTGCCTGTTCAAGCAAGGTGGCTAAGGCAGTGGGCGTAAGAGCTGCCTTGCTTGGATTGTAACTGGCACCAAGATCGTTGCAGATTCCTACGAGCTTCCCGAAGGCTGCAACATGTTTAACATTACCTGTTTTCATAAAATTGCTCTTTATTGTGAGCTTGTGAATATTAACGAAGACATATACATGGCGTTACACTTTTCTTCATCAAAATTGAAATATATTTATTTTTTAAAATGACAACTGATTAGAAGGTAAAACGTTCAAGGAAAATCTTGATTACCTAGGAGCTGAAGAGGAGTTTACTGGCAGTTACACCTTCTGACTATAACAAAGTAACTCTGCCGTTTTCTCTTACAGTTGGGCGATGAAAACGAACATTTATATTTGACAAAATGAGTCTTCCTGGGAGACAGAGAAACAGTTGGACGATAAAGAGTAGTTAAAAAAAGTCCCCACCGCACTGCATCCCGGAGAGATTCTCGCCCACGCTTTTGGCACTTGCCACAGCCGCACATCCTAAGCAATGCCAAGAGCCAAATCCCCACCCGCCCTAAATAATATAGAGTAGTGTAATTGGACAATTTATAGAATAAAGTATAAAAGTAGGGGTAATTTCCCCTAATTGCTTAAAATTATTGATTTTATCATATATTTGCAGGGGAAATTACCCCTACTTATATGAGTGATATTAGCGACAATGATATAAACCAGCTACTTAAGAGGGCATTTGAAAGCAATGAAGCAAAATCCTTACAAGTAATCTTTGACAACAAGCTGGAGGAATACGGAATTACGAAGACAAAAGTCTGTACCATCCTTAACATAGATAAGGATACCCTGAACGATTTGATTACCGGAACAGCCAAGCAACCCAATCTTATTAATGTTCTAAAACTATCTGAGTTTTTAGAGATTGACCTTAAAGAAATCGTTTCTACTATTCTAAGTAATCAAACTCCTGAGAATATTGGGGCAATTGAGAAAGCTAAAAAAGCCTCCTTCATCGCAAAGAACTTCGATCTAAAAAAGCTAACTAAACTTGGCTTCTTTACTGACACAGAAAACATAGATGTAGTCACAGACCGAATTCTAAATTTTTTCGGTTACGATAATGTGTTTGATTATAAGAGTAGTTTAATGTATCCACTGTTCAGCAAAACAAAGCGAACGTTTACTGACAAGATGAAAGACTTTTGGGTTAAATCAGCCTACCAGTGTTTTAGCGTGATGAGTAACCCGAACGATTATAACAGAGAGACATTAAAAGAGATACTCATCAAAATTAAACCGTACTCACAAGATGTTGAAAAAGGATTAGTAACAGTTTGTAAAGCTCTTTACAATGTAGGCGTAACGGTTATTGTTCAGACACAGCTTCCAACAACACAAGTTCGTGGTGGCACATTCATCGTTAACGATAAACCATGTATTGTACTCACAGACCTTAATAAGAAATACACCACCATTTGGTTAACACTCATTCACGAAATACATCACGTACTATACGACTTAAAAACAATCGAGAATACAAAATTTCATTTGACGGGCGATCCTGATCTTTTCTTAATCGAAGAAAAAGCGGAAGACTTTGCAATAGAATATTTCTGTGGTTTAGATCGCTTCAGATATATAACCCCGCATATTCACAATGAATACCTGGTTTCAAAGTTTGCGAAAGAAATAGAAGTACACCCCAGTTTTATATACGCCTCGTTTCAACATTTTCAAAACACCCTGAACAATCAAAACTTTTATGGTGCATTCAAACAATACTTCCCTGACTACTATTTACCGATTGAGAATTTGAATCCCGTTACCTGGAAGGAAAATAGTATTTCAGAAATTGCTACTAACCTTAAATCAATATTTGAATTAAATCAGAAATAATCATGGCTAAGCAAGACGACAAAGACCAAAAGAAAAAATCATCCCTGTCACCAGAAGATATAGAGAGACTCGAATTACTTCAACGAGCAAACGAAAGCAAAGGCAAACAACTGACCATTGCTGACACCGGAGATTTGAAAGAGATTAACGAAATCAAACAGTTAATCGGTAAAGACTTTGAAAACCCTGAAGAGAAATATCAGCTATACTACAAAGGGATAAGAAATCTGCTCATGCAGTATCTCCCTAAAGGAGAGATGTATGAAGACGGTCGGCAAATCATTTACGATGAGAAAAACATTTTCCTCAATAGAGGTAAAAAGAAATCGGATGGTGACGGAATCAGAGGCAGCGATGGACGAATGACTTATCAGGAAAATATGTCTGAGATCCTTGACCTCGTTCTAAAGTGGGTAAGCGAATCACAAAAGCCGATAGAACTATATAATATGCTCTACGAACTGAATGAAAAATATGGATATGGACACGAGGCGTATGACAACACTAACATCTCATATGATAACGCAGTAAAGAAAATTAAGGAAAGTTAGTGGAATGAACATCGCCCAAATAGAAGCCAACCTCCAAAAGCTCACCAAGTCCTTCAACGAGGACTCTTTCATATACGACCTCCTGTTAGCCTACGGCCAGCCCAAAGCATCCATTAAAAGATTGCAACAGGGAGGCTTAAATCTTTCGAAGATCGAGGGAGAAATTGTATGGAAGAAGAAGCTCTTCTTTAAATCCGTAAAGGGTGAAGATTTGCATGGAGTAATTGATGCCATAAAATCAGCTGACAAAGCATTAAAGCAAGACCCTCGCTTTATTATTGTTACCGATTTCAAAACCTTGCTGGCAATAGATCGGAAAACAACCGACACGCTTGACATAGCAATGAATGAAATACCCAAACACTTCGATTTCTTTTTGCCGTGGGCAGGCATGGAGAAAGCACAGCACCAGAACGAGAACCCTGCCGATGTGAAGGCAGCGGAGCGCATGGCAAAGCTGTATGACGAAATAAAAAAAGACAACCCAACCAAAACACCAGAAGAGGTTCATAACCTGAATGTTTTTCTTTCGCGCTTATTGTTTTGCTTTTTCGCTGAAGACACAAGTATTTTTAAAGAGAATCAATTTACCAACGGCATATCCTCACACACAGAGGCCAATGGCAGTGACCTCAATACATACCTCGATAAGTTGTTTGAGGTAATGAACACCGAAGAGAACAAACGCAAGAAGTTGCCTGCATACCTTGAAGCCTTTCCGTATGTGAATGGCGGCTTGTTTAGAAATAAACATCATGCTCCCTTATTTACTAGAAAAAGTAGGCAAGCCACAATTGATAGTGGCGCATTAAATTGGAGTGCTATTAACCCCGATATTTTCGGTTCCATGATTCAGGCGGTTATTACCCCTGAGCACCGGGGTGGATTGGGAATGCACTACACAAGTGTGCCCAATATCATGAAGGTAATAGAGCCGCTATTTCTAAATGAATTGTATGAAGAGTTTGAAACAGCAAAAGGCCTGACCGGACAGGCAAAAACCAAAGCACTAAATCAATTGCTCAAAAGAATCTGGAACATTAAAATATTTGACCCCGCTTGCGGAAGTGGAAACTTCCTAATTATTGCTTACAAAGAATTGCGTAAGCTCGAAATGAAAATCTTTAAGGAATTAAACACCCTTGCATTTTCTAACATAAGCCTTGGCAACTTTTACGGCATTGAGATAGACGACTTCGCGCACGAAGTTGCAACACTTTCCTTATGGTTAGCCGAACACCAAATGAACCAGGAGTTCTTCAAAGAATTTGGCAGAACTAAGCCCGCCCTTCCATTAAAAGAAACAGGCAACATAGTGCAAGGCAATGCAACCAGACTGAATTGGGAAGAAGTATGTCCAAAAAACGAAGGCGATGAAATTTATATTCTCGGAAATCCACCATACTTAGGAGGCAAAGGTCAATCGATAAAACAAAAGGAAGATTTAGAATTAACTTTTAAAGGAAATAGGAATTTCAAGGAATTAGACTACATAGCTTGTTGGTTCTTTATTGCATCTAGATATTTAAATTTAAACTCAAAGTTTGCTTTTGTTACAACAAGTTCGATATGCGAAGGCTCGCAAGTGGAACAAATTTGGCCTTTAATTAACAAGATGGGCAATGAAATATTTTTTGCGTATTCACCATTTAATTGGACAAATAATGCGAAGGATAAAGCTGGTGTTACTTGTTCAATTATTGGTGTAAGAAAGGTTAACGGAGGTAAAAAATATTTGTATAAGAATAACTTCCGTCATCAAGTCGAAAAGATAAATGGATACTTAGCTACCGCTGAAGAAATTTATGTCACTAAAAGTCTAACATCAATTTCCAAATTACCTGCTATGATTACAGGTAACAGTCCATACGAAGGCGGCAATTTATTGTTGACACCTGAAGAAAAAGACAAACTATTGTTATCATCTCCGGAAGCAAGTGAATATTTGAAAAAAGTAGTTGGCTCAAGTGAATTTATCAACAATATTGAAAGATGGTGTTTGTGGATTGAAGATAAACAATTGCAGGAAGCAATTAAAATCCCTGCCATTAAAAAAAGAATTGAATTGGTTAAGGAATTTAGATCCACAGGAGGTGAAGTTGCAAGAGGCCTAATTGATCGACCCCATCAATTTAGATACGTTCATCGATGTAAGGAATCTCAGTTAGTAATACCAAGAGTTTCATCATCAAGAAGAGATTATATTCCAATTGGATTTCTGGACAACTCTTATATAATATCAGATTCGGCTCAAGCTATCTATGATTCTGAGTCATATGTTTTCGCCATTGTTAGCTCTAAGATTCACATGCTTTGGGTTAGGTTAACTTCTGGTAAATTAAGGGGCGATATAAGATACCTGTCTGCATTAAGCTACAACACTTTCCCTTTCCCTGCTATCTCCGTTACGCAAAAGCATGAGTTGGAAAAATACGTGTTCCGTGTTTTAGAGGAGCGAGAGAATCATTCAGAGAAGACTTTAGGTCAGTTATACAATCCTAACAAAATGCCAAAGGATTTGCGAGAGGCTCATAACCAGTTGGATATTGTTGTAGAGAGTTGTTATCGTAGCAGACCCTTTGAAACAGATGAAGAACGCTTGGAATATTTGTTCAAACTCTACGAGCAAATGATAGCCGAAGAACAAACCAAAGGCACATTGTTTGAAGTAGAGAAAAAGTCTAAACCGCGGATTAAACGGATTAAATGATTTACTATGATTAGATTCGAAATCAATGTAATCAACGCAATCACAGCAATCAGGTATAATCAGCGGTCAGGACAATATACTGTGAAATGATAGGCGAAAAGATTAAGCGGATTAAATGATCTACTATGATTAGATTCGAAATCAATGTAATCAACGCAATCACAGCAATCAGGCATAATCAGCGGTTAAGACAATTATGATATGATAAAGGAGCAATATAAATATTCAGAGTTAACCGGTAAAATTATAGGCTGCTCTATGGAGGTGCATAAAATTCTGGGCAATGGATTTCAAGAACTGATTTACCAAAGAGCATTGGCAAAAGAAATGGCTTTGCAGGGTTTATCGTTTAGAAGGGAACATGAAATGCCTATCTTTTATAAAGAAGAACAGATTGGCACAAGAAGAGTGGATTTTTTGGTAGAGGGTGTTATCTCCGTTGAAATAAAGGCGATTACACAATTGGAAGATGTGCATTTGGCACAAGCCATTAATTATCTGGAAGCTTATAATTTAGAAATTGGATTGCTGATAAATTTTGGCGCAAAGAGTTTACTATTTAAACGATTGATAAACTCAAAATTTGGAAAATCAACGCAATCACAAGAATCAATTTAATCAAAGGTTAAGACGTTATGGCAGAAAGTAATCAGCAGAACATAATTATTTATACCACAGCCGATGGCAAAGCCAATGTATCGCTGTATGCCAAAGACGGAATGGTGTGGATGAACCAAGGCCAGCTAGCCGAACTTTTTGACACCTCCAAGCAGAACATTGGTCAACACATAGCCGCGATACTGAAAGACAAGGAGTTAGAAGCAAATTCAGTTGTAAAGAATTTCTTTACAACTGCTTCCGATGGCAAAGAATATGAGATTATTTTTTATTCGCTCGACATGATTTTGGCTATCGGCTTCAGGGTGCGCAGCAAAAGAGGTACACAGTTTAGAGTGTGGGCCAACAGTAACCTGAAGGAGTATATGGTGAAGGGTTTTATAATGGACGATCAGCGTCTGAAAAATCCCGATGGCCGCCTCGATTATTTTGATGAGTTATTGGAGCGCATCCGTGATATACGTTCGTCCGAAAAAAGGTTCTATCAAAAAGTACGCGATCTGTTTTCACTGAGCAGCGATTATGACAGTACTGATAAGGCTACGCAAATGTTTTTTGCTGAAACTCTAAACAAATTATTATTCGCGGTAACGGGCAATACCGCAGCCGAAATAATTCATCTACGCGCCAATGCCGATAAACCCAACATGGCACTCACTTCGTGGAAGGGATCAGTTGTGAGAAAACAGGACATCTTCATTGCAAAGAATTATCTGACGGCAGATGAAATCGACACCCTTAATCGCCTGGTCATTATATTTTTAGAAACGGCTGAGTTGCGCGCGAAAGACAGGCTTGACATACGCATGTCTTTCTGGAAAGAAAATGTAGATCGGATTCTTACGTCCAACGATAGGAAAGTGCTTCGTGGTGCAGGTACAATGAGCAATGCACAGATGGAAGAAAAAGTAATAGCCATGTACGAAGAATTTGATAGCAAACGAAAAACGACTCAGGCAATTGAAGCTGACAAGCAAGAATTGGAAGAGATAGAAAAGAGAGTGAAAACAAGAAAAAAGAAATAGCCATGCCCGATATCGTTCATGTTACCTACGGCCAAACAGGCCAAAGCTCTAAAACAAATACGTACGGCATGCGCGAAATGCAGGAGAAAGCCTATCAGGCACGCGATGCACAATACCTTTTATTAAAAGCCCCACCCGCATCGGGCAAGTCGCGCGCCTTAATGTTTATCGCGCTCGATAAACTGATGCATCAGGGCACTAAGAAAGTAATCGTGGCCGTTCCCGAAAAATCCATCGGAGGCTCATTCAGCAAAACCAACTTAAAAGACTTTGGCTTCTTTGCCAATTGGGAAGTAAACGATGAGTATAACTTATGTACCCCCGGCTTAGACGGCAGCAAGAGCAAAGTACAAGCCTTCAAAAACTTTCTCGCCAACACCGAGAAGATTTTGATCTGTACCCACGCCACACTTCGCTTTGCCTTCGAAGAGTTAGACGAATCAAAGTTCAACAACATATTATTAGCCATTGACGAGTTCCACCACGTATCTGCCGATGGTGATAGTCGCTTAGGCGAACTGCTACGCTCCATCATACAAAAATCAAATGCACACGTAGTCGCCATGACAGGTTCATATTTCCGTGGCGATAGCGTTCCTGTTTTAAATCCCGAAGACGAAGCACGGTTCACCAAAGTTACCTACAACTACTACGAACAGCTAAACGGTTACACCTATCTTAAATCACTTGGCATCGGCTACCATTTTTACCAAGGCCGCTACACTACAGCCATTCTCGAAATCCTTGATACCGATAAGAAAACAATACTTCACATACCCAATGTAAATTCAGGCGAGTCCACCAAAGACAAGCACAATGAAGTGGACACCATCTTAGATGCCATTGGCGATGTTGAAAAGGTGGACAGCGAAACAGGAGTGATCTACATCAAGCGACATACGGATGGAAAAATATTGAAAGTGGCCGATCTGGTAAACGATAATCAAAAGGACAGAGATAAAATCCAAAATTATTTACGAACCATCAAGTCGGTTGACGACATGGATCTGATCATTGCCCTCGGCATGGCCAAAGAAGGTTTCGATTGGCCGTATTGCGAACACGCTTTAACCGTAGGCTATCGCGGTTCGTTAACAGAAATCATTCAAATCATTGGTCGGTGTACACGCGATAGCACCAACAAAACCCACGCACAGTTTACCAACCTCATTGCCCAGCCCGATGCAGCGGATGATTTGGTGAAGCTATCCGTAAACAACATGCTCAAAGCCATTACCGCATCGTTGCTCATGGAGCAGGTGTTAGCGCCTAATTTCAAATTCAAAACCAAATTGTCAGACGAAGACAAAGCCCAGGAAGGCGAAATAAAAATCAGAGGCTTTAAAACACCAACATCAAAACGCGTAAAAGATATTATAGAGTCCGACCTCAACGATTTAAAAGCAACCATACTACAGGACGATACCATGCTCAAGGCCATGCCCGGCAATGTTGACCCCGAAGTAATCAACAAGGTTTTAATTCCTAAGATCATTCAAATAAAATATCCAGACTTAACCGAGGCCGAAGTAGAAGAAGTTCGCCAGCACGTAGTGGTCGATTCGGTAGTAAAGAATGGAGAGATAAAAGAAGTAGGCGACAAACGCTTTATCCGAATGGCAGGGCAGTTTGTAAACATTGACGATCTGCACATCGATTTGATAGACCGCATAAACCCATTCCAGAAAGCATTCGAGATTCTTTCCAAATCAGTAACTACAAAGGTTCTGAAAGTTATACAGGACGTAATCGAAGCTACACGCATTCAAATGACATTAGAGGAAGCTTTATTACTTTGGCCTAAACTCAACGACTTTGTAAAAACATTTAAGAAAGAACCAAGCCTACAATCCTCCGACCCTCTCGAAAGAAGAATGGCAGAAGCAATCATCTTCTTGAAAGAACAAAAGCGCAAACAGCAAAATGGATAAGGATAGAAAGCTACAAGAGTTATTCGAAAACGATCCGTTAGGATTGTTAAACATTAAACCCTCTTCGTCACCCGCACGGAATGAAGACGAAAGACTTGTAGCTTCATTTCAGGAGATCAATGATTTCTATGAAAAAAATAAACGCGCACCCGAGCAAGGCAGCGGCCTACAAGAACATCAATTGTATTCACGTCTCAAATCATTGCGCGAGAATCCCACCAAAGTCGAAATATTAAGCATACACGATAAATACGGCTTGCTCAAATACGAGCAAAAGCAAATCAATTCCTTGGATGATATTTTGAATGATGACCTTTTGGGATTGTTAGGCGATGATTCACAAGATCTGTTCGATTTAAAGCATGTTACCCCTACCGATTTGGAGCGTGCCGAGGCAGACTTTGTAGCGAGACGTAAGCCATGCAAAGGCTTTGATAAATACGAACCTCTGTTCAAAGAAGTACAAAAAGACTTATCGACCAATAAACGCACACTCATCGCCTTTAAAGAAGAGAATCTGAGAGAGGGCGACTTCTATATACACAATGGCATTTTACTTTTATTGGAACACGTTGATTTTGAAGAAGCGGTTCAGGAATTTAAAAGCGGAAGCAGAGTCAGAAAAGACGGACGCACAAGAGTGATATTTGAGAACGGCACAGAATCAAATATGCTTTATCGCTCATTATACAAATCACTCTTGGCAAATGGAAAAGCCATATCAAAAAATGCAGATGAGGCCAATTATAAGTTCATTGAATCATTTAGTGCTGTAAATGAAGCCGATGAAGAAGTGGGCTTTATTTATATTTTAAAATCCAAAAGTGAGAAACATGAAATAAGAGAAATCCAAAACCTGTTTAAAATCGGTTTCTCAACAACATCGGTGGAAGAACGTATAAAAAATGCAATTCAGGAACCAACATATCTAATGGCGGATGTAAGAATAGTAATGGCTTACAAATGCTACAACATGAACCCTCAGAAGTTTGAGTTGCTAATTCATAATTTTCTAGGAGCTGCATGCTTAAATGTTGACGTCTTCGGTAAAGATGGTAAGAGATACACTCCACGGGAATGGTTCATTGCTCCTTTAGATATTATTGAGCGTGTTATACATTTGATAATCTCGGGGGAGATAGTGAAGTATCGTTACGATTCAACTAACGAACAGATAATCGAAAAATGAAAGGTATACTCAACAAAAGAAGAAATAAATCATAAATTGGTTTTAGGTTCAGAAGCTATGCATATAAGATTAAAACGTTGGTGAGCTCCACTAAAACTTACCCAGAAGCAATTAAAACTCAGGTGAGCCTGACTAAAACTTACCCACGCCTGATTAAAACTTTCCCACACGTGAATAAAACGCAGGCGAGCGTCACTAAAAGTTACCCACGCGAGAATAAAACGCAGGTAAGCTCCATTAAAACTTACCCACCCGTGATTAAAACGTTGGTGGGCTCCACTAAAACTTACCCGGAAGCAATTAAAACTCAGGTGAGCTTGACTAAAACTTACCCACACCTGATTAAAACTTTCCCACACGTGAATAAAACGCAGGCGAGCGTCACTAAAAGTTACCCGTACGAGACTAAAGCACAGGTAAGCTCCATTAAAACTTGCCCACCGGCAACTATAAGTTAGGTAAGCTCCACTAAAGCCTGGAGTAACGTAATAAAACCCAATCCTTCAGGGTGTCAATGGCCGCGTTTGTCCTGTGGATTTAGTTATCAGGTGCTGCTACTGCCCTGCTATTTCTTCAACCCCTTAATCACCACATTCCCTGTTCCATCTTCACGACAAGGATATTGAAATTCCAATTTCAATTTTTTTGGATCGTTGATGATCTTATAAAAGTCATCCAGGTACCTCAGTGTTGATTTCCGGTAGTTATCTTCAATTATCGTGTTCGATGAATATACTTTATAGAAGTCATCCTTCAGTTTATTGTATTGAGAAATTACTGGATCAAACTGCTGCAGGTCATTAATACAGTATCCCCGGTATCGTCTTTCGTGTGTTGAGGTCATGAATAATTCCGGAGCCGGCAAGGCGTAGAGTGCCCCCACAATTCCGGCATGGTCAAAATCATATGGAACAGTAGAGGGCGTAGACAACGAATCACGGGCGATCAATTTTACATTTTGCAGGTATTGTACGGACCAATCGGTATTTCCAATCAGGAATTCAAATACAGACATGTTAAGGAAATCATCCGGATTGGTCTGTTGGGGTTTTACAATGGTTCCCTCAATCGTAACCGTATTGTTTCGTTTGGCCATCTGATCTTCTTCTTCCAGCAGGATTCCATAAAGGGATTCAATGTTCTTCCCTTTACCAGTAGTTTTCATGTTAAACTTTACCAACCTTGATCGAAAGCTTTTTTCACTGGTCAGATTATACAACTTATATACAAGATGTTCCCTCACTACATATTTTTCATCCCGGCAGGGAGTGACCAGTTTAAGCTTCTTTTGCTCCCTGAAAATCGTATTGTTCTTGGCTTCATCCGAGAAGTTGATCAATAAGGGGGGATAACTGCAGTTTTCCTTTGATTTTCTGAAATGCCCCCTCACTTTTATCCTCACTGGTAATTCAACAAGCGAGTTGTTTGCATCCTTGTACGATAACTGAAATGGATGATACTGGGGGTCTTCTCCCCGATCGCTCATTAAAGCAGCCACATCTCCAGTGAGGGTTATTTCAAGCAAACTGTCACTGCTAAATAGCTCAGAAGATTGTGAAAAGCTTTGAATGCAACCCAACAACAAACAAAACCTAAGCAAACTGAATATTACATGTATATTATATGGTCTCATATTGAACGTAATTGCCCCAAAATGACACGATAGCGTAATTTTTCGCGGGTCGCGATTAAGTTACCCGCTTACTTTTTGTTGATTTTTGTCATAAATTACATCAATATTCTATACTGTTTTAACTCCTGACTCGCTTGGCTTCGTTTTTGGACGTTCGTTTTAATCTAAGTAACCACTAGAAATCTATGAAAAAGGCTTTGTCTATCTGTTTTTCAACCAGTAGTATCTTAAGAACTATGGTTGACGGGTTGCGTAATTATCTTTCAGGATTCTTAGTCATGGCTGCAGTGTTTCTGCCATTTTATGGAAATGCACAGACCCTTCAGATATCAGATTTCGTTCTGTTCTCGGGTGCTGGCGGACCAGGCACCTCTCCTGCAATCAGTCCTGGGTATGCAGTGCAGTTGGGAAGTTCTTCCACAGTAAGTGGAGGCGCAGTGGGAAGTCTTAAACTGATTCAATCTACGGGTACATCGAGTATTTCTTCAAACGTATTTAGCAAGGGAACAATCATTTTTGCTAACAGTAATACCGTTACAGGCAGGATCACTGCTTCGAATTCATTTGCAGCAAGCGGAACTATACTTTCTGTAGGATCAAATGCGAACCTTGGAGGAGCAATCGATGTGCTAGGAAACATTGTAGTAGGTGGTGGTATCGTTTCTGGAAAAGTGACTCATCCATCTGGAACAACTTATACCGGCCCTGTTCCTCTTGGAGGCAATGTTACAGGCGCTCCATCTTTACCTACCTTCCCCTCATTACCAACACCGATTACATTCCCATCCTTTAACTCATCGGCAGCAACGATTACTACCACTCCGGCACAACCTTTAACTCCCGGATCATATAATGCCATTAAACTTTCAGGGAATCAAACCCTCACACTTAAAGGAGCAGGAGTTTATGTTTTTAGTCTGATCGATAACAAAAACAGTAACACATTTGTCCTCGACTTTCAGAATAGCCCCACAGGTTCATTTTCCATTTACGTTCATGGAGATATGACGTTGGGTAAGCTCACACTTACTACCATTAATGGAGGAAGCGCATCCAGAATTTATACAGAAGTGCACGGAACCGGAATAGGTACATCAAAGTATACCTTTGATATCTCTAACGGATCTACCGGTTCAAAGTCCAAATGGCTCGGTACTGTATACGCCCCGTATGCAGCTGTTAATATCGGTTCAGGAACAGGAGCCACTGACATCACGGGTGCACTTTGGAGCGGAACACAAGTGAATATCAACAGTGGAGTGAGTGTTTTTTATTCTCCTCTTCAGATTTGTACACCTCCTAATGCCAATGCAGGAGCCGACAAAGTACTTAGCTGTTCAGTTACATCGATTCAACTGAGTGGTTCATCAACTACGTCTGGTGCGACCTACAACTGGGTGGCAACTAATGGTGGTAATATCACCAGTGGTGCAACCACGGCAACTCCAACGGTAACTGCGGCAGGCACCTACACACTCACGGTTACTGCTGGCGGATGCTCCTCGACAGACATAGCGTTGGTAACGCTCAATGGTGTCGCTCCCACGCTTACAGTAAATGATGCCATTTTGTGCAGTACTAAACTTGCAATACTTAATGCCAAAACGGATTTGACCGCCTATGCAAATGTTCCTGCAGGAGAAACGAATTCAACTACTTTCGCATTTTATAGCAATGGGAGTTCTGTTCCCATTGTTGATCCTACCAACGTGGAGGTTTCGCAAGGCGATGTAATAACGGTAACGGCAAGAAACTCTTCAACAGGCTGTTTAAGTACGGCAACGATAAACGTTACAGTGCATGACAAACAGCTTTTCGGAATCTGTTCACAGGGTAAGGTTTGGGACCTGATAGGTTCTGAATTAACCGCATTGTACCAAAAGAAACAACAAGGAGATCCGGTGCCTTCGAGCGAGGTATTCTTCATCACTGAGGCTCAGGATAAAGTATTGATCGAGATCATCTACTTCAAGGATCAACTGGATCAGTTGCTTTCTATTATTCAGGGCGCCAGCTATGGTTTTGAATATGATCCGGTTAATGTCAGCGATCTTGGAGACGACTTCGTTATTTCGGGGTTTTATCCGATTGAGAATCTGTTGAAATTAAATCAGCTCGTTACACTTATTAAATATGTACGCCCGGCATTCCCTCCGGTGATCAATGCCGAGTACCTGGAAAAGATTGGAGCAGCTACTACTCAGGGTGACATAGGAATGCGTTCTGATCTGGTAAGAATTGGTTATAAAAACACTACTACCGGCCGCCCCATTTCCGGTAGCGGAGTTAAGGTAGGTGTGCTCTCTGATAGTTTTAATCACCTAGAAGGTGAAGCAACGAACATTGCCAATTTCGATCTACCGGGATCTGCGGCAGAGTTCACCACTGACTTCAATACATACATGAATAACAACCCGGTACAAGTTCTAAAGGAATTTCCTAAGCTTTACGGAACAGGAATGGATGAAGGCAGAGCTATGCTCCAAATCGTTCATGATATTGCCCCACAAGCCAAGCTAGCTTTCCGGACTGGAACTCTTACCGCAGCAGATTTTGCCAAAGGTATTCGTGACCTAAAAGACAAACCTGAATATAATTGCGACATCATCGTTGATGATATCACCTATATCACAGAACCGTTCTACACAGATGGAAAGGTTGCGCAGGCAGTAAATTATGTCGCCAGTCAAGGAGTATCTTATTTTACGGCTGCCGGTAACTTCGGTAATAAATCATTTGAAGGCATATTCAATCCGGTAACACCGCCCGTTGCATTAGTCAGGCCCGGTAAAGCACATGGATTTGGTGGCGACAACCTTCAGGATTTGACGGTTGGAGAAGGAACCTATACCATTGTTATGCAATGGGATGATCCAATCTATTCTGTAGGTGGATTAAATCCTGCCGGAACACAAATTGATATGGATATTTATCTGGTTGGATTCCAGGGTTACCAGCTTTTTGGATTCAACCGTAACAATATTGGTGGAGATCCTATTGAGGTACTTTCTTTCTCCGTTCCCAATGGATCACCTGCGATAAACACGAAACTGATGATCACTCGTGAATGTACTGATTGCAGCTCGGCTAATCCGATCAAATTCAAGTACATTATATTCCGTGGCGATAACATCAGCAACATTGAATACTTTGGAAGTGGTTCGTCAACGATTGTAGGACAAGCGAATGCAGCAGGTGCCATGACCGTTGGTGCTGTCTTATATAGCAATACCGATGTAAATAATAATGTTTCCATCCCTGCACAGGCAGCAGATTGTAACGTAATCTTTCCCATCTTTGATGCTGCCTCAAAGCTAACGGCTGCGTCCTTCTCTTCAAGGGGTGGATTTGAAATCGACCCGCAAAATCTTCGCAACAAACCTGACTTCACAGCACCTAATGGTGTCAACACTACTGTATTTCTTAATGGTAAGAATCTGGAGTGTGATCTCAACCCCAACTTCTTCGGAACTTCCGCAGCTGCCCCACATGTAGCCGGTGTTGCAGCATTATTGTTGGAGGCCAGAAATTATTATTACTCTGCAAACGCACCGCCCACCAATTCAAACTGGACCAATACCAGTACTCCTAAAAATGTAAGAAGTGCGCTCAAAGGCACAGCACTTAAAATGAATGATGCTGCTGTTGTATCGGGGTCTGGCTTGATTAAAGCGCAACGAGCAATGCTTACACTGGCCGCGCCAGATCCAGAGATTGTAAAATTAGTCAAGCCTGTATTACCTGATGGTACTCAGTATGGTGAAGTTGAATTTGTCCTGGTTGTGGAAGGAACGAACTTCTATGAAAACTCAAAAATATTGGTTGATGGTGTTGAGATTCCTACCCACTATGATCCCAATAACCAGACGATCAGTGGAACTATCCCCGTCTTTGAGGATTATGAAAATCCTGTAATACAGATCACCAACCCAGCTATCTCCACCAGCGGACTTGACGGAGGAACTTCTGATCCCGTAAACTTATTGGATAATGTTAAGCGTAGAGTCCGGATCACGGCTAACAATCCTCCACCTAAGAAATATGGAGAGAACCTGCCTGCAATTACTGGCTATGCAGAAGTACAAGGTGTGGATGGCAACTATAGTCCTATTACCCTTGCCGAAGTTGGCCTTACGCTGAATACCACAACGTTAGAGTATTTTAACAATAAGCTGCTTGCCCCTGTTGTGTTTACTACCACGGCTACCGCCACTTCTCCGGCTGACGCTTCCGGATATGTGATTACACCTAAACTCAATACAAACGCGGTAATAGATCCATTCTTTACAAACCTTTATAACCATGTGTTTAATAATGACGGAAGACTGGTGGTAGAACCTCTCCCTGTCACCATTAAAGCTCTTGACGTGCCTGTTACTTACGGTGATGTTGTAAGTAATAAACTTGTCTTTGAACCACATGTGGATCCGCAGTTTGCAGGAAACATTCAGAATCTGAATCAACTGATCGCAAGCTTAAACACGGATTATCTCAATGGACTGAAATCTGCTCTTCAACCTGGTAATCCAAATCTTCCGTTGGCTGTCTTTGATGTAAAGCAGTTTAACGCCCGCACGCTTATCAATGCCGATCTGGCTAACCTAAGTTTCATGGTAAGCGCACGAACGCTGATCAATGCAAGAACACTCATCAATGCACGAACACTCATCAATAGTTACATTGTGGATACTCCGCTGGAATCACTTTTTGATTATCAGAATAATCCAGATGACCAAACACTGGTAACGAATGCACGAACATTGATCAATGCGAGAACATTGATCAACGCAAGAACCTTGATCAATGCAAGAACACTCATTAACGCCAGAACTCTGATTAATGCCCGCACGCTTATTAATGCAAGAACTCTGATTAACAGTTCAGGAGCTGGCATTGTGCCACCAGGCAATGAGGTAGTTATTTTCGGTGAAAAAGATCTTGAAGTCGCTACAGTAACGGATGACACTTATGACTTTGGAGAAGGCGATCCTAATACACCAAACTTAAATTTCTACTCCATCGCGCTGGTGAGCGGATTAGACGTTGGCGAAAACATTATCGTGCCTGGTGCCTATGAATCCTTGAACTTTATTGTCACCTATGAAACCGGAAAACTAACTGTAGGTAAAGCTCCACTTACGATTTCTACTTCTGCAAATCCGGCAACAATGACCTATGGTAGCACAGCGGTGCTCACTTCATTATTTGATGGATTTGTTTATGATACGGACAACGCAGGCTCTGTTGTTGAATCAGTCACTTATAAACTTGAAAGAATTTCAGATGGTGTTCAAATCAACAACACTGGAATAATTCCCGCTGGGACCTACCGGATTATTCCCGTGGCTACCTTAAAACAACCTGCTAACTACGAAGTTGTTTATAACACACAAAACTACGGTACGCTCACTGTGGAGAAAGTGAATGCAACATTTGTGATTGCCCCTTATGTGGGAGTTTATGACGGCAATGCTCATACTGCTAGCGGAACCGCTACAGGAATAAATGCTCAAAACCTGAATGCCAGTTTGAGTTTTGCAACCAGCTACACGAATGTACCTGGAGGACAAACAAACTGGACGTTTAATGGTGGTGTCAATTATAATAACTCAAGCGGCACCTCTACCGTCACGATCAGCAAAGCAAGTTCGATTGTAAGCGTTACGGGAGGTTCATTTACCTATGATGCCACTGCTAAGTCAGCGACAGGTTTCGCCTATGGTATAGGCGGAATAACTGATGTGCTAAGTCCTCAGGTAACCTTTAGTTATGTGGGAACAGGGGCAACAACATACGGTCCTAGTTCATCTGCACCTATTGAAACCGGAACATATCAGGTTACTGCAAGTTTTGCTGGAAATGTAAATTATAACTCTTCAACAGGAAGCGCTACAATTACCATTGGCTGTCCTGACCTACCAGTAATTCAACCCGATTTCCAGACAGCAACTGGCTCTGGTACCAGCAGTCCTCCAATAATTCAAAAGCCTTCTGGTACACAAAAAGGTGACTTATTAGTGGTAGGAATGATGTTTGAAAAAGGTACAGGAGCAACACCGTCTGCCCCGGCAGGATGGACACTTATCCGAAGAGATAACCAGTCGAACAACGTGGGTATCGCCACCTACTACAAAGTTGCTGGTACCAATGAACCATCAACCTATACATTTGGCCTAACCAATAGTCCAAAATGGTCAATTGGTATTTCACGAGTTGTTGGTGCCGACCAGGTCAATCCAATCGATGTGAGTAGTGGAAGCAAGTCGGTTAGTGGTGCCTCTGGAAATAAATCATATACGGCAACAGCTCCTTCGATAACTACCGATTTCTGTAACTCTTTGGTAATGACATTTTTTACCAACAAGAGAGATGCCTACTGGACAGCTCCCAGTGGAACCATCGAGATTTATGACGCACCTAACATTCAAAACGGGCTTACCTCCAACATGATGGCCTATTACACAGTGGCGAATAAAAATACGGTCACCGGTGCGAAGTCAGCAACAGCAACCATCAATGAAGTATGGGTAGCTCAGCAATTTGCCGTTAGACCTGCAATTCCAAGCAAGTCTGGAGCACCTGCAAGAATTAGTCAACCTGAACAAGTTCAAGTCAAAGAGGAATCAGGCTTAAGCGTTTCCGCTTATCCGAATCCGATTGTTAACAGCTTGTTTATCCAATTCTCAGATATGAAGAAGGCGCCTACTGCTTCGGATATCGCCATCTTTGATCAGATTGGTCGCTCTTATCCGATCAATGCCACCTGGCATCAGGATAACACCAGCCTCGAAGTAGATTTTTCAGCGATGAGTAAAGGCCTCTATATACTCCGTGTAAGAACTGAAAATGGAATGCAATCGTTGAAGGTGCAAAAGGAATAAAAAGTTTCACATTTTTTGTAAAGAGAGGCTGCCTTACGAGGCGGCCTCTTTTGTTTTAAGCGCGTAGGTTTGTAATTTCGGCTCAGCATGTACCGCCCTCGCTCTTTCTATTTTATATTTCTATTCTTTCTGCCCTTTATCATTGCTGCACAAAATCCAGAGGCGGAAAGAATAAAAGCTCTACTCCCATCGCTGAAAGAAGATTCAACAAAAGTCAACACGATAATCTCACTTGGCACTGCATACTTGGATTCCGATCCATCGGAGGCTTTAAAATACGGAGAGGAAGCCAGAGTATTGGCTGAAAAGATCAATTACACTAAAGGAAAAGGTTTTGCATTAAAACTAGTCGGTCAAGGATTGACCAGGCAAAGTAACTTTGTAGAAGCCATCCAAAAATTTAATTCATCCCTGGAAGCATTTAAGTCTGTTAATTATAAGGATGGTATTTCCAACATCTTAAATAACTTAGGAAGCGTTTACTTCATCATCGGGGATGATCCAAAATCGATTGAATATCATTTACAGTCTTTAAAAGTTGCGGAAGAGATCAATGATAAATACCGGATCGCTACAAGTCTGAACAATATTGGAACCGTTTATTCCAACAAAGCCGCCACCATTGATAAAGCACAGGAATATTTTTTGAGAGCGCTGCCGATCTTTATCGAGATTGACTATTCGGCAGGCATTGGCATTGCTTCTATGAACATAGGCGAAACTTATTTTAAAAGAGGATTATATGATTCGGCTCTCACCTACCTTGAAACAGCCGTAAAATTATATGAAGGAACAATAGATGCATCATTTGCTTTGAGCTACCTCGGAGAAATATTTGCAGAACGAAAGGATTTTAGTAAAGCACTGGAATATCATCATCAAGCCGTTGAAATATCTGAGCGATTAGGTGCTAAACTTGAACTCGCCCAAAGCCTTCTTAGCTTGGCAACTACTGAGCTAAAAACGGGAGATACTAAACAATCTATTGAAACTTATAAAAAAGCGCTTGATCTTGCCCAAGAGGTAAGGGCCAGGCAGGAAATAAAAACAGCCTATGAGGCTCTTTCAAAACTATATGCAAAAAATGGCAATTATAAAGATGCCTACGTATATGAAACTCTTTTGACGACTATTAAAGACACGTTGTATAATAGCGATGAAGATAAAAAGATACAACAACTCCAATTTAATTTTAATATTGATAAAAAACAGGCTGAGATTGGCCTTCTGACTAAAGAGCAAAAGCTTCAAAAAATAATCACGTATGCAACAGGAGCTACCGGAGTGCTTCTTCTTATTGTCGCTATAGGATCCTATAATCGGTATAAATTTATCCGGAAGACCAACAAAATAATCCAAGACGAACGTGATCGTTCCAAGGAATTGCTGTTGAATATTTTACCGGAAGAAACAGCTAGGGAGTTGGAAACTAATGGCCATGCAAAGACCCGGTTTTATGATAGCGTTACAGTATTATTTACCGACTTCAAAGGATTCTCAACCATTGCAGGCAAGCTCACTCCTATTGAACTGGTAGCTGAACTGAACGACTACTTCATGGCATTTGATGAAATCATGGGAAAACACAATCTCGAAAAGATTAAAACCATTGGCGATGCCTATATGTGTGCAGGAGGTATTCCTACAACCAACAGCACTCATTCATTAGATGCAGTAAATGCCGCCCTTGCCATGCAAGCCTACATGGAAAAGAGACAGCGTGAAAAAAATATTACTGGTGTAGAAGCATGGGAATTGAGAATAGGGATACATACGGGTCCTGTCGTAGCGGGCGTTGTAGGGAAAAGAAAATATGCGTATGACATCTGGGGTGATACGGTAAACATCGCAAGTCGCATGGAGTCAAATGGGGAACCTGGTAAGGTAAACATATCAGCCACCACCTATCAGCGCATAAAAGAACAATATCAATGCTTGTACCGGGGAAAAATCTCAGCCAAAAATATAGGTGAGGTAGATATGTATTTTATCGAGAGTAAAATTACGAAGCCTGTCTTAGAAAAAGCATAAAAAAGATCAACGCTTGAATTTATCAACGATCTCTTGAATATGCTGATGTTTTTTCAATTCCCTGTTCTCTCTACTGAACCGGGTATGATAGCGATGAGACTCAAGAAATGTCTTTTGAACGAGGTTCCACTCTCTTTCTGTTTCTACCACCCCCTGAGCTTTTAACTCTTCGAACAAGCGTCCACCAATCTCATAGAAATCTACACGGCCCAAATAATCAAGATCCGCATCACATAAAATTTTGTCGAGCATATTCGTTGGCGATTGCGGAATGCGCGTGGCCAGCACCATGTTGGAGATCATGCTGATCTGCTCATCACTTAACCCAAAGGCAGGTAAGAATTCGCGCGCCATACTCGCTCCCTTCTCCTCATGATTCTTGGGTGAATGAACAAACCCGGCATCGTGATAAAGTGCTGCCAGCCGCAATAATTTAATTTCATCAGCAGTAACCCGTTCGTGCTCGGCAATCAACAATGAAGAGTTAAGCACATCATAGATGTGGTCAATATTGTGATATTGAAGTTTGGGCATTTTACTTTCCAGAATCTGTATAATATTTTTCTCGGCTCCATCAAAATCTGGCTCCAATGTAGCAATATCATTGCCCCATTGCTCCCTCAGGTTCTTTAAAAGCGGATCTACATTCCACCAGATAAGATCAATGTCATTGGTCGTTTTGGCTTTTAGTAACCAACTTTTAGCTGAAGCAACATCACCCATCGAATTGAAAATATGAACCACATAAATATTCACTCCTTTTTCATTCTCCTCACTTCTTTTGACTAATTCATTTAAAAGGTTATTGGCTTGATCATCCTGTTTAAGACTAGCGTAGGCGGCAGCAAGGTAAGCGACCATAGAGGGAGGTCTTATTTTAGATGATTGCAGGCCGGTAAGGAGAGACTTCACGGCCTCATCAAACCGTCCCATCGTTAAGTAGGTTCTACCCAGGTAATCATATAACCGAAGTGCCCCCGGATACAAATGCAACGCTTCGCTTATCGTACCCAGTGCTTCATCATACTGGTGCATAAGGTATAGGCAAACAAACTGATAATTGAAATAAGCCATTGTCAACGGATCAATGACTTTTGCCCGATTCACCATCTGAACTGCCTCTTCATAGCGCCCCATCATTGCGAGCAGGTAACTGTAGGTATAAAGTACGAGTGCGTTATTAGGACCCAGCTCGATAGCCTGCAACAGAAACTTCTCAGAAGATTGAAAGTCCTTTCTAATAAAATATTCAACAAATGCTTTTGTCAAATAGTCATTGTCCGTTGGTCCTCTTTTCCAGGCCTCGTTCAGGTAAAGCTCAATAAGCTTATTCGCTTCCTGTGGCGAAAGATCACCATTCCAAGACATTCGGGCAGAATACGAACTGGCTAAATAAGAATAGGCTTGCTTAAATTCCGGATCTTTTTCCAATGCCTTCTTGAAATATTCAGAGGCAGTACGATAACCATCAACACTCCATTGATTATAAGCATGACGACCTTTCAGAAAGAGATCGTAAGCCTCAAGATTTTTAGTTGGAACTTCTTTGAGCTTTTCGTTTTGTTGAGGATTCAATGATGACTTAAGCTCCTTTGAAACAACTTCGGCAACATTACCCTGAATCTCAAAGATATCATCCATACTCTCCACAAAGACTTTCGACCATATCGGCTGATCTTTAATCGCATCAATCAATTGAACAGTGATTCTCACTTTCTTACCGTGCGATTGAGCACTTCCTTCAAGAATAAATTTAACTCCCAGTTCGGTCGCAATTTCCGGAGCAGATTTTGTCGTTTTCTTATAGCGCATTACCGAAGTTCTGGAGATAACGCGAAGCTGGGGAATCCCAGAAAGCTGCATCAGAATATTTTCAGTAATACCATCAGCAAAATACTCCTGTGATGGGTCCTGTGACAAACTCACAAAGGGAAGAACAGCTACCGACTTTTCATTCGTTTCAGATACTGCTTTGGTTTTCACTTCAGGCACGCTAACTGGATGCTCTAAGGCTTCGTCCGTAGAACCGTCAAAATAGGCATCTGACGTTCTGCCAGGGTATTTAATGGCGTTGACAATCTCCTTAATGGCATTGGCAACCTTATTGATTTGATCGCGATAAAATAATTTATTCGCATTGTCCTGTCTTTTGTCGTCCGGGCGGAGTGGCCGATTGACACCGGGTGATCTGAATATAAAATCAATAGAGCGAAGTTTGGAGTGCATCTCTGATTCGAGAAGTTCCCGATCTTCAGGATCGAGATTATGAATCATTACTGGAAGTATCCGGCTCGCGACATTCCCACTCCGCAGCTTAATATCTCTTCCGATATTTTCCGCCTTGGCCATTTTGTTGAAGGCAACAAATTCATATTGCCAGGCATAACATCGTGGATCACAATAGATTTGTGAAACAATGGGTATGAAGACCAGTGCCTTAAGTTTCCCCTCAAGGCTTTTGTCTACGTGATGGGTTTCTAAAATTCCATCGACAGGGTTCGAGTCAAAATAGATGGAGATGTCTTCCTTAAAAGTGCTTTCCAGTTCTTTGCTCAGATCCGATATGAAGTCGGTCACCCAACCATTGCTAGACTGCTGCCTTTGGTCTTGACCGGACGATACTGAAGCACTTCTATTATCTTTATGACGATATGAAATAAAAATATCATATTCGTATCCAGGAACTATTGACGGCATATTTGCCAAATATACTAACTTGTACTGCTTCTGGCAATGCTCAAATTTTTAATGAGTTTTAGGTTTTTGACTCAAAAATAATTAGTTAGAACGCATGAAAATACAACCACTTCTTACTGAGTATCTTCTCATCCGTCTCTTGATCAATACCGTAGTGATGATTATTTTAATCCGCTTCATTTACTATAATATTTATCGCAAGAGGGATTTTTTCTTTCCTTTTTTCCTGATCAATTTCATCGTCTTTCTCTTGACCTTTATGCTCGAGAAATCAAATGCTTTTACCATCAGTTCCGCATTTGGTCTGTTAGCTGCCTTTTCGCTTTTACGATTTCGTACAGAGACCATCTCCATAAAAGACATGACATATCTATTTATCATCATGACGCTCGGTTTGATTAATTCCATTATGAACGGCACGTACTGGGAAATCATCGGCTTAAATGTTTTAATTATTTGCGCGGTCTATATTGTTGATGGAAACAAATTGATGCGGAATCAAAAAACAAAAACGATTGAGTATGATGGATTGGAAAATATTCAGCCGGAAAATCATTCCTTGCTGATACAGGATCTTAGCAAACGGACGGGGCTAAATATTCAACGCATTTCAATTGAGCACATTGATTTGATTAAGAATCGGGTAGAGATAAGAGTATATTATCATTGAAAATAAATTGCGCATTAAAACAGTACGATATGAAAGGATCGCCTTCATCCATAATCGTGTTCGCTATTAGTTTGATCTTAATAAGTTCAATAAGTCACGCACAGCAAATATTGGTAACGCCCTATCTGCAGCCAGGAAATGGAGCTACCTTTTTAAAGGAGCAAAAGATGTTGATTTGGCAAACCGACAGCATACCGGGATCTTATAAAGTTGAATATACCCTGGAGGGAAAAAAAACTGCCGTAGCTAAGACAAACTTCAGCCATCTGAATCTAAGTAACAAAACCACCTTGATCTACCGGGCCAATCTTTCCGGATTAAAATTTGATTCCGAATATTCGTACAAGGTTTCTTTAAATGATCAATCCATTGCTGAAGGAACGTTTATGACACGCACAAAAAAGCACCAAACAAAATTTGCGGTATTTGGTGATTGTGGGGCAGGAACTCCGCAGCAGGCAAAAATTGCCTATCAGGTATATCAGCAAAAACCTCAGTTTGTATTGGTAACTGGTGATAATGTTTACCGGAATGGGCTGGAGAAAGAATATAGAAACAACTTCTTTCCTTATTACACCGCTCAAGAAGCCGATACCCTGAAAGGTGCACCATTGATGCAATCCATTCCCTTTTATATGATGCTTGGAAATCACGATGTCTTCGGATATGATCTTGACAAAACTCCTGATGGCCTTGCCTATTTTTACTATAATGACCTTCCATTAAACGGACCTCATAAGGAAAACACGCTGACGGTTAAAGGAAACGATGCATTGGTGAAGGCCTTTAAATCCAATAGTGGCTCGCGCTTTCCGAGAATGTCTAATTTTTCATTTGACTACGGAAACGTACATATCGTTTGTATTGACGCCAATCCCTATTCCAGCCCATTGGAACCTGCCCTCGTACAATGGATGGTCGAAGATTTAAATAACAGCAGGGCAGATTGGAAAATTGTTTCTTACCACCATCCGGGTTTTAATTCCAGCAAAGCTCATTATGATTATCAACGAATGCGGTTACTCTCGCCTGTCATTCAAAACTTGAACGTGGATCTCGTCCTCTCAGGACACGTGCATAATTACCAGCGCACAGTACCTCTTATCTTTGAGCCCAAACTGGATTCGACAGGCCGACATTTTGAGGTTAGCGATGAAGGACGGGTGGATGGAAAATTCACATTAGATGAAAGTTATGATGGCGTCACCAATACGAAACCAAAGGGAATCATTTACATTGTGACAGGTGCGGGAGGAGCACCATTATATGATCCATCATTGAGTGGAAAACCAGAATTGTGGACCCACGATCCACAACAGAACTGGGTTCCGTTCACCACCAAAATAGTCTCAGATAAACATTCATTTACCTTGATCGAAACAGACGGGAACAAACTTGTACTTAAGCAGATTGATGTCAATGGCGTTGTCTTTGATGAGATCACGATCACCAAATAATGACCCCAGCATAATCTGAATTCTTCGCAAGAGAGTTGAAATTAATTAACTCTTATTTCAAGTTGACTTTATAGAGACCTGTACTTTCCGAATCATCATTCAGTTGAATGGAACCCACGTAATCAAGTTGAAACTTCTTGGGATGCAAGGCTAAGACAGCGGCAAAACCTATACTAGAACAGATCGTTCCCTTAGGCGCAAATTGACTGATTGCACGAAGGAACTTTATATCCGAATCTTCCTCTTCGACATTCACATAGACCGGTGCGGCATGCAAGCCTATTCGCAATGGCTTTTCTGGTTTGAAGGGGGCGGTGCTATTCCAAACAGATTTAACGATATCCATCAGCGCATTTTCGGTATCTAAAGCCATAATCAAGGTTCCATCCGATACCTTAAGCACTTTAAACGAAAGCTGTTGATCTTCTTCATATGCTTTCACCATTTTCTCAATTCTCTCTTGCTCAATCGCATGTAAATCTTTCAATTCAACACATGCGATGAAGGTTACAGGCCTTTCTGTAATCCGTGGCATTTCCGGCCTCACAAAGCTTGATGCCGTGATAACAACATCTCCCGGATTGAACATCGTATCGGGATTTATATTGATATGCTTTTGGGGGAAAGGCCACATCTGTATGGTGTCTCTCGTACCTCCCTCCTTTTGTTTCAAATCAAACTCAGAAAGTACGGTCAATAAAAAAGGTTCCTGATGATACGTTTGACTTCGCAAGACAGCAGACCCAAAAATAACTTTGCCCAGCAACGCAAAGAGATCATCATTTCCTCCATAGTTTTCTTTGGAAATAAAGCTCACAGGAAACTTAGTCTGTAATTCTTCAAAGCGATGCACCCATTGTTCCCCTGCAAACCGAAGGCTGGTATTAATAAAATCCGTTTTTGAAAATGGCATCAACACATGAACTTCTCCACCTTCCTCAGCCATCGCTTCGGCAAAGAGAATATCTGCGCCACTGGCAAGTGAACTGTACCCTATACTGGCATTCAGTGTTCGGATTGCTCCCCTAATGGCGTCTTTCACTTTGCTTTCAATAAGCGCAGGGAATCGTGGTGTTTTGCGATTAGGTGCATCTACCATATGACCCGCAAAAGCCACTACCTGAGGTGGATTAAAAATCCGAAGTACATCTTTTGGTACAGGTAAATAATGATTGAGAAGCCAAAGTTGATTATGTATGCTGATTACTTTTCCCCAATCATTACCTGCGAGCTGGCGCGCCTTGATATAGAATTCGATAGAGCGCTCTCTGTTCTTTATCAGCAGATAAGCCTCTGCCAGTGTTGCCAATTCCCAAAAACCAAGAGACTCCTCACCTATCTGGTTAATAACTTCCGTTGCGATCTCTCTTCCCTGGATTGCCTTACCGGCAATAGCTGACATCGTAGCAGCATTAATGCCCGTGTAATAACTTCGTGTGGATGAAAAATTCTTGGCATATGTATCCCGGGAGAGGATGGCATATTTACTATCCTGATGCTTCTTAAAAAGTTCTTTATAAATTCCTCCTAAAATTCCCGCTGTTTCAGAGTCGTCAGGATTTCTACGATAGGCTAAATCCAGATGAGCCAGGGCCAATTCAGGAGAACCTGACTTTGACAGGCTAAGCGCCAGCAATTGATCTACCCTTAAGTGATCTACATCAGGATGGTTCCTCAATCTCAGCGCAAGTTCACGCGCCTCCATGTAACGCCCATGGTTAACGAGATTTTCGAGGTAAGAAACATTATCGGCCAAAGCAATTCCTATTTTCGATTCGATACGCTATTACGGCTGACGAACTCGTCATACATTTCCTTGAACTCTTCATGCTTATACTTTCCATTTACCGACTTTTCATTACCTACCTCTGCCTGTTTCACTAATTCAAAATAAGCCTGTGGATATTCATCAGAATACATAGTGGGAAGCACGCCTACTTTAGTCAGCCCCATATATGCTGTAAATAAAACAAAGAGCGTTAAAAGTACAATTGATCGGTCCTTAAATTTTAAGACATATCTAAAGGCCGAAACTTTTTCATCCCCGGCTACCAGTTCCTTCTTCAAATAGCTGAAAAGAAAAAATGCAAGTAACAATGCGAAGGCTATTCCGCCCGCTGGTTCTGCAAGGGCCGGCATCAGTGGAACCAATATCATTGATATCACGTAAAAAATGAGGCTACCATAAAACATGGCTACCAGTATAAAGAGCGTTTTGTTAAGGCTCCGAATTTTACTTCTTGACTGAATGAGCCCGACAGTATAAACGACAATTAATATGAAGCCAGCCACTCCAAATAGTAATTCAACAAATTGAAACCGGACAAAATAAGCACGCATGGCAAGAATTGATGACATGACAATTAGACTTCCGCATTCCAATAATGACAATGGTGTAAAATTCACTTTCCGGAGCTCTTGAATAAACTGCATGGCGAATAACAAACTAAAAGCCATGGCTACTCCACCCAGAATTTTAATTCCATAATCATTTTGAGCCATGGCTGCGAAGGCTCCCGCAACAAGAAGAAAGCAGAGTAAATAATATGCAAGGCTGTACTTTCGCATTAGTTCAAAACAAAGTTACCATAAGTCACATAATCCCACTTTAATGCATTGATAAGTTCATTTCGCTCGTTCCTTGCCTTAGACGCATTGATAAGCATTTTGGTGGCGCAGAACAATTCTTGATTTTCAGTCAGCGTTGAAGGGATAATACTCATTGCTTTGTAATAGTTACCGGAAACGGAGTAGCCGTCAACCATACTCGTTATCGAACCAAATTTTCTCCCTTCAATCATTTCCCGTTGAATTTCATTTGCCAATGTCGACATTTTATTTCCTCCAATTTGTGTTAACCTGGCAATCAGGTTATATCGATGATCTCGAAAAGGGGCTATTTGAGTTTGGTTGATTGATGAAGCATTTGCCATGGCAGAATCAAGCATAATAAAACTCGACTTGAATTGATGGTTATTATATGCCTTCTCTGAATTATATACATAGGCAAATACTTTCTCATACTTCACTGTAAGTTTATCTGCCAGCTTAACACTTTCTTCATGAAGCCCGAGCGAAGCAAGGTTTCCGCCTAAAAAACGTATTTCATTAAGAAGAAATGATCGATTGATGGCTTCATACCGATTCGTCCACTGGAGCATTGACTCAAAGTTGATCTTCTTGTAGAAATTAATACCTCCCACAGAATCCCCACTATTAAGTTTCTTGTTGGCCAGCACCAGGTAAATTAAATTTTTATCAAATGATTCTCCAAACTTATGACGCGAAGTAAAAGAAAGCACATCCTGCAATAAAGAATCATCCAATGGAAATTGATTATTCAAACTTTGCCACTCACGAAAAGGGCGTACCTCGTAAGCATTGGTAAGCCAATAATGAATGAGATTTAAACTCTTTGGATTGGTGTATATCTTATCTAATAAGTTTTCCTGCTTTAGATACTTATAGAAAATATCCGTGTGGTACGTGTAACACAACCATCCACCGATATAATCGGGATAGATAAAGACATCTCGCAGGTCCCATTCCTTGGTTCGCACACCTGCTAAAATTGGATAAGATACCTGCGTTTTTCCGGACAGATAATCATTATCAACAGATTGAAAATATTGAAATGCTTTTGCGAAATACTCTTTTGCCTGATCTTCGGACTGAGGAATCCCACGGTCATAATTATATTTAGCATCAAAGATGGCCTTGCGTTTATAGTACATGGCAAGCAAGTAATTCCGTTCGGATGAATGTTGAATTTTAGAGATCAGGTTTTCATAATCAACAAGTATTTCATTCACCACAATTCGATCAGCCATACTAAGGTTCAATTGAAGGCTTCCATCTTCAGCAGCCCCACCTGTAAATCCAAAATTTATCCGATACAAGTGATTCATGTAACCCGAGCGGTTGATTAAATCATTATAAATTGATATCGCAGAGTTATCGGAATTTTTTGTCAGCCAGTCGACTACTGAATTCACCTGATCCCGATGACTATATTGATATAGATAACCAATAATATTCGTAACATTATTAAATACTTTATCGGAAAAATAATCCGGATGCATCTTAAGAATTTCCAAACACCGGATTACTTCATCGGTCTTGCCCGCTGCGGCATACAATGAGGCCATAGTATTATATCCGCCATTATAGTCAAGTGGACGCAGCCCATTACCATAAAAACTCCCCTTCGGATAATATATAGAGAATATCTTCTTCAGGCTTTGCGCTTGAAACGGAGAAGAAAGATCAAGCAATTCAATCACCTTTTCCGAAGAGGGCTTTCCAAATGTAAGCCACAATTGAATGGCCTGATTTAGCCTTGAGGGCGCTGAAACTTTATATAATTGAGGATTACTAAAATACTTTCTTATACCACCAAAAAGCAAAGATGATTGAGTCGTTAACTTATTCTCCAATTCTGTGGATGGATTATAATAATTATCGTAAGCCAATTCATAAATAAATTGAATGCGTTGATTAAGAACAAAATCAAGACTCATGTTGATAGAATCGCCAGATACCAGGTTGGTATGGATAAAATTCACTAATTCATTTTTGACTGGAATATTCATCTTTTTATCCAGCGTCAATAATGTCAGGTAGCTATTGATGGCCAGTAGTAATCGATTTTTGGAGTCCTTTTGCGAATTGAGGTGCTTCATCAATGAACCCTTTGCATATTGTTCCTCCGTGATCAGAAATACTCCTTTCTCAAAATCACCAACGTCTTCACTTCCCAATAGCTGATGTGCTTTATTTATGGTTCTACCAATTACACTTTCATTTTGCTTTTGCTCTGCGTCCCGCCAGTAGAATCCGCTTAACACAATCATTACAATAAGTGTTAACATGATGGCAATTCGTTGAGGACCATATTTCATGAACGCACGCGTAACAATCACCTTGCGGGCACTCTTCTTCAGAAATTCATTTACATCTGACAGCGTTTCGGCACCCACATTTGCGTTTGATCCGTCTCCTATTGTGCGTTCAGTGTATCGATCAATCCAGCCTACATTTGGTTTGCATTTGTTATACCAGTGCTCAAAAAAGGAAAGTGGGCCAATAGGTAATAGATAGGCACTTCTTTTTCTACTTTCTTTCCAGCGGTCAAGTTGTTTTTTAAAGTCAAGGTAACTAGAGTAAAATTCAAACTCTACTTTCACCCATTTGTTCAATTTGTCCCAGCTACGAATGAGACTTTCGTGGGTGATATCCAAAACGGTGCTGGAATCAAGGACGTGGGTCGCCTCATCGTCTGTTTTAAATGGACGAATGAACGAATTTCCCTTCTCGCGAAAAATATCCAACACCTTTCCGACCGTATTCGTGGGCAATGAAGGATCATTAATAATTGAAGTAATCTCGCTTAAGGTCATTCTGTTTCTTACTGCCCTGCTGTTGTCAATCTTTGTAAGACAGGCAAATGCCAACGCTACAATTCGTTTAGCTTGTTGTTGCGAAATAGGATGTGATGGATAGTGCTGCGTGTAATGACTATGGGCATTTTCATAAAGTAAATTGGCATGAATGGCAATTACTTTACTAAGACTGGTTTCAGCGTAGAGTACCTGTTTACTTTGATCGAGTCGAGCAAACCATTCATTGAAAATAAGCTGATCCTCATCAGGTAATTCATTGGAGGGCATACCCCCTACTTTGGCATAATGAATCAAATCCATCTCTTGCCTGCCTTCATCTGCCTCTAACCAAATTTGAGTTAGCGCATGTTGCAGAATAGGAAGTTGATCAATGCCTTCCACCAAATCAAATACCAATCGCTCTACCAGGCGTTGAGAAATACGATTACCACTTAGAATGGCGGGCTCCTCAATTACCTGCTTTAAGTCTTTTCGTTTAAGCCGCGGAACAAAAAATTGTGAGAACCCAATGTGCTCGGCTAATCCGCGAAAAGCAGAACACTGCCCAATATAATCCGACCGCATGGTGCATACTACATAAATGGGCAATCCTCGTTTCAACGCTATTCTGGCTGTTTCAAGAATAAGGTTTACAACAATCTGTGAGTCTTGTGAGGGAGAGTTATTATGAAAGTTCTCAGGGTTAGTAAAAAATTCCTCGAACTGATCGACCAGAATCAAAAGATTGGCAGCCTTTCTTTTCTTATCGCGCCTTTCGTGCTCAGACAATGCTATCCACTTTTCATCAGCTTCATCGATACAATACTCTGATTCAGAATAAAGATCAACCAGTGAAGAGTAACCTCTTCGTAATTCAATCTCAACAGAATGAGCCTGAGTATTAAATTTATCGGCTAATGAAACGGCCATGCTATGCAGCGGTGCTCGTTCCGGACGAAAGTCAGCAACAATCCAATTGCTATGTTTTGCTTTGAAGAAACCAGCCCGGGCATTTGGTATAAGTCCCGCATAAATAACGGATGACTTTCCTTCTCCGGAAGCACCCGTTACCATCAAGAATCTATTCTGCTCAAGCAGAGAAGTAATTTGCTGAACTTGAAGGTCTCGTCCCTTGAAATACAAACTCTCCTCTTCTATAAAAGAGCGTAACCCGGTATAAGGACAAATACGTTGCTCGTCAATTTTTATCATTCTGATAATTGATGTAGTAGTTTAAAATGAGCTCGTTATTTGTATCGTAGTCGTTCCAGGTGGAAGAAACTTTAGTCGTTGACTTCTGAGTATATCCATTAATAATAAACCTTAGAAATAGAGCGTAATCAGCATCTGAAATATTATCAGGTATGTTGTTGACTGCCTCAAACAACTGCCCCTGGTAACCCAGTGCCTGGCACATACGATTAATGCCAATCCACTTTGCATCCATGTTTTTTATTATCGAATACGCTTCCCCAATTTTATTATCGTTTTGAAGTGCCAGGGAAAATGCAATTAAAAAACGACTATCCTGTCCCACATCCCTGTTCTCAATTCGCGTCAATTCCATACGGGCTGAATCAATCAGACCATTTGCATTCATTGCCGTCATTCCTCTGCGCATAGATGAACTAGCGGCATAAGCGTACAGCATGGATCTATTGACCGGATTATCAAACATTTTAACGATACGGTAGGCACGCTGATCTTCCTTGATTAACGAAAGGTAGGTGACTGACTCTCCCACTAGTCGAAATACATCGCCCAAATTCAAAGAATTTAACAGAAGCCCGCCAACCTTCTCAGGGGTCAACTTATCAGTGTAGTAAATGACTTTGTCTGGCTCATTTCTTTCACCGGCCTCCTTCGCAAGATTGAGATAAAGCAAATTGAGATTAGCAACATCCTCGGCACCCAATTGCTCAAGGCCCTCGGCCAACTTTATTAATGTTTCATAATCAATAGGATTTGCCATCTGGTAACCAGGATTAGGTACCACCTGACCATAGTCTCTGAAAAAACGATTAAAGTATTGTTGCTCCTCTGCCGTGGGATACAGTTCAGCAAATAAATCTTTATCAAAAATGTAGTTGAGAAAGCAACCCGATGTATAGAAATAGTGAAACAAGCGAAGCTCGTTGGGATGAAACGGAGTACGGATATCCGGAAATAAGAATAAAAACTTCCTTGCGATCATGATGTTGTCATTATTTTGTACGTCAACAACGCTGATCTGCGTGTTTAAGAATGATTTGCTAACCGAACGATACAGCTCCATTGCCTGATCAAACAAGGGAACATATTTAGAAGCATGCGTTGCATTCTTTTGAATTTCCAGGTGCTTCACTTGAATAATGGCTTCATCTTTATAAGAAAGGGCCAACTGGAAATTCCTTTCATCGGGATTGGAAATTAATTGCAAAGCTGAACGATATTTTTCAAAAAAGAATTTTACCTGCTCTGCACTGCTGTATTCAAGGCCAAGATTAAGATTAAATCCATAGCGTGGGTCCATGTCCAAAGAAGTGGAAGCATACTCATACAATTTACATCTCCCCAACAGGTAAGCATAGAATTGATTTACGGCTATATTCTTTCGTAGGCAGTACCCTTTCACAAATTTTTCGAGTTGATCCAACTTACCATACTTGTAAAACACGGCAGCAATATGGGAAGCATTGTCCGGTGCGGTGGTGTACTCATTCTGAAAATAATTCTGATTGTATTTCAGTAACGAATCAATCGCCTGAAGTGCCCGATCTGGGTCTCCAACGGCTGCGTACAAATAGCCGAGTTCCTGGAAAAGGCCGTTAAACATGAACCCATTATTAAAAAAACTCTTAGCACATACCTTGTCTTTATTATACCTTGAATTCACCCAGGCATTAGGCGATTTTTCAAATGGAGAAATAAGTTGGATAAACTCCATGACCTCTTCATCGGAAAAAACATGTTGATTAAGACCAAACTCTAAGGCAACATTGAGATCATCAATATCTTCAAAACTTTCCGGCTGATTTTTTAAAATAAATGACACCCATTGGGCAGAACGCAGTGCATGCTTTCTCTTCAATGAATCAATATTTTTTGAAGGATTCACATAATAGGCAAACTCAAATGTCTTTGAAAGATCATTCATCTCTTTTAGGAGAGTTGGCAGTTCAGAGCCCTTTGCTAATTTAGCTTCATGCAATGACAACAAACTGTCTGACAAGGAAAGACTTTGAAAAATCTCTTTGGCTGGTTCGGAACGGCCATAATACACAAGCGCAGTAGCCAGACCAGTAGACATGTTAATCTGTTCGATAGGGTCTTTAATCGAATTGATCACTCCAGGAATCGTAACAATTCCAGCCTTCAGCCCTTCATTAATTAACCATGCCCTGATTCTGATTTGAGCATCAGAATTATCCGAGAGCTGAGCAATCTTTTCACCCATCTCCTTTAGAACATAATCATTCTGTTGTTTGAAATAGTCAACCGTAACGAATGATGCGAAAACGAGTAAACCAATAAGAGCGAGTGCGGCCGCAATTCTGCCGGGGCCAAAACGCATTACCGTGCGTGTAACAATATGCTTGCGTCCGCTTTTCTTTAAGAACTCTCGTGAATTGTTAAGGATAGATTTTGCATTGCCTAATTTGATTTCAGGATCAATATCTTCAGGAAGGTAACGGGCAATCCAATGCGCATTGGGAGTTGCCTTGTTATACCAATCTTCAAAATAGGTCAGTGGCCCAATGGACAATAAAAAATCACTTGACTTGCCGCTATCCACCCAGCGATTTAATTGTTGCTCAAAGTCAAGTGAGATGTTATAATTGTCAAATTCTTCTTTGGCCCACTTTTCCAGATACTCCCAATTTCGAATCAAGCTCTCGTGTGTAATATCTAACACATCATCATCACTCAACTCATTGGATTCCGCTCCTTCGGTAATGAAAGGTCGAATAAAAGTGTTTCCCGGCTCACGGAAAATATGAAGGACAGCGCCAACTTCTTTCGTGGTTAGTTCCGGGCGTCCTAAAATGCTGGTGATCTCCAACAACGTCATCCGGTTACGCACCGCCCGACTCTGATCGATTTTAGTCAGACAGATAAATGCAGTTTTGATGATCAACTTTGCTATTTCATCCGGCAGCGACTGCTTGGTAATATTTTTATAATTTTCAGCCGCTGACTCATACAATTTATTAGCATGAGTGTCAAGCACATTTTGAAGATTAGGTTCCTGATAAAACTGCTTAATCTTCTCTGGTAATTTAGTAAACCAATCCTGAAAATGAAGGATCTTATCATCGGGTAATTCAGAGGATGACATGCCGCCCACCATGGCATAATGAATAAGATCCATCTCTTCTTTCCCTTGATCAGCTGCATGCCAAATCTGGTTTAATGCATGTTGCAAAATGGGGAGTTG
>JAYVTB010000095.1:0-15705 GCA_043774805.1 Cyclobacteriaceae bacterium | reverse complement strand
TTTCTGCGGAAGAGGCTCATTCTTTTAAGATTTCAGATACCTCAAAGGTTTGAACTTTTTCCGCTACTTTATAATCGCGACTTTCGGATAGTTATGATTTTGCCGGTAAATATGATTTGTCCATAGAGCAGTTTATTAAAATGAAATCAGTTACACCTAAATCCTTGCAATATACATCTGACTTTTCAATTGGGCTTAATTACCTTAAAAAACAGGATTATAGAAAAGCTGAAGAAGCTTTTAATAAACTGCTAATTGGTAATGGAATAGGAATTGATAATCCACAGATCATGCAGTCTTATGGATATGCCATCATTGGAGACACAGTAAAAGCAAAAACACTTTTTGAGAAAACCCGACAAAATTTTTCAAACCTTTCACAATACCGGAATTCACAAGTATTTGTTGCTCTCAAAAATTTTGATGAAGGCTTAAATGAATTAGAATCAGCTTATGAAAACAGGGATATACATTTATTTTGGATTAGTGTTGACCCTGCTTTTGATCCTATCCGAAATGAACTACGTTTTAAAGCTTTGCTGAAGAAGATGAATCTTGAATAACCGGGTATCGGTAAACTAATGGCAATACTAAATCAAAATGTAATCGCTTCAAGCGGTCTTTAAAACGCTAATCATTTTGCAATTGATCCAGATAAGGATTAACCTTCAAAGTATCATCTGGATGATTCGATAATTATACACTAGTTCGAACTGATCTGGAGCTTTTTCTTATCACCAACGTTGATGGCTGCGAGTAAGAATTGAACAAATAAAAAAGTAGTTCCTGAACGTGGATATTTTCGGGCTGTGGAAAGGTTCAACGATTAATTCGTGAACGGTATGTCATCAAAAAAACAAGACAACCTTACCTACTTTCTTCATGCTATAAGTGCGTATTCTGATGAGTTACTTTATCTGTCCATACTTTCTGGAGTAACGCTCATAGAGCTCTTGCTGATTGCCGGGCAATGTTATTTTCTTGCCTGAAATAAATGCATGTGTTAACACATTGCCACGGTAATCTAACGCATCGCCATTGGATACAAACAACGTGGCATCTTTGCCAACTTCCAATGTTCCCACGCGATTGTCAATACCCAATGCTTTCGCAGTGTTGGAAGTGATAGTCTTTAATGCTTCTTCTTTGTCCATGCCATAGGCTGCCGCGGTGCCTGCATAGAAGCCTAGATTTCTTGCTCCGTGCAACGCACCATCATTGGATAATGAAACCATCACCCCGGCCTGTGAAAGCAGGTGTGGGAGTTTGTAAGGCAGATCCACATCGTCATCCGCACGGTCAGGAAGGTTTTGTGTTGACGGAAGGATTACCGGTATTTTATTTTCCTTTAAAAAATCTGCTACGTAAAGAGCACCTAATCCTTCCACTATGGTGATACGCTGTACACCACTTCGCTGTGCAGACCGAATAGAAGCGATGATTTCTTTGGGTGTATTTGCATGAATGAGCAATGTTTTTTTGCCATCAAATAATCCTTGCATAGCATCAAACTTGAGATTGGCTTCCTTAGTTGAAAGTTTTCCATAGGAGGAGGCTTCGGCAAAGAAGCGCTCCAGTTCGTTTACTTGTTTTTCGTAATCAGTGTTAGGAGTTTCAGCAATTGTAAAAGTGTTGAAATCAAACTGGCGTTTTACCATCGGAGGCCAGTTCATATGAATACCCACATCTGCAGTGTGCACGGCATCTTCCCAATTCCATCCCTCCATCTCCATAACAGACGATGAGCCTGAAATTAAACCTCCGGTTGGTGTAGCTTCCGCCAGCAATACTCCGTTGAAGCGAAAGCTCGGTGTAAACTCCGTATCGGTATTATATGAAATTAAAGCCCGCACATTGGGATTGATTTCTCCACGCTCCGTGTAATCGTTCATCGCACGAACAGCACTTACTTCCTGCAAACCAACTTGTGAGTTGGGAAGAATAAATCCAGGGTATACCTGCTTGCCTGTTACATCTGTTACTTCATACCCTGACAAATCCATTTTTATCACGGTGGCATCCGCCACGATGGTAAGTTTACCCTTATCAAAGGCAATAATTGAATTCTGAATGACTTGTCCGTTGCCAAGGTGAGCCATGGCTCCCATTAATACAATGGGTTTTGATTGTGCTTTGGCGGGCACCGGTGTTTGTGCCGCGGATGTATTCCAAACCAACACTGCAATCAATAAAGTATATATTAATTTTTTCATACGTTTCTTTTCAGTGGTGTATTACTATTCTTCAGTTTTCTCAACACCCAAAACATCATCACAATGGAAATCTATCAGACTCCGGTTTTCACCGCGCTGAGTGGGCATACCTGACTTCTTCGCATTTTTCATTTTCTGAATAATGCGTGCCCGCTCGGCTTCGTTGCTCATGTTATTTTGTTTGTCCTTTTCGATATCGAAGTACACCTTTCCATCAATGATGGTCTTCTCAGCTTTGGCATAAACCGATAGGGGATGATCTGTCCATAAAACCACATCGGCCGACTTTCCTGGTTTCACACTACCCATTTGATTATCGAGGTGCAGCATTTTGGCGGGATTGAGTGTGACCATTTTCAGGGCATCCTCTTCCGAAATTCCAGCATACTTCACCGACTTGGCAGCTTCCTGATTTAATCTTCTTCCCATTTCAGCATCATCGGAGTTGATTGCGGTGAGTACACCGGCACGATGCATGATAGCGGCATTATAAGGAATGGCATAACGAACTTCCCACTTGTAGTTCCACCAATCGGAGAACGTTGATGCTGCCACTCCGTGCTCCGCCATCTTATCAGCCACTTTATATCCTTCCAGAATGTGGGTGAATGTATTGATGCGGAAGTTGAAACGATCTGCTACTTTCATTAACATGTTGATCTCTGATTGCACATATGAGTGGCAGGTGATGAAGCGTTTCTTATTGAGGATTTCAAGAATGGTTTCATCGGCAAGATCTCTTCTGGGCTTCACGGCCAACAACTTTTCCTTAGCGGGAAGATTGTTATAGGCAGTCCATTTCTTCTCATATTCACGAGCACTGGTAAAGGCATCTACATATACTTGCTCAACACCCATACGGGTTTGCGGATAGCGTATCGAGGCAGTGTTACCGGTGCGTTTTACGTTTTCGCCCAGCGCAAATTTGATAAACCCATCAGCTCCCTGAATTTTATATTTCTCAGGTGATTCGCCCCAGCGCAGCTTAACGAGAGCGCTTTGCCCACCGATAGGGTTGGCGGAACCATGCAATATCTGCACGGCTACGACACCGCCTGCCAGTGCACGATAAACGTTGATCGCTTCCGCATCAATGTTATCACCGATTCTTACCATACTGGAATTGGATGCTACATCGTTGATGCTGCCGGCACCGATGTGTGAATGTTCATCGATGATACCAGCCGTAAGATGCTTACCCGTTCCATCAATAACTTTGGCCACCGGGTCGCTGATGTTTTTTCCAACTTTTGAAATCTTTCCGTCTTTAATCAGTACATCCGTATTTTGTAAAACACCTTCGGCCTCATTGGTCCATACCGTTACATTTTTTATCAGCATGGTTTCGCTAACCGGAAGAGAAGGATAACCGTGTGCGATGAAAGGATAGATCACTTTACCAAGTTCTTCCTTCTTGTCTCCGCCATTCGGTTTTGCCGGGGCTTTAGTTTGAAGGTCACCGGTGCGTGTACCCGTCCAGTTTACCCAGGTGCCATCTACCAGCTGACCTTTTCCTTTCCATCCGGAAGCCTCGCTCCATCCGGAGAGGCGAATGCTGCCGGGATTTTTACTTTCCGGCTTAAAGCTGATGGTGATCAGGTCATTATTGAATGTGCCGGTTGCATCCACAGAAGTGGAATCATTCAATTTGATTTTTGATTTATGACTTCCTACTTCGCCACTTACTTCCAGGTTGTAGCTCTTGCCATTGATGGTGAGAGAATAATTGCCACTGAAATCACGTGCATCCAATGACTTCAAGTCATACGGCTCGCCTTGCACCCAGTTTTGATGAAGGATGGTTTTCTCATCAAACAATTTTCCGGAGGTAACAATGAAGTTGGCAATCATTCCTTTTTTCAGACTTCCCACCTGGTCGTCCATTTTCAATATGAGCGCAGGGGTGCTCGTCAACGCTTTCAGGGCGGTGGCTTCAGTTAATCCAAGCTCAATTGCCTTTCTGATGTTGGGAATAAAATCGGTGAGTTTCTTGAGTCCGCTTGACGTAACAGCGAAATTGATTCCTGCTTTCTCTAACACGCCCAGGTTAGTAGGAGCTAGTTCCCAATGTTTCATTTCTGCCAATGATACTTTTTGTGCATCGAATGGATCTTCCACATCATAGGCTTCTGGATAATTCACCGGAACGATTAAAGTTGCTTTGGTTGATTTAATCTCATCTACGCGTTTGTATTCATCGCCACCACCTTTGATAATATATTGCACACCAAATTCATCACCGAGTTTATCGGCACGCAATACATTCATCCAGTTGGAGGCATCAAACACCTGTGGAAGTTTTTGATTTTGAATCCAGGCTTCCAATGAGTTGTCGGCAAATGGTCTCTGGGTCTGGCTTCCAAACCATGCTGCATCCATATACGTCTGTCGCAATACGGCAATGAAACCCATCATGGATGACGGATAGTTTTGTGTGGATGAACCTTTGTTTAATGAATAATTGGCGACCACTTTTTGTTTGACCATAGCGATGTTGTCGGAATTTTCATTCAAGGTCACAAAGGAAGAGGTTCCTCTGGCGAGGCCATCTTGCTTCACGGTCATTACGGCACCTATTCCAATCTTTCTTAACTCGTCTGCTGTTTTGGCATTCATTGTAAACTCATCCGCAGCGTTATAATGGGAGCGAATCGCCTGGTTAGCATTATAGGCGCCTTTGGTTTTTGATGCCATCTGTTCTGGACCGTTAAAGCCACCACCACGTGCACGCTCAGTTTCCGTTAATCCATAACTTGTATAAAGGTCAATCAGGGAAGGGTAGATGTACTTCCCTTTCAGATCAATTGATGTATATCCTTGCGGAATGGCAACATTAGTACCGACTTCTTCCACTCTTCCGTTTCTGATTAACAGCGTGGCATTTTGCAAGGTAGTCTGATGGTCAATAACAATAGAAGCATGGGTGAAAGCATACTGGCCTGTTCTAACATCTTTGACATCATTTCTGGGAAATGTTTCCTGTGCAAAGGCCGTCCATCCGCTAAGAAGAAAGGTGAGCATCAGAATGAGTCTCCTCTTTTTCATAAGAGTGTAAAGGTTAATAGTCATAGTAAAGAAATCTTAATTAATGCGGGCAAAGTATCAAATAATACTAATGCCGTAAATAATTAAGGGATATACGGTCGATATGTGGTTTTACCAAAGTTTCTGGAATCGATTGTTGTTAGACCGTGTAAATTCTCATTTGATTTACCTAAATTTTAGTTAATTGCTCCAATGAAAATGGTTAATACTGTACTGTTTGGATTGGGTACCGTTAATATCGGCTTTTTGAAAATCCTTGTCGAAAAGCGAAGTGACCTTATTGCCCGATATCAACTTCAATTCAAGATAACCGCGGTGGCTGATTCATCGGGAGTAGCCACGAATTCTGAGGGATTTGACTATGAATATCTCATTGAATTAAAGAAGAGAAAGGATAAAGTGAGTTCCCTACCTGGCTTTCAGCCTCACATTTCCCTTGTAAACATTATTGAATTCATTGATGCAGATTTATTGATTGAAAGTTCGCCTGGCAATCTTAAGGACGGTGATCCAGGATTATCCGTTGCTAAAAGCGCACTTCAAAAAGGATGGATGGTAGTGTTTGCCAACAAGGCTCCACTGATTTTTGCCTTTGATGAGTTGCACCGCTTGTCGGATAAGTTTAATGGTGGTATCGCCTTTAGTTCAACCGTATGTGGCGGACTGCCCGTCATCAACGTTTTGCAGCGAGATTTGAAGCTGGCTTCGCTCAGGTGTTTGCGGGGAATATTCAATGCTACTTCCAACTATATTTTACAGGAACTGGAGAAAGGCAGGACGATGGAAGACGCCATCAAAGAAGCACAACGAATAGGAGCAGCCGAAGCTGATCCCTCACATGATACGCACGGTCATGATACCGCGAATAAGTTATTCATCATTATGAAATCGTTCACTAATTTTAATGGCTCGATACGGGACATTTTAGTAGAGGGAATTCAGAATATAAAGTACGAGCAATTATCAGCCGCAAAATCAAAAGGCAAGAAAATCAAATTAATTGCTTCCGCAGAACCGGATGGAAATACCTGGAAGTTATCGGTAAAACCTACCGAAGTAGATGCAAATTCATTTTTAGGTACATGCGATGGCTGGGAAATGGGCATTGAAATCAATACAGATTTTTATGAATCAATTTGTATGAAAAATTATGAAGCAGATCCGCTAGGAACTTCCGCGGCTGTTTTACGAGATGCGATTGATTTGTGTTTGAAGAAAATCTAATTAATGTGGTCATCGCGGGCGAGGCACGAGACCCGTGATCCAGATCGAGTGAAATGCACAAGAAGCCATGAAAGAAATGCGTAAGGCAGACCGGGATTCCGGGTCTCACGATTATTCTATTCAATTGTTGATCTATTAAATCAGAAAAGTTTCATCCTTAACTTTTAACAGTTCGCCCGGAATGACATTCTATCTATAGGATGCACACCTCTTACTACAGCGCTGTCATACCTGGCGGGTAATGACATTGAAACATTTTCGTGAGATTCAAACCCGACCCGGTATCCCGTGGAAGAGAAACTAAGCCATGAAATGTCATCGCGGGCGAGGCACGAGACCTGCGATCCCGATCGAGTGAAATGCACAAGAAGCCATGAAAGAAATGCGTAAGGCAGAACGGAATTCCGGGTCTCACGATTATTCTATTCAATGGTTGGTAAATTAAATTGCGATAAATTAATCCTTAACTGTTAACAGTTCGCCCGGAATGACATTCTATCTATATGATGCACACCTCTTACTAGCGCTGTCATACCTGGCGGGTAATGACATTGAAACATTTTCGTGAGCTTCAAACCCGACCCGGTATCCCGTGGAAGAGAAACTAAACCATGAAATGTCATCGCGGGCGAGGCACGAGACCTGCGATCCCGATCGAGTGAAATGCACAAGAAGCCATGAAAGAAATGCGTAAGGCAGAACGGGATTCCGGGTCTCACGATTACTATATTCAATGGTTGATCTATTAAATCAGAAAAGTTTCATCCTTAACTTTTAACAGTTCGCCCGGAATGACATTCTATCGGATGATGCTCAACTTTCCACAGCGATTGGTGCTACATTTACGAGCATGAATTCATTTCGATTCTTTTTACGGAAAGAAAGAGAATCACTAATTATTCGCTATTCTTTCTACCTCAGCAAGCGTAAAATTGATTTCATCTACCGTATTGTAAATGGAAATACCCATGCGTGTAACTCCACCGCGCTCGAGCAAGCCTAATGATTCAATGGCACGTATCGCATAGAAGTGTCCATCCCACGCACAGATGTTTTTCTTTGCGAGTTGCTCACAAACTTGTGTTGGCGTTTTTCCTTCCATCGTAAATGAAAGGGTAGGAGTGCGGCTATTAGATGAGAAATCCTGACCTACCAATGTTACTCCTGGAATTGCTTTCAAACCTGCATACAGTTTACTGGCTAACACATATTCATGTGTGCTGATTTTATGATAGGCGCTGACCAGTTGTTCTCTCATGGAATTTCCTGTTCCAACACTGGCCAGAAACTCTACAGCGGCCGATACACCAGCAATGGCCGCATGATTCAGTGTTCCCGTTTCGATTGCATCGGGTGCAGTTTGTCCTGCGGTGCGTAAGCGATCTGTTGGTAGTCTGTCCAGTAGGCCTGGTTTTGTATAAAGTATTCCGACATGCGGACCATAAAACTTATAGGCAGAGCATAACAGAAAGTCACAACCGATTTCCTGAACATCAATGGAGAAGTGTGGTGCATAGTGAACGGCATCCAACAATAACCACGCATTGTAGCGATAGGTGAGTTCACGCGCGAACTTAAAATTATTCACCGTGCCAATGCTGTTGGCCGACATACCCATGCACACCAACCGCGTGTTCTCATTTACTTTGTTGGTAAAATCTTCATAGTCCAGTACACCATTGGGCTGAAGCCTAACCTCTCTTACTTTCACCCCGAAGTCACGTAGCGTAAGCCATGGGCCTCTGTTAGCTTCGTGATCAAGTTGTGTGATTACTACTTCATCACTGGGTTTTAATACTTTTGATATAGCTCTTGCCAAGGCAAAATTGAGCGTAGTCATATTCTGACCGATAGAAATAGAGTTTTCGCTTTCCGCGCCAAGCAAAGCCGCCATGCACATTCTCATGTGATGGATCACCTGATCGGTTTCATTGGTGGTAATAAACATGCCATGCGAATTGGCATTTGAATTTTTATAATAATGTGTGATGCCATCGATCACTGATTGCGGTACTTGTGTTCCGGCCGGTCCGTCCAGAAATACCATCGGTTGATTGTTGTGTTTTCTTTGGAGTGAAGGAAACTGATTGCGGATAGCAGAGGAGTCGATGGAAAGTGAGCTCATAATTAAAGAAGGTTATTGGTCGAGTGAAAATTAGGAAATGTTAATCAGATCATGAAGGTATCTTACGTCACGTATTTAAATAGAATTACTGTTTAAATGTTCGCCTAACTTAAGTATCCGATAGGGCTGATGAATTGCATCCGCAGCATTTGCAAAGTCTTGTGGGTTTGCCGTATTGAACGTAAAGAGATCATAGTGGTGAGGTATCACTAGCATGGCACCGATTTGTTTACCAAGCTGTGCAGCCTCTTCTGTATTAAGATTTCCGGCTACACCTCGCGCTTGATCATTTCCATTGATAGGAAGAAAAGCGACATCGATATGAAATGGTTTTAGTATGTCAACCATCGAATCATACCAAAGTGTATCTCCGCTGTGGTAGATGGTCCACTTGCCTAATTGAACGACATATCCCATGAACTTGCAGCGTCCACGCTCATCGCGTTCTAATAAATTATGAGCGGCAGGCACACCGTGAAATGTAAACCCTTTTAGTTCAGTCTTTTCTCCATCATTCAATCCTGTGGGAAAATCAGGATTGCATTTTACGCGGTCAACAACGAAGTCGCGATTGGCTTCAGGAATGATAAATTGAATGTCAGGATTTACGTTGAATAACGGAATCAGTGTTTCGCCATCCAGGTGATCAGTGTGATTGTGACTGGAGGTTACAATGTCTATACAGTCGAGCAGGCGAGGTTCAATCACCAGCTCGCTCATGCGTGTATGAGGTTTGTTGGTGTTGAGATATTTTTTTGTGAGAGAATCAGAGAGGTAAGGATCAAATAAAACACATACGCCATTCCATTGAATGAGAAATCCACTTTGCGCGAGCCACCAGATGTCAAAGGAATCTTTGTTTCCACTTTTCCTGGCTAGGTGAATTTGTTTTTGCAGTTCTTGTCCTTTGCAGAAAGCAGGAATCAATGAAGTGTTCATATTATAAACTCTCTCTAACCAACTTTGCACCTTTAACCATGTTGATTAACTTTTGGCGCGATGCCCACCTTGCCGTTTGGCTCAAACCACAATCAGGAGCTACGGCCAGCTTTTCAGCAGGTACATATTTCAAACATTTGTGAATGCGCTCTTTTACATCATCAATTGTTTCGATGTAATAGTTCTTTACATCAATAATGCCCACAGCCACGTTCATCTTTTCAGCGAAGGTGGCAAGCAATTCCACTTCGGCAAACTCGCGGTTGGCCATCTCGATGTGAACTTCATTGACATTCAGATTGAGAAAGTCTGGCAACATTGGCTTAAGACTACGATAACCTACAGGTCTTCCTTTGAAGTTTCCAAAACATAAGTGAGTTGATAAACGGCACTTTCCTACGACACTGCTTACTGTGCGATTGAAAATATCCACGAAGCGTTTTGTGTCTTCTTTGTATGCATAGCAACTCATTGAGGGCTCATCGACAGTAATTTCTTTACAACCTGCGGCTACCAGATCTTCTAATTCTTTCTTGATGATAGGCAGCAATGCTTCGGTGATGGCGAAACGATCTTTGTATTTATCATTGGGTAATAATCTACCGCTTAATGTGTAGGGTCCTGGTATGCTGGCTTTTAATGTTGGTCCTACGGGAGCCAGCTTTTTCAAGCGCTCGTATTCCTTGACGGTACCCAATCCGTTAGGAGCCGTTAACGTGTCAATGATGGAGTTCTTTCCGCGCTGATCATGCGCGGGTGGACCAAATCTTCTCAACTCATCCGTATTTTCTTTAATGCCTTTGATAAATCCATAAAAGGAAAGATTGAAATCAAGTCTAGTCTGTTCACCATCGGTGATGACATCCAATCCCGCTGTTACCTGGTCATGAATAGCGGCAATGACGGCATCTTCAATCATCTCCTCTCGATCGGCATTGCCAAATTCAGAAAGATTCTTGACAGCAAATTCGAGCCATCCTGGAAAAGGATAGCTGCCAATAACGGTGGTGCGAATGGGAATGGGTTGCATAGGTATTTCTTTTCTTTAGGTAGGTGTCAGACCGCTCTAAGCGGGCAGACGCCTTATTCAAATTTATTTTTTACCAACATTGGCATACAACTTTGCCAACCGATGGGCATGCTCATCATAGGCGCTTTCAAATAATTGAATGGCACGTTCTGATCCAACTATATTGGCACTTGTTAATACTTTCGGAGGTTGCCCTGCTTCGGTGAGTAGTCGTGCTACTTCTGCCTTGATAGAGTTTACCAGCATCGCACCTCCAACCGTAGATCCTGGTGAAACCGATGTATCAAGACCTTCAATCTTCACCATCGAATCACCTACCGGTGCACCAGTATCTAAAATCAGATCCGCGAAGTCATATAGTTTTTTTCCATCTGCTCTTTTGCTGGTACTTTTTTCCGCATGCTCCTTCGTTAGGATTGCCACTACTTTCACCTTGCTTTTTTGAAATTGTTCTGCAATTTCAATGGGCACAATGTTGGAGCCACCAGAAGAGATGATCAGTGCACTGTCTTCTGCGGTAATATCAAAATTTCGTAGAATTCGTTCGGCAAGTCCGGAGACATTTTCGAGGAACATCGCCTGCCGTTGCCCATTGGCTCCGACAACGAGATTATGAAAGGTTAATGACAACTCAACAATGGGGTTGAAACCGGGAAATGATCCATAACGTGGCCACATTTCTTCCACCATAATACGGCTATGGCCGGAACCAAACACATGTACCATGCGACCCGCCAGTATGGTTTTTGAAAACCATTGGGCTGCTTTCAGAATCTCGGATTCTTGTTTGGAAACCACTTCCAGTATTTGCTTACACTTACTTAGATAGTCTTGAGTAGGAGTCATTCGTTAGATTGATTTTGATCGAGCAAAACCGGCAGCGCCAATTGCACCGGCAAGGTCTGAAAATTGAGCAAGTTTTACAGGAGTTTTTTTACCACCGGGGCGCCATTCATGCAGATCAAGAAATTCCTGAAGGGGTTTCATCAAATCATCGCCAGCCAAGGAAATACCCCCTCCAATGATCACGGCCTCAGGAGATAATATATTGATGGCCGATGCAATGCTGATGGCCAACTTGCGAACGGAAGACAGCCAGAGCCAGGTGGCAAATGATTCACCTCGCTTAAATGCTTCGACTAATTCAAAAGTAGTTTGGAATTTTCCCATTGACCTTTTAACGATCGAAAGATTACCAATGGCATCTTCGAGGCTGCCAGGCATGTTGATATTATCGATGCCTGAACTATCGGAATCTACCGTTGCGTGTCCAAGATGACCGGCCATTTGGGAAAGTCCCTGGTATAGTTGGCCATTGATTAGGATTCCTCCTCCAACCCCAGTACCTAATGTGAGAAGAATGACATGTTTCATTCCTTTTGCCGCACCATAGGCAGCTTCGGCCATGAGTGCCGCGTGTGCATCATTCAGTACATATATTATTTCACCAGTAAAATCCGACCAGATGAAATTTTCAAGGCCAGGCAAACGTCCCGGCATTACGGAAATGCAGGTATTATTTTCATTGGCTAATCCCGGTGCAGATAATCCAATGGCACTTATACTACCCGATGATTGGCCTTGTAAGTTTTTGATCATCATGGCAACAGTCTTCTTCCAATGCTGATCATCCTGCTCAATAGTTTCTTCACGTAGTTGTTTAAGAATGTTACCATCGCCATCGATCAATACACCTTTAATGTTGGTGCATCCTAAATCTATTCCAATAGAAAGCTGTTGCATGATTGGTAATTAATATTGCCCTTCCGAAAGATGCCATCCACCATCCACAGATAGAACTTGTCCGGTGGCAAATTTAGAATAGTCAGACATAAAATAAACAGCGGCACCATCCAAATCATGGGGTGATCCAATTCTTCCGCCATCGAGTGGTTGCTTGGTCTTAATAAATGCCTGAATACCTTCATCGTTTGCTGCACGCTGTGCCATGGGTGTTTCTACAAGAGCAGGGGCAATGGCATTGACACGAATATTTTCACTGGCATAATAAGAGGCAATGGATTGTGTTAACCCGATGATGGCAGCTTTCGCAGTGGCATAGGTGTGGGTTACAAAGTATTTTGGAGACGGAGAGAAGCCCAATACTGAAGCCATGTTTAATATCGAGCCTGAAGTTTTATTTTTTTTAAATACATGTAAAGCTGCTCTATTGGAAAGCATGAGTGAGGTTAAATTTAATTCCAGTGTTTTGTTCCAACCCTCCAGGGTTACATCGTGAAGAGGGCCATCTCCGAATTTTCTGCCACTACCACCGGCCACATGATAAAGGCCGTCAAAGCCTCCAAACTTTTCTTGGCATAATGAAATGGCTTTTGCCGCAGTTTCTTCCTGCACGGCATCGCCAACCAAGGCAGTCCCGTGGTCACCAAGCAGTTGTAAAGCTTTTTCAGAATTTTCATGGTCTCTTCCGACCACCACCACCTGGGCACCTTCCTTTGAAAATGCTAATGCCGCGGATAGCCCAATACCAGTCGTGCCACCAATAATTACGATTCGTTTATTGTCAAGCCAGCTCATTTATTTTTTTCATAGGTAAATATAGCCTCGTGAACGTAAAATCTATCACTGAAAATTAATTTTCCATTATTTGCTTTTGTGAATTATCCCTTGAATTGGATATATTGTTGTTTATTTATAAACTCACTTTTATTTCTCTCATTAACCTAATCGCATGGCTTCAATCTTATCCGGTTATGAATATGACATCTTTGTAAGCTATAGACATAATGATAATAAATACGATGGCTGGGTCACTGAGTTTGTAGAAAAGCTTTCCCAGGAACTGGATGCCACATTAAAAGATAAGCTCTCCATTTATTTTGATAAGAATCCCAAGGAAGGATTGCAGGAAACGCACCACGTTGATCAATCCATTCATAATAAGATCAAGTCGCTGATTTTTATTCCAATCATTTCACAGACCTACTGTGATACCAAATCATTTGCCTGGACTCAGGAGTTTAAAGTATTTAATGCCCAGTCTGAAAATGACACGATTGGACGGATGGTCCAGTTGCCGAATGGAAATATTGGATCGAGAATACTTCCTGTTAAAATCCACGACATTGAATTGGAAGATACGAGGCTATTAGAATCAGAATTGAACGGGGCGTTGCGCTCCATTGATTTTATCTATCGGGATGCTGGAGTTAACAGGCCATTGCGTCCGGTTGATGATGAAATCAGTGTTACAGGAGGAAGAATACTCTATCGGAATCAAATCAATAAACTTGCGAATGCCATTAAAGAGATTGTTCAGGGAATAAAGCTCAAAGAACGAGGTGAACCAGCCCGTGTTTCCACCCAGGATATTACGGTTCGGCAGATTGTTCCTTCTACTTTTACCACTTCGCTTCCCTCTGCCATTAAGGTACAGGTTATCGATCGTCAACGCCCCAGTGTTTATTTGGCATGGACATCCAATGATCTGAAGGAGCAACGGGAGGAGATGGCCATCATTTTGCAAAAGGCTGGATTCAATGTGCTTCCCTCCACCGATTGCCCAGCCGATGATGACGCTTTTAAGACACGCGTATCCGAGGAAATGTCCAGGTGCTCCTGTTCGCTACATATATTAAGTGGCGAATATGGCAGGCGCTTCGAATCTGATGATGAAACTTCTTTTCCAAAGCACCAGTTCATGGAGGCTAAAAACAGAATTGATTCACCCAACGGTGACTTCAATGCTTTCATCTGGATGCATCCGGATTTAAGCCGGACCATGAAGCCAGCGCAACAGAATTTCATTAAATACATTCGCAACAATATCACGCGTAATATGATGTTCTCCAACAGCCAGGGGCCGATGCAACTGGTAGATGACATCCGTGTGGTGATGATGAAGAACGATGTCACTGTTTACGATTCCAAAGACACAGATATCTTCTTCATCTTCAATCAGCAAGATGAAGTCGATGCAAAAATTATTACAGACAAACTCAGCCTTGAATATCCGGTTGAAATTATGAACATCATGCCCGATGGAGAAGATCAGTATCGCGATATTTCCTCGCAGCAAATTCCAAAGAGTAAGTTGGCGGTTGTTTATTTTAAATATGCGGCAGATTGGGCATTACCATTTATAAAACAAATTTGGAAACAGGTGGGAGGCGCCTCTTCACCAACACCCTTGTTCCTGATCGGTGAGGATGATCCGCGTACAAATCTTGCCCGAAATTTTAAAGCACCTAAGGTAGTTTCCATCATCGTTCCGAAGGAAAATGTTCCGGCTGAAGTCAAGAAAGTTTACACTTCTGTAATTGAATTAAAATAGAGGTAAGAGTGGGATCAGTGGCAATCATCATATCAATTATAAGAAATGAAATTTGAATATAGAATGACGATTAACGAATGTAGAATAATGAAGTTGGTAATCACTAACTTTTTAAATCATTATTCATCATTCGATATTCGATTTAGAACCATGTTTGAAGATTATTGTGGCTACTGCACAAAATAGTAAGAAATGAAAGTTGAATATCGAATGGCGATTAACGAATGTGGAATGATGAAGTTGGAGATCGCTAACTTCTTAAATCAGTATTCACCATTCAATATTCGTTATTCAAATTTAAAGTTAGAATGAATTAAGTAGTGGCAATCATCACGCCAATTATAAGAAATGAAAGTTGAATATCGAATGGCGATTGACGAATGTAGAATGATGAAGTTGGAGATCGCTAACTTCTTAAATCAGTATTCATCATTCGATATTCGATATTCGATTTAGAACCATGTTTGAAAATTACTCAATATGTCCTTACACCGGTTTGCGTTCCTTCACGGAAGAAGAGTCACTCTATTTCAAGGGGCGTGAAGAACATATAGAGCAAGCCACTGAGCAACTTCAACGCAATAAATTTTTAATGCTTACCGGTGCCTCGGGTGACGGCAAATCTTCGTTGGTTTATGCTGGTATTGTTCCAAATGCTCGTGCAGGATTTTTAAAATCTAAATACACGCAATGGAGTATGGCCGACTTTAGACCCGAGCGATCTCCCTTTAAGAATCTTTGTCGTTCGTTGGCAAAGCAATTGGACATTGCCAATGTCGGCATTGTTGAATCGGAATTGCAGCATGGATTTTCCGCCCTGGTGGATTTATACAAA
>JAYVTB010000094.1:0-4776 GCA_043774805.1 Cyclobacteriaceae bacterium | reverse complement strand
AATCAGTGTTACTTCGCTCAGCCTTTCTGCTTTTGAGCAAATCTCCAGTTTAGCTTCCAGGTTCTTTTTGCGGTCCAACTCCTTTAATTCAAAGTAGATGGAACGGTGATCATAAAACCGATCAATCAAGGCATTATAATTTGCCCATAGTGTTTTGATGTTGACCATGGGTACCGGGCCAACTTGTTTCCACTGATGTTGCAGGTCTTTAAAAACCTGAAATGAATTGGGGCTATCTTCGCCATCAATCAACACACGAAGGTGCTCCAGTATCTCATTCTTCTTACGAAGATTCTCGGCCTTTGTCTCTTCCTGACTTTTATAGAATTGATTTCTCTTATCGCGAAGAAGTTTTAGCGTACCATCAAAGGCATGATCAAACTCATCGAGTCGGTATTCAAAATCATCTTCGATGCCGCCTTCGGTTTTGAACTTGATAAGTGCATCGGATTTTTCATGAACCCGGATTTCATCGAACAGTGGCTTTACTTCTTTAAGGATTGCATCTGTTTTTTTGAAGTCTGCACTATTCACCAATTCCTTCACTACCTCAACGAGCTCTTTTTTCGAGAGTGATGAATAATCAGGTACGATATGCTCATTCTGTTCCAGTGATACTTCGATACCGACCGCTATTTCCTTTTCAGAAGTTTTATCTTCCGCAACCATAAAAGCAGAACCGGAACCTTCCACACCTGCTACCAAATCATTCTCTTGGTTCTCTTTATCCTTTTCCATATAAACCCTTTAAAGGGAACGGTAAAAATAGTAAAATCTTTAATTCATTCGGGGATCGGCTGGGTAATTCGAATAAACTGAAAAACGCCCTCCCAACTCCTGCATTGCCCTTTTCCACATTTGTTCTGGCGAGGTTTCAAAGATCAATTCATGCGATAACCGATCACTAACAATCCACGAGTTGAGTTTAAGCTCATCGTCCAATTGATCTGTGGACCATCCGCTATAGCCCAAAAAGAACTTTATCTCTGTTAGAGAAAGCTTTCCGGTATCAGCTTGTGATAACAATTGTTCAAAATTACCTCCCCAATACAACCCATTTTCGAGTTCAATTGCATCTTCCAGGTCACTAAAGCGATGAATAAAATGAAGGGTATCCTGCTGCACCGGGCCCCCAATAAATATTTGAGCATCTAATCCTTTCACGTCTTCCATCACTTCATTAAGTCGGGATTCAGAAGGCTTATTCAGAATAAATCCCACAGAGCCTTCGTCATTGTGCTCGGTTAATAGTATTACCGTGCGTTCAAAATTCGGATCAGCCAGGTATGGCTCCGATAATAGTAACCTACCCTTTTGCAGATCAATCTTATTTCGATATTCAAAAAACTCCATATTGTTTTCTGTTTATTGAACGCTTTCCCGCAATTACGGTTTCCTTACTAATTAATTCTTAAGAAAGACAAGGTTTTTGTGAGAAGCAAACTTTGTATTTATTAATTTTTGACAAAAAATAAGACACCATGATTTCCCTCTCTGAACTTCGTAAGGAATACTCCAAAGAAACACTGGACGTGAGTTCTATGGGGAAAGATCCAATCCGTCAATTTGAAAAATGGTTTGATGAAGCAGTAAGAGCAGAAGTGTTGGAACCTAATGCGATGACATTGTCAACTGTAACGGAATCAGGAAGACCATCCGCCAGAATTGTTCTCTTAAAAGGTATCGAGCATGGTAAGTTCTTATTCTATACCAATCACCAAAGTCAGAAGGGAAAAGAACTTCAAAAAAATCCTGCTTGTGCTCTTACATTTTTCTGGCCGGAGTTGGAGCGCCAGGTGCGTATTGAAGGAATCACGAACCGGGTAGATGCAACAACAGCTGAAAAATATTTTCAAAGCAGACCCAGGGGCAGCCAGATTGGTGCATGGGCATCTCCACAGAGTACAGTGATCAGCGATCGTTCTTTACTTGAAGAAAGAATGAAAGAGCTCGAAAAGAAATATAAAGATCAGGAATTAATACCAAAGCCCCATCAATGGGGAGGTTATGCTGTTGAGCCATTAAAAATAGAGTTCTGGCAAGGAAGACCTAACCGCCTGCACGACCGAATTGTATTTTACAAAACAGATGAAGCCTGGAGCATCCGAAGACTGGCCCCGTAGTTGGCTCTAAATAATAGAGAATAAACTATCAACGCCTATACTTCTTCGCACCGTAAATCCCTCACCAAATCTGACACCGATAGCGTGACCATATTCTTGTGCACGCGACTCCAGCATTTTCATGAAAGAAGGATTGGAGATGTAGGTTTCCGGTTCCTTGCTTTGAGGATCATAAAACTGGGTTTTATAAGAACGGACCGAATCCATCTTCGTGTTCCAGTAATCAGAGATGTCTACAATAAAATCAGGCTGAAGGTACTGGCTTTGGATGTAGTGATACATTGCATTAGGTCGCCACGGCAATTGCTTTTTTCCATCAGGTGTGGTCGTCTCCACCTTAACCAAACCTGAGATAAAAGCAGAATCGAACGACAGGCCTGCTCCTTTTCCATGGTCAGGGTGCCGATCATAGATCGCATTGGCAAGGATTATTTCAGGTCTGTATTTACGAATCATCCGAGCTACTTCAATTTGATGATGTTCATCATTCTGGTAAAAGCCATCACGGAAATTCAAATTTTCTCGAATAGAGAGTCCAAGTATTTTAGAGGACTCAGACGATTCAGCATGGCGGGTATCCACGGTGCCACGTGTGCCCAATTCACCTCTGGTAAAATCAACAACCCCCACACGATGTCCCATTGCTACGTGCTTGGCAATGGTGCCTCCACAACCTAGTTCAGCATCATCCGGATGTGCCGCCAATACAAGAATATCTAGCTTTATATCCATCAATAATTTCAGTGAACGGTTTCCATTTCTTTGGCGGCCAGGAATTTCTCCGCATCCAATGCGCCCATACAACCACTACCCGCTGCGGTAATAGCTTGTCGGTACACACGGTCAGCCACATCACCTACCGCAAATACACCTTCTACATTTGTCAGTGTTGAACCTGCCTGAACTTTGAGATATCCAGACTCATCCATCTCAAGCTGACCCTGAAAAATGTCGGTATTGGGCTTATGACCAATAGCCAGGAAGAATCCTTGTACTACTATTTCAGTTATCTCACCGGTCTTCGTGTTTCTAAGTTTTACCCCATTCACGCCACTATCATCACCCAGAATTTCCTCGGTTCCTGTGCTCCAATGTATTTGAATATTAGGTGTGTTTAACACTCTCTGCTGCATGATTTTAGATGCTCTCATTTCATCTCTTCGTACAATCAAATGCACCTTCGTGCAGAGCTTTGAAAGATAGGTTGCTTCTTCAGCTGCTGAGTCCCCTGCGCCCACCACTGCCACTTCTCTTCCGCGATAGAAATAACCATCACATACTGCGCAAGCGGATACTCCGCGATTGGCATACTTCTCTTCTGAGGGTATACCCAGGTATTTAGCGGTAGCACCTGTAGCAATAATGACTGACTCTGCGATCATAGTGTCTTTTTCATCAACCATCACCCTTAAGGGATGAGTTGAGAAGTCGACAGATGTCACCAATCCAAAATTTACATTTGTCCCGAAACGTTCAGCCTGTTTTTGAAGATCCATCATCATCTGTGGGCCATTGATTCCATCCGGATAGCCAGGAAAATTTTCTACATCATTCGTTGTGGTGAGTTGTCCACCCGGTTGACCACCGGTGTAGAGAACCGGACTTAGGCCAGCCCTGGCGGCATAAATTGCAGCTGTATATCCAGCAGGGCCGGAGCCTATTATCAATACTTTTACTTTTCCTTCTTCCATAATTCAGTTCATTAAAAAATTAACAAAAAAGGTCTCATCCAGTGAGACCCTTATATTTAAATACAATTACATATTCTTAGCCTAAGTATGGTTTTAAAGCTTTACTTCTCGATGTATGGCGAAGTCTGCGGATCGCTTTCTCCTTAATCTGACGAACGCGCTCGCGAGTTAAATTAAACTTCTCTCCAATCTCTTCCAGGGTCATGGCATGTTCTCCATTAAGACCGAAGTATAAAGTGATCACATCTGACTCGCGTTGTGTTAGTGTAGAAAGCGCACGTTGAACTTCTCTTCTTAATGAATCTGTCATTAAGCCTGAATCTGGAGTCTCTTCGCTGTCGTTTTCCAATACATCCAACAAGCTATTTTCTTCGCCTTGTACAAAAGGTGCATCCATAGAAACATGACGACCTGAAATCTTCATGGTATCCACTACTTCAGCCGTTGTTACTTCAAGTACTTCGGCTAATTCTTCGGGTGAAGGTTCGCGCTCATACTTCTGTTCCAACTCTGAAAATGTTTTGGATATTTTATTCAATGAACCTACCCTATTCAACGGCAAGCGAACGATACGGGATTGTTCTGCCAACGCCTGAAGAATCGATTGACGAATCCACCATACGGCATAGGATATAAATTTGAAACCTCGGGTTTCATCAAAGCGCTGAGCAGCTTTAATCAATCCGAGGTTTCCTTCATTGATAAGATCACCAAGGGAAAGCCCTTGGTTCTGGTATTGTTTTGCTACAGAAACCACAAAGCGCAAGTTTGCTTTTGTTAATTTCTCTAATGCAATTTGATCACCTTCTTTAATTCTCTTTGCGAGTTCAACTTCTTCATCGGGTGTCAGCAGATCAACCTTTCCGATCTCCTGAAGATACTTATCCAGCGATTGGCTTTCGCGGTTGGTAATCTGCTTGCTGATCTTTAATTGTCTCATTGCGCTATCTAGTGGTTAAATT
>JAYVTB010000093.1:0-2151 GCA_043774805.1 Cyclobacteriaceae bacterium | reverse complement strand
CTGCCCAATGCGTCATTTATTTCTTAACATTTTTCTAGCGTTTCTATTTAAACTCTCTGGGCTATCTGCACAGAGCCCATCATCAGCCTATCAAAACCTTCAAACCAAACTGGCTTCCGGATGGAACACCTGGAGCTATGGAAGCATGACTTCCCATGTTTTGTTACCGGAAGGATTAGCACTCAACGTCAACTTTCGTCAGGCATTTATTGGTACTCCCTATGACCTGGATTTTTTTCTTAACAACCTCACGGTAGATAAATCGGAATCGGTTAAGCCAATAGCTCATGCCTTCGATGATGCCGATACTGAATTGATGATACAAAACTGGAAGGGCAACGATATCCGTATTCAATCCACATCAAGTGGTAGCGACCTTGTCATCCTGATCACTCCAGTCAAAAATCATCTGCGCATTATTTTGTAGAACTAGAAGCGGGCTTGCTTTGGAATCGCGAAGGTCATCTTCAGAAAAAATAAAAAGCCCTTGTTGCTACCGTTGCTGCGAATGAATATGTCATTCAATCGACCAGCTCCGCCATTGAGATAGCGCATCCCTACACATCACCTTACCTTACCTTGTATTGAAGAGTGACACTACTCTTGCATTTTATACGGAAAACAAAAAGACATTAGCCGAGGCCACAGCCTTTCCTTTTCACGAATGGAAGATTGCCAATAAAGCTGAGATGTTAATTTGCTATAGCGATTGGCAGAGTCCACATTTTTTTTCCCGTAGCGAGGATTCAAAAAAAGCTGGCTATAGACAAAGCGTGCTTGAATCTGCAGGCTGTCTTTGCGAATAGCTTTATCTAACAACGCGCGACCGTCTTGTCATTTGGCTTTAGCCAGCTTGTTTTGGGCCAAACGCACCGGGTTGAGCGGGTTAAGCCGACCCGATGACTGAAAAAGAGTCAAAAAAGATCAATAAAACGAGTATTTTCCTTGTCACCAGTGCAAATACGGGTGTAAAGATAAGGCGGCTAAAAGCAAAGAAAGTTGCTTATTGGGCAACTTTTTTGTTGGATTAATAAGGAGTTATAATCTTCGCTACCACTCTTAATAAGTAAACCTACTTAAGTCCAAGGCAATTAATCGATTTTATTTCTTGTTACCCCTTCCAGGGTTTGTGCTGCGCGGATGATGCGGATTGTTGGAATTCTTATACCATCCTTTATGCCCCCCGCTATCATGCGAGTAAACCACAAGGCATGATGTTGTAGTTACTAAAAGCATCATGCATAAAGCAAATGAGATCACAACTCGGAATGTTTTCATTTTTTGAGTATTTAATTAAATGTTGTAGTGCCCTTCTTCCAAATCTTAAATCGCACTGTTTTCTTATGGGAAAGTTTCCATTTAAAAGAAGGATTAAATGCGCCTGCCTCCGATTACCCGAAAGAGAACGGCAATGATGGCAATCACTAAAAGGATATGTATTATTCCTCCACTGTTAAATCCTAGATAACCAATCAGCCAAAGAATAAACACCACAACAGCAATTATATAGAGTAGATTTCCCATGATTGATTTTTGTTTTTTTTGATTAGAATTTGCGTATCAGAGCGTATAGCTATTTTCCATGAAATGCTAACCCTAGAGTAGATACACCAGTTGAAAGGTCGAGAAAAGTTCCAATCCTATCATTGAAGTGGTACTCTGTTCCAATATGCAGATCAAGAAACAAACCATTACCGTTGTGAAAGTATTTCGTATCACCTGTATAGCCATCATCCCAGCGTGAGTTTACAAGAGCAAATCCTAACGATCCTGCCATGTAAAAATCCCAATTACCACTGGCGTTAAGCGCTTGATCAAAATAATATGCGCCTTTTACACCAATAGGAACTACTGTTTCATGGTAGTAGTAAGTGTCACGATTGCCGGAAAATGTATAAAAGCTGACAAATGGTGCTAATGTGAAATTCCGGGCCACATCTATTTCATAATTGATGGTGAAAACTGGCAATGAACGTCCCACATAGCCATAATATCCGGAGTAGCCTCCTACGCCAAGACCAAGATTTAATGTTCTTCCATGACTTTCCTGCGCATGCGTATTGAAACTAAAGAGCATGATCAAACTCATTAATACAGTTGTTGTAATTATTTTTTTCATAAAGTATTTGTTAAAGCGTATTTCGTTCGTTT
>JAYVTB010000092.1:0-37401 GCA_043774805.1 Cyclobacteriaceae bacterium | reverse complement strand
GAGTGATAGCTGGTGATCAGCGTGGCGATGAACAAGGTTCCGATTCCAACGATGGCAAATATCCAAAGCGAAGGGGTGATGCGATAGGCAAAATCCTGCAGCCACTTTTGCATGATCCAGTAGGACAAGGGCGCACCAATCAGGAAGGCCATCAGAATCAGTCGCGTATATCCCTTTGATATCAAGGTGAGAATATCAAACACCGAGGCGCCCGAAACTTTTCTTATCCCAATCTCTTTGGTACGCTGCTCCAACGTATAGATGATCATGCCTAATAGGCCCAGTGCAGCAATCATGATCGCCAGGGTGGCCATCACCGTAAGAGTCTTTCCAAACTGTTCTTGTGTTTTGAATGTGTTGGCAAAGGCATCATCCATAAAATCATATTGAAAGGGTGAGTCTCCGGCATGGATTTTCCATAATGCATTGAGTTCCGTCAACGTATTTTTTAATGACTCACTATTTTGAGTCGCCATGCGAAGGGCCATGTACCGCTTGTCACCTTCACCCACCAGGCTTTTAGATTGGTTATGAAAAATCGCCATCGCCTCAATCGGGTTTTCCAATGACCAGTAGTTAAAATCCTCCACGACACCGATCACTTCAAATTTGATTTCTCCTCCAGGTGATTCTATCTTTTTTCCAATGACGGATTCATCGGCTTTCCAACCAATTCTTTTCACCGCTGCTTCGTTGAGAATCACGCGCTCTTCATCTCCGGGCATATCTTTAGAGAAATTTCTTCCATACTTCATTTTGATAGCGAGGGTGGGAATGAATTGTTCATCACCTGAAGTATAATTAAGGGCAAACGTTTCATTGTTCATTCCTTCTGCGCTGAACTTATCACCACCGTACACCTTAGGCGGCACAGATGAACACCACGAGGCACTCACTACTCCGGGAACATTCAACGCAGCATGTGTCATACTTTCTCCATCCTTCACCAACTCCATATGATTGATCACGACCAGGTTTTCCTTAACAAACCCAAGGTCTTTTTCGGACACATACGTTAATTGTTGAAATACAATCGCGGTGCAAACAATGAGGATGATCGAAACGCTGAATTGAAAGATCACCAACCCATCGCGGAACGCCTTTCCTTTATTGCCGGCTTTAAGTTTGCCTTTAATTCCTTCTACCGGATGAAAGCTGGTGAGAAAGAAAGTGGGGTAGCTGCTGGCAATCAATGCCATCAATAGAGTCAGAATGATCAGTGATCCGATTAACCGGCCATCACTCAACAGGTTGAGCTGCATTGATTTTCCTGTTATCAGATTAAAACCGGGTAACAATAGTTGTGCAACGGCCAGTGACAAAATCAGCGCCATGACACAAAATGCAAGTGCTTCTGAAAAGTAATTCAGGCTCAGTTCTTTTCTGCCCAGTCCCAGAATTTTTCTTATGCTGGCTTCCTTCACCCTTCGGGTGAATTGGGCCGTGGATAAATTCATGAAGTTGATGCAGGACAACAATACGATAAACCCGGCAATACCGATGAGCGAGTAAACAATTTTCTTGTTACCGGATTCATTCAGCCGGTTATAGACGATCTGGTCGGGCAAATGAATGTCCACGATAGGTTGTAAAAACAGTTCCCATTTTTTTCCAGACTTGATGTATTCTTCATAGGAGACATTCATAACGCGTTGCAAGGTTTCTTCTGCATGCTTGCGCGGAATAACGGCCAGCTTGGCCCGTGTATTCGCGATGTCATTGTTTTCATTTAAGCGAACAAACGTTTCAAGTTGTGTCCATACCCAACTCCAGTGAAGTCTTTCTACGTTCGGAAAGCTGCTCATGGAAAGCAGGACATCAAACTTGATATAGGAGTTTTCAGGAGTATCCTGAACGACACCGGTAACTTCATAAGTTTGTTGATTTTCTGCTGCGCCCAGTCGAACGAGTTTGCCCATCGGATCTTCGTTTCCAAAATATTTCTTAGCGGTGGATTCAGTCATCACCATAGTGTTCGCTTGCTTCAATGCCGATACGTCATTTCCCTGCATAAGAGGAAACTGAAACATCATAAAGAAATTCGTATCCGCAGCAAGTACTTCTTCCTCTTCAAAGGTCACCACTTCACCCGATGGTTTGGTATAGGAGATGAAGAAAAATCCAGGAGTGTGTATGCTGGTGATCAGTTCGGCTTCCGCCAGTTCCTCCCGCAGGGCAGTAGCTACTCCCGGACCAGTTGAGGCAAATTGGTGATCGTCTCCCTCACCCCAAATGAACGTCTGGTTAACGCGATAAATACGTTCGGCATGCTGATGAAACCGGTCATAGCTAAACTCGTGACGAACATAGAGGTAAATGAGTAATGTACTGGAGATGCTCACCGTAAGCCCAAGGAGATTAATCGTGGAGAATAGTTTTTGTCTGCGCAGGTTTCGCAAGAAGAGAAGCAGGGCATTTTTCAGCATAGGTCGGTAAGTTTCTATCAGGATAGACAAAGGGTGTACCAGTACGAATAGTGTTGATTTACGAGTTATTCAAGCATTGTCGATTCATGGGCTGTTCAAAGTTGAATAAGAACGTCCGATTACGGTCGATGTTTATCAGAAAGTTATTTCCTGTGATGATTCAACTGTCTATTTTTAGTGTTTTAAATTTTTAGATGATACTCGCCCAGTCCGTCAACACGATATTCAGAAGTAAGTTTGAAAAAGAACCACTGTTGGTAATTGCCCCTGGCCGCATCAACCTGATTGGTGAGCATACGGATTATAATGATGGCTTTGTTATGCCGGCTGCGGTAGACCGGAAGATTGTTTTTGCCTTGGCTCCCAATAAAACCAATCAATTTAATTTCTATTCAGTGGATTATGATGCTTCGGTCTCATTTACGATTTCAGATCTGGTGCCAGGGAATGAATGGTTTCACTACCTGATGGGTGTTGTGGATGGGATAAATAAGCGAGGGCTTTCGATGGGTGGTGTTGATTGCATTATGCGAGGAGACATTCCCGGAGGCGCAGGAATGTCATCGTCTGCTGCGTTATGCAGTGGATTTGGTTTTGGGTTGAATGAACTCTTTGAGTTGAAACTTTCGCGCTTTGATCTTGCTAAAATAGGGCAAGCTGCCGAGCATAATTTTGCCGGAGTGAAGTGTGGCATCATGGATCAGTTTGCCAGCTTGTTTGGCAAAGATGAATCTGCCTTAATATTAGACTGCCGGAGTCTCGACTATGAATATCTTCCCTTTCATTTTCCGGAAGTAGAAATTCTGTTGGTCGATACTAACGTGAAACATTCATTAGGATCTTCTGAATACAATGCGCGCAGGGAAGCGTGCGAAGAAGGAGTGGAGCTGATCCGCAACATAAAGCCAACCATCCAATCACTTCGCGATGTATCGTTACCTGATCTTGATTTAATAAAGTCATTGGTATCCCAAAGTACGTTTGACAAGTGTGAATTTATCATCAAGGAAATTGACCGCACGCAACAAGCGGCCGCTCTTTTAAAGAAGGGCATGCTCCCGTCATTTGGTAAGTTGATGTTCGAAACCCATTGGGGATTAAGCAAGAAGTATGAGGTGAGTTGCTCTGAGTCGGATTTCCTGGTTCACTTCGCACAAGATCATGACAAAGAAATACTAGGGGCACGGCAAATGGGAGGTGGCTTTGGCGGTTGTGTGATTAATCTGATCCGAAAGGATGCTGTAGCAAAATATTCTCAAAAAGTACGGGACAAATACTTTGCTACTTTCAAAAAAGAACCTGATTTTTATTCAGTTAACCTTTGCCCTGGTGTTCACGCACTATCTTCATGACTAACCCTAACCTAATACCTTCTACCTGATGAACGAATTACAAGTTCTGGATTACATCGTATTCCTAGTTTACTTCTTTATTGTCGCCTTTTATGGCTATTGGATTTACAACCGGAAAAAGAAGGAAAGTGCCGATTCAAAAGATTTCTTTTTAGCCGAAGGATCGCTTACCTGGTGGGCCATTGGAGCTTCTTTGATTGCGTCAAATATTTCTGCGGAGCAAATGATTGGTATGTCGGGCAACGGCTTCAAAATGGGGTTGGCGATTTCTGCCTATGAGTGGATGGCTGCTGCTACCCTTATTGTAGTAGCGGTATTCTTCTTACCTATCTATTTGAAAAACAAAATCTATACGATGCCCCAGTTTTTAAGGCAACGTTATAATGACACAGTGAGTATGATCATGGCCATTTTCTGGCTTTCGCTTTATATCATCGTAAACCTTACTTCCATATTATTTTTAGGCGCCCTGGCAGTAAGTACTATCTCTGGATTGAGTTTTACGTTATGCATGATTGCCCTTGCCTCTTTTGCCATTATTATTACGCTGGGTGGAATGAAAGTAATTGGCTACACCGATGTAATCCAAGTCTTCTTTCTGGTGTTAGGCGGATTAGCTACTACATACCTGGCGCTGAATCTTGTATCAGAGCAGTTTGGCACAACCGGAGTTTTCAACGGGCTGGATCTTTTAATGAGCAAGTCGAGTGATCATTTTGATATGATCTTTGATCGGAGCAATGAGAATTACATCAGCCTTCCCGGTCTTACGGTTTTGTTTGGTGCGATGTGGGTAGTAAATCTTAACTATTGGGGTTGCAACCAGTATATTACACAACGCGCTCTAGGGGCAGATTTACAAACCGCCCGTTCAGGACTTTTGTTTGCCGCTTTCCTTAAAATGCTGATGCCAGCCATTGTAGTAATTCCCGGAATCGCTGCTTTCGTCTTATGGAAGAATGGCATGTTTCAAACAGAGATGTTGAAAGATGGTGAACTGCTACAGGATAATGCTTACCCGGTGCTGCTGAACTTATTACCGACTGGACTGAAAGGCTTATCATTTGCCGCTTTAACGGCAGCGGTGGTGGCATCCCTGGCGGGCAAGGCGAATAGTATTTCAACAATTTTTACGTTGGATATTTATAAGCAGCATATTAACAAAGAGGCCAATGAAAAGAAACTGGTATGGATGGGGCGCGTGGTGGTTCTTGTTGCCATGGTTATCGCGATCATCATCGCACCATTTCTGGGAATTGATAAAAAGGGAGGCTTTGAATTTATCCAGGAGTACACGGGTTTTGTTTCACCGGGTATCTTTGCCATGTTTATTCTTGGATTCTTCTGGAAGCGCACGACTGCGGCAGCCGCCCTCTATGCCATTATCGGAGGATTTGCCTGTTCCGTATTCTTTAAGTTCTTACCCAATTTTGCAGACGTATCTTTTCTACAGGTAATAGGACATGCGGCCATGAATCCTGCTTCCGGTGTTATGGAAATCCCATTCCTTGATCGTATGGGTTTTGTATTTATTATTTGTGTCGTTGGTATGGTGATTATCAGTTTATCAACACCGGCTCATAAACAGCCCGTGCACACCCTGGAGGTTGATCCTTCCATGTTCAGGACTTCTCAAGGTTTTGCATTTGGCGCGATTATCATTTTGGTAATGCTAACCACGCTGTATATTGTTTTCTGGTAGGATAAGAAAGTAAGTTTGTGATAAAATCAGTAAGCCCCGCTGAATTGGGGCTTATTGATTTTAAAGACGATGTTGGTCTTGACCATTATCCAAACTCAGGACCGCAAATCAAAAACTGCTGATCAATATTCCCCGGGAACGGATTATGATGCTGATACATTCTCACAAAATGACGTTGGCCGATAAAGCCAATATTAATCAACCAGTTTACCAAATCTGTTTTGTCATTCAATACATCGACTACGATCGATTGGTTTTCTGATTCCTGAAGCAATTTTGATATCATGATTTTTGCGTTGGCCATGTTCGATGCCATTACAGGACCTATCTGATTGAATTTTCTTCCATCCCTTCCGAGCACAAATCCGGCAATAACATTATTGCTTTTCAGCATCCACGCTTTGTGCGGATAGTCCGCGATCAACGATTCAATAAGAGACCTGCGATTGGCACCAAATGAAGCCTCATCAAAAGCGATTATTGCAGGTATGTCTTCAGATTGAACAGGTTGAACAGGTACATCATCATCAATCAATGAAGTTGCGTTTGCTGAACTCATCGTCATTCTGGTGATGAGGTATTCATCTTTGAAATCAAAACCCTTGTATACCCGCTGCCCTTCAGGCGTGGCATCCAGTTTAATGGATTTACTGAATGATAGTTTCCTCAGTATATTCTCCAGCAGTGATTTGCTGAAACCATGACCCCGGTATTCCTGATCAACGAGCACCATGCTGATCCAAGCCACATCATTCGAATAATTGATCGCGGTGGTGGTGGCAATAATTTTTCCGTGATAGTCGGCAAGAAGGCAGATATTTTCGGGTCGGTCAATCATAAACCTCCAGTCCCTGGCTGTCTGGTTCCAGCCTTGTTCGGAAGATAACCTAATGACACCGTCAAGATCATTCAATTGCATGGGCCGAATGATGATATGTTCCTTCTGGATATCCATGAGTTAGAATCAGGCGTTAATAACTCCTATAATAAAGTCAGCGACCTAAGTAACCGGTTGGCTTTTTGAAGGCAGCATGGAAACCGCTAGGGTTCCGATCACTGCAAGTATGATTAACGAAGAAAATCCATTGGCATAACTTCCGGTTTGATCGCGAAACCAGGCAGCAAGCATAGGAGCGAAGGCTTCACCCAGTCCATCTGCTGCAATGATGATTCCCATGACGCGGCCCATCACTTTCACACCAAATAATTCCGCGGCCATTAAAGGGATGATCATGTAATCTCCCCCCAGCGCCATTCCAAAAAAGAAAGCGAACAGGTAGATCACTCCGGACGTTTGCGCAGCAAAGAGCAAAGGAATCGAAGCGGCCACCAGCGCATAGATGATAATCATCACGTATTTCTTCTGGATTTTATCTGCTAACCATCCCATTAAAAGCCGACCGATGATGCTCGCACCGAGTACGATCGATAATACATTGGCGGCTTCCTGTTGTGAATATTTAAGGTCAATGCTTAGGAATAATTTCAGGTTCTGGCTTGTTCCGGCAACCGCACCGATGGAACACATACTTCCGATCAACAAAAAATAAAAGGACTTGCGTTTTAAAATATCGGAGAAGGGTGCTTTAGCGGGTTCTTGTTTGGCTTTTGTAGTGGTGCCTTCAGGATTTTCTTTAACAAACCATGCCATTGGAAACGCCACCACAATCATGATAATACCTAAACTCAGTAAACCACCACGCCATCCGAATTCCATATTGAGTGCCTTGGCGATTTGCGGGACAAGCATGCCTCCAATACCAATGCCGAGGTAAGCGATACCCATTACTTTGCCACGCGATTTATCAAACCAACGTGAGATTAATACCTGGTTCGGTAAGGGCCCCCCAAACAAATAGCCCAATGCATTAAATAGATAAAACAAATAAAAATGCCAGAGTGAAGTCATCATACTTAGCCCTATCAAAGCAATGCCTCCCATAACAATGCCGGCCAGCATTAATTGACGAGGGCCATATTTGTCGATGAACCATCCTGCAATAAATCCGAAGATAGGCCCGATCAGTACTTTGCCCAAGGCACTTCCTGACGTAACCGTAGCCCGTGTCCATTCAAATTCCTGTATCCAGAAATCAAAGAAAAATGGTAATCCGTAAAACATGATACCCACCAGAGAGAATAAACTCATGAAGGCAGTTGCCGCGATGTGAAATTGATTTCTGCTTAGTTTTTCTTCCTGCATCGGTTTATGTTTTTCAGTAATTCATTATCAGTTTCCTAATTGTTTGACGGCTAAATAGGCCATCAACCCTGAACCAAGGGCAAGTGCATTTTCATCGATATTGAAATCGGGAGTATGCAACGAGGAGGTTATTCCTTTTTCCTTATTGGCAATGCCCAACAGGTAGAAACAGGAATTACTTTCTTGTGAGTAATAGGCAAAGTCTTCAGCCGCCATCCAGATGTCGGTGTCTATGACGTTTTCCTTTCCGGCATACTCTTCGGCATAGGTTCTGATCTGATCGGTAAGTCCTTCATGGTTGATCAGAAAGGGATAGCCGCGCACAATTTTAATTTCACAACTTCCACCCATCCCTTCAGCAAGGGCGGTGGCCATTTTAATGATTTGCGCATGAGCTTCTGTTCGCCAGGTTTCATCCATGGTTCGGAATGTTCCTTCTACGTAAACTTCATTAGGTATGATATTAAAAGCACCATTCGCTATCACTTTTCCAAAAGACAACACCGTGGGCATTGAAGGATTTGCTTTTCTACTTACGATCTGCTGTAATGCAACAAGGATTTGTGCCATCATCATGACCGGGTCAATATTCAGGTGAGGTTGAGCACCATGTCCGCCCTTACCGCATATCCTCATTTGAATTTCGTCCATCGATGCCATGAACTTCCCTTTGCGGATGGCCACTTTGCCAACATCAATCATCGGGGAGACGTGCTGTCCGACAACGGCATGTGGTGAGGGATTTGTCAGAACTCCCTCTTTAATCATCATGCTTGCGCCACCGGGAAGTTTTTCTTCGCCCGGTTGAAAGATCAGTTTTACCGTTCCGCCAAATTTGCTTTTCACGGATTGCAAAATGCTGGCCACTCCCAATAAGGAAGCAGTATGGGCATCATGACCGCAAGCATGCATAACACCCGCGTTGCGCGATACATAATTGACCGTGTTAGATTCAGTAATGGGTAATGCATCCATGTCCGCTCGCAAAGCAATCACTTGGTCGGAAGTTTTTTCTCCCTGGATCATTCCAACGATGCCGGTGTTAGCTAAAGGTTTCCAGGGAATACCAATGGCGTCCAACTGCTTTTTTACATAGGCAGCTGTTTCATATTCATGAAATGATAATTCGGGGTGCGCATGCAAATGCCTTCTGTTGGTAATGATCGTTTCTTCTAATTCGCGTGCTAATAGCTTGATCTCAGTAACCATGAATATTATACTTCAGATTAAATGGAGTTAACACTTATCATTGGTTTTCCCGTGAAAGAAATTGTTGTACAAATGCATCATCAGTAAGATAGGGATACATTTGATAAATCCGGTCGATTTCTTCTGCCTGCCCGGGTGAAAGTTTTTCTTCGGGGCTCAGGCACCAGATGCCTTCCAACAGTCCCTGCCTTCGCAGCACTTCATGAATGCCGGCAATACATCCTTTGAAAGAGTTTGCAGTATCAAAGATGGTCGCGTTCATATCGGTGACTACAATACCTTTGGCCAACAAGTCGTCTAATCCTGAATTTTCTGCCACACTTTGTTTTATTTCATGAAATAGTTCAACCGACTTTTTTGTCCAGACAGCCCAGTGGCCAAGCAATCCACCCACAAATCTTTTTTCAACGACTTCATTGTTAATGGTAAAGCGATAAGGTGTTATTAAGTCGGCCACAATGTTGTCATCGTTGCCGGTGTATAAGGCAATGTCATTTCTTCGCGGGGAATTGCACACGGCTCTTACTACATCCAACGTCTGGTAGCGATTGAAAGCAGCCACCTTGATCGCATATACATTAGGTATTGATGCAAACTTTTTCCAGAAGCTATAACTTAATATTCTTCCGCCTACGGCTGGTTGCAGATAAAATCCAAACACGGGGATGATTTCAGAAATAGCCTCAGCCCGTTTGATCAGTTCTTCTTCCGAATAGGATGAGAGTCCACCCATACTGACAAGACCAAGGTGGTATCCATATTTCACAGCCAGTTCTGCTTCCTGCATGGCTTGTTCTGTGGGCCCTACAATTCCTGCTACTTTAATAAATGGACGTTCTGGATTTGTTTTTTCAATTTCTTCCGCAGCAATTCTTAATACTGGCTCGAGTAAATTTATTTCAGGTTTCCTGATTTCAAACTGCGTGGTATGAACTCCAACCGCTACACCACCTGCACCACTGGCGAGGTAGTAACGCGTAAGTAATCGTTGCCGTACTTCATCAAGGGTAAGATGCTTGGTAAGCGCTAAAGGATGGGCAGGTATAATTGTGCCTTTTTGTAAAAAGCTATTGACGCCACTATCTAATTTTTTCATTACGACTAACTTAAAACTTTCCTTCTCTTTCCTGGAAGTGTGTGGGTTTATTCATTGTTTTTCCCCCGTAGTTAACCCATTCGGCCAATACCTCGATCATCTTTTTCAACGTCACCTTCGGGTAACCAAACAACTGAAATGATTCGGCAGCATTACTTAGCAGGGCAGTTGGGTTTTCTTCATGTACAAACTGCGGTGTTTTATTGAATAGTTTACCAAACTCCGCGGCAATCCATCTTACTGAGGCGGTTTCAGGGCCGGTAACATTTAATAATTTTGCAGGTACCTGGCAATGATGCAAAGACCGTAGCGCAATTTCATTGGCATCGCCTTGCCAGATTACATTTACATTGCCCATGCGCAAATCAATTGGCTTTTCCTGGTCTACTGATTTAGCAATGTCCATCAATACGCCATAGCTTACATCGTTAGCATAATTCAATCGATAAATCAATGTGGGCGTATTGTTTTTTGTTGAATAGTATTGAAAGAGGCGTTCTCTTCCTAAGCAAGTTTGCGCATATTCCCCAACGGGTTCGGGTAAACGATCTTCTGTGGCCCCACCATGAGTGATCGGGGTTAAGTGATAAACATTACCCGTTGAGAAAACTACGATACGCGAGTTTTTGTATTTCTGAGCAACGCGGCCAGGAAGGTAGCTGTTCATTGCCCACGTAAAAGATTCTTTCCCTGTGGTACCAAATTTAGTACCGGCCAGGTAGAGCACATTTTTGACATCCGGTAGTGCCTGTAACTGATCGTCTTCCAACAAGTCGGCACTAATGGTTTCAATTCCCGCTTGATTTAGTTCGGCTTGCAAGCCAGGTTCTGAGAATCGAGAGACGCCAATTATTTTTTTATTTATGCCCGCCTTTTCAACGGACTGGTGGGCAAGTTTTGCAAGTGCTGGTCCCATTTTGCCACCCACGCCAAGGATAAGGATATCACCTTCTAACCGGGCTATATCTGAAACTAAATCAGCGGAAGGTTCAAGTATCTTTTTATAAACTTCTTGTATGTCATTCATGGATGAACTTAAATAAGCGGAGTATTCAATTTTAGCCGATAATTTGTTTTGGTTGATGTGGTGATATACCTATTTCATCACGTAAGTTAACTAACTTCTTTACAGGTGGCTTTATGGTTATTTGAGAAATTGATCGCAGGAATGCAATAGCCAATACGCCAACTTGGTCACTATAGCATGGTAAATGAATTGCGTTTGATTTAGTTTGGAAATCTGAACGTGAACGCGAACCGATAGTCCATCATTTGAGCATAGCTCGAATATACATAGCCAACGTGGTGCTTATGTATAACCTGGGTTTGATTATTTATAAAGCTAGCTTCCACATCACGGGCTTGTGATGACATCGAACCATGATTAGCGGCAGGGGCATCGGTGCTCATATAATTCACCATGCCACCTTGTGTATAGAAACAACTGAGATTTAAATAGAGGAACTCGTTCCTCATTTTTTTGAATAAATTGGAAAGGTCGTATTTCACACCTCCACCAATCGAATAAATAAATGTTCCGTCCTTTTTGAGTATATCCGTCTCAACGGGAGAGCAGCTATCCCAATCATTGGGATCAGTGATGGTTAATTCCGTATCAAAGAAAGAATATCCAGCCTTGAAGCCAACATAAGGAGTCAGTTTTTTGCCTGTAATTAAATTGTAACGTCCGGAGGCCGTAAGGTTCGTAAAGGAATTTGTAACATTGATATTCATATCGGCTGTAGTTCCATCCGGAAATGAGTATTGTTGGCGTGTCTTATCAAAACCATAAACCGTATAATTCAAGTCAACTCCAAAAGAAAATTTATTCTGTGGCGATATAAAATGAAAGTCCGCCACAATTCCATTTCCCTGTTTAATATAATGACTCATTTGACCGGCTGGATTTGCGAACGAATATCCGATCGAAAATTCCCTGCTCCATTGGGCATAACTGGTTTGAATGGATACCATAAGTATGGAGGCTAATACTATCTTTTTCATAAGATGTTGAGTTGGTAAGGGAAGATACAAAAAAATATTGACCAACGCTTATAGGGCATAATTACCTGAACCTGCTTTAGAGGAGAGATTTTGTATTTTAGCGCAATGGGTTTGGAGGAAAAAGTAGATTTGGTGAGGCAGGTGTTTGAAAACCTCGATCGGCAGATTGCGGGTTTTCAATCGGCAACCACATTACATTGCAAATGGGGATGCGGAAAATGTTGTTTCAAGCCCGATATAGAAGCGACTATCCTTGAGTTCCTTCCTTTTGCGACTCATGTCCACCAGCTTGGTAAAGCGGATGAATGGCTTGATAAATTGAACGAGTCCGAATCATCGATATGTCATATCCTGAATCCGACTCAAGCCAGCGCAGGACTGTGCTCGGAATATGAGCATCGTGGATTGATTTGCCGGCTCTTTGGCTATTCTGCCCGCACAAATAAGTATGGTAATAAGGAGTTGGTGACCTGTCAGATTATCAAGACTGAGCAGGCAGAAGCCTATGAAAAGTCAATCAGTCAAATTGAAAATGGTTTGGAAATTCCCGTGATGAATCAATATTATATGCAATTGCATGGAATCGATTTTGAGTTGACAAAAGATTTCTATCCAATTAATGAGGCAATTAAAAGAGCTATTGAAGTGGTGTTGCAGTACTACGCTTATCGCGACTGAAGTTTTCTAGCGATGTTGCTTTGTCAGGTTCAGGAACGTCTGTCCTAACTTTTTAGAAATCCATGAAGTATTAAGTTTTGGTGCATGGGGAGGCGTTATTTGAGAGGTCTGGGCGGTTGATCGACTATACCAGGTGGTAATCGAGATGATGATTGCCACCACGATGCCTGCAATTAATAAGATGTCCTTATAAGTAGCTGATAGTTTCACGTTGCCTTGCTATCCAAATCGAGTGCCAATGCGAAAAACCTTCAAATTCAATCTAATTGTCTATTTTTATACTTATCGATGTACAAAATCGTACATATGTCATTGTCATTTCCGAACGGGAGTGGACGTTGATAGGGGTTACCCGACCTATTCTTTGCTTATTTAGAATGGAACTACTTTTCTTATTAAATTTGTTCTTTAAGAAATCACGAAAAAGCTTCTAGCATGAATAAATACCTGGTTTTTATATTCTTTGTTTTGGTGGGATGGCAGGCAAAAGCTCAGCAATCTGCGGAAGCGGTAAAAGCCACCCCGGTAAAATGGATCACCTTTGAGGAAGCAGTTGAAAAATCAAAAACAGAAAAAAGGAAGATATTCATCGATGTCTATACTGAATGGTGTGGTTGGTGTAAGGTGATGGATAAAAACACGTTCACTGATCCTCAGATCGCTAAGCTGCTCAATGAAAAATATTACGCGGTAAAGTTTGATGCCGAGCAAACCGGTGATGTAGTATTTCGCGGCACTACATTCAAATTTGTTCCTTTTGGAAATAAAGGAGCCCATCAGCTTGCCATGGCTTTGTTGAATAACCAGATGAGTTATCCCAACTTTGTTTTCCTGGATGAAGAGTTTCGCATCGTTCCTATTTTTGACAACTCTTCCTCCGTGCCCGGGTATCGCAAGCCCGAGGAGTTTCACATCTTCCTGAGTTTTGTGAGTGGCGACTTCTTCAAAAAGACAAATATCCAGGAATATCAAAAAGAATATAAATCACCCTATATCGCTCCACCCACCAATACAAGTGGGGGCAAGTGAGTTTCTTTGAAACGATCAGAGAGCCTTCGTCAATGATGAGGGCTTTTTGTTTTGGCTCGATTTCCGCACGCACTACGATTCCTCTACTATTTTCATGATTTGAGTTCTAGCCTTCGCTTGCGGTCAAACCAATTTCCAATTTCTTTGGAAGACCCTGCTAAATAATTAATTTGGAAATTAATCGTGATCAATACGCAAAGATATTCATCTAAATTAATTCTTGCCGTTGGGGTGCTGCTGGCAGTTGCTGCAGTATTTTTCTTTTTTCGTGGTAAGACCAACCTGCCACCCAACATCATGGCTGTTCAGGATAAACTTCCTGCAACGATTGATTACAATATTCATGTCAAGCCGATTCTCTCCGACAAATGTTTTGTCTGTCATGGTCCTGATAAGGGAAGCCAGAAGGCAAACCTGAATCTCGCTAATCCAAAGGATGCTTTTCGTGTAATTAAAAATACCAGGAACAGGTATGCGATTGTGCCTGGCAATCCTTCCGGAAGTGAACTGTTTCACCGCATTACGGCAAGTGATCAGGATAAACTAATGCCACCGCCCGCCTCCAACCTTTCACTCACGGATTTGGAAAAAGCGATTCTTATCCAATGGATCGAAGAGGGGGCCAAATACAAAACACACTGGGCGCTCATCAAACCTGAAAAACGTGAATTACCGAAGGTGAAGAATACAAGTTGGCCCAGAAATCCCATCGACCTTTTCACACTCTCAAAAATGGAAGAGCATAATCTCTCACCATCTAAAGAAGCGGATCGGGAAATCCTGATACGAAGAGTGACCCTTGATCTTACGGGTTTGCCACCCACGGTGGAAGAGATTGATACCTACCTGGCGGATCAATCACCGGAGGCATTTGAAAAAGTGGTAGACCGACTGTTGGCCAGCAAACATTACGGAGAAAAGTTGGGGGTAGATTGGCTCGATCTGGCCCGTTTTGCAGATACTCATGGTTACACTGTTGATCGTTATCGACCCATGTGGCCTTACCGCGATTGGGTAATCAAAGCATTCAATGAGAATCTTCCTTACGATCAGTTTATCACGTGGCAGCTTGCGGGTGATCTCCTTCCCAATGCAACTCGTGAGCAAAAACTTGCCACCGCGTTCAATCGCAATCATTCACAAAACATGGAGGGTGGCATTGTGAACGAGGAGTTTCGTGTTGAATATGTGGCAGACAGAACGAACACATTAGGCACTGCTTTTCTTGGAATGACTGTCGAATGTGCACGGTGCCACGATCATAAGTATGATCCTATTTCACAAAAAGATTACTATAGCCTTTTTGCGTTTTTTAACAACATAGATGAAGCAGGTCAGATATCATGGGATGACGCCTTACCGGTGCCCACGATGATGCTCACTTCAGCGAAGGTCGATAGCATCATTTCGTTTCTTGCCAAGCAAGAAGAAAACTTAATTGAGGATTTGAGTAAGATACAAAAGACTGAACAGCCGGAGTTTCAACAGTGGAAGTCGAAGGGAATGACGCCAATAAATCCCGACAAGGATATGATTGCCCATTTCTCATTTGATGAACTGATAGACGGCAAATTCAAAAGCACTAATTCAAGAGATGTTGGAACGGTATTGGACCCGGTATTGAAAAATGGCATCTCAGGGAAAGCATTTCAGTCGAATGGAGATGATGTCTTGAGTCTCGGAAAGCTTGGAACATTTAATCGCAGTGCACCATTTTCAATTTCTATCTGGATCAACATACCCGCTAATCTTCATCATGGAGTAGTGTTTCATGATGGCAATGGCGATATCCTGTACAATTTCAGGGGATATTTTTTTACAATTCGTGATGACAAAGCCGAACTACTGATGGCGCACACGTGGCCATACAACAGCATAGTTAAAATTAGTAAGCAGCCGTTGCCAAAAGAGAAGTGGATTCACATTGCCATGACCTACGATGGTTCGGGAAAAGCTGCGGGATTGAAATTTTTCTTGAATGGGGCGGAAGCGGAAATGGACGTTGAACATGATAACCTCTATAAAGATATCGTGCTGAAAAATGGCGAGTCGGGGTTGAAGATTGCGGCTGACATGCGGGGTGTTGGATTCAAACAAGGGCTTGTGGATGAGTTTAAAGTTTATGACCGCGAACTTACTCCAACCGAGATCGGCTTAACAGCAGGAATTTATTCGCCTGCTTCCCTACCAAACGATGATAAGTTGATGGAAGTGTATTATCTGAATAATGTCTCACTAGCTTATCGTCAATCATTGGTAGCACTTCAGAAAATAAGAAATGATAGAGTGCTTGCGGAAGACACGGTGAAAGAAGTGATGGTAATGGCTGAAATGAAAACACCAAGGCCTTCATTTATATTGAAACGTGGTGCCTACGATGCGCATGGTGAATCAGTAACTCCTGGTATCCCTGCAAGCATTCTTCCATTCAGCGATGATCTTCCAAAAAACAGGCTAGGTCTTGCACAGTGGTTGCTTGATCCCAACCATCCGCTCACGGCACGTGTTGCGGTTAACCGTTATTGGCAAACCTATTTTGGAAAGGGCCTTAATAAGAGCACCAACAATTTTGGCAACCAGGGAGGCACGCCCACACATCCTGAATTACTCGACTGGCTTGCCGTACAGTTTCGGGAATCTGGTTGGAACATAAAAGCACTTCAGCGCATGATTGTACTTTCTGCCACCTACAGGCAAGCATCAACTAGCACCCAGGAGAAACAGATGAAAGATCCTGAAAATGTTTATCTATCAATCGGCCCATCATTCAGAATGTCGGCAGAAATGATCCGTGATCATGCCTTGGCATCGGCTGGTTTACTATCGCCAAAGACAGGTGGCCCAAGTGTGAAGCCCTATCAGCCGGAAGGGTTGTGGAGTCTGGGCGGTGGCGCGTATGAACAAGAGCACGGTGAAAATCTGTATCGCAGAAGTTTATACACGTTCTGGAAGAGAACGAATCCACCACCTTCCATGAACACCTTCGATGCGCCTTCCCGAAGCTACTGTGTGGTTCAGCGTCAGAAGACCAGTACACCGCTTCAGGCATTGGTGATGATGAATGATCCCCAGTTTATAGAAGCCGCGCGCCTGGCTGCCTTTTATTCGTTGAATAAATCGGATGATAATCAGGAACGAATCAAACTGTTGTTTCGGCAGTTTACTTCACGACTTCCCCTGCAAAAGGAAGCAGAAGTACTATCTCAACTCTTTCAAACTCAGGTTGAAAAATTCAATACGAATCCTTCGAAAATGAAAGGATGGCTTACCGCTGGCGAATTCAAAACAAAGGAGATTAAAGACAAGACGACATGGGCTGCCTTAACCGTTGTCGCTTCAACGATAATGAACTCAGATGCTTTTTTAACAAGACGTTAAGATGAAAGAAGATATCTATAAGAAGTTGGTCATGCATACTAACCGGAGAGAGTTTCTCTCTAAGGTAGGTTTTGGATTAGGTGCTGCCGCGTTGGGTTCGTTGCTTGGGTCTGAAAATGTTTTCTCGGCCATTGCAGACAAAACAGAAAATCCTTCGGATGGAATTCTTAGGGGACCACACTTCGCACCTAAAGCAAAACGAGTGGTTTATCTTTTTCAAAGTGGTGGCCCATCACAACTTGACTTATTCGATTATAAACCATTGCTTACAAAACTACACGGACAAGATCTTCCTGAAAGTGTGCGAAAAGGCCAACGGCTTACGAGTATGAGTTCGGGACAGTCGGCCTTACCATTGGTTTCATCACCTTATCAGTTTAAACAACATGGCAAAAGCGGTGCATGGGTGAGTGAATTGTTGCCTTACACCAGCCAGGTGGTGGATGACCTTTGTATTATTAAATCACTGTATACAGAACAGATCAACCATGATCCAGCGCTTACCTTTTTTCAAACCGGAAATCAATTAGCCGGGCGACCCAGTATTGGCGCGTGGGTGAGCTATGGACTTGGCTCACTGAATGAGAACTTACCCAACTTCATCGTGTTGGTCTCCAACAATGCTCCGCAGGACCAACCACTTTATGCAAGATTGTGGGGCAATGGATTTCTGCCGTCACGTCATCAGGGTGTGCAATTACGGGCCGGTGCTGATCCGGTACTTTTTCTCAATGACCCCGAGGGAGTCTCCAGCAATGATCGCAGGGAGATGCTGAACTCATTATCAAAACTAAATGAAATACAAGGCGAAATCACGGGTGATCCAGAGATGACGAGTAAGATCGCGCAATATGAAATGGCATTCCGGATGCAGACCTCGGTTCCAGAAGTTACTGACTTCCGCGATGAGCCCGATTGGGTGTTCGATCTTTATGGAGCTGATGCGAGGAAGCCCGGCACATTCGCAGCGAATTGTTTACTCGCACGAAGACTGCTTGAACGCGATGTGCGGTTTATACAACTCTATCATCAGGGTTGGGATCATCATGGTGATTTGCCCCGAGGAATAGTAGGACAATGTAAAGCTACGGATCAGGCATCGGCTGCTTTAGTGAAAGACCTTAAGCAACGTGGATTACTGGAAGACACGGCCGTGATATGGGGAGGTGAATTTGGTCGCACCAACTACTCACAAGGAAAACTCACCGCAACTAATTTTGGGAGAGATCATCATCCCCGATGTTTTACAATGTGGATGGCCGGGGGAGGATCAAAGCCCGGTATCACGTATGGTCAAACTGATGACTTTGGATATAATATTGAAAAGAATCCAATACATGTTCATGATTTTCAGGCGACTTTACTTCATCAATTGGGCATTGATCATAAACGATTGAATTATTTGTACCAGGGAAGACGTTTCCGACTCACCGATGTAGAAGGGAAAATTGTAAAAGGCATTCTCGCATGAGGGGCAATCAATCCACCGTATCATGAGTAACATTCCAATGTTGATTGGACGACTACATCCGTTGGTGGTACACTTGCCTATTGGTATTTTGCTTTTTGCAGGCTTACTCGAAGTGCTTCGGCTGGAAAGTAAGAAGGGTGCTGCAGTAAATGTTGTTTTGCAGATTGCTTACCTAGTGGCATTTGTTACAGCCTTGTTTGCGGCCATCGCCGGTTATACTCTTTCTGCAGACGGAGGCTATAATGAAAACACACTATTCTGGCATCAGTGGTCAGGCATCAGTGTAGTGATTATCTCGCTTTTACTTTTTATTATCAAATGCTACAACAGATATGATCGGAAACTCTGGAATCTTCATGCCAGCCAATGGTTATTGACAACGGTAATATTATTCGTAGCTATTGCAGGGCATTTTGGTGGAACGCTAACGCATGGTGAACACTATTTGTCCGCTTATCTTCCAGCTTCATTAAAAGAATTGCTAGGTATTGAACAGAGAAAGGACGTATCCATAATCCTCCCTGAGCAAATTGATTCTATCATTGTTTTTACGCATGTCATTCAACCTATTCTGGAAAAGAAGTGTGTTCGGTGTCACAATGCATCCAAACTAAAGGGTGGATTAGATATGACGTCAACGGATTCATTATTGCGAGGCGGAAGGAGCGGTAAGGCCATTAGCCCTGGTGATCTTGACAAAAGCGAAATTTTCAGACGTGTAACGTTGGCAAAGTCTAGCAGTAAGTTTATGCCTGCTGAAAATTACGAAGCACTAACGCCCATTGAATTGAACCTGTTACAATGGTGGATTGAAAGTGGTGCGGGATTCAATAGCAAATTAAGTACGATGGGAGCTGATGATAAAATGAAATACCTTCTAAGTGCTTACCTGGGCATGGATCATTTGGTTGATGCTACGAACCTTTTACCAACTGCTCCCAACATTTCAGAAGAGGATATTGAAAGGTTGAGAACTGCGGGCCTGGTGGTAAACCGCATTAGCAATTCGAGCAATCTATTGGATGTTTCTTTTGTAATGATGAGATCGGCTTCTTCGGGAGAACGAAGTTCAATACTAAAGAAACTGCTCGCGATTAAAGAAAATATATTTTGGTTAGATCTGAGTGATATTGGTATTGAAGATGGTGATATGGGGTTGGTGGGTGAGTTTGTTCACGTTCAGAAACTCCAGGTGCAACGAAACAGAATTTCAAGCACTGGACTCAAGTCATTGGCCACTTTGCAGCAATTAATGTATTTGAATGTGCATAGTAATAATCTGGATGACACTTCTATTGGTTCCTTTGAACATCTTCCCAATCTGCAAAAGGTAATTTTGTGGAATAATCGATTTTCCCCAGCCATTATTGAGCAGCTTCGAACGAGACCGAAGCCGATATTCGTTACTGGCGGTTAGGCTGGCTGGTTTATCAAGAGCTTTAATCCAGCACGAGTTGATTCTTGTAATGTTTAGTTCATTAATCAAGAAAATCATCAAGCACAAATTTGTATTTCCTATAAAATACCGTGTTACTACGGTAGTCTTTAGATGTAGTTAAACTATCATCATTACTGGATTTACTTTGCGAGGGGTGGCTATATTCAATCATTAATAACGCTACCCATATGATTTCATTAAAACCATGTTTAGAGCCAGAACCTGCATCATGGCAATGGGCCTATTTGTATTCACACTTGGTTACTCGCTGGAAATCTGGAAGAGGAATTTATGTCTCAACCAGGTTAAATAAATAGATTTCTAACTAACGTCATCCAATGAAGTATATATTTTCAATACTCTTCTCACTAATTGCCAGCCTGGCTTTTTCACTACAAGTGGATAGTCTTACCTATATTCTAAAAACGGATACTCTTTTTAAATCAATCCACAAAACTGATTCGATTATTACTTCATTTCAATCTAAAGCTGATAGTTTTCATATCATATTTAAAAAACAAGTCGGCCGGATTGATTCAATCAAGAATCTTCTTGCAACCAAAATTGATAGTTTGCGCAATATTAATCTTCCAACTGAAAAGCTATTAAAACAATATGATAGCCTGGTGCAAAGTGTGAGGCAGCGGGTTTCAGGACTGACAACAGAGTTTGAGCGACTTAAATCCAAGACTGTGGAAGAGCTTCACAGAATAAATCTTCCTTCGCCAATGCATGAATCGGTGCAAAAACTACAAGGAATTGTAAATGGATTTTCACTGCCCACAGGAAGCGTTTCGTTAACAAGTTTGAATGGAACGGATTGGCTTGGCTTAAGCCATTTCAACGGGAACACACTTAGAGGTAAACTTAATATCCAGTCAAACCTGGCTGGTGTTACTGAATCATTCAATAAGGTGGGCGGGGAAGTAAGTGAGGTGGGACAGTACGTTCAGCGTGCTCAACAATTTTCCAGCGGACATATGATAGATGTTAAAAATATTGATAAAGTGTTGGAAGGAAAAGTGCTTCAAATGGAAGGCGTGGAGAAATTAACTGGGCAGTCTGCACTGCTTGATCAGGCGAAATCGTTAGACTCAGCACAAATGGAGGAGAAAATAAATGGTATGGTGAAGGAACAGGTCGTAAAAGCAGCGAAAGATCACTTTGAAGGAAAACAGGAAGTGCTGCAACAGGCAATGAGCAATATGAGTAGATTGAAAAATAAGTATGACGATGTTCAAAGCATGGCGGAGTTGCCTAAGAAATTGCCCAACCCATTAAAGGGAAGGCCCTTGGCAGAGCGATTGATACCTGGGATAGCTTTCGAAATTCAAAAATCCAATGCTGTATTGATTGACTTGAACCCGATGCTAGTGTATCGAATAAGTCCGCGTATTTCTGTGGGAGCGGGCTGGAACTATCGCCTCTGTTTTGATAAGTTTAAGTTGCTGCAGGAAAAACAAGTTTATGGACCCCGCGCTTCGCTGGAATTGAAATGGGCAAAGGGAATCAACTTTCAGCTTTTGCCTGAGATTATGAATACGACTATACCGTCACTGATGGCTCAACGTAAAGGAGTAGACCCTGCTTACCGGGAGTGGGTAGTCAGTCTGTTTGCAGGAATCAAAAAGGACTTTACTGTTTACAAACAGATTAAGGGTAATACAGCAATACTGTATAATCTTTTCAATCCAGATCATCTGAGCCCATATGCCAATAGACTATCGGTCCGCTTTGGGTTTGACTTTCCAATCAAAAGAAAAAATCAAGATTAGAATTCTTTGTTTCAAGATTGCGGAAACAGTAAAAAATTCGTCACGGTGTGTTGATCATGCTGACGGCATCAAGGCAATTGAACAGAAACTTACTATTATTAGCGTCCTGAGGTGCATACAACAACTTTTCAAATGATATTGAGAGAGGTATGTGTTACTTTTCTGTAGAAATAATAGGTCATTTTATTTATCTCTGGTGGCAACCGTTTTTTATATTACACCGTCATGTTTAGTAAAGGTGTACTAAAACCATTAAACGATGAATGCCTCTCTAAAAGAGTTAATAATCATTCACATCAATTACCGCGATGTCTTTAATGCCCCGGTGAACCTATATGACCTGCAAAGGTGGGTGGACGTTACAGAGGATATTCAGTTGATCGGTGAAATTAATGAACTTATTTCTGAGGGATTAATTGAAACGGACGGTAAACTGAATTACTGTGTAGCAGGCAGGTCAGAGTTATTCATTCATCAAGCTAGTAAAAAAAGACTTTCTCAAAGGTCGCTAAGAAATCACGCGAGGATTATGAATTATCTTTCCTGGATTCCGTTCATTCGGTTTGTTGGAGTATCCGGATCGATCGCGGCAGAAAATCCCACCATCACGAGATCAGGTTTTCGAAAAGGATCAGTAGATATTGATATTTTTATTATTACCTCTGATAATTCGCTCTGGTTAATCTTTTGTTTTGTAAAAATGCTTTCGACTTTACTCACTGTATTGTTCAAGGAAAGGTATTTGTTATGTTTTAACTATGCCATGGATAACACATTCTTGGAAATCCATAATAGAAATATCTTTACGGCCACTGAATTATTCAATCTCAAAGTTTTCTTTAATAAGGATGATACATTCGGGAAACTTATAAAGGTTAATTCATGGGCTGAAAAGTATTATCCTTCGTTGGGCAAAACAAGGCATGAATGTCGCTCTAATCCGATAAACTCTTTACTGAAAGTAGTATCTTCTGTATTAATCTATCCCTTAAACTTTTCTGCATTTGTTATATTTCAATTTTTATTATGTTTAAAAAGAAGAAGTTTTAGGCCTTTATTGAGTATAAAAAGAAGATTTAGTTATAGTCAACATAATAACCTGAAGCGGATTTGTGCCCCCTTTGGAGGGTACCAAGATCTCATCAGCGATGCTTTTGAAAGTAAATTAAGACAAAATTTTAATCCTTATTTTAGACCGCAATTAATGGAATTCCTATTTCCCATGCAGCACTTTGAAGGAAAGGACGCTATGATTATAGATAAGACCGATTTAACAGCAAGTATGAAAGAGTTATTTATTAAGTATGAAATGACATCACCCAATTGAAGAAAGTCCTTTTAGCTAATACCTATTTTTACAAACTAGATCCCAAACAATGGGAGATGAAACAACCTTTTCCCCCGTTGGGCACATTGTATGCAGCATCAGTGGCTCGTCAATTGGGTTGTGATGTTGTCTTGCATGATACAAATTTGCTTGAGGAGCCTAATAGCATAGCAGACGTATTGAAAAAGGAAAAGCCGGATTACCTGATTATATACGATGATGGCTTCAACTACCTTACAAAGATGTGCCTTACAGTTATGCGCGAGGCCGCTTTTGTTATGCAACAGCTTGGAAAAGCATCAGGTTGCCTCGTTATTATCTGCAGTTCTGACTCATCTGACCGTTATGAATTATATCTTCAAAACGGAGCAGACATTGTCATCCGTGGTGAAGGTGAAGTCACATTGAAAGAATTGATAGAAAAACTAAACTCCGGAACAGGTATTAGTAATGTTGAAGGCCTCGCTATCAAATCTGCCGATGGTATAAGAATAACGTCAAAGAGAAGTGTGCTAAAAAATCTGGATGAACTGCCTTTGCCCGCCTGGGATTTAATCAGTATAGAAGTATATCGTTCAGTATGGCTAAGCAAACATGACCACTTTTATCTGAATGTGGCCACTACCCGGGGCTGTCCCTACAAGTGTAACTGGTGTGCCAAACCAATCTATGGTAATCGGTATAATAGCAGAAGTGCACAAAACGTGGTGGAAGAGATTAAACAATTACATGATCATCACGGTGTGGATTATTTCTGGATGTGTGATGATATCTTCGGGCTAAAACCTGGCTGGGTAAAGGAATTTAATGAGCAACTTGAACAAGTTGGACTGAAAATAAAGTATAAAATACAATCCCGGGCCGACTTGCTAACAGAGCCAGGCACAATCGACTTACTGGTAGCATCTGGATTAGATGAGGCCTGGTTAGGTGCTGAATCTGGCTCGCAAAAAATATTGGACGCTATGGATAAGGGCACAACCGTTAACCAAATTTACAGTGCTACCCGATTGCTTAAATCGAAAGGCGTTAAGGTAGGTTTCTTTATCCAATTTGGATATCTCGGAGAAACCGGAGAAGATATTCGTAAAACAATTCGAATGGTGCTTGACCTGATGCCCACTATGCTGGGTGTTTCTGTTTCTTATCCGTTGCCGGGAACTGCTTTTTATGAAAAGGTAAAACAAGAGTTGAACTTAAAGTCAAACTGGATTGATTCTGCGGACCTGGATATGATGTATCACAACACTTATCCATCAGGATACTACCGACTGCTTCATGCTTTCCTGCATAAACGTTACCGTGCAAAATTTCATAGAATAGAATTTGTAAATCAACTAACAAAATTTCATTTCAGCTTTATTATTCCTTTTTTAAAGTGGAACTATAATTTGGTCCACGCTATCGTTAAGTATGTTCAACTTCTTTGGATCGACAAAAGACATAGCTTTTCCGCGAGAGCCAATTAATACGTCATGAGAAATTTAGTTAATGAAACTGTTGTCGCTAAAGCATTTGATAATCAGTCGCTGATTTTTGACGAGTTATACGACTCAAATTACCTGGTAAATTATTCTCGCAACATCATACGGGCAGAATTATTAAGGCAACTTCCAAATGGGGGAGAGGTGTTGGAAATCAATGCGGGTACAGGAACTGATGCGATTTTTCTTGGTTCACAAGGATTCAAAGTAAAAGCAACGGATGTAAGCGCCAGCATGGTAGCAATGATCAAACAAAAAGTGATCCGTCATCAACTTACAGATTTTATCACAGCCAGTCAGTGCAGTTTTTGGGATATCGAGGAGTTGGATCTGAAAAAGTATGACATGGTCTATAGCAATTTTGGCGGACTAAACTGCACAGATGATATTGATAGATTACTTCCAAAAATTGTGAACAAGTTAAAGCCGGGAGGGAGAGCAGTGCTTGTCTTGATGCCGGTATTTTGTCCCTGGGAAAGAGCGATGTTCTTTTTCGGCAACATGAAAGTAGCATTCCGAAGAAGAAAGGGTAAATCAACCAAGGCTCACATAGAGGGTGAATATTTTGATGTTTGGTATCATACCGCGTCTGAAGTGGTGCAGGCCTTGAACGGCAAAGCAAATCTTATCCGGCAGCAAAGCCTGAGTTTATTTGTTCCGCCTTCGGCCTATAGAACCTTCGATAAAAAACATCCAAGACTTCTTTCCTTACTGGAAAAATTAGATAGAGTATTTACTCTTCGATGGCCTTTCCGCAATTGGGGCGATTATTTGATTCTTACAATTGAGAAGTCTCAATAAATTCGTAAAAATCGCCCATCTAATGTTATAAAAATGCCATTTCTTCATTGAGTATTAAGCGGTGCATCTTTTATTATCGCACCCCTTACTATTGCCATAATACGCTTTGCGATTGTGGATTTGAATAACACCTTTTTCATTTAGATGGCGCATTATTCTGATAACAGTCTCAACCCTTAAACCTGTCATTTGTGCAAGTTGTCTTCGATTGAGTCTTACCTGATTACAGACTAAACAAACATGATCCTTTTTTTCATGCAGATAGCCAAGTAAGGCGGTGATGATTTTTTCAGAGTCATTATTAGCCATTTCTTTCATCAGGAAAAATTTAAACCGCAAACGCTCCGTTAATAATTTTGAAAAGGCGAAATGAATTTGTGGATGTTCTATTAACAGTTGATGAAAGGTTGCCTTAGGAAGACGCAACACTTGTGCGGCTTTATTAGCTATGGCGGTGGCTGCATAGACGCCTCCGTCAAACAAGGGGAGTTCTCCTATACTTTCACCTTTTTCTATAATCGTTTGAAGATATTCATCGCCTTCTTTGTTGAAGTTAACCCAGCGTAGTTGGCCACGAACAATCTGATAATAGTATTCACATGGCTCGCCTTCCGCAAAAAGAATTTCTTCGGGAATTAGCTTTTTATAGGTGGCCCCCTGGGAGAGTAACAGATCAGTATCGATCATGATATACTCAAAAGAATAAGTTATGAAATGAACCTGGTGAGCCTGGCGTCATTTAACAGTATCCTTCTGACCCATAAGATAATCTAAACTAGTTACAAATCGTAGTCATAACTTTTGAATCCACTTTCGTTCCAAACCTGATAGCTCGTTCCAAATCTTTGCACGCTTCAGTTTTCTTTCCTAATCGATGCCAGGTAAGACCACGGTTATAATAGGCGAGGCCATATTCCGGATAATGCGTGAGGGCCACGGTGTAATCTTCGATGGCTTCATTAAATCGTTTCTGATTCACCAGCACATTGCCGTGATTAAGCCAGCCTTTTTCATAGTCGGCCTTTAAGGTGATCACCTGTTTGTAATCAGCAAGTGCCCCATTGAGGTCTTTGATTTGTTCTTTTACGAGACCGCGATTGAGCCAATAATCCGGGTCTGTAGGATCAAGTCGGATGGCTTCACTGTAATCTTCCAGGGCACCTTTCATATTGCCCGATTTCATTCTCACCATACCACGCTCCGCATAAGAGTAAGGTTGCCGTGGATTGTTTAAGATAGCTTCTGTCAATAGCTTTTCAGTATCGGGTGCACTAATCGATGATTTCTTAAGCACCGCCAGATTGTGTTGTGCTAGACTGCTTTGAGGGTTTAGGGAAAGCGCGTATTCAAAATCGTTTGTCGCTGCGATAGAGTCTCCGGTTTGCAATTTCGTCATGCCACGATTGAGGTAGTAATCTGCTTCGGTGGGATGGAGGCTTATGGCAGCATTAAAATGTTCAATGGCTGCCGGATAGTTTTTCAACTTCGTTTCGATTAGTCCCAGGTAATTTAATATGGTGGACTTAAGCTCATGATGTGCAGTAAAGGCCTTGGTAACACCATCGGCAGATTGATCGGTCTGAAAATATACCGTATTGGTTTCTCCTCCTTCAGGCAGGGTAAGAAGTTTCTGAAAGTCTTCTTTGGCTACGGCCCATTGCCCGTAGTCATAGCGACTTATGGCTCTGCTAAACAACGCCTCTTTGTCATCCGGCTTTTTTTCAAGGTAGATGTTGTAGTCGGTTAGTGCTCCTTGTTTATCACCCAGGCTTTCACGAGCTATTGCCCTGGAATAATAGGCATTCATATAATAAGGGCTTATTCGAAGGCATTCATTGAAATGGGCAAGGGCAGTTTTATAAGATTTATTTCTAAGCGCTTCTTCACCCTGCTCATAATAGGAGGAAGCGTTTTTCTGTTGTGCAGAGGATTGGATGCATATCACAACCATTAAAAGAAACAGGACAGAACCATTCTTTCCGATCAAAGCCATAAGGATAAAGTTCATTAGAATTATCCATATCTGAAACTTTCAGTTTGTTGGGACAGAAATAAGGAAACCAGAAAGAAACATACTTCCATGTTTCTTTGTTACAAGAGCATGGAAAAGACAAAAAAATCTAAACCCAAATCAAAGTCTATCTCGTCAGAGAAGATCGTTGCTGATTATCGCGACTACGTGCTCACCGAAGGCAAGCAACCCGCCTCGGTCTATAAGTTTTGCAAAGACTACGGATTTAAGGAAGATGAATTCTATCAATTTTTCGGGTCATTTGATGGACTGGAAAAATCCATTTGGAAAGGTTATATCGATGATACCCGAAGCAAGATGGAAAATGATGACGACTACCAGGGCTTCACCACCCGTGAAAAAATTCTTACGTTTTACTTTTCATTGGCGGAGTTACTGAAATCAGACCGCAGCTTTGCACTACATCAATTGAGGTCGTGGAAGAAGCCATCCGTGGTACCCACGTTTTTAAAGGGGTTCAAAGTTTCTTTCAAGGAATGGATCAATGTTGTTCTGAATGAAGGAAAGTTATCGGGAGAAATTGCAAAACGTCCCTATCTCGATGAGCGCTATGATCTCCTGTTCTGGATGCACTTTATGTTTATCCTCCAGTTCTGGAGTCATGATGAAAGTGTCGCCTTTGAAAAGACCGATGCAGCCATTGAAAAATCAGTGAACCTGGCATTCGATCTGGTCGGAAAAGGTGTACTGGACGCTGCCCTCGACTTTGGGAAGTTTATGTATCAAAATTCAAAAAGCTGATTAATACTTACGTGATGAAGGTGAAGGAGCAGAAGAGCATCCCCGTTGGCAAAGTTCAGCGGGCAACTAAGTTTATCTCAACGGGCGCTAAGATCGGCACCAACTATTTAAAACATTATAGCAAGAAGCTAGTGAACCCGGACCTCTCAAAGGAGGAACTTCACCAGGACAATGCTACTGATATTTACAACTCGCTGAGTCAGCTCAAGGGCAGTGCCCTAAAGGTTGCCCAGATGCTGAGCATGGATAAAAACCTGCTTCCCACAGCCTACCAGAACCAGTTTGCTTTGGCCCAGTATAGTGCGCCTCCATTGTCGTATCCGCTGGTAGTGCGCACATTTGAGAAATCACTTGGAAAAAAACCGGGAGAGGTATTCGACAGCTTTCAACATTCTGCCACCAATGCAGCCTCCATCGGACAAGTGCATCAGGCCACAGTAAATGGAAAGAAGTTGGCGGTTAAGATTCAGTATCCGGGAGTTGCCGATAGCGTGAAGAGTGACCTGGCTATGGTTAAGCCCATCGCCTTGCGCATGTTCAAACTGAACCCAGTCGAGTACGATGAGTTTATCGGGGAGGTGCAGTTACGCCTGTTGGAAGAGGCCGACTACAAACTTGAATTGACGCGGTCTATTGAACTATCCAGGGAATGCCGTCACATCCCCAACTTGGTGTTCCCACATTATTACCCCCAATACTCGGGTGATCGCATCCTTACCATGGATTGGATTGAAGGCAAGCCATTAGGTGAGCGGATCAAGTCTAAAGATATCAGTCCAGAACAAGGACAGCAATTGGGTCAGGCCATGTGGGATTTCTATCATTACCAGATTCATAGCCTTCACTCTCTTCATGCAGATCCACATCCTGGCAATTTCATTATTACCCCGGAAGGGAAGTTGGGTGTTATTGACTTCGGCTGTGTGAAGGTGATCCCCAAAGACTTTTATAAGATCTACTTCCAGCTCCTCGATAAGGACATTCTCAATGACGCTAAAAAACTGGACCAGTTATTTTATGATCTGCGTTTCATTTATAAAGATGACACCGCGGACGATAAGAAATTTTTTAAGGAGGTATTCACTCATTTGGTGGAGTTGCTGAGTCGTCCTTTCAGAAGCCCTCGGTTTGATTTTTCAGACAACAACTACTTTGAAGCCCTTTACCAGTTTGGCGAAGAGATTGGAAATATGAAGGCTTTCCGTGAATCGAAAAAGGCGAGGGGGGTGAAAGATGCCCTGTACATCAACCGGACCTATTACGGTCTATACAACCTGCTCCACGAACTGAAGGCTGAGGTTGACACCACCTCGTACGTAGATTTCAAATCCTAAGGAAGTCCCAAATTCACTTTTACTTATAGCTTTAGCTACTTCATTCTCATACCGTGATGTGGTTGTGGAGTGTGTCTTTGATTATGAACTATTTTGAAAAATCATTCATAGTCAATACTTTAGTGCCTTGTAGTTAATTTTTTAGACTAACACTTTAAATTTTTTCCTTATGAGGGCCATCTGGAAAGGACACATTCAGTTTTCGCTGGTAACCATCCCGGTAAGAATCTATAATGCCATTGATACGGGGCAAACGATCAGTTTCAATTTGCTTACGAAAGAAGGACATAATCCTGTTTCCTACGAGAAGAAGGATAAGGTGACGGGACAACCTTTGAAGAATGAAGACATTGTGAAAGGCTATCAGTATGAGCCTGGCCAATATGTAATTATTGAACAGGATGACCTCAATAAAGTGAAGCTGAAGAGCGAGAAGGTGATTGAAATCGAAGGCTTTGTGAAATCGGCCGAGGTTCATCCAACGCTATTTGAGTCTCCCTATTTTATTGGGCCGGATGGAGACATCGCTGCTAAGACCTATGGATTATTATGCCATACTTTGAAAGAGAGCGGTAAGATAGGTGTGGGAAAAGTAGTTCTTCGCGACCGTGAGACACCCGTGTTGATCACTCCTCATGATGGAGGAATTTTGATGTATCGGTTGCGCTATCCAGATGAAGTAAAGAAGATGGGCGAAGTGCCTCAATTGTTGGAGGTAAAGGCCGATAAGGAACAATTGAAGCTAGCCAAAACCCTGGTGGATTCTATGACCACCCAGTTCTCAAAAATTGAGATGAAGGACCACTATTACGATGCACTCAAATCGATCATCGATGCAAAAATTGCCGGTAAAGAAATCGTGATGGTAACGGAAGAAGAACCGAAGGTGGTCGATATTATGACCGCCCTCAAGGCAAGTATCGATGCAGCTAAGAAAAAGCCCATGGAGAAGGCGAAAGGGATTGCCGCTAAAGAGAAGAAAGAAGTTGCTAAAAAAACTGTTCGAAGGAAGGCGAGCTGATAAACAGTCGTGCCCAATAATACTTACCTTTGCAACATGGCGAAGGTGATTCAATTTCCAGGGTCAAATCCTGAAAAATTTGGCTTCAAGCCCGTTCAGAAAAAGAGAAAATCTGCAGAGGACCAGGATTCACGTGGTCAATTGTATCTCTTTTCTGGAGGTAAGGTGCGAAGCCTCCATCCACTTTCTGTTTTTGAGGAGGCACTGATGTTGGATGAGCAAGGTGATAACCGTGCGCGTGACCTTTATCTTAAAGCCATTAAAGCTGGAGATTCTGTAGCAGATGCTTATTGCAACCTGGGCATACTCGAATCTGAAAGGAAGAACCATGTTGAGGCCATTGACTGTTTTACCAAATCGCTGAAAGAAGACCCTCGTCATTTCGAGGCCCACTATAACCTGGCCAACCTGTATGCCGAGATCGGCAACTTGCCGCTGGCCAAAGTGCATTATCAGATGTCTATTACTATTGAACCAGAATTTCCTAATAGCTATTTCAACTTGGCATTAACGCTGGCCATGAACAAAGAGGTGGATGAAGCTATAAAAGCGCTTATTTCTTTTCGGGATTTGGTGGCACCTGAAGAAGGCAGCCAGGCCGAGGGATTGATCAGTAATCTGTTGGATTCATTGCGCTGAAATCAATCCATTACTCTCTGCCGATACTATACGACTTTTGCTAAAGCTTCTTGAAGAGAATTTTCCTTTCGCTTTCCCAGGCACATAAAATTTTCCCATCGGCAGTTCTGATGGCTTTGATGAAGTTTCCGTCACCTGGATTGAACTCTCTTGCTGTGTTTAGTTCTTTTACTTTGAGCTGATTTCCATCATTCCAGGTAATGATTGGGTCGTCTGGATCAGCAATACTACAATTACGTCCTTTCGCAATGAGCACTTCATTTTCGTTGGGCTTTGCAAAATAAATGTTTCCCTCCCTTCGCCAGACGGTTGAAATAGCATTTTTTGAATTGATCGTTACGCCTCCTCCATCCATCGGGCACCCCTTTAATTTCCAGGTGCCAGTTCCGAGTTTGATGGCAGTTTTAAATGTCCCTCCCGCATCACTAGAAGAAAGTAGGTAAAGATCTCTGGAGCCATCGATCCAGTTTCTAAACATGATCTCCACTCTAGATTTGCTAACAGATAGGCTTGGTTTGCAACACTCACAAACAGTTGAATCGGGGGATTGATAGACAACCTTATTTTTTGACCAGGTTTTGCCTTGATTGGTGGTTGAGGCAAAACAGATTTTATTTCTCCTGGTATCGCTTATATCTAACCACACCGCATAAAAATTATCTTTTTCATCAGCGGCTATGCTCATCAAACCTTCCGGTGCCGAACCGGGAACATCGTTGACTAATTTCTTTTCTGACCATACTCCGGTTTGATGGTTAAGCTGAAAAGTATGGATTGAGCCCCCTTTATCGATGGCTGAAACCAACGTAAAATTTTTAGAACTGGAAGCCTGTGGTCCCCTCGACATCCCCAGGTGCATTTCTTTGACTTCTCCAACCAACATAATCGAGTGGAATGTCACCCCATTATCTACGGATGTGGCACAATATATTTTATCGCCAAGGCCATAGATGATACGCACTTTACCAGAAGGATCAATTGTAATTTGGGGCTGCGTCCCATCTGCAATGGTGCTTGCCGGTACCAAGGCAAACGAATGAATATGACCTGTGAATGACAAACATATGATGATCAAAAATGCTTTCATACATGCTTGTTAACTTGCTGTAAATATTTGACTTATGTCCATTGATAACAGGCTATAGCATAACCATGGTTACAAAAAACAAAATAGCTCTGTAGACTTCCAAAGCTACTTTCAAAAACAATATCAAAGCGAGCGACTTCACCACCAACCGCCAACCTTTTTCATGGTAAAAGATATTTCCTGATCGGAGAACGAAGTAGAGATTCGAAATAATGAATATCACTGTCAAAGCTGTTTCATCCAGAAAGCCACCGCCACCAATAAGCCTTACAATAACGGTCAAAACGATCGTATTGATGAAGAGATTAAAGCAAGCTAGTTCCACGGCATAGGTCACATGGTCGGTAAAGTATTTGTTTTTCTTCCAGTAGAGAACGTTTAAAGGAAGCGAGGAAACGACCACAAAAACCATAACCATTAATTTTGCCAGGCTGGTTGTCTTTATGTTGTAAAGAAGTGTGAAGGAGTTCAGGTCAATCCCCATTCGCACGACCTTATGAGCGATAATATCTGAATAAAAACCACTCAGTGGCGACAATAATTGAGTGTTCATAGAGGCATTAAACAGCTGGATTACCGGAAAGAAGAAGTAGACCAGGTTCAATACAAAAAAGAGAGACATTGGGCTTAGCTGCTTCACTCGCATGCCGTGGGCAAAATCCCGCGACAGTGCCCCAGGTTTTTTAATTACCATCCATAAGGTTCGTACAAACCTACCGTCTACAAAGGTGATCGTCAGTAAAACGTGGTTTAGGATAGTTTTGAAAGATTTGTCTGCTGGCTTTAACACCTTTTCCCCGCATTCATTACAGAAATTGCCAGAGAATTCGTTGTGGCAGCTTTTGCAGATATGAGTCGCTACTGTGGGGGTCATTGAATTGCCTAAAGTTACGCCTTTAATTCCTTCAAGACCTTTCCGCTTCTGGAAAGAAAACCGGCACTGGCATAGGGAACTTGACCTTCAATAATCAGGATGAGTTCATTTTTCAATTCCGGGATTTCTTTGGCAAGATTGGCCAGAACAGTCATTGCAAACACACGGACGGCAATAGGTTCTGTGGTATTGTTAAGAAACTTAAAACAAAGATCCGCAGTGGCGCCCTGGTGTATTTTGGGTACACGTACAAACTGAAGCAACCGCATTGTATTTCGCTTCACGGCATCAGGTGTTCCGGGCTTGCCAGCGAAGGTGAGCATCTTCTTTAAATGAGGTGGAAGAAGATCAGGATGTTTCTGGATGCAATAACTCACCGGCCATGCTGCCCGTTGGGTAACATGGTAAGGACCTGGCAGAAAAATATCTACTAATTGGGCGAATTTTTTTGGATCATTCCCTATATAATGAGCGACCTTATCTTTCTGCTTTTTAGAACGCATTTCTAATATTTCTTCAGCTAGATTCATTTGTTAATTTACTTGAAGCAATACTTATTAAATATCTGATTATTAATTTCTTGATAATTCATAACTGACATTTTGTCTCTACAATTTTAGAGTCTGTTTCTTCGATTAAAAGGCTTTTATCCATTGGGTGTTTAGATGGCAACAAGCCTTATGCTAAATTGCAGACTAATTTTCATTTTAGTGAACTACTTATCTGCTGAATCTCTCTCCAAGTCCTTCAACGACCGCTGGCTTTTCAAGGATCTTACACTCGGAATTTCGCAAGGCGACAAGGTGGCCCTGGTGGGGGAAAATGGTACCGGGAAATCTACGCTTCTTAAAATATTGACGGGGCAGATTCAACCCGATTCTGGGGTAGTCAGTGTTCGCGATGGCATAAAGCTGGGATACCTCACGCAACAACCCAACGTGGACGGAAACCTTTCTGTTAAGGAAATCATCTTCGACAAAAACAATAAGATTGCTTCCGTAGTGAAGGAGTATGAAGATTGCATTCATGATCCGCACACCTCACCGGAACGGATGCAGCACGTGCTTGAACAGATGGAAGAACTCAACGCCTGGGATTACGATGCCAAAGTGCAAATGATCACGGGCAAGTTAGGAGTGACCGACCTTGACCAGAAATTTGATGAGCTTTCGGGGGGCCAACGCAAGCGCGTGTTTCTCGCCCAAATGCTGTTGTCGGAACCCGACCTGATTATCATGGATGAACCTACTAACCACCTCGACCTGGAGGCGATTGAATGGTTGGAGACTTATCTATCAGGCCAGTTGGTTACATTATTAATGGTTACCCACGATCGTTACTTTCTTGACAACGTGGTGAATGAAATCATCGAACTAGACCGGGGTAAGATCTATACATATAATGGTAACTATGCCTATTTTCTGGAAAAGAAATCGGAAAGGGAAGAGATGTTGAAAACAGAAGTTGGAAAAGCTCGCCAACTAATGAAGAAAGAATTGGAGTGGATGCGCAAGCAACCCCGGGCCAGGGGTACCAAGGCTAAATATCGCGTTGAGGCATTCTATGAGATTCAAGAAAAGGCGTCCCAGAATATTAAGAAGGAAAAGCTTGAATTGGACATGCAAGAAGCCCGTCAGGGTGGTAAAGTGATGGAACTTCATCACGTTTCAAAGAGCTATGGCACAGCCAAAATGGTGGAGGACTTTTCATATATTTTCAAGAAGAAAGATCGCATTGGAATAGTAGGCAAGAACGGGATTGGTAAGTCTACCTTCCTGGATTTGTTGACCCTTGCCAGTAAACCAGATAAAGGTGAGATAATCCCTGGGGTAACCACCAAAGTAGGTTACTTTACCCAAGAGGTAGAAGATCTGAATCCGAATCACAGGGTGATTGAAGAGGTAAAAGAGATTGCTGAGTTTATTACCCTTGCAGATGGATCCCAAGTTTCGGCATCCAAGTTTTTGGATACGTTTCTCTTCCCACCCGAGAAGCAATATAATGTGGTCGAGAAGTTGAGTGGAGGGGAAAAAAAAAGATTGCAACTATTAAAAGTACTGGTAAAGAACCCAAACTTTCTGGTGTTGGATGAACCTACCAACGACTTTGATATTGATACCCTGAATGTACTGGAAGACTTTCTTGATAAGTTTAATGGGTGTCTGGTCCTGGTTTCTCATGATCGGTACTTTATGGATCACCTGGTGGATCAACTTTTCATTTTTGAAGGAGACGGAAAAATCCGACCATTTAATGGAAACTATTCAGACTACCGTAGTTGGGTGGAAGAAGAGGAGGAACGAAAGAGTAGGCCTGTTGAAACAAAGGTGGTGAAGGACGAAGTGCCCAATGAAAAGAAAAAACTCTCCTTTAAGGAAAAGCAGGAGTATGAAAAACTCCAGCCAGAGATTCAGGAGTTGGAAAAAGCGAAAGCTGAACTGTCAAGACAATTAGATAGTGGGATTACGGATCACAAACAGCTTCAGAAGCTGGCTGCTGAAATTAAGCAAATGGATGAAGCGATTGATAACAAAACACTTCGTTGGCTGGAATTATCAGAACTCAATGTCTAATGCCCACACGTGCGTTAGGCGAGCAAAAAATTCTTAAAATAAAGTCAGAATTTGAACATATCTTTGTTGCATTAATTATGTCACAAATTTGAATCAGGCACAAGTAATCACACTCTACCAGCCACTACTCCACAGGGTAGCTTATAATCTGCTTCGATGCAAGGCAGATGCAGAAGATGTGGTGCAGGAGACATTCATAAAATGGTTGAGCATCGATCATAACAAAATTGAGAATACAAAGGCATACCTGATAAAGGCGGTGACCAACAATTGCTTGAATCACTTGCAATCGTTAAAGAAGAAGAAAGAGGAATATTGGGACTCCATACAATTTTCTGAATTATTGGTAAAGTTCAAAGAATCGGATTTTGCACACATTGATTTTGAGAAGGAATTATCAGCTGCTTTTAAAGTAATCCAAACCAAACTGGAGCCCCTGGAGCGGGCTGCGTACCTTTTAAAAGAGGTTTTTGACTTCGAATACGATGAAATTCAAAAAGTGCTTGGCAAGAAAGCAGACCATTGCCGTCAATTGTTGAGTCGTGCCCGCAAGAAACTTGAAGAGGAAAAAGGGAAAATAAGCTTCGATTTGCCAGATACTTCCCACCTTTTTGAAAGCTTTAGAACTGCCTGCACATTGGATAATGCCAACGACTTCATCCAGCACCTTAAGGCTGACATTTCCAACGCTCTTCTGCAGAAAAAATAATTTTTTCTAAATCTGTCACAAAACTAAAATAGGGTGGTCTTACACTTAATTAGCCTCTTTTTGGCTATTACCTTAACACCTTAACCTATTCAGTTTATGAAGGCGATTCTGATTTTTTTTGTGGCACATTGGTATCTGTCACTGTTTTTCCAAACCTTTTTTCTTCACCGCTACGCTGCACATAAGGCTTTTACCATGAGTCCGTTTATGGAGAAAGTGGTTTATATACTTACGTGGATATTCCAAGGGTCCAACTACCTGAGTCCTTATGGATATGGTGTAATGCACCGTATGCACCACGCATTTGCTGACACAGAAAATGATCCACATTCACCCACCTATGATGAAACCATCTGGAATATGATGTGGAAGACCAAGACGATTTATTCAGACATTGCCAATAAAAGAATAGAAGTTGAAAAACGCTTTACAGAAGGTGTACCTAACTGGGTTGCGTTCGACAAGTTTGCAAGATCATGGCCGTCACGACTTTTCTGGGGTATACTGTACGTGGGCTTTTACGTTTATTTTGCTCCTTATTGGTGGTTATACTTGCTGTTGCCTGTACACTTTTTGATGAGCCCGATTCACGGAGCCATTATTAATTGGTTTGCTCATAAGTACGGTTATATCAACTTCTCGGTAGGTGATACTTCAAAAAATTTCTTACCTGTTGATTTTCTGATGATGGGAGAAAGCTATCACAATAATCACCATAAATATGGCTCAAGGGCCAATTTTGGAGGCATTCGCTGGCATGAAATTGATCCTGCCTTTCAGGTGATCCGATTACTGGATAAAGTAGGTCTCATTAAGCTTGCACAGCAGAAGGAAATCGTAATGGAGCGAGCAAAGAAGGCTGCTTAAGATTGGTAAGAGGAAATCCAATATTAATCAGTATATTTGCGCATTAAATTTTTAACAAATCACAATGAAAGAAGGAACAGTAAAATTCTTTAACGAAACCAAAGGATTCGGTTTTGTAAAAGAAACGTCTTCAGGACAAGAGTATTTCGTA
>JAYVTB010000091.1:0-42956 GCA_043774805.1 Cyclobacteriaceae bacterium | reverse complement strand
CGGCTCCTTCGGGACTGGAGGACGTCTTCCTCGCACCCTTGAGTTTTACTGCATGCCCAGCGCACTTAACATTCAATCCCTTCCGGGTTATCATCTGATAGAAGCAATTAAATTTAGGATCGAACAACTTGGCTATAATCAGTCAGATTTAGCAAAAGTTGTTGCGCTTAAAGCAGAGCCAGTGAAATCCTGAGTAAGAAGGGAAAACTATCGCTAGACATGATAAGGCAACTTCATGAGAAGTTAAACATTCCAACAGATGTATAATTCAAGCCTACTAGACGGCACGAACCACAATGTGGCACTTCGTCTCCAACTGACACGAATCTTACTTAAATTGTACAATAAATCGGACGACATGAGAAAATCGACAGTCATTGAATCAATTAATGGGTTACCTGACGAATTTTCAATAGATGAAATTATTGAACGATTGATAGTCCTTGAGAAAATTGAAAAAGGTCGTCAGCAGATTGAGGATGGAAAGACGGTTCCTCACGAACAAGTAAGTAAAATCATCAAGAAATGGTAAAAGCCATTTGCACTGAGTTTGGCGATTGAGGATCTTAGAACAATCCATGACTATAGTCTTTGAGAATTAAGAAAATTTACAAGGATGGTTTATCATTCTGCAAAACAATTAAAAGGAATTTAAGAAATCAGCCGCTGTTTATGAATATCCGTCTCATCATCCTTTTCGCCTATTGCCTTAGTGCCTTCGAAGCGGTCAGCCAAAACTATGTTCCGTTACTGAACGACAGCAAAATGAAAGTCCAACCTGTCCTTACACCGGAAACATTTGCTTTTCCACTCAGCGATGTAAAGCTATTGGCCGGCCCCTTTCAAGATGCCATGCAACGCGATGTGGAATATCTTCTTCAACTTGATGCTGATCGGTTGCTTCATCGCTTCCGGCTATTTGCTGGCCTCACTCCCAAAGCACCGATTTATGCAGGCTGGGAAAGTGAAACACTCAGTGGCCACACACTCGGTCATTATCTTTCCGCCTGCGCCATGCAATATGCTGCTACCGGTGACGCACGCTTCAAAGAAAAAACAGACTATGTCGTGAATGAATTAGCGCTTTGTCAGCAAGCTCGCAAAACTGGTTATGTGGGAAGCATTCCAAAAGAAGATAGCGTGTGGCTGGATGTATCAAAAGGAAATATTCGCACGGCAGGTTTCGATTTGAATGGATTGTGGTCGCCTTGGTACACGTTGCATAAAGTGTTCTCCGGTTTGCTTGATGCTTATCTGTATGCGGATAATGAAAAAGCAAAGGAAGTAGTAATCAAATTCGCGGATTGGGTTGATCACATTACTTCGGGGTTAAATGACGAACAACTTCAGAAGATGCTGGCCTGTGAATTTGGAGGCATGAATGAAGCGTTGATGAATGTCTACGCCATCACCGGAAATAAAAAATACCTGGAAGTGGCTGACCGGTTTTACCACATGGCCATCATGGACCCGCTGGCGAATCAACAAGATCAGCTCAGCGGCAAGCACTCCAATACTCAAATACCAAAAATCATTGGCGCGGCCAGGAGGTTTGAGTTAACACAAAATGAAAAAGATAAAACCATAGCCGGATTTTTCTGGAACACGGTGGTTCATAATCATACTTATGTGATGGGAGGAAACAGTGAATATGAATACCTGACCGATGCAGGCAAACTCAATAATCACCTGAGTCAAAACACAGCCGAGACGTGCAACACTTATAATATGCTGAAACTAACACGCCATCTGTTCAGCTGGCAGCCCAAAGCCGAATTGTTCAATTTCTACGAACGTGCACTCTATAATAATATCCTGTCATCACAACATCCGCAAAGTGGTATGATGTGTTACTTCACTCCCCTCCGCATGGGTGCTAAAAAAGAATTCAGTGGCCCGTTTGATTCGTTCTGGTGCTGCGTGGGTTCGGGCATTGAAAATCATGTGAAGTATGGCGAAGCAATTTACAACCGGGGCAAAGATGGAAGTCTGTATGTAAACCTCTTCATCGCCTCCGAACTCAACTGGAAAGAAAAGAATATACAGATCAAACAACAAACATCTTTTCCGTCCGGTGATGAAGTGACGCTCACCATTCAAGCCAACAAACCACAAAAGTTTACCCTGCGCATTCGCAAACCAGAGTGGGTCACTGCACCTCAATTCAAAATCAACAATAAAATCATTCAACCCGCACTGGAAGCGAATGGCTACTGGTCGATCACGCGCACGTGGAAAAAAGAGGACAAAGTTGAAATCATTTTACCCATGCAACTCCACACCGAATCCATGCCCGACAATGCCAATCGCATCGCTGTTCTGTATGGTCCCATCGTGTTAGCTGGTGATTTAGGTACCACCAAGCCTGATCCGGTGAAAGGAATTCCTGTTTTTGTGAATGAATATAAAAATGTGAACGACTGGGTGCAGCCGGTAGATAAGAAAAGCATGACGTTTCAATCCAAAAGCGTAAGTACTACGGGTGATGTTACCTTTAGTCCGCTCTATCAGTTTACGGATCATTATTATAGTGTTTACTGGGATCAGTTCACCAAACAAAGCTGGGCGCAACAGCAAGCGGCCTATGAAGCAGAAAAAGAACGCATCAGAAAATTAGAGGAAAGAACGATTGATGTGTTGCGCCTAGGTGAAATGCAACCCGAACGTGATCATCAAGTACAGGGCGAGCGAACCACCAAAGGCGAAGACAACGACCGCACCTATCGCGATGCCGATGAGAAAGGTTGGTTTTCATTTTCGATGAAGGTGAATGCGGAAACTAAAAACACGTTAATGCTTACGTATTGGGGAAGCGAACGCGGTCGCAAGATGTTCGACATCTTTGTAGAGGATGTGAAAATCGGAACACAGGAACTGAACAGCAATGACCCCGGCAAATTCTTCGATGTACATTATGAGTTGTCAGCAGAGTTAGTAAAAGACAAAGCCACCGTTTCTGTCAAGCTGGTGGCTCTGCCGGGTAAGCGTGTTGGCGCTTTATATGGTGCGAGGGTTGTGGTCGGGAAGTGAAGAAGTGAGAATCGAAGGAGTTGAGCATTGAGAAGCCGAACATTTCACGAACAACGACTAACGAACAACCAACAATGCTGACGCAAAAGGTCAGCATCTCTGATGAGTCGATAATTCGTCAGAGTCGACTACAGTCCTTCGGTATATTTCTTAAAACTATCCAGTATTGCTTGCCAGCCTCCGCGCTGTAATTCTAATGAATTTTCGTTTTCAGGATCAAATGTTTCTGTCACTTTGGTTTCATTGCCATTCGCCACAAAGGTGATCTTAACGGTTCTTCCGTCAGCCATCGTATATTCAATGCGTTGATGCGTTACCACCAATGAGTAAATTCCTTCAAAATCAAAACTCATACTACCATCTTTTGCGGCCATAGTGCTTTTGAATTTTCCTCCTGTACGCGCATCATTTTCCGCATAAGGGGTATGCCAGTCGGCAGAAGCTTGATTCCATTTGGTGATGTGTTGAGGAAGTGTCCATGATTCCCAGACTTTCGCAACAGGTGCGTTGACAACCGTTTCAACAGTAATAGCTTGTTTTGTTTCCATGTCAGTGGGGGTAATGATTTATTCTGATACAAACTTACAATAGGCCTTCATGATCTGCGATGGCTTGTTTCGACTTTCTTAAGGGGCATTTACGACAAAAGCGCTGCCTCACAGACGATCATGAAAAAAGACATAACTTTGCATTGAAATTTTTTGATCTCGCTTGCGTTGGTAATAGCGAAACATTTACATGATCGATAAGCTATTCAGCAAAATAATTGCATCCGGCCATCAATTTCTGACTTTCTTCAACCGAAAGTCGCGCTTAGGAAAACTATTCGTGGTGATTGGTATTTCGGGAGGCCTGCTACTTACCGGCATTTTACTTCTCTTTCTTCTTGTCGTGAGTGGCATACTGGGAGATATTCCCAACCGTGAAGAACTCCGGATGGTCGAGAATCCGGTAGCCTCTGAAATTTACAGTGCCGACAGTGTCTTACTTGGACGATATTTTATCCAGGAGCGCTCTGATATTCGGTTCGATCAACTCCCTTCACATGTTATCGATGCCTTGCTGGCAACTGAAGATGTTCGCTTTTATGATCACCACGGAATTGACTACCGCAGCCTTGGACGTGTGTTGTTCAAAAGTCTTCTGCTTCAAAACGATGCTTCTGGTGGAGGGAGTACCTTAACCCAACAGCTCGTTAAGAATTTATATCCACGAAAAAACTATTGGATGTTTTCACTCCTGATCAATAAGATGAGAGAGATCATCACAGCGTCACGCCTGGAAAAGGTGTACGATAAAAATTCTCTGCTGGCGCTTTACCTCAACACGGTTCCTTTTGGAGATAATACCTACGGAATTGAATCGGCAGCACAGCGTTTCTTCTCCCTACCAACGAAAAATCTTTCCGTTGATCAGGGGGCTGTGTTGATTGGCATGCTGAAAGCAACCCACTCTTACAATCCTCGCCTGTTTCCGGAGCGATCGAAAGAACGAAGAAATGTAGTGTTATCGCAGATGGAAAAATATTCGAAACTGAAACCATCTACTTCTGATTCATTACAGGTCCTTCCTATTAACTTATCTTATAACAAAATCACCCATCACTCCGGCTTGGCGTCATACTTTCGTGAATATATCCGCCCTGAATTGCTCGTCTGGTGCCGCGATCATACCAATGAAAAAGGAGAGCCCTTTAACCTTTACACGGATGGGTTAAAAATTTATACCACGATCGATTCGAGATTACAGCATTATGCCGAAGAGGCAACTACTAAGCAGATGACGCTGTTGCAGGATCGGTTTTTAAAACATTGGGGGAAAACAGATCCGTGGCGTAATCAACCCAATGTATTGGAGGATGCCATTAAAAAATCTGATCGCTATAAAAATTTGAAACAAACAGGTCTTAGTCATCAGCAAATTCTGGAGGAGATGAAAAAACCCACTGTCATGAACGTGTTCACCTGGCAAGGCGAAAAAGAAGTGACCATGAGCCCGGTTGATTCCATTAAACACTATCTAAAATTTCTGAATGCCGGTGTGCTTGCCATGGATCCAAAACAAGGTGCCATTCGCGTTTGGGTGGGAGGCATCAATCACCATTACTTTCAGTTTGATCATGTGAGGGAAAGCACCAAGCGACAAGTTGGCTCTACTATCAAGCCTATTGTGTATGCGGCAGCTTTGGAGAATGGCGAAAGACCGTGCGAATATATTTCAGCTGAAAAAACAACGTACGAGGGTACCGAAGAATGGACGCCATTAAATACAGAAGAGAATTACGATTTGAAGTATTCCATGGAAGGAGCTTTAACGTATTCCGTAAACACGGTTGCTGTTCACGTACTTGAAAAAGCAGGTATTGACAACACGGTATCGTTGGCGCATAAGATGGGAATCACCAGTGACCTGGATCGTGTGCCATCCATCGCGTTAGGTACCCCAAGTATTTCAGTTACTGAAATGGTTTCTGCTTACGCCTGCATGGTAAACAATGGACGCACAGTGAAACCATATTACATCACTTCCATTGCTTCGCGTGATCACATAGTACTCGAAAGATTTAAATCTCAAACTGGTGAACAAGTGTTGACAACAGAAAATGCTCAGCTGCTGGTGCAAATGTTAAAGCGGGTAGTGAATGAAGGTACCGGTGCAGGTATGAGATCAAGGTTTGGTGTTCACAATGACATGGCAGGAAAAACCGGAACCACGCAATCCAATGCAGATGGATGGTTTATCGCAATGACGCCACAATTAGTTATAGGCTCATGGGTAGGCGCTGATGATCCAAGAATTCGTTTTCGCTCAACAGCCCTGGGGCAAGGCGCAACTACTGCGCTCCCTATTGTGGCTACTTTTTTTCAACAACTAAATGCTGACCCGGAACTCACTCGGCTAAGTAGGGCGCACTTTGCACCTCTGCCTCCACACCTTGAACGGAAACTTTCCTGCGATCTTTATAAGACAGACACCAATATGCTGCAGAAAATTTTTGGAAAGAAGGAGAAAGAATCAACGCGCACGTTTGGTGAGAAAGAGAAGAAAAAAAAGAAAGGCTTCTTCAAAAAACTATTTGGGTCCTAGTGTAAAAGAAATGTGTTCCGATCTCAACCGCTTATCTCAAATCGCTATTGATTTTTTTCCAAAAAGAGTAACTTACTTTTTAATAAGAGCAATATCGGCTTGGGCTTGTCGAAAACTTTATCACTAGAACAGCCTTCGACCGGTTCAGGCAACAAAAATGACAACACCTTGAAAAGATTACTTCCATTTATTATTTCCATTTCCTTACTGGCTACGGTAGTTGCCTACATTTACTGGCCCGTTGAAAAAATTGATTACAACACACAGGTAAAACCCATCTTCAACAAGAAGTGCATTACCTGTCATGGTGGCGTAAAACAGAAAGCAGGATTTAGCTTACTCTTCCGTGAAGAAGCGCTGGGAAACACCGAATCAGGCAAACCCGCCATCATTCCCGGCAAACCAGATGAAAGTGAATTGATCAGAAGAATCTCTCTGGATGATCCTGAAGAAAGAATGCCGTATAAGCATGAGCCACTATCAAAAGAAGAGATTGAAACCCTGACCAAGTGGATAAAGCAGGGAGCTGAATGGGGTGAGCATTGGGCATACGTGCCCGTGAAAGAAGAACCCGTTCCAGCTGTGAATGACACCTGGGTGAAAAATGACATTGACAAGTTCATCCTGGATCGTTTAAAAAAAGAAAAACTCACACCTTCGGCAGAAGCGGACAAACCTACATTATTAAGAAGAGTGAGTCTGGACTTAACCGGTCTTCCCCCGGATGAAATCGTTGCCGGAAAATTTCTCAAAGACAATTCTGATAAAGCGTTCGAAAACCTGGTAAATGATCTCTTAGCTACTCCTGCCTATGGCGAACGATGGGCTGCATTGTGGATGGATGTTTCGCGCTATGCGGATACACGCGGATATGAAGCTGATCGTGGCCGCATCATCTGGAAATACCGCGACTGGCTCATCAATGCCTTCAACAAAGACAAGCCTTATAATGAATTTTTAATGGAGCAGATGGCCGGTGATCTGATGCCCAATCCGGATGATGACAAATACATCGCTACGGCCTTTCATCGCAACACCATGACCAATGATGAAGGTGGCACCGAGAACGAAGAGTTCAGAACAGCAGCTGTATTAGATAGAGTAAATACAACATGGAGTGTACTCATGGGAACCAGTTTCAATTGTGTGCAGTGTCATAGTCATCCGTACGATCCGTTCAAACATGAAGAATATTACTCGTTCCTGGCCTTCTTCAACAACACGCGCGATGAAGATACCCAGGAAGAATATCCTTTACTGCGACAATATAAAGGCGAAGACAGTGTGAAGTTAATGCAAGTGAAAGAGTGGCTGGCTACCAATGCGTCCACCGAAAAGAGCAATGAGTATTATGCCTTTTTAAAAACGTGGCAGCCTACCATCAACTCATTGCAAAATGATCAGTTTAAGAATGCAGCACTCATCAGCAGTTGGTATGCCGGTTTGCGCAAACAAGGAAGCTGCCGGTTGCCTAATGTTAGCCTGGAAAATAAAACCCAGTTGATGTTCCGTTATACTTCCAATCATGAAAATGGCAAATGGTTCATCTATCTCGACAGCCTGAACGGCAGGTTGCTGAAAACTGTTCCGCTCAACAAAACAAAAGACTGGGAAATCAACACGGTGGAAATTCCTGCGATAGCTGGCGTTCATAACCTGTACTTCCAATATGACAATGCCGGCATGAAATCATTTGATGAAACCGGGGTGATGTTCGATTGGTTTAAGTTTAGTGAAAACTTCCCTGGTCATGATAAACCTGGATATGCCGTGATCTACAAGAATTTTTCTGACCTGTTATATGCTAAAGTGGAGACCACACCCATCATGTTTGAAAACAATCAAGAGCAATTTCGCTCCTCTCATGTTTTTGAAAGAGGCAACTGGCTGGTGAAAGGAAATAAGGTTACCCCTGCTGTTCCTCATGTGATGAACCCGTTTGATTCAACAGCGCCAAAAAATCGCCTGGGCCTGGCGATGTGGCTGACCGACAAAAAAAATCCACTGGTGGCACGCACTATGGTGAACCGATTATGGGAACAATTGTATGGTCAGGGCATTGCAGAAACATTGGAAGATATGGGAACACAAGGAATTCCTCCAACTCATAAAGATTTGCTGGATCATCTCTCATGGCAGTTCATGAATGATTTTAACTGGAGCATAAAGAAACTGCTGAAAGAAATGGTCATGTCAGCAACCTATCAGCAGGATTCACGAACCAATCCTGAACTACAATTGAAAGATCCGGGTAATAAACTGTATGCCCGCGGTCCACGCATTCGCTTGTCAGCAGAAAATTTGCGTGACCAGACCCTGGCGGTAAGTAATCTGCTTAGCAAAAAAATGTATGGCAAAAGTGTGATGCCCTATCAGCCGGATGGAATCTGGCGCTCTCCTTACAATGGTGATAAGTGGGTAATGAGCCAGGGCGAAGATCAAAATCGAAGAGCACTGTACACCTATTGGAAAAGAACGGCACCCTATCCATCTATGATTACCTTCGATGGTGGCGCGCGCGAAGTGTGTGTAACACGAAGAATAAGAACCAACACTCCGTTGCAGGCACTAACCTCGTTGAATGATTCCACTTACTTTGTGATGGCCCGCAGCTTTGCCTTGCGTATGCAGCAACTCGACAACAGCGATGTGAAGAAACAAATCAGCAAAGGATATGAATGCATGATGTATAAGCCTATCACCGATAACAAACTGAACGCACTGGTAGAACTATATTCAAAGTCGCTGGACACTTTTGCAAAAGATGAAAAGGCCACGAAAGAAATTATGGGAACAAAAGACACAACGCCCAAACCAGAGACGGCTGCATTGGTGGTGGTTGCCAACGCCATGCTCAATCTCGATGAGTGGGTGAACAAAAATTAAGGGAGCATGACACAGAAAGAACTTCATAACCAACGATTACAGAAAGAAGCTGAGCATACCTCCTTACAGCATTACACCCGCAGGCATTTCATAAAAGAAAGTGCGATGGGGTTAGGCACATTGGCATTGGGTGCGCTGTTGGGAAGCTGTGGGAATAGTCAATCTCCGCTTGCTAATAATTTCTTTGATGCTACCAATCCGCTGGCACCAAAGCCTCCGATGTTTCCCGGCAAGGCAAAGTCGGTGATTTATATTCACATGGCAGGCGCTCCTTCGCAACTGGAATTGTTTAGTTATAAACCTGAACTATCCAAACTCGATGGACTGGATTGTCCGCCATCTTTACTCGAAGGAAAAAAGTTTGCTTTCATTCGCGGTGTTCCTAAAATGCTGGGCCCGCAGGCGAAGTTTCGTCAGCATGGAAAAAGTGGATTGTGGTTGTCGGATAATCTCCCTCATCTCTCCACCGTGATTGATGACATGGCTATTCTCAATGCAGTTACTAGCGATCAGTTTAATCACGCACCGGCACAACTATTAATGCACACCGGTACACCGCGATTGGGAAGACCAAGTTTAGGATCATGGGTGACCTATGGATTAGGTTCTGAAAATAAAAACCTTCCGGGCTTTGTGGTGCTTACCTCCGGAGGGAACAATCCTGATGCGGGCAAGAGTGTGTGGGGAAGTGGATTTCTTCCCAGTGTTTATCAAGGCGTGCAATGCCGAAGCGAAGGCGATCCCGTTTTGTTTATCAAAGATCCGGATGGAATGAATCGTGATCTGCGCAAAGCTTCCATCGATGCTATCAATAAAATCAATCACGAAGTATACGAAGAATATAAAGACCCGGAAATACTTTCGCGCATTGCACAATATGAGATGGCCTACAAAATGCAAATCTCGGTGCCGGAAGTAATGAACATTAATGATGAACCTCAATACATTCACGAGATGTATGGTACCAAACCCGGTGAAGCCAATTTTGCCAACAATGTGTTGCTCGCACGAAAGCTGGTTGAGAAAGGAGTTCGCTTCGTGCAATTATTTGATTGGGGATGGGATACACACGGAGACTCTGCCGGCAATGCGGTGGATATCGGATTGATTAATAAGTGCCGAAGAGTTGACCGGCCTATCACAGCCTTGATTCTCGATCTGAAACAACGCGGCTTGTTAGATGAAACGTTGGTGATCTGGGGTTCAGAGTTTGGAAGAACACCGATGCAGGAAAACCGCGAAGGAAAGAAAATGCCATTCAAGGGAAGAGACCATCATGCAGCTGCCTTCAGTATGTGGATGGCGGGTGGTGGAATCAAAGGAGGAACGTCCTATGGTGAAAGTGATGAAATTGGTTATGATATCGTAAGTGGAAAAGTAGAAGCTTTTGATTTACAAGCAACGATCCTTAATCAATTAGGCTTTGATCACGAAAAGTTCACCTTTCAATCACAAGGGCGACCATTCCGGTTGACTGATGTTGGGGGAAAAGTAATACATGAAATAATTTCATAATGACGTTAAATCGAAGACAGTTTATTTCTACTTCAGCAGCGGCAAGCACCAGTCTGTTGCTAACCTCCTTCAGTCCTTTTGCCAAACCTCTTATGTCAACTTCTCAAGCAGGATATTCCTTATTGATCTTTGCAACGAACTGGGGTTTTACGGGTTCTTGGGATGAATTCGCCTCGAAAATAAAACAAGCCGGCTATGACGGCACCGAGCTGTGGTGGCCTACGGATGAAAAAAACAGGAATGAATTATTTGAAGCGCTGAACAAATACAAACTACAGATCGGATTTTTAGTAGGCAGTGGTGAGAAAGATTTTCAAAAACACCTTGCTCAATTTCAACAGAATTTATCAGCGGCTGTTAAAGCAAAACCAGTGTACATTAATTGCCATTCCGGTAAAGACTTTTTTTCCTTCGAACAAAGCAGACAGTTTATGGATTTCAGCGAGAAGGTGACGAAAGAAACCAGTGTGCCCATTTACCACGAAAGCCATCGCGGAAGAATTTTATTTGCTGCCAACATTGCACGATCGTTTATTGAAAAGATTCCGAGTCTGCGTTTAACTCTTGACATATCACATTGGTGCAATGTTCATGAATCCTATCTCGATGATCAGGAAGAAACAGTTGCTCTTGCGTTAGGCCGCACCGATCACATTCATGCACGTATCGGTCACCCTGAAGGACCGCAGGTAAACGATCCACGCGCGCCAGAATGGAACACTGCGCTTCAAAAACATTTTGCATGGTGGGATAAAGTAGTAGAAACAAAAAAGAAAGAAGGCAAGCGCATGACTTTTTTAACTGAATTTGGACCACCCGATTACATGCCTACCTTGCCATACACCCGCCAGGCGGTAGCCGATCAGTGGGCGATCAATCTGCACATGCTGGAAGTGTTACGTAAACGATATGCATAACCGGATATGCTTGAATTGATTGGCCATTTCCATCCGCTGCTCGTTCACTTGCCCATTGGCATTTTGTTACTCGCCATTTTATTTGAGTTGCTTCCTACATGGAAAAGCTATCGGTCATTGAAACGTTCCATTGCTACCATTTTATCAGTAGGTGCTGTCACTGCCATTTTATCGTGCATTACTGGCTATTTACTTTCACAAAGCGGTGACTATGATTCCGACATAGTCGGTTGGCATCAATGGATCGCAATCATACTTACGATATATTCTTTAGGATATGTGTGGATGAGGACCCGAAAGGAATATAAATCCTATCGCAAGGCATTCGCTTTTGTATTATTGCTTTTGTTGATGATTACGGGTCACTTGGGCGGATCACTTACTCACGGTGAAGACTACCTGATTTCAGGTTTAAGAACTAACTCAAGCGTTGATCTTTCAAAAGTGAATTTGCAGCAAGCGCTATATTATAATGATCTTGTAATACCCGTTTTGGAAGAACGTTGCTACGGATGTCATGGCTCATCCAAACAGAAAGGCAAACTGCGGTTAGATGCTCCAGAACATATCATGAAAGGAGGAAAAGATGGCAAGATCCTGGTTGCCGGAAAAACAGATGAAAGTGAAATGATCAACCGTTTGCTTTTGCCATTGGATGACGAGGATCACATGCCCCCCAAGGAGAAGCCACAACCTTCGGCACAGGAAATTGAAATTCTGAAAATATGGATTGCTTCAGGTGCAGATTTTAAAAAGTCAGTAATAGAGAGTAATCAGGTTGCCTCACTGCAAAAAGTGTTTTCGACACAAGGAGTCAAATCCATCTCCGATGTGCCTGAAAAAAATGTGGTAGCTGCTGACTCAAAAGTAATGAGCGAACTGATAAACCTGGGAGCCGTGGTGCTGCCAGTAGCTCATGACAGTAATTATCTATCGGCAAACTTAATTAACGTTTCTTCATTAGATAGTGCCGTTAATCTGTTGACACAAATAAAAGATCAACTGATTTGGTTAAAGGTGGCTGGACAGCCGTTGACCGACACTCAGTTTTCAAAACTGAGCACATTGAAAACTATAACACGTTTAAGTCTTGATGGAACACAAATCACGGATGCAGGATTGGGTAATTTAAAATCAATGAGCGCGTTGATTTACCTCAATCTGAATAACACAAAAGTTACTTCTGCAGGAATCAGCAATCTTGCTTCATTAAAGCAATTGCAATCTGTATTTCTGTACGGCACAAGCATCAAACGTGAAGAGATCGAAAGCATAAGAAAGCAACTGCCTAATACTATTTTTGAAATCGGAAATTACGTTGTTCCTCTGATAGCATTTGACACCACAGAAGCAAAGGCGCCAGCTACCAAATAGAGATAAGATTCCAAAAAGGTTGCATTCGGTTTTTTTATTACTACCGCCCGAATAATAATCACAACTACAGAGGTCGTTTGATCGTTAATCCTGTATCTAACCCCTCTAGCCATGATTAAGAATTACCTCGTCATTGCGCTCCGAAGTTTCTTAAAGCACAAGTCTTTTACCATTCTCAATGTGGTCGGTTTATCATTGGGGATGGTAGCCAGCTTGCTCATTTTACAATATGTTAAATATGAACGTAGCTTTGATACGTTTCATAGTAAAGCTTCTGATATCTATCGTATTCAATATAATCAATGGCAGAGCGGTAAACTTCGCTTTGAGTGTGCCGCTGCTGTGCCTGCTGTCGGTCCTGCACTGAAAAATAATTTCCCTGATGTGAAGGCATTTACTCGCTTGTTTCCAGTGAGTGGAATAGCAAGTTATGAGAGTCCTGATCGCGGAGTCATCTCCTTCCGTGAAGAGAAAATGCAGATTACTGACCCCGCTGTATTTGAAGTATTTGATTTCAATCTATTGAAAGGAGATAAGGCAACCTCACTTCAAGGACCAAACAAAACGGTGATCTCACAACGCGCGGCAAAGAAATACTTTGGCGATGAAGACCCAATGGGTAAAACCATTTCCTGGGATGGCAATCGGAAGTTCGAGGTGACAGGAATTTTTGAAAACATTCCAGACAATTCTCACATCAAGTTTGACTTTATGTTTTCGTATGAAACATTGAATAAGGAAACTCAAAATGCATCTGAAACAGAATGGGGCTGGTATGATTTCAATACCTATGTTTTACTGCAGCCCGGCACCGATGCCAAAGCGCTACAGGCAAAGTGGGACGAGTGGTTATTAAAAGATCGTGCCGAGGAGTGGAATAAACGCAACGGTAAGCAGGAATTTATTCTTCAGCCAATTATTGACATTCATTTGTATTCGAATCTGCTACAGGAATCACAACCGGACGAGCGTGGCGATGGAGATTCTGTGTATGCCCTCACCATCATCGCTCTTTTCATTCTTATCATTGCGTGGGTAAACTACATCAACCTGGCCACCGCCAAATCGTTTGATCGCGCCAACGAAGTCGGTGTAAGAAAAGTGATGGGTGCACAAAAAGAGCAACTGATGAAGCAATTTCTGTCAGAAGCATTTTTAGTTAATCTGTTGGCCGCGGTGATATCCATTATCGCAGTTCGTTTTGCATGGCCCTATTTTTCCGAATTATCCGGAAGAAAAATTCCCCTTGACTTTATGTTGCAGCGGGATTTTTGGCTGCTGCTCAGCGTGCTGTTTTTAGTGGGAACATTTCTCTCTGGTTTTTATCCCGCCATTGTGTTGTCTTCCTTCAAGCCCATAGCTGTACTGAAAGGAAAAGTCTTCCATAGTTCAGAGGGAAACATGCTAAGAAAATCTCTGGTCGTGTTTCAATTTGTAGCATCGGTCGTTCTCATCAGCGGTTCGGTGATCGTTTATCAACAACTGAAATATATGCGCAGTCAGGATCTGGGCATTGATATCAATCAAACCATTGTCCTTAAAGGACCTGGCGTTGTAGCCGATTCCGTTTTTCGTCAACGCCTGGAAGGATTTAAAGCAGAGACGTTACGGATTCCTGGTATTACCAGTATGACGGCATCATCGAATGTGCCCGGTGATGAAATCTTTTGGGCGAGTGGCATCAAACGCATGATAGGTGGACCTGAAAATTCAATTTCAGGTTATACCGTAGGCATTGATCACGACTACGTGCCATCGTTCGATCTCACTATCATCTTCGGAAGAAATTTTGATCTGGACCATCCCAACGAGAAAAAGAATGTTATTCTCAATCGTGCCATGGCCTTATCGCTAGAATTTACTGATGTGAAATCTGCCATTGGAGAAAAAGTGAGGCATGGAGGTGATACGTTGGAAATTGTAGGTATCCTTGAAGACTATCACCAGATGTCGATGAAAGAAGTGGTGACCCCATTGGTATATCGATATACTCCTGACTTTGCTTCGTTCCTCGCCTTTAAAGTAGAGAATAATAATTACCAGCAGATACTTTCTTCATTGGAAGGACCGTGGAAAACATTTTTCCCCGACAACCCGATGGATCATTTTTTTCTTGATCAGTTTTTTAATCGCCAATATGAAAGTGACAAGCGCTTTGGCCAGATATTCGGCATGTTTACCCTGCTTGCAATTTTTGTTGCTTGTCTGGGTTTGTTTGGACTAGCATCATTCATGACCATGCAGCGCACTAAAGAAATCGGCATCCGAAAAGCGCTGGGGTCAACCTCCACCGAAGTTGTACTGTTGCTCTCAAAAGGATTTATTCAACTCGTATTGATTGCGAACCTGATTGCATGGCCATTGGCCTGGTATATCATGGAAAACTGGTTACAGTCATTTCCATATCGAATCAACATCAATCCATTATTATTTGCGCTGGCGGGATTAGCGGTAGTAATCATCGCGTTTCTGTCTGTGGGCTTTCAAACGGTTAAAGCAGCGCGCCTTAATCCTGCGTTGACACTAAAGAATGAATAAACCAGAAGAGGATTAAACCTTAAAAGGATTAAACCACTAAGACACAATGAACACAAAGTTGCACTAAGCGCTTTGTGATCCTTAGTGTCTTGGTGCCTTAGTGGTTCATATCACAGTGCGTCAAGTAATCTCAATTCACTACCGGCTGCTTCTTAATCATCACCACCTCGATGCCTTTATCTTTAGCCATCGTGTTGATATGCTCTGCATTTTTATCAATGGTAGTGTGAAGTTTGGCCAGTTCATCATCCACCATCTTCGAGAGCATTTGCCGCACTTCTTCACCTTGTTGAGTTGGCGGAAAATCTCCCTGCGCCTGTTCATACATGAGATGAGCCAGGCGGTTGTTCATTTTAATTCCATAATTAAGAGGATCTTGCACACTGCGATTGCGTGTTTCATGAATATTATTTTCATGTGCTGTAAGTTCCGACTCAAATTTTTTCACGGCATCTGATAGCTCCTTGTATTGAGCATCACTTCCGATTTTTGTTTTCAAATAGGTCAGGTCATCTTTGATCTTGCGTATGTCAATCACACCCTGATTGGCCTCACTCACTTTGTCGCGCACTTTTATCAGAAACTCGAACTGTGATTGCAATTCTTCCTGCGTTGTTTTAACGCGAGGGTCTTCCAGAATTTCAAATTCCTGCTCTGAGATATTTCCGTTCACCACCAGTCTTACTTTATATTTTCCGGGAACTGCTTTAGGGCCATTGTTGGCTGATCCATAATATACCATACCCGGAAATGTTTTATATCCGGGATAGCGCATATCCCATACAAAGCGATTGCCTCCTGCCTTTACGGTAAGTTGTTCTGTTCCCTGGGCTTTATTGTTGAAGGATCTTATGATCGCTCCATTTGTTTCCAGTATCTCTAGTTTAATGTCTGATTTCTCATCCATTGCCTTTACAAAATAGTGAACCATCACGCCACCCGGATGATTCTCTCCTTCCAACTTCCTGTTCACTCCTTTCCAGCCTCCACCACCAGACATGCGATAACTAGGCATGGGCTTGAATAAAACAACTTCGCGAGAACTCATCTCAGCATTGAGTTGATGCAACGGAGTAAGATCATCAATCAACCAAAAACTTCTTCCATGTGTGGCCGCGACCAGGTTATCATTTTTGATGGCGAGATCTGCTATGGGCACAGGCGGCAAGTTGAGTTGAAACTTAGACCAGTTTGCACCATCATCAAATGAAACCCACATTCCTTTTTCTGTACCGGCATACAACAAGCCTTTCTTTTTTGGATCTGCACGCACTACACGTACAAACTCTTCATTCGGAATTCCCTTTGTAATCAATGTCCATGTTTTTCCATAGTCCGAAGTTTTATAGATGTAAGGAGTGTAATCACCAAACTTGTAGGAGGTAGCCACGGCATAAGCGCCTCCTTTCACAAATGGGTTAACATCGATGCTGTTCCACATATTATACTTAGGGGACATAGCAGGTGTTACATTTTTCCAGTTCTTGCCACCATCGGTAGTAACATGAACTAATCCATCATCAGAACCCGTCCAAATTTCATCTTTTGTGTAGGGTGATTCACTGATCACAAAAATATTTGCATAATATTCAGCACCTGTATTGTCTTGAGTGATAGTACCACCTGATGATTTAATAGTCTCTGGCTCACCGCGGGTTAAATCCGGACTGATTACATCCCAGCTTTGTCCCCCATTGCTTGTTGCATGTAAATAATTAGATCCTGCATATAATTTTTTTGTATCATGAAGACTAAACACCAACGGATAGTTCCAGTTGAAACGATACTTCATTACCTCCACACCAGAACCAGCGGGAAGATCAGGCCATACATTGGTACTTCGCTCCTGGCCATTGTCGAGATTCTGCATGCTCATGTATCCTTTAAAATCACTTCCGTAAATTATATTGGGGTTTAGTGGATCGGGTGCCAGGTGAGCACTCTCTCCAATCGATAGCGCCTTCCAATCATTTTCTGTAATGCTGTTGCCATTGGTGCGATGAGGAATGCGCACGCTCGTGTTGTCCTGCTGCGCGCCAAGAATATTATATGGAAAAGAATTATCAATTGACACCCGATAGAACTGGGCAGTCGGTTGATTGTGGTACGTTGTCCAGTTTTCTCCAGCATCGTTGGATACCTGCGCTCCGCCATCATCGGCAATAGCCATGCGCTTGTTGTTATCCGGGTCAATCCATAAATCATGATGATCACCATGAGGTGCGTCTTTCAACTCAAATGTTTTTCCTCCATCTTTTGAAACCCCGTAGCTTACATTCATCACCCACACCTTGTCTTCATTTTGCGTGTCGGCATAAATGCGGCAATAATACCAGGCCCGTTGCAACAACGCTCGATCCTGATTTATTCTCGCCCAGGTTTTCCCGGCATCATCCGAACGATACACTCCAGGTGCTTCCGTATTTTCAATGATTGCCCACACCCGATTGGCATTTACTGGTGAAACGGTGACGCCTATAATTCCATTGATGCCTTTGGGCATGCCAGGCTTGTCGGAAAGATTTTCCCAGGTATCGCCACCATCTGCGCTCTTCCATAATTTTGAATCCGGGCCACCGCTATCCATGCGCCAACCATTGCGTTTCATGTTCCAGGTGGCCGCATAAATGATCCGTGGATTATTCGGATCGAAAGTAAGATCACCCGCACCAGCGGTTTCATTAATGTATAAAATCTTTTTCCAGGTTTGTCCGCCATCCGTACTTCGATAAACACCGCGCATTTCGTTTGGCTTCCATAAATTTCCCATGGCCGCCACATACACCACATCCGGATTTTTAGGATGAACACGGATCCGCGAAATGTGGCGAGAGTCGCCAAGGCCAATGTGCTTCCATGATTTTCCCGCATCGGTAGATTTCCAAACTCCCCAACCACTGGATACATTGTTACGCAAAGTTTGCTCTCCTTCACCCGCATAGATTACATTCGGATCACTTTCTGCCACCGCTACTGCGCCCACTGTTCCTCCAAAATAAGTGTCAGTAAGAGGTTCATACGTTTGTCCACCATCTTCGGTTTTCCAAACACCGCCACCCACGGTGCCGAAATAATAGAGATCAGGATTGCCACGCACACCGGTTACGGTACTAGATCGGCCTCCGCGAAAAGGACCTAACTCGCGCCAGCGAATACCTGAATAGAGCGACTGATCATAGGTAATTGTATTGGCTGCAGTAGTGGTTGATGTATTTTTCTTTTGCGCCCCGGCTATCAGGCAACCAAACATCAACAGCAGAAGTAAGGAGTTTTTCATAATAATCCGGTGTATCCTACAGAATTACAAAAAAAACCAAATCGATATTAACGTTTTTACGCAGGCGGCTTTCAGCCAGAAAATGAAAGCAAAATGTGGCTTTGATACAGCGATATATCTCCGTAAATTTTGAATAGTGTTCTTCCGTTACGATAGTGAAAATCTTAAACACAATCATTTTATCACTTGTGCTGTTATGCAGCTTTGCCAGCCGGGGTCAATCTCAAATGACGATTCCGGCTATCTTTCAAGAAACTCAACCCATCTTCATCCAGCTGAATTTGTCCTTGAAAGAAGTGGAGAAAAGCAGAATAGATACCATTTACTTCCCTTCCATACTGAAGTATAAAAATGAAAAGGATAAATGGGATTCTCTTTCCATAGGAACGCGTGCGCGGGGAAACTTCAGAAGAGCGAATTGTTTCTATCCCCCATTGCGATTAAAATTAAAAAAATCTCAGGTTGAAGGGACTCCCTTCGCAGGAAACAAAAGTTTCAAGCTGGTGTTACCATGCAAGGGAGGCAAATCAGGAAATACCTTGGTCCTGAAAGAATACTTATGCTACAAATTGCTCGAGCCGGTAACTCCTTACTATTTTCACACCAGGTTAGCCAACACAACTCTTAATAATCTAAGTGGGAAGAATATTAAATCATACTCCGTCACCAGCTTTCTTATTGAAGATGATGATTTGATTGCTCACCGGTTAGGCGGAAAAGTAATTGAACAAATTGTTCCTCACCAACACCTAAACGACACGGCTGCGGTGGTGCATGATTTCTTTGAGTACCTGATTGCCAATACTGATTGGTCAACGACAGGGCAGCATAACACTAAAGTAATTCAATTGGCTCAAGGGAAGAAGGTGCCTCTTTCCTACGATTTCGATATGGCCGGATTAGTCAATGCTCCCTACGCTACGGTTAAAGAATCATTGGCCATTAAAAGCGTTACCGAGAGACTGTATCGGGGTTATTGTCGCAAAGAGTCGGTTATGGAATATGTTCGTTCTGAATATCTTCGACTTGAACCCAAGATCATGAAAGTAATGGATAATCATCAATCGCTTTTTAGTGAGGGAGAATATGTGCACATGAGGCTGTTCATCAATGAGTTTTTCACCATCCTGAAAAGTGATAGACAATTCAGTGATTCCATTCTTTTGGGTTGTCGAACAAACTAAGCTGCCGCTTTTATAAAAAAATAAAGGGCACCGTCTCCAGTGCCCTCTTTGTCATTATGATGGATGTTTCAGTTATTTAAAATCACCTCTTTAGTATCCGTAATCACCGCAGGCAAATTCTTTTCTTTAAACATGCGGTTGTAATTATTGATATCCTTCTGAATCAACTCATTCATTTGCTGCTTGTACTTAGTCCAGTCTGCATCAACATCGCGGGCACGGTCTTGTGCGCCTTTGGTTAGGCGAGGATCATGTTTATCCGCAACGTCTTTTAATTGAAGGTACTCTGCATTCAGTTTGTTCGGGAAGTTGATTACATCCTGGAAGTTTGTGCTGCGTGGTTCTATAAGATTACTCTCCCACTGGTCAATTTTCTTGATCAATTCTTTACCGGCATTGATCATCTCTTTTGAGTCTGGCTGATCTTTCAACGATTCATTGAGTGTTTCAATCTGCTTCTTCACCTGGCGCATTTTGTTTACTGACTTATGAAGGTCGTTAAAGCTTTCACCTGTGTGCTTCAAATATTCCTGTTGAGCACTCCACTCGGCAGTTGTTGCCGTTACTTTAGGATCAGAAATAATTTCAAGATCAGTTTCTGAAGTCTGGCCTTTAAACGTAATGCGTGCCTTGTACTTTCCTGGGGCTACACGATGACCGCTATGATCACCCATGACAAACACACCGGGAACTCCGGTTAATGTCTCTGTACGGAAGTCCCACGCGAATCGGTTAATGCCGGCTTCAGCAGGAATAGTTTCTTTGGGCGAAGGGCCACCGGGCCAAGGCTTAAAGCTTTCGTCTTTCTTATTGGTATAAGAGCGAATTACTTTTCCGCTGGCATCTGAAATTTCCAGCTTCACTGTTGCTGTGTCTGCTTTCTCTTTCAGAAAATAATCCAATGAAACACCATTCATCGGGTTGCGGCCTAATCCTGGAATGTCTCCAAAGTAAGCAGGGATCGTAACGGACGATAAGCGATAGGTGGGTTTGGGAGTATAAAGTTTTACCGAAGCATCAAAATTACCTTTTGATTGTTGAATGGCTCCGAGATCATCCAATATCCAGAAGGAGCGACCTGCTGTTGCGGCTACCAAATCATTGTCTTTAATCATCAGATCAGTTACGGGCACAATGGGCAAATTCAATTGGAGTTTGCTGAACGTTGTTCCCCCATTGAATGAAATATAAAATGCTCTCTCCGCTCCGGCATATAACAGGTCTTTCACTTTTTTATCCTCGCGGATTACTTTTATGAAATCATCAGCTTCTACTCCACTGCCAATTTTTGTCCAGGTCTTTCCATAGTCGGTTGACTTGTATGTCATGTTAGAGAAGTCGTTGAACTTATATCGTGATGCTGAAATATATACGGTGGCTTTATCGTGTGGTGAAACCTCGATAGAGTGAATCATTCCTTCGGGTAATCCTGCCGGTGTTACATTTTGCCAGCTCTTGCCACCATCTCTGGTAAGATGAACAAGTCCGCAATCACTACCGGTATAAATCACTCCCACTTCGTGAGGCGATTCAATTACATAATAAATCGTGTTGTAGTTTTCGCCACCCGCACCTTCATTGGTGATAGGGCCTCCACTGATTCCTTGTTTGGTAGTGTCATTGCGTGTAAGATCAGGGCTGACCACATCCCAGCTTAAGCCTCCGTTTGAAGTTTTGAACAGCACATTACCTGCGTGATACATTACTTTAGGATCGTGTGGAGAGTTGATCAAGGGTGCATTCCAGTTGAAGCGGTATTTCATTTGTCTTGGTTTGAAACCAAGGTTCGTAGCCGGATACTCCTGTATATCTTTGGTCTCCCCCGTGCGTGTGTCCAGCACATCGATGATTCCCTGGTAACAGCCACCATATAACAATTCCGGATTGTTCGGATCGTTAAAAGCTACCCAGGCACTTTCGCATCCCGGGCCATTGAACCAGTCTTTATCCGTGATACCAAAACTTCCATTGCGACTTGGTGTTGCCACGGAAGTATTATCCTGCTGACCCCCATACACCCAGTAAGGAAAACGATTGTCGACATTCACCCGATAAAACTGAGAAGTTGCCTGGTTGTTCAATGGTGACCATGAGCGACCAGTGTTGTAAGAAATTTCTCCTCCCCCATCATCGGCCAACGCCATATTGGTATTGTTTTTTGGATTGATCCATAGATCATGTGTATCTCCATGGCCTACACGGATAGCAGTAAATGTTTTTCCACCATCGATGGAGCGTGTCATTGGGGCATTCAATACATAAACCACGTCAGCATTTACGGGATCGGCAAATACTTCCATATAATACCAGGAACGTGCCGTTATGAGATGATCACTGGACATCTGGTTCCATTTCTTTCCACCATCATCCGAGCGATATAAACCTGCTTTTGATTTTTCAGCTTCAATAATTGCATAGACACGATTTGGATTAGCCCGTGAAACGCTCACACCAATTTTTCCCAATTCTTTCGGAAGGCCATCATTAATTTTATTCCAGGTTTCACCACCATCGGTTGATTTCCAGATGGCACAACCAGGACCACCACTTTCTACTTTCCATGGATAGCGTCTGTGTTGCCAGGTGGCGGCATAGATGATTCTTGGATTGGTTATATCCATGCTCATCGAAACCACACCGGTATTTTCATCTACATACAACGTCTTCTTCCAGGTGACGCCACCGTCAATGGATTTATAAATTCCCCTGTCAGCACTGGGGCCATGTACTGCGCCTTGCGCTGCCACCAATACCACATCCGGATTATTAGGATGAATGGCGATATCAGAAATGTGCCTCGTCTTCTCAAGGCCAATGTTCTTCCAGGTTTTTCCGGCATCGGTAGATTTGTAAACGCCATCACCATAGGAAGTCATCACACCGCGCACGGCATGTTCTCCGCTTCCCACATAAATTACATTTGGATCTGATTCGCAGATGGCGATTTCACCGATTGACCCTACTTTAAAAAATCCATCAGAAATATTTTTCCACGTGATGCCACCATCGTCCGTCTTTCCAATGCCTCCACCGGTGTATCCTACATAATAAACACTGGAGTTAGTGGGATCACCCGCAATGGCATTAGCCCGACCACCACGGAAAGGGCCGATGTTACGCCACTTGAGGCCACTGTATTTAGCTGCATCAAAAGCAGCAGTTGGTTGCGGCTCCGTCTTTACTTTTGATTTTTGTGCGCTGACGTGTGTAGCGAAAAGGCAAACCGCTATCAGCAGGTAGTATATTTTCTTCATAGGAAAAGATTAAGTTTCTGTTCCCTATTTAACGAAAACTGATAAAAGAAACTATGATAATTATTTCGGCCTTATCGGATTTTTAACTCTCTCATCGCTTTGGTGAAAGCGGCTTTAATAGAATAACCATTGATATGATGTTGATTCTTCACCACCCATTTTCCATCCACGATGGTGCCCATCACGCGACTGGGATCAGAAGTGTATAATAGCGTGGCTAACCGGTTCTTTTGTGATGTTTCCGCAAGAAGATGAGATTGTGAATTATACACGATAGCATCAAAAGGCTTTCCAATTTCAAAGTGATTACGTTGCTTAATGCCCATTGCCCTTCTGCCTGATTCAATCTCTTCATTGACCATATAGGAAGCCGCATCACCTTCAAACGTATTTCGGTGGTTGGTCACCAATCGCTGACGATAATCAATCATACGAAATTCTTCGAGTGGATTTAAACCGATATGACTGTCCGTGCCTATACACCAACGTCCACCCATTCTTACATACTCCTTCATTCTGAAAATTCCATCTCCAAGGTTTCCTTCAGTAGATGGACACAGTACTACATTCGCTCCGGATTTTGCAAGGAGATGAAGTTCATTATCATTCAGGTGCGTTGAATGAACGAGGTGAAACCGATCGTCTACAGGTAAATTATCAAAGAGCCACTGCATCGGTCGTGTGCCGCAATACGCTAAACAATCCGCCACTTCTTTCTTTTGCTCCGACACATGAATATGAAACGGCAAATCTTTTGGCCCCTGCTGAAAAGTTGTTTTCACGTCTTCCAGATCCACAGCACGAAGTGAATGCACACTAAACCCTAATGACGCGTTGTTATAATTTTTAATTGTCGATTTTGACGCTTCAAAGAGTTTGAAGTAATCATCTATTGTTTTAGAGATAAATCTTCTTTGTCGTGGCTGAGGGTCAAGTCCGAAGCTGCCTTTTTGATAGAAGACAGGAACCAGAGTGATTTTTATTCCAGCACTTTTTGCTGCCGCCACGATACGCTCACCCATCTCGGCAAGATGAGCATATGGTTTACCCTCTTTATCATGATGCAGGTAATGAAATTCGGCTACCTGTGTGTAGCCAACACGAAGCATTTCAGCATATAATATAGCAGCGATTGCTTCCGCCTGATCGGGGTTGATGGATAAGGCACAGTGATACATGGCCTCGCGCCAGGTCCAGAAATCATCATCTGTACCTATAGGATGATTTTCAGCAAGTCCAGCCATTGCATATTGAAACGCATGCGAGTGTGCATTTTGAAAACCAGGTAGAGCTAAACCTTGCACAACTTCCACAGCGGTAGCTTCTGTTGGCGCTTCTTTACTTATATATTGAATAACTCCACTTTCATCTACGCCCACGTAAGCAGGAATAAGCCAGCCTTCCTTTTGGAGGAGAGAGGTGAAGAGATAAAATTTTAGTTGTGGGTTCATTTGCAGGTAGCTCCTACGGAGCTTAGAAAACTAATTAATTTAATTAAAGCCAAATCTCGAGATAAACAATTACGCGAGCTGTTCAATCAATTTCGCGAATACACTCTTCAACAACTTTCTCATTTTATCTGAACGGACTTTATCATACTTGATTTGTGCATCATCCATATAATTCACTTTGCTCATCTCCAGTTGCAATGCATGCTGGTGAGAATCAGGCTTACCATAATGCCGGGTGATATAGCCCCCCTTGAAAGGATGGTTATGGCTCACCGAATATGAATCATGATCGAGTGTGCCGAGCGCAGCTTCAATCAAACCCGGAGAAGCCGAAGTGGAGTCTGCATCGCCTAAAATCAAATCAGGAAATTTCTCTCTATAAATAGTCGGCACATATTGGCGTATGGAATGACTGTCCCACAACAATACCTTACCAAATTTTTTCTTCGTTTCTGTAAGTAATTTTTCTAATTGTTGATGATACGGCTTGTAATACAACTCTACCCTTCGCTTCACCTCAGGTAGTTCAACTTCAGCTCGTTCATCTTTATAAATGGACTCGCCTAGAAAATTAGTGGCGGGGCAAAGTGCTGTAATGATTCTTCCATCAGTATAGAGGGGCTTACTGTTTGGGTCGCGATTCAAATCAATTACCCATCGACTGTAATTAGCAGAGATCATGGTGATGCCCATGGCAGGGACAAAATCATACAGCTTATCTACAAACCAGTCGGTGTCATCAGGAGACTTGATCAAGGCTGGTTTGTACTCATCCTTGACCTCATCTGGAAAAACACTGCCACGATGAGGTACGCTTACAATAATTGGAACCGTTGGTTCACTGGCTTCCCAAATTTTATATACCATAACGATTTGGTTCTGCTATAGATCAATACTTCATTCTGATCTTGAAGTTATCGAATTATTTCTTTAACGCCTTCAATTGCTCCTCACAAATAGTACGTTGCACTTCTGCTTCCTGATGAGCAAGCGCTGCCATCTTTTGAAATTCCTTTGCTTCCAGTTGCTGTTGCTGAGCCAGTTTTTGCAACTCTACCTTTTCGGACGCACAAATGCGCTGCGCTTCGTCCAATTTACCTTTTTGAATGTATCCAAATGTCAACGAACCCACCGATATAATAAGCAGAATTCCGATCAATGTATTTTTCATGCTACGCTAACTTTTAGATTTCCTTTTTTGTCTCTTGCTTTTCCTCGACTCCTTCACTGGTTCATTCTTTGCCTCTGCCGATTTTACTTTCTCATTAAGGGTCGCCACTTCATTCTGTAATTGGGCGATCTCTGTCTTGTACTTGTCTGTTTCTTCTGCATTGAGTTTACTCTTCAACTGAATGATTCGCCTATAAGATTCGTCAATACGTTTTGGTGTGATTTCACCCTTGGCCACCATTTGCCTGATCATGCCATGCACGATATCTACCGTGCGTACATCGCTTCCCTGGATATTGTTGGAGAAACACATGACGTCAACACCAGCATTAATGGCCAACCGAATAGTTTCTTCCAGTCCGTAATTTTTTGAAATCGCGTGCATCTGCATGTCGTCCGAAAAAACCACGCCATTATAACCCAGTTTCTTACGCAGTATTCCATCCAAAATATCTTTTGATAACGTGCCAGGATAACCTTTCGCATCGAGATTTTTATTCACGATATGCGAAGTCATTACGCCATCCGCATACCCTTCTTTTATCAGTCTCTTGAAAGGTTCGAGCTCACGTTCGCTCCAGGTATTGGTTACATCTGCTACACCAACGTGTGTATCATCTTTTGAACTTCCGTGCCCGGGAAAATGCTTTAGCGCGGTAATCACTCCAAATTTCCTGTGTTCTTTGATTACTTCTCGTGCCATCATCACCACGGTGTCTTCATTGCTGGAATAAGCACGTTCCGGTTTCGCAATTACCGCGTTGTCTTTGTTAATTGCCAAATCCACTGTTGGCGCAAAATTTACATTGAAGCCAAGACCAGCGAGTGTTGCTGCCGTTGCTTCAGCATAAAAGCGTACAGAATCCATCGAGCCATATTTTCCTATAGAAGCAGCGGTAATTGATCTGGTGAATCCATATTTTTCTTTCAGACGATTTACTTTTCCCCCTTCCTGATCAATGCATATGAATAATGGAATCGGAGCGGCATGCTGATACGTCCAGGTCATCTTCTTCACACTCGCAAAAGCATTAGGGCGGTTTGGGATATTTTTCTCAAAGAAAATCAAGGCTCCTACTTTTCCGCTTCTCACTTCATCCAGAACAAGTTCATCTAATTCGGCTTTAGGCACGCCAATCAAAATCATCTGGCCAATTTTAATATTAAGTGAATCGATGGGTTGTCCAATAGAATAGAAAGTGATAAATAGTAACGTAAGTATGAATCCCGTTTTTCTCATTTTAAAAAAAAGTAGTTAATAACGTTCATGAATGGTGTAAAGAATTTTTTCCATGCGTTTACGCACATCACCAGTGGGCACAATATAATTATTATTCATGATGCTGAAAATCAAGACACGTCCTTTGCGCGTAAGCAAATATCCACTTAGGGTATGATTGTTACTGAGCGTGCCTGTCTTGCCGTAGATATAAGGCTTATCTGCTTTATAACTATTTTTAAGTGTACCGCTTCTACCTCCGGTTGCCAATAACGGAAAGAGTCGCTGTTGTGGAACTTCCTTATAAATTTTATCCCATAGCTTAACAATCGAGCGAGGAGTAAATAAATTATAGCGCGACAGGCCCGAGCCATCTACCCACTGAGGATCATCAGGCAGATCGGAAAGAAAATTTTTCTTCGCATAAGCAATGGCAATCTCAGGCCTTAAGGTATCGCTCACCATCGCTGCACATTGCAACAATAATTGTTCGGCAATAAAATTATCGCTGTCGTGCATCATCACACGCAACAACGTATCCACTGGCATCGAACGAAATACTTTAGCGCCAGCGGGTAGCGTTTTATCAATTAACTCTACTTTCCTCCTGAGCGTATCCGTTAGTAATTCAGCCACTAGATCATCACTATACCGAAAGGGAATATTCCAGGATTTTCTCTTTGCCTTTCCGGGATAATAAGTAAGCTGATTCGAGTCTATATCACGTAAAATTACTTCGTCACCACGAGGCTCAGCAGCAGCTGCAAAGTGGAGTTGAAAATAGGATGGGGTAAAGTAAAATTTGTCAGCGTCTTTTTTGATGTTGACCAGATTGCCATAGATGGGCAATGGAGTTCTCTCTGCAGAATAGTAGTAGGGATAATCATCCCATGCCCAGCCAGGGCCCATCGTTTCAGTTTGAAAATTGGATGAAGAAAAGAAAAGCCTTCCCGTTGCGTTTGAAAGAAAATTATAAAGCCTGTGATTGTTATACGTGTTCGCATATAAAAACGAGGCATCTCCTGCTCCCCAAAAAATCAATGAATCTCCCAGTTGCACATACTTTATTGATACGGCAGAGTCGCCCAACAATTTGATGGATGAATAAAAAGTAAAAATCTTTGTGTTGGAGGCCGGAGTAAAATACCGGTCGGACTGATGCTCAATTAAGTTCTTCCCGGAAACAGGATCGTACAACAAAAATCCGGTGTGTTCCTTTAATTCTTCTTCCAGCCGGATTACTTCTTTGGTCACGTATCGCTTAGGTGAACACCCAAGCCCGATCAGCAATAAGATACAACAATAACCTACTCTCCTCATTTGCCCGAAAGATACCGCTCTTTCAGAATATTACAGTGGTGTGTTTCATGACCGGCAATGATAAAGCCCAGGACGATTACCGAGAGTTCATTTTTATTGGCAGTGCCTTTTCGGATAAGCATCTCGGGGGTAAATCCTTCAAACAAATCGATGGTGGCTGATCGAAGGTGAGCCATTTCTGCAGCTATTTTTTGAATGCTGCGGCCTGATGCATTGGCCTCTGGTGCATAGTCTTTTTCTTCGAACCCTGACAAAGGAGTTTTGTCGTTGCGCGCAAATCGTAAAGCACGGTAGTTGAATATTCGTTCTGCATCAATCATGTGACAAAGAAGTTCACGAATCGTCCATTTTCCATCGGCATAACGATAGTCTTCTTTTCCCTCAGGAATGGAATGAACCAACTCCAGTGCTCGGTGACCGGATATACGGAGTGCCTGCAACAGATCCGTATCCTCAATTTGTTTTACATAATTCTTGTAGAAAGGAGGAACGGTTTCGAGATTTAATAGCATAGAACAGTTAGATTAAAATTCAGTGAATAAGGAATCGGGCAATGTTTCATCCACTTTAGCGTTGGATGGTCCGCCTTTATCAGACCGATCGGCCGACAGAAGGATATTTCCATGCTTCTGGTAGTTATCCCAAGGCCTGAGGAAGTTGGCCGTATCCTGAGAAGCATTTGAATAATACGCCCAGTTACGTACCAGCTTGTCGGTGATATCAACGTATAACTTGTATTTGTTTTGTGGCGTTACTCCCACTTCTTTAAATGTAAGAACCAGCGTGTTGAATCGAATCCCCTTCAACGTGTCTTCTCCCATATATTTAAGAGTGACTCCAGTGTCTTTTAATTTGAATGGCATCACCAGCCAATAGGAGTCGTTGATCCACATACTTTTTGCCTTATCGAGCAGTTTTCTTAAACTATCTGGCTCCGTGATTTCAGTGTCTTTGATTTTCACCCTGCCTTCACCCGTATTTACATTTACCAGGTAGGTGGTACTATCAGATTTGCTTTCAATCCGAACACGACCTGTGTATTTATCCCAGACCAAATCCCTGCGACCAAAAAAGGTCCACGAAATAAAATGGGTTTTATCCCAATTTTCGCGACCGCCCATGGCATGCATGATGCTATCGGCCAATTGAATGGCGGAAGGATCAGAACCAGTCAGATCAAAACCTTCCATGGCTGGATTTTGCTCGGCCAATGATTTGGTTTCTGGTTTGGTGGCACAGGACCAAATAAAAAATGAAAGGAGAAATGCTGCTGATATTATCTTCATAATGTGATTTTGGGGTTGGTGAAATTAATGATTTTCTTAATACGGAAATCATCTTCGTCATTTTTAATCCTTCGGCTCACTGAACAGCCGCTGAGCCGAATCCTTGTTAACAATTTTTTGCATGGTCTTGCGGGCCATTATCTCTATCGGCAAAACCAATAAGGCAATACTCACCTGTAGGAAGAAATCAATTACAGGAGAACTTTTTATATTAATCAAAGAAGCAATGGTGCTTTGAATAAACTGAATGAGCATAATTACAGTAAGTATTGTCAGTATCTCACTTAAGTATCGGTATCTGGTGTCACCCCTTGCCAGGTGAATGGACAACGCAACCAAGAAACTAAAGATCACAAACTCGAGTGCATAAAACCACCAGCGCTTCCAGTAGGGAGCCAGCACTTGAAACTTTACTTCCTCGACTCCAGACAGAGTACCTAAGGCATTTTTCGACTGAACAATTAACTGATAAGTCCCTGCTGGCAAGAATGAAAAATTGATAATATTATTCGAAGCCGACCATGGTGACCACTGCTTGTTAAGGCCCTTTAGCTGATAGCGATACTGATTATCGTGAGTGCCAACATAGTCAGGGCGAATAAATTCAAATGTGAAAGCCCCTTCTGATTGTTCGATTTCTACTTTACTGGCCAAATTGATATCGGTGCCGCGTACTTCTCTCAGGTATAAAGGGTATAATGATTCGCTGGAATCGGTTTGCTCATTATTGAATTTGTACAACTCGTTTTTATCGGTAATGGCCCATAGGCCATTGCTCTTACCATCGGGTGATAAAAATCGCAGGTTAGGAAATATTCCTAACCACTCCAGTTTCATGGATTGAAGTTTGCGATCTGCGGTGCGCCACTTTGTTCCATCATTAAACCAAAAATTACCGGCCGAGGCAAAATAGCGATGACCCCCGGAAAGCGAATCATACTTCACAAATTCTGACCCATTGAAGTGCTTAAACTCTCCCGATGAAACCACGTATACTTCGCTGCCCAGGGCCAGGCCCAACACTTCATCCACAGTCGGATTTTGAATTGGATATTTAATGATGTCGAGCACTTGGCTGTCAATGGTTTCCACTTTATATATCAGGGTGCTACCACACAACCATATATTTTTGAGGTTATCCTCAAATATGTAAGTGAAGCGATTATCCACTGAATCCAGTAAGTGGGTTTCTGTCCATCCTCCCTTCGATGGAAGGAAGGTTCGCAGCTGATCAGTAAAGGTGCTCACCAAAATCTGGTTCAGTGATACTGAGGGAAACACATGACGCACTGGTTCTTTGATGATTGACTTTGCTGTTTGCCCATTTACCTCATACACCCCTCCCGTCCCATAAGCAAACAAGGAACCGTTCATTTCCAAAACCTGATTTATTTTTTCTTCAATTCGGGTGACTCTTACATATTCAAATGAATTTGCTTTTTGCGTCAGTAAGAACAGACCTAGTGAAGTGCCTACATAAATCTTATCCTGATAGGCGCGCATACAAAGCAGGTTTCCCTGCAAGCCTGGATAATTATGAAAGGAACGAAATGGCAAATTGGTTGCAATGCGCGTAAATCCATATTCATGCGCCACCCACACTCCTTCATTTTTATCGGCCATGAGACTGAATACTTCGTTATCAGGTAATCCATTGGCATAATCTACGATGCCTTCCGTAGCACCTGTTTTTACATTGATAAAAATGACTCCACCCCGAAGTGTTCCTATCGCCAGCATTTCTTCCGATACCCACACTCCGTCTGACAATATATGACGGTTAAGAAAGTCAGGTTGTTGAAGGACTACCTCCTTCAACTCCTTTCCCCTGAGTATATATATGCGATTATCTCTCGTGCCAATTAAAAAATCTTTCTGTGAAGGAGAGGGTATAGAGAAAATCAGGTTGTTTAATTCAAAACTATGCGGAACCAATGTACTGTCCTGAACTTTAAATAGTCCATTCTTTTCAGTGGTCACTACTACGTCATCACCGAGATTGAATACTCCAGTCAGGTTTCCGGTAGATGAATTGATCGCAATGGTGGATTCTGGTTTTTGCGCGCTGAGAGAATAAATCAGTAATTGATCTTCGCTGCAAAAGTAGGTTTTGTCATTACGTTGAGCGCTGGAAAAAATTCCAGGAGCTGCCGAAAACATTTCATACGATCGTGGACTTTGGATTTTACCATTTAGTTTTCCCGCACCGGTTAATCCACCGATCAGGAGATCGTTGCCATGTGACACGAGTGTGTAAACTGCTCCTGGCACTGAGACAACATTCCAGTTGAATCCATCAAACTCCAGAACACCGGCCCGATTAGCAAAATAGAGTTCACCATGAATATCCTGAACCATATCATGGCTCCGAAAGTCAATACGTTCGTCAGAAGGCGAATAGTGCGAAAGAAAAAAGTTACCCCTTTGGGCGATTAGGTCCGAACAGATTATTGCCAACAGACTAAAGAGAAAGAGTCTTCTGCTCATCAACAAAACCAAATTTAGACGATTAAGTAAGAATAAAAAACAACCTTAATCACATCAACTTATCCGGCTCCAGTTAACAGCAGATTTTTTCGCTGATTCAACCTGCAGACGAATAGTTTTGTTTTCCGGTTTTTCAAGAGTGGGGTCTTCTTGCAGGATTACCTGCGCCTCTTCGCGCGCTACTTTTAGCAGGTCTCCGTCTTTACCGAGATCGGCAATTAATAGATCAAGTGCACCGCTTTGTTGCGTGCCCATTAAATCTCCTGGCCCGCGAAGTTTCAAATCCGTCTCAGATATTTCAAACCCATTGTTCGTCTTTACCATGGTCTCGATACGAATTTTAGAGTCCGCGCTTAGCTTATTACCAGACATTAAAATACAATAGGATTGCTCGGCCCCGCGCCCCACTCTTCCTCTTAATTGATGCAGTTGGGATAATCCAAAACGCTCGGCACTTTCAATCACCATCACGGAAGCATTGGGCACATCTACACCCACTTCGATCACGGTAGTGGCCACCATGATTTTCGTTTCTCCTTTTACAAATCGAGACATCTCAAAGTCTTTTGCTTCGGGCTTCATTTGTCCGTGCAAAATACTGATCGCCACATCCGGAAACGCACGACTGATACTTTCATATCCATCCATCAAATGTTTGAGATCCAGTTTTTCTGACTCTTCAATAAGTGGATACACTTCGTACACTTGCCGGCCTGCATCGATCTGCGTTTTCAAAAAGCCATTTACCTGCAACCGATGTGAGTCGTAACGGTGCGTGGTTATAATCGGCTTGCGCCCTTTGGGCAATTCATCAATCACAGAAATTTCAAGATCGCCATACAACGTCATAGCAAGTGTGCGTGGAATGGGTGTGGCGGTCATCACCAGCACATGCGGATATACATCTGCATTTTTTTGCCAGAGCTTCGATCGCTGTGCAACGCCAAAACGATGCTGTTCATCAATGATAGCCAACCCCAGTTTATTAAACTTCACTTCCTCTTCCAGCAATGCATGGGTGCCAACCAAAATTTTGAGAGATCCGTTTTCGAGTCCCTCATGAATGGGCTTCCGCTGACTTTTCTTTACGGAACCCGTAAGCAGTGCGATAGATATGCCCATCAGGTCAGCAAACTTTTTTAGATTCTTAAAATGTTGCTGGGCTAAAATTTCAGTGGGTGCCATCAAGGCCGCTTGTGCGTCACTGCCAACTACCAACAACATGCAGATAAATCCTACAATAGTTTTTCCGCTTCCCACATCACCTTGCAGCAAACGGTTCATCTGTTTGCCACTTTTCATGTCAGCATAAATTTCACGCACCACACGCTTTTGTGCTTCGGTAAGATCGAACGGCAGATGGTCTTTATAGAATTTTGTAAGAATAGCGGTATCACTAAACACGATGCCTTTGAATTTTTCTTGCCGCACCACTTTCATTTTAAGCAGTCGTAGTTGAATGTAGAAGAGTTCTTCAAACTTCAGGCGATGGCGCGCGGCCGCGAGTTGCTCATGACTTTTAGGAATGTGAATAGCATAAAGTGCATCCTTCTTCCCGATTAAATTTTGCTTTTGAAGAATGGTTGGGGGCAATGTTTCGCGTACGTGATTTTGTGCGACTTGCAATATCTCTTGCTGAAGCTTTGCAATAAATTTACTGTCGATGTAGCGGGCTTTTAACTTCTCTGTTACCGGATATACCGGCTGCAGAAATCCACCCTTTTCATTTTTGGTAGTGAGTGGTTCTATTTCCGGGTGGGCAATAGAAAGTGTTTTGCCATAGCGATTGGGTTTGCCAAACACCACATATTCAACATTAGGCTGTATCTTTTTTGTGACCCATGGAATCCCCTGAAACCATACCAATTCGAGCTCTCCGGTGCCATCGGTAAAATGTCCTACCAATCTTTTCTTAAACCCTAACCCGATAAATTCAAAATCAGTGACCTTCCCTTTTACTTGTACATGAGGCATAAGGTCATTAACCTGGCTGATGGTATAAAATTGAGTTCGATCTTCATGACGGAACGGATAGTATTGTATGAGATCACCAAACGTAAACAGTTTCAATTCCTTTTGAAGCAGCGCTGCCCTTTGTGGACCTACGCCTTTCAGAAATTCAAGAGAGGTGTCGAAGAAGCTTGCCATTACTCTTTAAACAGATCCTTTCCATTGAGATTCATTCCAATACGATATGATCAATTCTTCCACTGCAATGTATTGATAAAATGAAGTGTCTCTTTCTTCATAAAGTCAATGGATGGTGCGAGTGAATCATTTTGCACACGCATGTTGAAGTACAGCGCGCCTCTCAAAAAATTTCTTGTCGAATCCGTCATGGTAAATTGAAACTGGCTGGGTACTTCTCCGGATATCTCAGCAATTACAGCTGTTTTGCCACTGGGTGTTACCGTAACTACTTCATCAATACCTGAAGCCTTGATTTGTTGCTTGGCGGTGAGATTGTATGAATCATCCAACAACTCCTTTAAAAAATCTTCCCTATTATTTAATTTTTTATATGTAATGTGAATGTTTGCTTTCAATTCAGGATAATAAATTTCCACCCAATGTTTTTCACTAAACCAGGAGGAATCGCGCAGCAAGCGGGCGTGTGTTGAGTATTCAAATTGATAAGGGAGACTATCTGGTGATAATTGATACTGTAGGGGTGGCAACGTCAATCGGTTATATCCCTTCGGCTTGGGTTGATAATCCCGTGTGCACGATGCGAAGAAAATAGTGATCAGAAAAAAACCTGCGCTCCATTTTCCAAGTGCTGATAAGAAGCGCAGGTTTTGAAAGAATTTATGAATCATCAGAAAGGAAGATCGTCAGTAGAATTTCCGGGAACTTCGGTACTACTGTACGATGGTGTCGAAGAGCGTTCTGTGTTGCTTGCCGTATTCCCTCCACCTGAGCGCTGAGTACTGAGCATGGTCATATTATCTCCAACAATTTCTGTAGTGTAACGTGTCACTCCTTCCTTTTCCCAACTGCGTGTGCGCAGCTTTCCTTCAATGTAAATCATGTCACCTTTATGAAGATACTTGGCGGCTATTTCAGCAAGCCCTCTCCACAACACAATATTATGCCACTCCGTAATTTCTTTCTTATCTCCCGTTGTCTTGTCTTTATATGTTTCAGAAGTTGCAATTGTAAAGTTTGCTACGGATGTACCGTTTTCGAGATTTCTCACTTCCGGGTCTTTGCCCAGTCTGCCTACTAAGATTACTTTGTTTACGCCTGACATATATTTAATTGTTTGATTACACTATATAAATTGAGGTAATGACAAAATTATTAAAATTCTGCTGCTTAGTCTAAATAGTTGCAGTTATGCAGGAATCGCGTCACCAATGTTGGTTTGGGAAGATTCGCAACTTGCTTTTTGGAGTAAAAAGTCAATTCATTCTTTTTCATAAACGGTTTTAACCTTTGCTCACCCGGCAGTTTTATCCACACAAAGCGAGTCATAAGATGTTGGTGCGATAAAATATGCTTATGAACTTTGCTTACTTCCTCCGGAATGAGTCCTTTAAATTCTTTAATCTCCATCAAAAGCTTCTCAGGGTTCAATTGTCGAGGACTTTCTAACAGAAAAAAATCGTAGAGGCCATTCCAGATATCATCGTGTTTTCTTTTCTTCATCAGCAAACGCCCGTGATGCTCCATGATAACATAGGTAAAAAATCGCTTCTTTACAGTGTGCTTTTTTGACTTCACTGGTAGTAGGCTTTGTTGTTCATGTTGATAAGCGATGCATGCTTTAATGAAAATACATGAATCGCACTTAGGATTTTTGGGAGTGCAGCGCAAAGCTCCAAACTCCATCACCGCTTGGTTAAATAAATCGGGCTGTTCCTTATCAAGCAGTTCATTGGCCTTCTCAAAAAAATATGCTTTGCCGTCATTACTAGAAATATCGAGATCTACTCCAAAAACTCTTGCCAACACACGATAGACATTTCCATCTACCACTGCCACTGGCTCACGAAATGCAAAAGACGCAATGGCTGCAGCGGTATAGGATCCAATGCCAGGAAGTTTTTTTAATCCATCATAAGTAGATGGAAAGCTTCCATAATATTCCTCTTTCACTTTTTTTGCACACGCATGAAGGTTCCTGGCCCGGGAATAATAACCTAATCCTTGCCACAATCTCAGTACACGATCTTCTTTGGCATTGGCGAGGGAAATGACATCGGGAAAATTTTCAACAAACCTGATATAGTAAGGTAAGCCCTGTGCCACGCGGGTCTGCTGAAGTATTATTTCGGAAAGCCAGATTTTGTATGGATCGCGGGTGAGTCGCCACGGAAGGTCGCGCTTGTTCTCCTCATACCAGGAAATTATTTTTTTTGAAAAAAATGTTTTGTTCACTGTTTTAGCCCGCAAAGGGTGCGAATGTCTTAAAAACACTACAATTCATCGTACGTTTATGGATTCAGACCTCGAATTATTATCCATGTGGGTGATTATCAATAAATTCATTTTGCGTTTGAGCAAACTGAGTTTAAATTTGCCGTCCTGAATTTTTATAACTGAACATTACACTATATAAACGATACCACCGTGACCAAAGCAGACGTAATCAATCAAATCGCAGAAAAAACAGGAATCGACAAGGCAGATGTTTCTGCTTCTGTTGAAGCATTTTTTAACATCGTTAAATCGAATATGGCTGGCGGCCATAATATCTACGTTCGCGGGTTTGGCAGTTTTATCAATAAGAAAAGAAAGAAAAAAATTGCCCGGAATATTTCGCGCAATACCGCCATTGTGATCGAGGAGCATTACATCCCCAGCTTTAAGCCAGCCAAGATTTTCATCAACAAAATCAAGAACAGCGACAAGGTAAAGCAGTTGGCTGAAAAGTAATTTCGTTGATCGTTGTTAGTTGTTCGATCCATCACGAACAACGAATAACCAACAACCCTTCTCTCATGTTAAAAACCCGGATCATTTTAGTTATCGTAGCTGCCGCTTTAGTTTGGCTCATATTTCTATTACCAAAAGCGGTAGTGGAGAATGAGAGTCAATTAAAAGAGGATGCTCCGGCAGCAACTACTTCGCCCGCAGGGCACAGTGAAATCCCGGCAAACATTTCTGAGTCCATTAAGAACATTCGGTTGAAATATAGCCCTGACGAGTCAGATCAAAAAAATGCTATCTTTGCCGACTCTTTGCGAAGTTTATACACACAAGCGGGTCAATTTGACAGCGCAGCATGGTATGCCGGGCAAGCAGCAACGTTCTTTAACACAACAGAAAGTTCTCTTAAGGCTGGCAACGCCTATTATGAGGCCTACACCTTTGCCATGGAGCCTGAAAAGCAAAAACAATTGGCCCTTAAAACCCAGGAATGGTTTACCAAAGTATTGGAGACTGAGCCTAAAAACCTGGAGGTTAAAAGCAAAATGGCCATGACCTACATGAGCACAAAATCGCCCATGCAAGGCATCTCAATGCTCAGAGACGTGCTGAAGGAGGATCCTAAGAATGAATTTGCACTCTTTAATTTGGGGATGCTTTCCATTCAATCAGGTCAATATGATAAGGCCGTGGACTACATGGATAAATTAGTGGCAGTAAATCCTAATCATGTGCAAGGACAGTTATTGTTGGGAGTTGCCTACATGAATAAAGGCGACAAGGACAAAGCCCGCCAGCAATTTGAAAAAGTGAAACAATTAGATAAAGATCCGGCAGTGCAGGCCACCGCTGATTCATATCTGAAAGATTTGAAATAAATAATTTTTTAACCCGTTCGCCTGTTGGCGGACAAAACCAAAACGTATTATGCCAAGTGGTAAGAAAAGAAAGAAACACAAAATGGCTACTCACAAACGCAAGAAGCGTTTGAGAAAGAACAGACATAAGAAGAAATAATAAACATCACCGCCAACTATGCTTCTGATATAGTATACTTTGGCGGTTTAAATTTTAAAGTTTTGAGTAATGAACTAATTATTAGTGCAACTCAGGACGGATGTCGCATAGCCCTTCTTAAGGACAAGCAACTTGTAGAGTTCCATGAAGATCTGGGAGGAGGCAAGTTTGCAGTAGGTGATATATATCTGGGCACCGTAAAAAAGGTGGTTCAGGGGCTGAATGCAGCTTTCATTGATATTGGATACGAAAAGGATGCTTTCCTTCACTATCTGGACCTTGGACCCAAATTCAGTTCATTACAAAAATTCACCAAACTTGTTCGCGCTAAGAAGATCACCGGGGGAAAACTGGATAAATTCCAGCTCGAGAAAGAAATAGATAAGCATGGCAAAATAGGCCAGCAACTTTCCCGAAACCTGCTATTACCGGTGCAGGTGGTAAAAGAACCTATTTCCACCAAAGGTCCGCGACTTTCGTGCGAGTTATCCATAGCAGGCAGATACCTGGTATTGGTTCCCTTTTCATCAGGGGTGAATGTTTCCAAGCGCATTTCCAGCAGCGAAGAGCGAAAGCGTCTTCAACGACTTATTCAGTCTATAAAACCTGAAAACTTCGGGGTGATCATCCGTACTGTTGCCGAAGGCAAAGAAGTAGCTGAATTAGACAAAGACCTACGCAACCTGGTTAAGACCTGGGAAGAAGGTGTTACCCGCATGATAGAGGGGAACCCTCGCGACAAAGTGATTGGCGAGTTGAGCAAAACCTCTTCTGTATTGAGAGATGTACTGAACGAATCCTTCGATAATGTTCACGTTGATGACAAGAAGATTTTTGAAGAGGTAAAGAACTACATACAGACAAACGCACCGGATAAGGAAAAAATCGTCAAGTTCTATACTGGCAAGGCAAAGATCTTTGAACACTACGGTATTGAAAAGCAGATTAAGTCAGCTTTTGGTCAAACGGTAAGTTTGAGAGGTGGCGGCTATCTGATTATTGAGCATACCGAGGCCCTGCACGTCATTGACGTAAATAGTGGCAACAAATCCAATCGCGAAGAAAACCAGGAGACCACTGCGATGTCGGTAAATATTGAAGCAGCAAAAGAAGTAGCCCGTCAGCTTCGCCTGCGCGATATGGGTGGCATTATCGTAATAGACTTTATTGATATGCGCAATGCAGACAATAAGCGAGTCGTCTACAATGCCATGAAGGAAGAAATGGAACTGGATCGTGCCAAGCACACAGTACTTCCTCTTTCTAAATTTGGTTTGATGCAAATCACCCGCGAACGCGTGCGCCCGCAGATGAACATTGCCACCAAAGAAGTATGCCCTACCTGCAATGGAACAGGAAGTATTTCAGCCAGCATTTTAATCACCGACCAGATCGAGCAGCATATTGAGCACCTTTATATAAAGCAAAATGAGAGCAACCTGGTGCTGGCGTTGCATCCTTTCTTATACGCCTACTATACCAAAGGAATTATCTCCAAACGAGTGAGACTTTACTTTAAATACAAGAAATGGATCAACCTGGTAAAGGACAGTTCGCTGGGTATTACTGAATTCCATTTTTTGAATAAAGATGGAGAAGAAATCGACATTGGTCATAAAAGTGCTGCCACCCCAGAGGACGAAGATCATTAATTTCTGAGGTCCGGAAACATTAGACCTGCTGTCATCCTGTCATTTACGATACTTTGGAACACCATTTGACATTGGGGTGTACGTACTTATTCCTTTATAAAATCTGACAAAATTATGGCAACAGTAGCTGAAAAAGGATCGATATCCATTCATACCGAGAACATCTTCCCCATCATTAAGAAATTCCTCTATTCCGACCACGAAATCTTTTTGCGTGAGTTGGTGAGCAATGCGGTAGATGCTACCCAAAAACTCAAGAAGCTTGCTTCTATGGGCGAGTTTAATGGCGAACTGGGTGATCTTAAAATCGAGGTAAGCTTTGATAAAAAGAAAAAGACCATCACCGTAAGTGATAAGGGTCTTGGAATGACTGCGGAAGAAATTAAGAAATACATCAACCAGATTGCTTTCTCCGGTGCCGCTGAGTTTGTAGAGAAGTTTAAAGATAAAGCCGATGCCAAAGACATTATCGGGAAATTTGGTTTAGGTTTCTATTCCTCCTTCATGGTGGCCGATCAGGTGGAGGTGATTTCCAAATCCTATAAAGAAGGGACCGATGCCGCACGCTGGGAATGCGATGGCTCAACAGAATTCGAATTATCTGACGCTGAAAAAGAAACACGTGGCACGGATGTGATTCTCCATATCAATGCCGATTCTGAAGAGTTTTTAGATGAGTTCCGTTTGAAAGGGATTCTTGAAAAGTACTGCAAGTTTTTGCCGGTTGAAATCAAGTTCGGAACCAAGGACGACAGCGTTGAAGATGGCGTTGATAAAGATGATAAGCCGAAATATAAAACGGTAACCTCCGATCGCATTATTAATAATACTTCGCCCATCTGGACGAAGGCTCCCCTGGAATTAAAAGATGAAGATTACTTAGCCTTCTACAAAGAACTGTATCCCTTCACTGAAGATCCTCTTTTCTGGATTCATTTGAATGTGGACTACCCATTCAACCTTACCGGGGTGTTATACTTCCCTAAAATCAAGAATGATTTTGAAATCCAGCGCAATAAAATTCAATTGTATTCCCGCCAGGTATTCATTACCGATGAGGTGAAAGATGTGGTGCCTGATTTCTTAATGTTATTGCATGGTGTTTTGGATTCACCGGATATCCCTCTGAACGTATCACGTAGCTATTTGCAAAGCGATGCCAGTGTGAAGAAGATCAGTTCACACATCACCAAAAAGGTGGCCGACAAACTGGTGGATATGTTTATCAAAGACCGTGGTGAGTTTGAAAAGAAATGGGATGACATCAGTGTGTTTGTAAAATACGGCATCATCAGCGATGAGAAGTTTGCGGAAAAAGCAAAGGAGTTTGCCTTATTGAAAAACACCGATGCAAAATATTTCACCTTCAAAGAATATGAAGATAAGGTGAAGCCTAATCAGACCGATAAAGATAAAAATGTAGTTTACCTCTATTCGTCAGATGTAAATAAGCAACATGCATTCATTGAGGCAGCCAATAACCGCGCCTTCGATGTATTGATCATGGACGGTGCCCTCGACAGTCACTTTATTAATCACCTGGAGCAAAAATTAGAGAAGACGCAACTCAAGCGTGTAGACAGCGACACGATTGATAAATTGATTGCCAAAAACGATGCTGTTCCCAGCGTTCTCAGCAAGGAAGAAGAAGAATCCGTGAAAACGATTTTTGAAACAGCCATCAACAACAAGAATATGACGGTGGCAATCGAATCCCTTTCCCTCGATGATCTGCCGGTCACCATCACCATGAGTGAGTGGATGCGCAGAATGAAAGACATGAGCCGCACGGGTGGTGGCGGTGGCATGTATGGTTTTATGGGCAATATGCCCGACAGCTATAATGTCGCGGTCAACGGAAACCATGCCTTGGTACAAAAGATTTTGAAGGCAGAAACAGAAGAGCATAAAACCAAATTGGCAAAGCAAGTTTATGACCTGGCACTCCTCTCGCAGAATATGCTTACCGGTGCTGACCTGACAAACTTCATTAAGAGAAGTGTTGAAATGGTAGGGTGATTATCTGGTTCGGAAAATAGTAGGCAAAGCGAAGTAGGCAGTAGGCAAAACGGTACCCGTTACTTATTTGCCTACTGCTTTTTGCTTACTGCCTATTCTTTATTTCAGGTAATATTTTATCCCTACCTTCGTTTATCAAAATCATGATCAAACGAAGTTTCATTCTTCCTTTTCTAATCATTTCAATCAGCACCTGGGCACAGCAGAAACCCAATGTGCAGGAAGGACAGTTTACGTTTGATACGGACAAGCCTTTCACTCTATTGGAGCTCGATCAAAATGAGGAGCCTATCCCTACCAAAAAGAAAAAACCCAAGCGCAAAGTTTATTACGGTATCAAAACCAAAAAAGGGTTTACACGCAAAGGCTTTGGAGATAAAATGGTGATTGAATTATTCTACGTATTAAAAAAACCTGATGTGCCTACCGGTTTTGCCCGTGATGTTTACTGGTATGATTTCACCCGCAAGGAATTGCGCAAAACAAGCAACGCAGCATTTGATACTAAAAAGGGAGTGCTGGCGCATGGACCTTATAAAAAAATGATGGGAGATGTTCTGCTCGAAGAAGGTATTTTCTTCAAGGGCACCAAACATGGCCGGTGGATGCGATACGACCGGCAAAACCTGGTGGAGGATAAAGAGAAATATTATAAAGGCTGGCCCAAAGAATCATTGGTGACTTATTATGATCCCAACGACCGAAAAAAACTAAAAGAAATCACCCCAATCGAATATGGAGAAAAGGAAGGATTCTATTATTTTTTCCATGATAATGGCCAGATAGCTGTGCAGGGCGAATATCATTGGGGAGAACGCGTAAACGACTGGGTTGAAAATTATCCTAATGGAAAGCGTAAAAAAATCGTCACCTATCCTAAAGAACCATTCGATAAAGAAGCACGACCTTATGTGCGGAAGGAGTGGGATGAGAAGGGGAAAGAAGTTTATTCTAAGTAGTGCTGAAATTACTTCTATTCGATTATAGCCACAGATTTCATAGATTTTAGAGAAGTATTTTTAATCAGTGAATCTCTGGCTAAAAATTCAATAGAACGCATCTTCAAAGTGTCGTAAATCAGGCACCCCATTACGCATGCTGATGGCGACAACATCGTAGCGCACATTTCCATTGTAGTTATTCTCATAGGTGTATTGCTCGGCACCGTATACAATGTTCTTGGCTTTCTTGTAATCCACAAATTCTTCGGGATAGCCAAACGCATCTGACGAGCGCATTTTCACCTCCACAAAAACAAGCCACTTATCTTTTCGCACAATCAAATCAATCTCTGATGTTTTGTAACGATAGTTGCGCTGCACAATTTCGTAACCGAGCGATTTTAAAAACGCTGCAGCCATGTCTTCGGCATCCTTGCCCTTTTTCATTTTATCCGTC